>CAMJGE010000006.1 GCA_946405145.1 uncultured Prevotella sp.
GCAATTTCCAAGGGAGCTTCTGCGATAGGTTAACGTAGTAGTTGTCAGACCATCCGAAGGTGCGATAGCCAAGGTTCGGATTCTCGTAGTGCTCATAGCGGAGATTATTGTTAAGCACGATGGTTGTACCATCGAATGGTTTCCATTGCACATACTGTTCAACAGAGAATCGACGATAGCGGAGGATATTATCATAGGTACGATAGCGGATATCATCCTTGGCCGTCTGTATATCAGAAATACCATCAGAGGTGTGATGATAACCAGGAGCCACCTGAAGAGTGAGATTGGGAAGGATGCATGAATAGATTACGCTGATGCGCTGGGTACGTGAACTAACCAATTGCGGATTACCTTGATATATGATTGTTGGAGATATCACCACAGCAGGGTTCAGATAAGAGATACCTGGGCGATTGATGCTGGTGGTATAGTTCAGTTTCAGCGATTGGGCATCTGTCAACTGGTATTTCAACGACGCCTGTGGCACCCAGTCGTTCAGGTGCTTATTAAAGGATTCCTTTTTACCATCAGGATAGCTGCCCTCCATAAAACTGTATTCATAGCGCAGACCAGCACGAGCCGACCATTTCTCCCTATTGTAGATATAATCAGCATAGCCCGCCAGCACTCGAGTGGTATGCTGAAACTCATCGTCCATCTGCAGGTCTGTGCCAAAGAACTCCTGCGTATTGTGGCTGTTGTTGTTGCGATCGATATATTTGGTGCCTATCTCTAATTGATGACCTTTTCCCAAAGGACGTAGCCAGTCAGCCTGAAAGGTATGCTCTGTAAAGCGTTCACGCTCTGTCTGAAAACTACCTGTATATGCAAAAGGAGCGTTCACCATTTCTGAATAGGTATTCTCCTCGTCAGTATGTTGACGCGTGAGGGCGAGCATGTAAGAGAGAGTGAACCGCTCGCCCTTCCGACGCGTCTTATGCTCATAATCGAACCTGCCATTCCATGAAGAGTGACTATAGCCTGGCATCCAGTAATGATTGCTGAAGCTATAGATGGGCTGATCAGAAGCACTATATAAGGAAGTCTTGCTGTCACCTTGTACGTTCAGTTTATAGAAATAACCCCCGAATGAGGCAGAAATCAGATTGAGAGAATCGATGTCATAACTGGCATTCAGGTTGGTATAGTGGATGCCACCAGGGTTTGAGCCATCAGAATGTAACAGCATCTTATTGCTTGTATCGAGAAAGCTCCGTTCGGTATGTGTGCTGTTCTCCGTCTCTCTACTTGACATTCCCCCATAGCCATAATCGACAGACATCAACAACTTACCTAACTGTCCTGTCAATGAGGCATAGAGGTTGGGGTGATTGAGTGAGGTATAAGAGGCAGAAACGACTCCTGTGATACCACTCATCTTACTGCCGTTCACCATCACGATATTCAGGATGGCATCCACGCCTTCAGCATCCTCACGGGCACCAGGGTCTGTAATCACTTCAATGCGCTTCACCATCGAGGCAGGCATCGACTTGAATACCTCTTTGGCATTCTTCGACAGACTGGGATCAAGATGTCCGTTCTTATAGATTTTGAAACTGCTATTGCCCTTCACGAGGATGTTATCCTGTCCATCAACCGTCACCATCGGCACCTTGCGCAGCATATCCATCACGGTCTGAGTCTTCGATTCCTCATCAGCCTGCACATCATAGCCAATGCGGTCTATCTCCTGCTTAATAAGCTGGCGCTGGGCCTTAATCTCTACACCTTCCAACTCCTTGTTCCAAGTGATAGAGTCTGTGCTTACGTTGGTTGAATCTGCCTGCGTTTGGGCCGCAGCTTCCCCTACCCTCGCTGCCAGAAGCAGCGAGAGTAACATGATTCCAATATGTTTCATGGGTTTATTTCTTGAGTTGTTCGATGCTCATGTCGAACAGTTGTTGTATGAATTCGTCTGTTGTTTTGGCTTTCAGTTTCTTGATTTCTGCTACAACCAGATTCTTCTCAGCATCATCAAGCGACTGGGCATCTTTGTCTTTGCAGAGCTTATAGATCTGTGTAGCCCAAGTATTGGCAGCAGGACCCTCCGGTTTCTTCTGGAAGAGTGTCCGCAGATTATTGAATTTATTAATCCATGCCTCCGATTCGTTGCCACCCACCGAACTATGCAGCGTTCCAAATGGACCAGAAAAATCTATTCTCTGACCGTTGATCATAAGACTGGTACTCGTCTTTTTCTGTCTGAACTTCTGCGTAGTAGCATAAGTCTTGATGATGCGCCCTGTGATAGAGCCATCCTTCTTCTCCACCCACTCCATTGCGTAAGCATATCGATGAGTTCTGAGTGTATCCTCAGGATCCAGGAAACAGGCATAAATCCACTTCGAATCCTTCATCTCTCCTATACCAACGCCTTTGTTGCCATTTCCAACAGCGAGTGATATATAGTTCTCTGCACCACCGTGAGAACCCGTACTCACACTATAGGCAGCTTGCTCATCTTTATCAAAGGCTTGGCGAATAGCAGTAACCAAGTGCTTGTTTGCCTTGTCGGCAATCTTAAACTCGTACTCATCACTCATTCCTTCCATCAACCCTGTGTCTGGGTCTCTTTCCATGAAATGATTCGTATAAGTCTCCTCTTGCCCCGAACTTTGCCTAAGGGCATCGAAAGCCTTCTGAATATTCTCTTGTGCCATCACTGTTGAGGACACTGCCATCAAAATGGCTGTTAGGATTAAGTTTTTACTCTTCATATGCAATGTCATTTATTTGTTCGTTAATATATACTATGGTACCATCTTCTTGTTTCACTGGGATAAAGCCGTAAGCAGCCAACTGGGCCTCGATGATCTCCTGCTGGGCCTGTTCTAACTGCAGTTCTACATCTTCCTGTTCTGTCTGGGCCATCAGGGCATAAGCCTTATCGTAGTCGTGCATCGTAGGCTTCAGCTTGCGGATACTCCGTTTCTTGGTCTGAATAGGCAGAACCTGCTCTTTCTGCTTAGGCATCGTGTCTGGTGCCAACTCTATGGGAGCTTGTTCTGACGACTGCACGATGGTGTCTGACTGCGCCATCAGGGGATCCGTTTGATGTATGGTTTGCTGACGGGGGACAGCTACGTATAAGATACCAGCTACGATAGCAGCAGCCACACTCCAACCTATCCATCGCTTGTTGGTCTTTGGCTGAGGTTTCATCGCCTCGATCTCCTGGAACAGCAGGCGATAGTCCTCCCACTCCTGAGGTATGTCTCTTCCTCGGAAGTAGTCGGCGAGGATATCTTCTTCCTCCAACGTCGATGTGCCGTCCATATATTTGTCCAGCAGATCTTTGATGTATGTCTTTGTATAACGTATCATATCTGATTCCTCCGTTTTATTTCTTCTAATAATGTTCGTCGTGCCCTTGCCAATAGTGTGCTGACTGATGTGGTCTCGATACCCAGCAGGGTGGCTATCTCTTCGTGACTTCGTCGTTCCACCTGTCGCATATATAATAAGGTGCGCTGTGTGGTGGGTAGTTGCTGGAGCTTTTCAGAGAGCCATTTGTCGTCTTCCTTCATCTCTAACACTTCTTGTGGACTGGTGGTCAGACTGACAATCATGGCTTCATCCAACGCTTCTGAGGGTTTTCGTCGCTGGTGGTTCCTGACCTGGTGTCTTGCCATCAGCGAGACGATGGCTTCCACTGAGCGATATTGTTCCAGTTCATCGTGCATCTGCCACAGGCGGAGCATCACATCTTGTGCGATGTCCTCTGCTTCGTCGTTGCCCGCTCCGTAGTGTCGGCTAACGCTGAGAGCCTTCTCTCGCCACGTGCGGGCCATCTGTTCAAATGCACTTCTTTCCATTTATTCTTGCAATACATCTATTAGACACATCAACGCATCAAAACCAAACTTTGATTATAACAGTTTAACATTTCACCAAACTTTCCACTTGTCAATCTCTTCTTTTAACAGTTTGACTGCTCTTTCACATTCTTCTGGATAGGCAAGTGTCTGCACAAACCAGAGTTTACGATGCTGAACAAACTTTGCATAAAAGCGACGACCCGTCATCTGCCCCGTTTCAGTATAAAGATGTCCTGAAAGGATGAAGCATCCGTCGCCTTTCTGTTGCTGAGTGGCATGGAGATCGGAGGCATACTTTGCCATCGCCTGTTCCAATGTCAGGCTATCGGTATTCTGCTCCACAAAAGTGGTCTGCACAATCTCTGTACTATCTTGCCAGAAACAAAAACGGCTACTGCCCTTTTCCATTAGCGAATCGGCAGTCTGCTCAAAGAAAGAAGGATAACGCACCACATAATCATAGTCGTCATCGTGGTATTCCTTCATTCGCGTGAGTCTTATCGCCTGCTCCAATTTTTGAGGCAGAGACTGGTCGTTTTCCTTCTCATGAACAGAAACATATATCATGACTGCTATGAAAATTAGCATTGATAGAAATAGAAATCTCTTCATACGTTTGCGATTTTTCTGCAAAGGTATGAAGAGATTCTTTTATAAACAAAATTACTGCCTGACATTTGTCTGACAATTCGCTGACGACATGCTATCTATCTGATTTTCAATTCATAGGCACGTCCTCTATCTGACTCTATCATAAGGTCAGAATGTTCCTCAATAATAGGTTTCAGACGACGAATCAACGTATAGAGTGTATCATTGGCATCATCCTTCTTTGGCCAAAGAGTATCGCAAATCTCTGCTTTTGTTAGATGATGGGATTCGTTACGGAAGAACATCTCCATGAGTTGCTGTTGCATCGGAGTAAGTTTGACCTGTTTTCCTTTTGTATTATAGAAACGTCCATCGACTTCAGAATAAGCCAAACCGCCAAATGCTACGAGGGGCACTTGCTTGCGATAATGCCAGAAACAGTAGAGTCCCCACAGCAAAGCCATTGCCCACAATACAGAGGCTGGTCTCTGATCTGACACAGAGAATATTGTAGCAGCTGAGCATTTTGCCTCACAGCGAAGGCCGTCCTGTCTGGTTGTCACAGCAAGTACAGCATTTCCTCGCAGCTGTTCTATTGTCAGAAAACTATTAAACACACGAATGGTATCGGTACTGATTACGTCACTTTTTTGCTCTGCCAATGTCTTTGTCAGTGCACTTTTCATATCTTCCGTTATCATTCTCTCTGTAGCCTGATAACTACTAAAACTGGTGATGCCTGACACACTAATCAGAGCAAACAATATAATAACAGCGTATTTTTGTTTCATTGTAGTTGGATTTTCTTTGTTTACATTCCCCTTAATATCCACTCTTTGAAGTATTCTTCCTCCACAATTGTTCCGAATTTAAAGGGATTCTCCATATTACGACTTTTTTCGTTACGACTTTTTTCGTAATGGGTTATTCTACTTCATGCACGACGAAGACGAAGCCGCCACGGGGTTGGCAAGTGAGTTGTGTGGGGAAGCTATCGATGTTGGTGATAGCCCAGGAGCCATCAGGGGCGTCGGCAAAGTATTGGATCCTGTCGAATGGCTTGATGAAGCTGAGGTCGAGGGATAATGTCTGAGCCTCATCAAGACCATTGATACCTGCCACATACCACGAATGTCCGAAACGACGGGCAAGGACGGCACTCTTGCCAGGATAACCACTCACGAAGCGCGTTTCATCCCATACGGAAGGCAGCTCCGTAAAGAAGTCCTGCACGGCCTGGGGCTGGGCGAGATAACTCTCAGGCTTATCGGCCAGATGCTGCAGACCACTCTCAAAGAGTACGGTAAGCGCCAACTCATGGGCTTTTGAGGTGATATGAGGATGCTGTGAATCGCTGAAAGCACAAGGGGTATAGTCCATCGGACCTATGACATTACGGGTGAAGGGCAACGTGGCGTTATGACTGGCTGCCTGAGCTGTAAAGGTGGGTACGTTGTTATACCATTCAGCCCCATAGACGCCCTCAGTGGATAGCAGGTTCGGATAGGTGCGCTGCCATCCGCGAGGGATGGTGGCTCCGTGAAAGTTCACCAGCAGATGATGACGGGCTGCACACTCCAACAGATCGATGCAGTAATCCATATTCATCTGGTTGTCGCCAGAGAAGAAATCAATCTTCACACCAGCCACACCAATCTTCTCGCACCAGGCAAACTCGCGCTCCCGATCTTCTGGTTTATTCAGACGGAACTTCGGACCTGGGGCACCATCGATCCAACCTACGGAAGAGTTGTACCAGATCAATGGTTTCACACCTTGAGTAGTGGCATAGGCCACAGCCTCCTCGATAGTCCTGCCATCCTGCATCTCGTCCCATTCGGCATCAATCAGCACATAGGGCAACTTCAAAGTGACTGCCATATCGACATACTTCTTGATGATCTGGTAGTCGTTGGAGCCATGATTATAAGCCCAGTAGATCCAAGACACCACGCCTGGATGAATCCAACTCGTATCAAGCAACTTGTTGGGGGCACTCACATCAGTGATCAATGTAGATTCCACCACATCACCCAAGCTGCCGATAATAGCAACCCGCCAAGGACTGCGCCAGATGCCACTCACACGAACATCATTCTTATCAGGTACCACACGGAAGTTCTCACCCTCATTGTAAAGACACGAAGCACTCTGACGACGCTCGATATTGGCTTCAGAGAGCAATACAAAGACATTATCTGCAGGCGAGAGTAGCGCAGGATAGCCCCAACGGTTGTTATAACCTTCGGCTGATTTGAAGATACCACTGAAACTGGGAATCGGCTCCACCTTATGAGTAGTGGTAAGCGGGAAGAAACTCTCGTAGGCTTCCGTCCATTGCTGCATCCAGCGCTTTGTGCCCTCAGGGATGAGATAGGTGGTCTGCTCCTTGGGTAGCACCTGATTACGCAAACCCGACCACACATAACGGAAGGCGACACCATCATTATAGAGCCTCATCACCAAGCGCAGATTTTCGCTCAGTTTGGCTTCATACTCACGAGCCTGATTCGTGCAGTGCAGACGCTTACCAGAAAGCATCCGATAATCATCTGTCACATCACCCTTAAAGGTGAGTTCCACTTTTGAAGAATAGCCCTCATAACCCAAAGTAGGAATCTGCAAGACTTTCTGTTGCCCATAATTCACACAGAGTCCCTTATTATAAGGAGTTATAGAGATTTTTCCGTTAGGCGATTGTTGTGCTACTGCTGACAGTGTCAGACAACAACCAAAGAAGAAACACAGTATTCTTTTCATATCCGAAACGATTTACAAATGACGAACCACATGGGTGCGATAACCATACACCGTTACCACGAGGAAACAGATGAAAGGCAGAATAAAGGAGGCGTTGGTGGCAGGGAAAGAGCCGAAAACTGTACCCTGATCGATAATCATAGCCTGCAGAGGTGGGAGCACTGATCCTCCCAAAATAGCCATGATCAGACCTGCGGCACCAAACTTAGCATCATCACCCATACCATCGAGGGCAATACCATAGATGGTTGGGAACATCAGCGACATACACCCACTGACACATACCAAAGAGTAGATACCCATCCGATTCTGGAACACGATGACACCCAGAGTAAATACCATTGCCAGCACGCCGAAGATGGCCAGCAGCAAGGCAGGTTTTATATATCGCATCAGGAAGGTGGCAATGAAGCGTGAACAGATGAAGAACACCATCGCATAGATATTGAACTGCTGCGAGAGTATCTCTGCCTCCTGTTCACCCATACCCTCCGCCATCAGCACACGCGTACCATACTGGATAATGAAAGTCCAGCACATAATCTGGGCACCTACATAGAAGAACTGGGCTATGACACCCTCACTGTAATACCTCAGTTTAAAGATGCGACGGATAGTTACCAGGAAGTGGACATCGTGATTCTGATCACCATTCTTCGGCATGTTCGTAAACAGGATGATGAAGAACATCAGCACGATGACAGCACCGATGGCAAGGTAGGGCGAGATCAGTACATCGAGATCAGCGTTCTTCAGTGCCTCAAACTCCGCATCGCCTAATAAGGCGCGCTCATCACTACTCATCGGATTCAGTTTCGCCTGAATGAAGTTCATAGCCACAAACATACCGATGATGGAGCCACAGGGATTGAAACACTGTGCCAGATTGAGTCTTCGTGTAGCTGTCTCCTCTGGTCCCATCGCCAGGATATAAGGATTACAAGATGTCTCCAAGAACGACAGACCACAGGTCATGATGAAATAGGCGATCAGGAAACAGCCATAAAGACCAATACTCTTAGAGGGAAAAAAGAGCAAGGCACCAGCTGCATAAAGACCTAGACCCATCAGCACACCCGCCTTATAACTGTATTTACGGATGAAGATGGCTGCAGGGAAAGCCATACAGAAATAACCACCATAGAAGGCCACCTGCACCAATGAGCCATCAGTGACACTCATGCGGAATATCTTCGAAAATGCCTTCACCATCGGATTCGTGATATCGTTGGCAAAGCCCCAGAGGGCAAAGCAGAACGTCACGAGGATGAAGGGTATCAGATAACTCTTTTTCATTGGAAACGAACTAAGATTCTAAACACCTTACCAGGATTCTCAGCCCACTGCTGCATAGCCTCAGGCGCTTCTTCAGGAGTCACCTCATTCGAGATGAGACGATCAACAGGACAGGTGCCACGCTCCAGATAATGGATGACAGCACGGAAATCGCTGGGCTGGGCATTGCGCGAGCCTCGGATGTCAAGCTCCTTCTGCACGAAGAACTTCGTCTGGAATGACACCTCTGTCTTCGCATAGCCGATACAGATTACACGACCTGTAAAAGCTACTTCATCAACAGCCATCTGGTAGGTCATCGGACTTCCTACTGCCTCGATCACCACATCAGGACCAAACCCGGAAGTTATCTCCAACAGACGGGCATGCACATCTTCTGTCTTGGTATTAATGGTATAAGTGGCACCCATCTGCTTGGCGAGTTCGAGTTTCTCATCGTCGATATCGGCAGCGATAACCGTTGCACCACGCAGGGCAGAACGGACGATGGCACCCATACCTACCATACCACAACCAATTACCATCACGACATCGATGTCAGTAACCTGCGCACGACTGACAGCATGGAAACCTACACTCATCGGCTCAATCAACGCACAGGTACGAGGTGTCAACTGTTCTGCTGGAATCACTTTCTCCCAAGGCAGAACGATATATTCACGCATGGCTCCATTGCGCTGGACACCCAACGTCTCGTTATGCTGACAGGCATTGACACGTGAATTACGACAAGAGGCACACTTACCACAGTTGGTATAAGGATTACAGGTAACTGTCATACCAGGTTTCAGACCTTCAGGTACATCGGCACCCACCTTCTCTATCACTGCTCCAATCTCATGACCTGGGATCACGGGCATCTTCACCATTGGGTTCTTGCCCAAATACGTGCTGAGATCAGAACCGCAGAAGCCGACATACTCAAGGCGCAGGAGTACCTCGCCGGCATGTAACTCCTGTTCTGGAACACTCACGATTTGCATCTCACGCAAACCAGAAATCTGTATTGCTTTCATAGGGATTTTTTACTTTCTTACTTTTTTACCTTTTTTATTCGCTCATATTCTTAATATACGGCAATTCAGGCAACTCGCCGAAGCCAAAGAAACGCTTGGCGTTCTCACCTAAGAAGAGATTCTTTTCTGTCGCTGTCAACTCGTTGGATTTTTCCACGAAGTCGTATGACATCTTATAGGTGATGGCTGTGATGGTGCGTGGATAATCACTACCCCACATCAGTTTCTCCATACCCACCTCATCAGCTGCCTCTTTGATGGCACGGATGGCTGATGGGAAAGGATAGAACTCATCATTGAAGAGCCAGGTGATACCACCGCTTTCGACATACACATTCTCGTGGCAGGCCAATCGGATCTGACTCATCCATCCCTCACGTGTCACCATGCCGAAATGTCCGATAGCCACTTTCAGCTTTGGACACTCCTGAATGATTTCCTCCATTTGTCCTACCTGAGCATCGCCGTCTTTCAGTTCGATACCTAAGATGATACCATGTTCCTCCATCAAGTGCATCAGTTGCATCATCTCATCATTTAGGAACCGCTGGGGCAATCGGGCTGCAGGCACTTTGATGCCTTTGAAACGCTTTATCAATGCTTTGGCATGACCCAGAAAACCTGGTTCACGATAATCAGCCATACCAAAGGTAAAAAACTTGTTGGGATAACGGCGTTCTACTTGCATCAGATAACTGTTCTGCAATCCATCAATAAACTCTTGTGTTACCACAGCTGCAGACACTTGCGCATAATCCATATTCGAGAGGAAGCGCTCAGCGGTGTTCTGACCATCCGTCATAAAAGGTGGCAACATCTGGCGCTCTTCCCCGAAGAACATAGAACGACTACGATTAGACTCCAACTGATAGATGGGTTCTCCGTCAACTATTGTATCTTGATTCAGCCACAGATGGCTGTGAGCATCAATTATGAGTTTTTCCATCTTACAAACATCTGATCGCCGATGATAGCCTGCACCTCCTTGACGAGTTGCTCATCGATCGGCTCATTCACATACTTGATATTCTTCAGGACATTCTGCGGATTAGCACTACTGAACAAGGTAGAGGCAATACGCGGATTCATACTGGTGGAGAACTGAATGGCGAGCTTATCGATCGGATAACCCTTCTCCTGACAATAAGCAGCTGCCTTGGCACAGGCTCTCTGCAGATCCTTGCCTGCCGGATGCCACGCAGGAGCGCCACGCTGCGAAAGCAATCCCATGGAGAATGGCGATGCGTTAATCACACCCACATTGTGCTGTTCGAAGAAACCAAGGAAATCAACCAGCAAGGTGTCATTCAACGAGTAATGACAGAAATTCAGAATACTCTCCACTACCCCACTCTCAGAATGCTCGATGACCCATTTCAGGTTCTCTGGTTGAAGATCAGTGATACCGATATGCTTCACTATTCCCTTCTTTCTCAGTTCAACCAAAGCAGGCAGTGTCTCATCAACCACCTTCTGCAGTCCACCTGGAAGGTCCGCTTGGAATTCTATATCGTGTACATTGATCAGATCGATATAATCCACATTCAAGCGCTCCATACTCTCATAGACACTCTCTGTGGCGCGCTTGGCAGAATAATCCCATGTGTTCACACCATCCTTACCATAGCGACCTACTTTGGTAGAAAGATAATACTTTTCACGCGGAATATCCTTTAACGCCTTACCTAAGACTATCTCTGCCTTCAGATGACCATAATAGGGAGAGACGTCTATCAAGTTTATGCCATTCTCAACGGCAGTGTGAACAGCCTGGATACCTTCTTCCTCGCGGATGTTATGAAAAACACCACCCAACGACGAGGCGCCAAAACCTAAGTTCGACACTTTCATTCCCGTTTTTCCTAGTTCATTATATACCATGTGATGAATAGTTTATTGGTTTCTGACGGCAAAGTTACGAAAAAGAAGCGAAAAGTGATAAGTGATAAGTGAAAAGTTACTTGATATTCATATTTTTTTGTATCTTTGCACCATCCAAACTAAAACTGTAACCCTATGAAGGAATTATATTTTGCGGATCAAAACCGTTACGACAATGGAATGGAATATGAGCGTTGTGGGCGCTCTGGTGTGTTATTGCCTAAGGTAAGCCTCGGTTTCTGGCATAATTTCGGAAGTGTTGATCCCTATGAGCGCAGTCGTGAGATCACTCATTATGCCTTTGATCATGGTATCACACATTTTGATCTGGCCAACAACTACGGACCTGTGTATGGCTCTGCTGAAGAGACGATGGGAAGACTGATGGACGAGGATTTTCGTACCTATCGTGATGAGCTCTTTATCTCCTCAAAGGCTGGCTATGATATGTGGCCCGGACCTTATGGGGAATGGGGAAGCAGGAAATACCTGATGGCTTCGCTGGATCAGAGTCTGAAACGCATGAAGATCGATTATGTGGATCTGTTCTATAGTCATCGTTATGATCCTGATACACCATTGGAGGAGACACTTCAAGCTCTGGTGGACATCGTTCGTCAGGGAAAGGCACTTTATGTAGGAATCTCTAACTGGCCACTGGAACCCTTGAAGTTCGGCTATGAGTATCTGAAAGCCCACGATGTACCTTTACTCATCTATCAAGGACGTCTGAATATGCTAAATCGTGAACCTCAGGAAACAGGTATCACAGATTTCTGTGCAGAAAATGGTATCGGCTTTATCGCTTTCTCACCATTGGCTCAGGGTCTGCTGACAGATCGCTATCTGAATGGTATTCCTGCTGATAGTCGTATGGCAAAGGAGAAATTCTTGAAGAGCGAGATGCTCACACCAGAACTATTGGAGAAGCTGCGCCATTATAATGAGGTAGCAGAAAGTCGTGGTGAGACATTGGCAGAAATGGCATTAGCCTGGATTCTGCACCAGAAAGCTGTCACTTCTGTGCTGGTAGGTGCCAGCAGCACTGCTCAGTTGGAGAAGAATCTGAAATGTGTCAATGCAGCTCCTTTCGACGAAGCACTATAATCAAGGATTATCCTCTTTCCACTTCTTAAACTCACGGATGGCAGCCACCAACTGGTTGTCATCTTCTTTTGTAAGAGCAACAATACGGAAATAATGACTGTCAAGTCCTCTGAAGTCAGAAGCATCACGAATCAAGATGCCATAGTTATTTATCAGCCATTGCTTTAATTCCCAAGCCTCAGCAAAATCAATGATCACCAACATGAAATGAGTATCTGTCTTCAATACTCTGATACCTTCAATTACTGTCAATTCCTGACGTAATCGCTGAGCTTCTGAAAGATAATCCTGTAAGTCAGGAATCATCTGGGGATTGTTTGTCAGCAAATACTTTCCAGCTTCTATCGCCATCGAATTTACAGCCCAAGGCTGACGAATCTGGCGCAGACGATCTATAATGATTGGAGAACTGAAAATATAACCCAATCGCAAACCAGGAATACAATATTTCTTAGAAAGAGAACCTATCAGCATCAAATTATAACAGTCCACCATCTCAGAAGGATTCAACATAGGTTGGAGTGTATAATCAGCAAACGACTGGTCAACCACATAGAGATAACGCGGATTCTGACGAATGATGCGGTTCATCAATGGTTTTAGCAATACATTACCTGTAGGATTATTAGGATTACAAATCCAGTATATTCTATCTTCAGGCATGACATCAAGATCATTTTTCCGATCGTAAGAGATCAGATGATCGAATGTCTTACAGGCATATTCATAGGCACTGAACGTGGGTTGCGGGATGATAGAAGCCCAATTCTTATAAAGCTGTGCTATCAGATAGATAGCCTCATTGGCACCACTGGTTATCATCACCGTATTTTCTGGTACACCAAGATGCTCAGCCAGTAATTTCTCTAAAGACGACGGTTCTGTCTCAGGATAATGACTGACCACGTCGAAATGCTCCATCAGGTATTCCTTCAATCCTGAGAGATCAGCCCAAGCATAGATGTTAGAGCTGAAGTTCAGTTTAATCTTATCGCCATAGCGAAATGTATCATCCCCATGTCCGTAAATCATGGATGTCTGTCTTTAGTTATTTTTTTATTATTCTAATAGAGAGTGTCTCTGAATCGAAAACAATTCCATCGCGTTCAATGAATCTGCCAAGGGCACCTTGTTGTGCCAACTGTGCAGGAGTACCGATAGTCATTCCTGCCTCATGCGTCATCAACCAGATAGTATCAGCCAGTTGTAAAGCCAGTTCTACATCATGTGTAGAAAGGAAGATAGTCTTGTTGGCCTGACGACTGATAAGACTGAGCAGCTGCAGCACTTCCACCTTACTGGGATAATCCAAGAAGGCTGTTGGCTCGTCGAGGTAGATCACTGGTGTCTGCTGCGCCAAAGCCTTAGCAATCATCACTTTCTGGCGCTCACCATCACTCAGTGTATGTACCATCCTTTTAGAGAGCGAATCAATACCCACAAGAGCGATAGACTCATCAACGATCTGCAGGTCTTCTTTCGAATAGGTACCCCAGAATCCTGTATAAGGAGATCGTCCAAGACTGACCAGTTCGCGTACTCTCATATTCCTGACATCAGGCTTTTCGGTTAGAACTACGCCAATCTTACGACTTAATTCCTTGTCAGACATTTCAGAGATTTCTCTGTTCTGCAATCCATCTTCGGCTGCAAAAAGAATCTCTCCAGATATCTTCGGCTGAAAGGCTGACAACGTGCGCAACAGTGTAGATTTACCAACACCATTAGCACCAAGCAGACAGGTAAGCTCACCACTTCGGATTGCTCCTTTGATATGCTCTGCTACCACCCTAATACCATGTTTTGTGGTATAGCCGATGCCAAGATCCTTAAGTACTATTGTTTCAACATTCATCTTTGTGCTGCAAAAATACAACTTTTTTTCATTAGTCGTATCTTTTTATCAATAATTTTTTTATCAAGACTCTTCAATTAAATGCGTGATGAGTATTTTTACACCTATCGCAATCAAAATCAGTCCACCTAAGAGTTCCGGTTTCAGACGATTGGCAATAGCTTTTCCAAAACGAGCACCAAGTTTGGTACCAACAAGACTAAAACCAGATGACACTACACCTATTATAATAATAGGAAGTATAAGTTGGGAGATTTCATTATAACCTGTACAAGCGAAGGAAATACCAATAGCCAAAGCATCAATACTTGTAGCTACAGCTAACAACAACTGTGTACGAAGTCGAAGTGGATTGAAAAAATGCTCTTCCTCATCAGAAAAAGATTCCCGGATCATATTACCACCTATCAATAATAATAAGGTGAAAGCTATCCAATGGTCAAACTCCTCTATACTATCACGGAAAAAACTGATACCTAACCATCCGATGAAAGGCATCAACGCCTGAAAGAAACCAAAAAGGACAGACATTCTTGGGATATATCTCCTTTGTGTCAACACACCACTGACTATGGATACTGCAAAACAGTCCATTGCCAATGCTATAGCCAGTAAGATGATATCCAGTAGATTCATACCTTATTAAGTCTTGTTAGTGCAAAATGCCAGATTACAATACCTCCAGTCACAGAGACATTCATAGAATGCTTGGTACCAAACTGAGGTATTTCCAGACAGCCATCACTGGCATCTACTACCTCTTGATGCACTCCTTTTACCTCATTACCTAAAACAACAGCATACTTCTTATCAATCTGAGGCTTGAAATCCTGTAACATCGTAGAACCATGAGCCTGTTCCATGGCATACACTTCATAGCCTTCAGCCTTTAATGCACTGACAGCTTCAAGTGCAGAAGGAAAATATTTCCAACTTACACTATCTTCAGCACCCAAAGCAGTCTTATGAATCTCAGCCATTGGAGGTGTGGAAGTGATGCCACACAGATAGACAGCCTCAATACGGAAAGCATCACCCGTACGGAAAACACTACCCACATTATGCATCGAACGGACATCATCGAGTACCACGATTAATGGCAACTTATCCGCTTCCTTAAACTCCTCTATGGAGAGGCGCTGCATTTCTATTGTTCTTAGTTTCTTCATTATGGGTGCAAAGTTACGATTAAGTCGGCAAACTACCAAATTATTAGTGTGGAAAAACTGTGGATAACTATGTGGAAAACGTAGTTGATAACTCACAAAATCATATTCGACCATCACGATAAGGGGATATCCACAGGATTATTCACGTGTTTTTCTAAAGATTTCCACAGTTTTTTGCCGAAAAAAAATATAAACTTATTATATTTGCACCAAAATTGGAAATTGTGGATAAACTATCTTATGAACTCATTATCAGAGAGAAACAATCCACAGCAGGTATTGATAACCTGGAATTCTAGGTGTATAAACAATCTGCCAAGAAAAAGTGCAGAAAGTTATCAAGATATTCACGGCATATCATACTTCTTATTTCTATTTTTAAAAAGAATAAAAAGAAAAAATAAATATATTGTGATGTTGAAAACAGAAGAATTGAAAGCTGAAATTCGTCGTATGTGTGAAGAGAAGGGTGCTATTATCCTGGCTCACTACTATACGATAGGTGATATTCAGGATATTGCTGATTTCGTAGGCGATTCATTAGCCTTAGCTCGCAAGGCTGCAGAGACTGATGCTAAAATCATGGTGATGTGTGGTGTTCACTTCATGGCAGAAACCTGTAAGTTGCTATCACCAGACAAGATGGTACTCTGTCCAGACTTAGAGGCAGGTTGTTCTTTAGCTGACAGTTGTAAGGCTGAAGATCTGAAGAAGTTCAAAGAAGAGCATCCTGGTTATCAGGTGATCAGTTATGTGAATACTACAGCAGCTGTGAAAGCATTGACTGATGTGGTAGTTACCAGCGGAAATGCCAAGAAAGTAGTAGATCAGTTACCAAAAGATGCTAAGTTGATCTTTGGTCCTGACTATAATCTTGGTAACTATATCAATGAGGTAACAGGTCGCAATATGTTACTTTGGAATGGAGGCTGTCATGTACATGAGCGTTTCTCTGTAGAAAAGATCATAGAACTGAAAAAGCAATATCCAAATGCTGTTGTGATGGCTCATCTGGAGTGTAAGGGTCCTGTACTTGCTGTTGCTGATGTTAAGGGAAGTACTGCTACCATGCTGAACTATGCCCAGCAGCATGACGATAAACAATATATTGTAGCTACAGAGGCTGGTATTCTGCACGAGATGCAACGAACTTGTCCTTATAAGGAATTTATCCCTGTGCCTCCTGAAATCAGCGAGAGCGGCTTGGAATGCAGTTGTAATGAGTGTCAGTATATGAAGATGAATACACTCGAAAAGGTCTATGACTGTCTGAAGAATGAATCGCCTCAGATAGAGATTGATCCTGAGATAGCAATAGATGCTGTGAAACCTATTAATAGAATGCTGGAGTTGAGTTGATCACTCCAGTATTTTTTTGCTACCATTAAGAGAAAAAATTGCTACCATTAATGCTAGCAACTTTTTTACTTAATAATAGCAATTTTACAGACTGTTCCCTGATTGCCATTAGAGGTAGCAGTAATAACGAAATAAATGCCACTTGCCACTCTCCTACCCTGACGATCATTTCCATCCCAAGTGAACATACCGCCATTACTGCGCCCTTGAGCTATCAGGGCACCATTGGATGAAGTGATTTTTACATCAGCATCATAGGTAAGTCCTGTAACTGTAATGAGTCCTGTATAGTCGGGTGTTACAGGATTTGGATAAGCATAGACATTATCGTCAGTCATTTCTTCTGAAGGTTCTGTAGCATTGCCTTGATAGGAACAAAGACCCTTATCTGTGAGGAAATATATTTTTCCTGTCTTCTGATTGATAGCAGTCGAATTAATGATGTTAGAAAGTAGATAAGAGTTATCTTCCTTGAAGTTTTCTACCTGCGTGATATTATCTGCACTTATCAGGAAAGCTCCAGCACCATTGGTAGCAAACCACTTACGATTACCGCCATCGATGGCGATATGATTGATATTGACATTATTCAACAGATAGTCAGCATAGTTGGTACCATCGTTACGAGGTACTTTTACCTGATAGAAGGTTACTTTCTCCTGCCCTACTTCATCGCTCTTAATCATAAATGGTCCGATATTGGTTCCTACCCAGATATGATGCTCCATATCCTCACAGACACAATTCACAAAAGCAGGTGAGTATGAAAGACCATCCTGATTCACAAAGCTGTTGTATTTTATCAGCTCGTCTGTAGCGATGTTATAGCAGAATACAGATGGATCTATCCAAGAGGTATTCACAAACCAGAGAAGTCCCCTACTGTCGAATAACATACTTCTTAATCCGGAAAGTGTCACACCTGAAGGGTCGTTTAAGAGTTCATGATAATAGTTATTCCATTCTTTATTTCTCGACAACTGAAGTATATTAACGCCTCGTGCCTGACTATTCAGTACCCAGAGATTACCTTCCTTATCAAACTGGATACCATTGATGAGTACATAGTCATTACCCAGTTCTGTACCTCTGTCGATAGCTGGTCTTAATGGACTGTTATCCTTATTATAATAAGCTGCTAACTGACCATCCTTAAACTCATATAGTCCGCATCGGCCTCCAGCAAACACGTGGGTTTCATCCAAAGGATCAACACTGACGCAATTGATGTCGAGATAAGGATAACCTGTAATCTCTGACAGATTATCTTGGTAAATCGTCCAGTTATTTCCATCAAACACCTGAACTGTACCAGGATAATTATAATCGTTCATACCTGAAATGAAATAACCACCAGTAGTGTATAACTTTCCATTCAGGATGGTTGATTCGTAGAAACGATTGTATTTAGGACCAATAGGACTGAGGGTTTCTACCACATGCCTATAAGTCTCCAAATCCTTATATTCATTATAGTCAGGCAGACTTGTGGGATAATCTGGGTTATTAGGCTGATAGGAACCACTGATTTCTGCCTTCTGCATATTCACTTTCACATAGCCGAAATCACAGTCGAGCCACACGTAGATATCATCTACTATCAGACGATTCACATTCTTACTCTCTGTCATAATCTTCGTATAGAGGGCAGAGATATTTGTGATATTTCCTTTGGTATCTATCAAATCGATATTTGAATTCTGATAGACAGCAACCAGCTTTTGTACCTTTGGATTCCAGGCAATATGGGTGATGTAAGTATCACTCAGACCTGACACCTTATCATAAGGTGTGATACTCTCATCATTCTGGTTATACTGATAGAGAGAGTTAGAAACTAGTACAAAGAGCTGCTTATTAGCTGCTGCACAGATGTTCTGCAGCTCGTAATAAGCCAGATAGTTCTGCCAAGTACCTACTTGAGCGTTTAAAGGTAAAAAGGTAAAAAGGTAAAGTAGAAAGGTAAAAAAGTAAAAAGGTAAAAAGGTAAAAGGTAATAACCATTTTACCAATCTACTACTTTTAAATAATTTACCTTTCATCCTTTTACTTTTTTATTTTTTTTTTACTCTTTTACCTTTTTACTTTTTTACTTTTTCAACAGATAGTCTGCGAGTTTCTGAACAGCTCTTGCTCTATGACTGATTTGGTTTTTGATTCCAACGCCCAGTTCAGCAAAAGTCTTGTCGTATCCATCAGGCTGGAAGATAGGATCATATCCAAACCCTTCACCACCTCGTTTCACACGTGTTATTTCACCATTCACTATACCATCGAAAGTGGTTACCTTTCCATCGATAATAAGAGCTATAACAGTACGGAAACGCGCTTTGCGGTTATCTGTATTCTCAAGTTCAGCGAGCAGCTTCTTCATGTTAGCCTGTGAGTCGTGTCCTTCACCTCCAGCATATCTGGCACTATATACACCAGGTGCTCCACCAAGGGCATCTACCTCCAGACCTGTATCATCAGCAAAGCAGTCAACGTGGTATTTATCGTATATCCACTGGGCCTTCATCATCGCATTGTCCTTCAGTGTCTGTCCTTTCTCAGGAATGTCGTCATTACAACCTAATTCTGAAAGTGACATCACTTGGAATTTGTTTCCAAGGATCTTCTTCACCTCTGTCAGTTTATTGAGGTTGTTGGTAGCAAATACAATTTTCATTTTCTTCTCTTCCTTTTTAATTTTCACTCTCATCTCATCGAATCCTTCACCATAGACACCAATAACACTCGACTGTGATACGAACGCATTGGGGTCGATCATCTTGATAAGACGGAAGATGTTCACACTCTCGTTCTTTTTTGCCAGAATACAGAGCACCTTCATCTGATGACCTGTGTACCATCCGTGTCCATCGAGAATGGTGACACCATGATTCATCTGGATACCAATCGCGTTGGCTATCTCCTGCCATTTCTTGGAGAATATCATAAACTGCACAGACTGACGACGTGCGTTCATCACGTAGTCGAGTACATAGTTCTCCATCGTCATCACACAGAAACCAAACATCACCTTATGGGCTCGTTCCATATAGTCACCAAACTGAGGAAAGAACATACAGGAGCCGATGATACAGAAGTCAACAGCAATCAGTACGTTACCTAACGATACGTTAGGATGAAACTTATTCACTGAAGCAGCAATGATATCAGTACCACCAGTAGAACCGTTGTTCATAAACACAGTAGCCAAAGCGATACCTGTCAATACACAGCCTATAATCATCGACATGAAGTCCTGTCCCTCACCCATCAGTTTGAAAGGCAGACCATTAGCTTGCTTGGGAAGAATCTCCTGTGCAAACAGCAGCATGAAGTAGAGTGTGAAGATGGCGAAGATGGTCTTCATCAAGAACTTCACACCTAATATCTTCAGTGCCACCACCAACAATATACCATTGATGATGATATAAGTGTTCTCCAGATGGAAGCCTGTGGCGTAGTAGATGATAGCCGAAAGGCCAGTAACGCCTCCAGCAACGATCTGATAAGGCATCAGAAACACTGTGAAGGCAATAGTATAGATTAAGAGTCCAATGGCTATAAAAAGATAGTCTCTGGCCTCATTGAGGATGATTTTGTGATCGATCGTCATTTATTTCTTCAGCACAATGTTCACCATACGCTTAGGGACGATGATAACCTTTGCTACCTGGAAACCTTCGAGATACTTCTGAGAGCGCTCATCAGCCAAGACAGCATCCTGGATGGTCTGATTGTCAGCATCAGCGGCAAATTCCATCTCGAAGCGGTTCTTACCATTGAAGGCAATACCCAACTTCACCTGACTTTCTACCAGATACTGTTCCTTCCATTTGGGCCACTCAGCATCGCAGACACTACCCTGCTCGCCTAGCATCTCCCAAAGCTCTTCTGCAATATGAGGTGCAAACGGAGCTATGAGGATCACCAGCGTCTTCAGCATCTCCTTGTTTTTGCACTTCTGCTGAGAGAGCTCATTCACGCAGATCATGAAAGCAGAGATAGAGGTGTTGTAAGAGAACTGCTCAATATCCTGCGATACCTTCTTGATGAGCTTGTGAACGCTCTTCAGATTGTCTGCTGTAGCCTCACCCTCATCGAAACCATTCTGATAGAGATTCCAGAACTTACGCAAGAAGCGATGACAGCCATCGATACCATTGGTGTCCCAAGGCTTTGACTGCTCTACAGGACCCAGGAACATCTCGTAGAGACGCAGGGTGTCAGCACCATATTTCTCGACGATCATATCCGGGTTCACCACGTTGAACATCGATTTTGACATCTTCTCAATCGCCCAACCACAGATGTACTTGCCGTTCTCAAGGATAAACTCAGCATGCTCGTACTCAGGGCGCCAAGCCTTGAAGGCCTCGATGTCAAGCACATCAGCGCTGACGATGTTCACATCCACATGGATTGGTGTTACCTCCTTATAATTGTCCTTTAGGTTCAGACTCACGAACTTACCCTTGTCCTGACCCTCGTCCTCGATACGATACACGAAGTTGGAGCGACCCTGAATCATACCCTGATTCACCAGCTTCTTGAAGGGCTCATCCTCGCAAGAGTAACCAGAGTCATAGAGGAACTTATTCCAGAAACGAGAGTAGATCAAATGACCAGTAGCGTGCTCAGTACCACCAACGTAGAGATCCACATTACGCCAGTATTCATCAGCGTCGCGACTCACAAGAGCCTTCTCGTTCTTGGGATCCATATAACGGAGATAGTAAGCTGAAGAACCAGCAAAACCAGGCATCGTGTTCAGCTCCAAGGGGAAGACAGTCTTATTGTCAATCTCATCCTTAGATACCACCTTGTCGAACTTCGTATCCCAAGCCCACATCTTGGCACGTCCCAATGGGGGCTCACCTGTCTCAGTAGGCTGATACTTATCGATTTCAGGAAGTTCCAGAGGCAGGCACTCCTTAGGAATCATATAAGGCATATCATCCTTGTAATACACAGGGAATGGCTCACCCCAATAGCGCTGACGAGAGAAGATGGCATCACGCAGACGATAATTCACCTTCACACGTCCCAAGCCCTGTTCTGTCACGAATTTCTTCGTAGCTGCGATGGCCTCCTTGACAGTCAGACCATTGAGTGAGAACTTATCTGATGCAGAGTTACACATAATACCATCTTTGGCATCGAAGCTCTCTTCTGATACATCAGCACCTTCGATCACAGGGATGATGGGCAGACCAAAGTGCTTGGCGAAGGCATAGTCACGAGAGTCGTGAGCAGGTACAGCCATGATGGCACCAGTACCATAACCAGCCAACACATATTCTGAAATCCAGATGGGGATCTTCTCGTCTGTAAACGGATTGATGGCATAAGAACCAGAGAATACACCAGTTACCTTGTGGTCCATCTGACGCTCTCTCTCCGTACGTTTCTTCACGTAGTCGAGATATTTCTCTACCTCAGCCTTTTGATCAGCAGTTGTGAGATCAGCTACGAGCTCACTCTCAGGCGCCAGCACCATGAAGGTGACACCAAACATTGTATCAGCACGCGTGGTGAAGATGGTGAAGTGCTTGTCTGAATCAGCAACGTTGAACTCTACCTCAGTACCCTCAGAACGACCAATCCAGTTGCGCTGGGTTTCCTTCAGAGAGTCTGTCCAATCGATCTCCTCAAGACCATCGAGCAGACGCTGGGCATAAGCGCTGACACGCAGACACCACTGACGCATCTTCTTTTGTTCTACAGGATAGCCGCCACGCTCAGAGACACCATTGATCACCTCATCATTAGCCAGTACTGTTCCAAGTGCAGGGCACCAGTTCACCATCGTCTCAGCCAGGTAAGCAATACGATAGTTCATCAGCACCTCTTGCTTCTTCTTTTCAGAGAAACCAGCCCAGTCTGAAGCTGTGAAATGCAGCTCCTCAGTACCAAGGGCATTACAGTTCTCTGTACCCATCAGTTCGAAGTGCTCAATCAGTTTGATGGTTGGCTGAGCCTTATGTGAAGAGGTGGAATAGTAACTCTTGAACATCCGCTGGAAGGCCCACTGTGTCCACTTGTAATAGATAGGGTCACAGGTGCGTACCTCGCGCTCCCAATCGAATGAGAAGCCAATCTTATCCAACTGCTCACGATAGCGGTCGATATTAGCGAAAGTGGTCTTCTCAGGATGCTGACCTGTCTGGATGGCATACTGTTCCGCAGGCAGTCCGTAGGCATCGTAGCCCATCGGGTTCAGCACGTTGAAGCCCTGTAGACGTTTATAACGGGCATAGATATCTGAGGCGATATAACCAAGGGGATGACCCACGTGCAAGCCTGCCCCAGAGGGGTAAGGGAACATATTCAGCACGTAGAACTTCTTCTTGTTCTTGTCCTCAACTACACGATAGGTTCCATTCTCCACCCATCGCTTTTGCCATTTCTGTTCGATTTCTCTGAAATTGTAATCCATTGTATTTTCGTTTATTTATTGTTTCCGTACATTATTATTGAGGCTGCAAAGATACGAATAAGTGAGGAAAAATCCAAATTATTTTAGGAATAATTCATTATTTCGCCACTTGTCTATCAAGGATCATTCATCATAAAATTCCTTTTTTGTTTGCAAAGATACAAAATAATTTGTAAATTTGCAACTTGATACTAAACAATTGCAATGATGAAAAAACCTCGTTGGCTTGAGAAAGAGAATCTCTATAAAATCATGTTTGAGTCAGAGCACCCGATGGGTCGGGTCTTTGACCTCACTCTAATTACGGCTATCTCACTGAGCATCATCATCTCGTTTGTTGAGACGATACCTTCGTTGGCACATACTTTCAAGTTAGTGCTGGAGATACTCGAATATCTGCTCACCTTCTTCTTTACCGTTGAGTACATTGCAAGGGTATATTGCTCGCCTCGTCCTCGTGACTATGTGCTGAGTTTCTTTGGTATTATCGACTTACTATCTACCCTACCCCCTTATCTCTCCTATTTCCTGCCCAACGCACGATATATGATTCTGCTGCGTTCGATCCGTTTCATTCGTATCTTCCGCATATTCAAGCTGTTCAGCTTCATTAATGAGGGCTACTTACTGATGCACTCACTGCAGAAGAGTCTCACCAAGATATCCGTTTATTTCTTGTTTGTGTTTATACTCGATATTTGCTTGGGTACACTGATGTTTATGGTAGAAAGTGGCGAACCCAATACCCAGTTCACTGATCTGGCAACCTCAGTCTATTGGGCTATTGTGACGATGACGACTGTGGGTTATGGTGATATAACTCCTGTAACGGCGATAGGTCGCCTGCTTTCAGCTTTCGTCATGCTGCTGGGTTATACCATCATAGCTGTTCCTACAGGTATCGTAACTGCCAATATCATCGACGAGACAAAGGAGAAACCAAAAGATGGGCATTGTCCTCGTTGCGATGCACCAGTCCTCGAAAAAGATCACTACTGCTCCCATTGTGGCGAGAAGTTGTAAAAAGAATTGGCAGGAAACATTTTAGATTCCTGCCAATTTTATGAATAAAGGAAATGGATATTATCCGATATATTTGAGTATCATATTCACAATTTCTTCTTCTTTCTTGCCGTCGGCATTGATGACTAAGTCGTAATTGCGAGTATCATAACGTGAGGTCTTGGCATACTTATTAACATAGTTCTCACGCATCTTATCCACCTTTTCAATAGTCTTGCGGGCCTCTTCCTCAGACATATTCTGCTTGCGCATAACACGCTCCAAACGGAAAGGCATAGAGGCTTGAATCAGAATGCTCAGGTGGTTAGGATGTTTACGAAACACGAAGAATCCACTACGACCTGCTATAACACATGACTCATCTTCAGCGATGGCATTCAGAATCTCTGTTTCAGCCTTAAAGACCTCGTCAGTATCCAGCAGTTCAGGTTCTGCACCTGGCTTTGGAATGTAATAGTTTACCAAGCTTGCTCCACTACTCATCTGTCGCTTGAAGTCAGCCCACCAGCCCTGCTGGCGACCCTTTAGTTTCTCAATCTCTTCAACAGTCAGTCTATATTTTTCCTCTAGTCCTTTGATCACAGCTTTGTCATAGAATTCTACGCCTAATTCTTCAGCTAACTTCTGGCCTACGGTACGGCCTCCACTTCCTAACTCGCGATTAATAGTAATCACAAACTTTTCGTTCTTTTTCATAATCTCTACTATTTATAATTTTAGTTGATATTCCTTTTTGGTAAAATTCGTCGAGTGCAAATATAGTAAATATTATCGAAGTTGCAAAATATTTTTTAAAAAAAATGCATTTTTATCTTTTGTTCTATGAATAATCACTAAATAGTTTGAAAACTTTTGGCGGGACAGAAGTGAATGTCTATTTTTGCAGATAGTTTTTAAATGTGATTGTTTTTTTGTTGATGATAATGATACGGCTTTTTCTGTTGATGCTGATAGCAGGTACGTTTCAAGGGTTTGCACAAAGACGATTAGTAGTTGTTGATGTGGAAACACTGATACCAGTTGCTGGTGCTAATGTGGTTACTAAATATGGAAACACCACCACAGATTCCCTTGGTTATTTCAGTCTGTCAGATAGTTGTAAGTCTGTTGCATTATCGCATGTCAACTACGAGAGTCGTTTGGTGAATCTTACAGAAATACGCGATACAGTCTATATGATTTCCAAGTTGTTGAATATCAAAGAGGTAGTTGTCTTCGGACATGGGAAACGCGAGGAGTTACCTGATGCCTTGAAGAAGCAACTTGAGGCAGAAAAAGAAAATGCGAAGTTGGCTGCTATTGATCCTAGTAGTGGAAACCTGCTGAGTCTATTTGGCTTTTTAATCCCCAAGAAATGGCGCAAAAATACGAAGGAAGCACGTCGCAAACGCTTGCAGCAAATATTGGAGAATTATTAAGTAAATCCAAAAATAGAGGTAAAAATTTGGATATTCAGGAAATAGTTCCTAACTTTGCAGGCTATGAAACAGATTCTCACATCACTCCTCATGGCATTAGCCATGATTTTTGTAGGGACAACCACAGCAAAAGCTGATATGTCCAACGAAGAAGCAGGTCAATATGTCCTGAAGTGTGGTAACATGTCGATGACTATCGATGCAGCTAAAGGTGGCAAGATCCTGTCTTTCAAATACGGCGATCAGGAAGTCATCTCTCAGCTGAAGTGGCCAGAGTCCTTTGGCAGCACCTTTTGGACCAGTCCTCAGAAAGAATGGTTCTGGCCTCCTGTGCCAGAGTATGACAAGCAGCCTTATGCCGTAGAGGAAAAGGATGGCAAGCTGACGATGACGAGTGAGGTGAATGACAAGCTGAAATATCGGATCCGCAAGGCCTTTAAGACTGATGAACAGAATCAGGCGATAGCTGTCACCTACTCTATCATCAATGAGAGTGGAGAGGTTAGAAAAGTGGCACCTTGGGAGATTACTCGTGTGCAGAACGAAGGTGGTCTGATATTCTTTGAGGCTCCTGTAGATAGCATCTGGCCTGCAGGACTTATGAATTTCAAGGATGTTAATGGCATAGCCTATTATGAGCCCGATGAGGCAAATGATAATCGTAAGGTGAATGCAGACGGAAAAGGTTGGCTGGCTTATCTGAATAAGGAAAAAGGTCTGCTGTTGGTAAAGCAGTTTGAGGATCTTGCAGCAGGACAGCCAGCACCTGATGAAGCGGAGATTCAGGTGTATGTCAACAGAGGAAAGACCTATATTGAACTGGAGAGTCAGGGTACCTATACTACTTTGAAGCCAGGTGAGGAACTGAGTTGGACTGTGTGCTGGTATCTGCAGCCCTCTACCCTAACCTCTGCTGACGCTTTGGCACAGCAAGTGAAGAACTTGATAAACACAAAAAGATAATGGCGAAGAAAGAGGGGAAAGAGCTGACCCCGATGATGAAGCAGTTCTTCGATCTGAAGGCGAAACATCCTGACGCAGTGATGCTGTTCAGATGTGGCGACTTCTACGAGACTTATTGCGAAGATGCCATTACTGCCTCGAAGATCTTAGGTATCACCCTCACCCATCGAAATAATGGTGCTGGTGTGAAAGGCGACGAGATGGCGGGCTTCCCCCATCATGCCCTTGATACCTATCTCCCCAAGCTCATTCGTGCTGGTAAGCGTGTAGCTATCTGTGATCAGCTGGAAGACCCCAAACTCACGAAAAAGCTTGTAAAAAGAGGCATTACAGAACTCGTAACACCTGGTGTGGCCTTGAGCGATAATGTGCTGAACTATAAGGAAAACAACTTCCTCGCAGCTGTACATTTTGGCAAGGGCTCCTATGGTGTGGCGTTCCTCGATATCTCTACTGGTGAGTTTCTGACAGGTGAAGGTACGCAAGACTATGTGGAAAAGCTCTTGGGTAATTTCTCGCCAAAGGAGATTCTGCATGACAGAACAAAGAAGCAGGAGTTTGAACATATCTTCGGTACAAAATACTTTACATTCCAACTCGACGACTGGGTATTCACAGAGCAGACTTCCAAGCAGAAGTTGTTGCGTCACTTCAATGTGAAGAACTTGAAAGGTTTTGGAGTGGATCATCTGGTGAATGGTGTGATTGCTGCTGGAGCTATCCTGCAGTATCTGGAACAGACACAGCATACACAGATTGGTCATATTACCTCGATTTCTCGCATTGAAGAAGATAAATATGTTCGCCTTGATAAGTTCACGATTCGCAGTCTTGAACTCGTTCATCCAATGCAGGATGATGGAAAGTCGCTGCTCGATGTGATCGATAAGACGGTAAGTCCGATGGGTGGTCGATTATTGCGGCGTTGGCTGGTGTTCCCGCTGAAAGACGAAAAGCCCATCAACTCTCGTCTGGATATCGTGGATTACTACTATCGTGAGCCAGAGTTCCGTGAGTGTATTGATGATCAGTTGCATCGTATCGGTGATTTGGAACGTATCATTTCAAAGGCAGCTGTAGGAAGAGTATCACCTCGTGAGGTGGTACAGTTGAAGGTAGCGCTGCAAGCGATCCAACCCATCAAGACTGTATGTCTCTATGCCAAGAATGAGGCGCTGAATCGAGTAGGGGAGCAGTTGAATCTCTGTGAGTCGCTTAGAGACAGGATTGAGAAAGAGATCCAGAACGATCCGCCCCAGTTGGTAGCTAAGGGAGGTGTGATTAAAGATGGCGTGAATGCGGAGCTCGATGAGTTAAGGAGCATCGCCTATTCTGGTAAAGACTATCTATTAAAGATTCAGGAACGCGAGGCTGCTGAGACAGGCATCAGTTCACTGAAGATTGGTTACAATAATGTGTTCGGCTACTATTTGGAAGTACGTAACACCTATAAGGAACTGGTGCCGCCAGAGTGGGTGCGCAAGCAGACGTTGGCTCAGGCAGAGCGTTACATCACACAGGAGTTGAAGGAGTATGAGGAGAAGATCTTAGGCGCTGAGGATAAGATCCTGAGTCTTGAAGCCAAGCTCTTCAACGATCTGGTACTCTCGATGCAGGAATTTATCCCTCAGATTCAGATCAATGCGAACATCATCGCCCGTCTTGACTGTCTGTTGAGCTTTGCCAAGACAGCTGAGGAGAACAAATATATCCGTCCTGTGATCGATGGCTCTGAGGTGATCGATATCAAACAAGGTCGTCACCCTGTGATAGAACAGGAGTTGCCCCTTGGAGAGAAGTATGTGCCCAATGATATCCTGCTTGACAATGAGCGCCAGCAGATCATTATCATTACTGGTCCGAATATGGCTGGTAAATCGGCGCTGCTGCGACAAACGGCACTGATAGTACTGTTGGCACAGATAGGTTGTTTTGTGCCGGCAGAGTCAGCGAGAATAGGTCTGGTGGATAAGATATTCACCAGGGTAGGGGCCTCAGATAACATTTCCTTAGGAGAATCAACCTTTATGGTGGAGATGACGGAGGCTTCGAATATCCTGAATAATGTCAGTTCGCGATCCCTGGTGCTCTTCGATGAGCTGGGACGAGGTACGAGTACCTACGATGGTATTTCGATAGCCTGGGCGATAGTTGAGTATCTGCATGAGAATGCCAAAGGGCATCCAAGAACCCTCTTTGCGACGCACTATCATGAGCTAAACGAGATGGAGAAGAACTTCTCACGTATCAAGAACTATAATGTCTCAGTAAAAGAGGTAGATGGTAAGGTAATCTTCCTGCGTAAACTCGAAAAGGGTGGGAGTGAACATTCCTTTGGTATCCATGTGGCAGAGATAGCTGGTATGCCTCGTAGCATCGTGAAGCGTGCTAACGTGATTTTAAAGCAGCTGGAGGCAGATAATGCCTCTGTAGGTACCGTTGGCAAGCCCACCGCAGAGATTGCCGCCTCTCGTGAAGGCATGCAGCTTTCGTTCTTCCAGTTGGATGATCCTGTGCTTTGTCAGGTGCGTGATGAGATCTTAGGTATCGATGTGAATAATCTAACACCTCTCGAAGCACTTAACAAGCTTAATGATATCAAGAAGATAGTCAGTGGGAAATAAGATGTCCCCACGTTGGGAACATCTTATTCCCAACGTGGGAATTATTTATTCCCAATATGGGAACTATTCGTTTGCTTAGCTTTAACCATGCACCATACACCAAGCAGGATGAAGGGAATTGAAAGGATCTGTCCCATATCGAGTGGGAGAGAGGCTTCGAAGGCTTCCTGCACCTCCTTGGTATATTCTATGAAGAAGCGGAAGGTGAAGATATACGTCAGACAGAAGCCGAAGTACCAGCCTGTGCCGATCTTCTCTGGCATTTTTTTATGCAGTACCCACATGATACAGAAAAGAATCGCATAGGCAATAGCCTCATAGAGCTGTCCTGGATGTCTTGGCACTGCATCCACACGCTCGAAGATAAAGGCCCAGGGTACATCTGTAATCTTACCGATAATCTCTGAGTTCATGAGGTTACCCAAGCGGATGAAGCAGGCGGTAGTACCTGTGGCAATAGCGATATTATCGAGTACTGTCCAGATGCTCAGTTTGGTCTTGCGGACATAGAGCCAAAGGGCAATCATCAAGCCCAAGGTACCACCATGCGAGGCAAGTCCGGCATAGCCTGTAACCTTCCAACCTCCATCAGCAAGGAACCGTATCGGCAGAAACATCTCAACGAACCCTTTTCCTGAAGTGAGGAAATAATCAGGCTCATAGAAGATGCAATGCCCCAGGCGGGCACCTATCAGGATACCCAGGAAGCAGTAGATAAAGAGGGGATCGAAGAGCTCGTCTTTGATCTTCTGCTCCTTATAAAGACGCTGCACCACCAGATAAGCCAGCGCCAGACCAATGATCCACATCAGTCCATACCAGCGCACAGCGATAGGTCCTAGACGGAACGCCTCCAGATCAGGTTGCCAAACGATATAGTTCAGTAATTCTGTCATCATACGTTGAATCTAAAGTGCATGATATCACCATCCTGCACTACATAGTCCTTACCTTCTACAGCCAGTTTACCAGCCTCACGGACAGCTGCTTCAGAGCTATACTGCAGATAGTCGTCGTACTTGATGACTTCTGCACGGATAAAGCCCTTCTCGAAGTCGGTATGGATGACACCAGCACACTGGGGCGCCTTCCAACCTTTCTTATAGGTCCAGGCCTTCACCTCCATCTCTCCAGCAGTGATGAAAGTCTCGAGGTTCAGCAGGGCATAGGCTTTCTTGATCAGACGATTCACGCCACTCTCCTCAAGACCCAGTTCTTCGAGGAACATCTGCTTGTCCTCGTAGCTCTCGAGTTCTGCGATATCCTCTTCTGTCTTGGCAGCGATAATCATCGCCTCTGCACCTTCTTCTTTGGCGAGGGCTTCTACTTTCTTGGTGAAGTCGTTACCTGATTTGGCATCAGCCTCACCCACATTGCAGACATAAAGCACAGGCTTAGAAGTCAGCAGGAAGAGGTTCTTGGCGCAATCCTGTTCTTCCTTACTCTCGAACTCCACGATACGGGCGTTTTTACCCTGCTCCAATACCTCTTTATAAGCATGCAACACAGTCACCTCCACCTTCGCATCCTTATTACCAGCGGCAGCAGCCTTCTCTGTCTTTGCCAGACGACTCTCGATGGTCTCAAGGTCCTTCAGCTGCAACTCTGTGTCGATGATCTCCTTATCGCGGATGGGGTCGATGGTACCATCCACGTGGGTGATATTCTCATCCTCGAAGCAACGGAGCACATGGATGATCGCATCTGTCTCACGGATATTTCCAAGGAACTTGTTTCCCAAACCTTCACCTTTTGAGGCACCTTTCACAAGGCCTGCAATATCTACAATCTCACAAGTAGCGGGCACGATACGACCTGGGTGCACGATCTCTGCGAGTTTGGTAAGGCGCTCATCAGGAACGGTAATCACGCCAACATTTGGTTCGATGGTGCAGAAAGGAAAGTTTGCTGCCTGAGCCTTAGCGCTCGACAGACAATTAAACAATGTGGACTTTCCCACGTTAGGGAGTCCCACAATACCACATTTTAATGCCATTTTCTTCTATAAACGTTTATTTCGGCTGCAAAGTTACTAAAAAGAAGTGAAAAGTGCCAAGTGAAAAGTGAAAAGTTAGTTTAACTACGTAACTTTTTATATCTTTGCAGACAAATAACAAACCAAATCATGAAGTAAATATGAAGAAAGTCTTATTATCAGCGATTGTTTTATTGGTTTCAGTTATCACAGCCAGCGCACAAGTGTCAGAGACCAAAGAGACACCGCAACTTGAGTTCGCCTTGCAGTTGAAGGTGACACTTGGAGAGACCTATCAGGTAGGAGATACCCAGCACGGACAGCGTATTGTGATTCCCATTACGGGAGGAACCTTTGAGGGCCCAGCTATTAAGGGAACCATCATTAATGGTGGGGCTGATTACCAGTTGGCTAACAAGGCATTGAATCGTACAGAACTCGAAGCTATCTACAGTATTAAGACTGACGATGGTGTCTATATCCATGTCCGCAATCGTGGTATCATCTGGAACGGCAAAGATGCCAATGGAAATCCCTCTTTCTATTTCAAAGCTGCACCCCAGTTTGAGGCTCCTGCCGATAGCAAATATGCCTGGCTCAACAATGCCCTCTTCGTTTGTGCACCAGACTTCAGCCAGCAGTTTCAGGGTATCGTCCTGAATGTCTGGAAGGTGAAATAGCCTTAGTGGGCTTCAAGCCAGTTCTGTCCGAATCCGCTATCAGCTACTAGAGGAACAGAAAGGGGGAAGGCATTTTGCATCTCCTCAAGTACGATGCGCTCTACCTTTTCCTTCTCTTCAGGATAGACAGAGAAGTTCAGTTCGTCGTGTACCTGAAGCAGCATCTTGCTTCGGATGCCTTCTACCTTAAAGCGGTTGAAGATATGGATCATCGCTACCTTGATGATATCGGCGGCAGTACCCTGAATGGGGGCATTGATGGCGTTGCGCTCAGCAAAGCCTCTGACGGTAGCATTCTGGGAGTTGATATCCGGCAAGTAGCGGCGACGTCCGAAGAGGGTAGTGACATAGCCTCTCTGACGAGCCACCTCCTTTGATTTCTCCATATAGTCGTGTACTTGTGGGAAGGTGGCAAAGTAGCCGTCAATGAGCATCTTTGCTTCATCACGAGGGATGTCCAGACGCTCTGCCAGACCAAACACTGTGATACCATAGATGATACCAAAGTTGGCGCGTTTAGATTTTGTGCGTTCATCGCGTGTCACCTCAGAGATATCCTTCTTATAGATATTGGCAGCAGTTGCCGCATGCAGGTCTTTACCCTCACGGAACACTTCCACCATGTTTTCATCTTGTGACAGATGTGCCATCACACGCAGTTCTATCTGACTGTAGTCTGCTGAAAAGAACAGACAGCCAGGCTCTGGGATGAAGGCTTTACGGATTTCCTTTCCATCCTCACCACGAATGGGAATATTCTGCAGGTTTGGATCACTGCTTGACAAGCGTCCTGTAGCTGTAATAGTCTGATTGAAAGAGGTATGAATATGTCCTGTACGAGGATTAATGAGTTTTGGCAATGCGTCGATATAGGTACCAATCAGTTTCTTTAAACCTCTGTGTTCCAATATGTCTGCCACAATCTCATGTTTGTTGCGAAGTTGCTGCAGCACTTCTTCTGATGTGACGTATTGGCCTGTCTTGGTTTTCTTGGCTTTTTCTACAATCTTCAGTTTGTCGAAAAGCATCTCTCCAACTTGCTTTGGTGAAGCAATATTAAACTGTTCGCCTGCGAGTTCATAGATGCGATGCTCCAATTCGTTCATGCGATCAGTTAAAACCTTTGACGTTTCTTTCAGTGATTCCGTATCCAGACAGACACCATTCATCTCCATCTCTGCGAGTACTGGCATCAAGGGCATCTCGATGTCATAAAAGAGTTTCTCGCACTCAAACTTCTTCAGTTCTGGTTCCAGTTTGTTCTTCAGGCGCAAGGTGATATCTGCATCTTCTGCGGCATACTCATAGATTTGAGAGGGTAGGAGGTCACGCATAGATTTCTGGTTCTTACCCTTTGGTCCGATAAGCTCATCAATATGAATCGTCTGATAGTTGAGATAGATCTCAGCCATGTAATCCATGTTATGATGCAACTCTGGTTGGATGAGGTAGTGGGCGATCATCGTGTCCCACATCGGACCTGCGAGATGGATGTCATAGTTGCGGAGTACTTCAAGGTCGTACTTCAGATTCTGTCCCACTTTGAGAATTTCTGGGTTCTCATACACCTCTTTAAAGATATTAACAATTCGCAACGCTTCTTCACGATTGGCAGGAATGGGCACATAAAAAGCCTCGAATTCTTTCACGGCGAAGCTCAAACCTACTAATTCTGCATCAATCGCAGAGGTTGAAGTGGTTTCCGTATCTAGACTGAGAATTTCATTTGTCAAGAAATAATCACGTAATTTGATTAAATCTGCCTCATTTTCAACGAGTTGGTAATTGTGAGGTGTGGTTTTTAAGCTCTCAAAACTCGAATTTTCGCTCACTTCCGACCCGTTAGTTGGAAATTCTGCAAAGAGATCGAGCTCTCCGTTAGCGGGAATTATCTTTTTTTGAGGTTTTTTAAGAATCCTGTCTGCAAGGCTCTTGAACTCCAGTTCAGTGAACAGTTTGCCTAATTCTTCCTCGTTGGGTTCCACCAGTTTCAGATTTTCCATATCGAGTGAGATAGGGACATCTGTCTTGATGGTTGCCAGGAAGTAACTCATCTTGATATCCTCTACATGCTCTTCCACTTTTTCGCGAAGTTTGCCTTTGATCTCTGCTGAGCGTTCAATCAGAGAAGTGATACTTCCGAACTCATTGATGAGTTTCACGGCAGTCTTTTCACCCACACCAGGACATCCTGGAAAGTTATCGGCAGAATCACCCATCAATGCCAGGAGATCGATAACAGATGATGTCGATGGAATGCCGTATTTCTCACAGACCTCCTTCGGACCCATCGTCTCGTAGCCACCTCCATGACGAGGACGGAAGATATATACATTCTCGCTTACCAGCTGTCCATAATCCTTGTCTGGTGTCAGCATAAAGGTCTTGATGCCTTCTTTGCCTGCTTTTGTAGCCAAAGTGCCGATGACATCGTCAGCTTCATAGCCATCTACCTGAAGGATAGGGATACGGTAGGCCTTGAGTATATCCTTGATGATAGGCACTGCCTTGCGGATATCTTCTGGTGTCTCTTCACGCTGCGCTTTGTATTCAGGGTATGCCTCACTGCGGAACGTTGGACCATGGGGATCGAAGGCCACACCGATATGGGTGGGCTGTTCTTTCTGAAGCACTTCATTCAAGGTGTTACAGAAGCCGATAATAGCTGAAGTGTTCAGTCCCTTCGAGTTGATTCGAGGGTTCTTAATGAAGGCGTAATACGACCTGTAAATAAGCGCATAAGCGTCTAAAAGAAACAATTTCTGCATAACTTTCTTAATTTTCCGCTCAAAATTACAAAAAAATTGGCTAATTCCACAATTTTTTCATAATTTTGTCCCAAATATTTGCAGATTATGGATTATTTATCACTTATTCGAAAGCCAATTGAGAAAGATTTGGAAGACTTTAAGCAGGTCTTCGAAAAGGTGCTGACGCGTGATGATGGATTGTTAGGTCAGGTACTTGGACATATCCGTCAGCGTGGTGGAAAGCGTATGCGTCCTATCATGACATTGTTGTCAGCTTTGAATATTGGCGAGATCAATGAAGCAACTTTGCATTCTGCAGTTGGATTGGAATTGCTTCATACGGCCAGTCTTGTGCACGACGATGTGGTGGATGAGAGTAGTGAGCGTCGTGGGCAGGCTTCTGTGAATGCCCTTTATAATAATAAGGTGGCTGTTTTGGTGGGTGATTACCTGCTTTCATCAGCCTTGCTTAGTGTGTCATATACTGACAATCAGCGTATTATTCAATATTTGGCTAAATTAGGTTGTACGCTTTCAGCAGGCGAAATTCTTCAGTTGCAGAACACTTCCAATAAGGAGTTTTCTGAAGAAATTTACTATCAGGTGATCAATCAGAAGACAGCCTCTCTTTTCGAGGCGTGTGGCGCAATGGGAGCCCTTTCTGCTGGTGCCAATGATGAAGAGGTGGAGCGAGCACGTCAGTTTGGACATAATATCGGAATGATCTTCCAGATTCGTGATGATATCTTTGATTATTATGACTCAAAGGAGATAGGTAAGCCCACTGGTAATGATATGCTGGAAGGAAAACTGACGCTTCCTGCTATCTATGCCCTGAATGAGAATACTGATTACGAGGCCATGCATACATTGGCACAAAAGGTGAAGGCTGGTACGATCAATCCCGATGAAATCGCTGTACTCGTGGAGTTTACCAAGCAGAAAGGTGGTATCGATTATGCTCGTCAGAAGATGATCGAGATTGGTAATGACGTTCAGGCTTATATTGATAAGTATGTGAAGGATGAGTTGAAAGAATCTTTCTCAGCTTATTTGGAATACGTCATACAACGAAACTTATAACAAGAAAATGGGGTTGCAATCTGCAGCCCCATTATTCTTTTCTGATGTATGGTTTAGAAGAACTTCACTTCTTCGCCAATAACCTCGCTGAGCAGCATATTTGCCAAACGAGAAGTACCCATACGGAACCATTGGTTGGTGAGCCATTTTTCGCCCAGAACCTCTTTCACGATGGTGTAGTAGATCAGTGCATCCATCACTGAGTTAAGGCCTCCAGCGGGCTTAAAACCAATCTGTATGCCTGTTTCATCGTAGTATTCCTTTATCGCCTGACACATCACGTAAGCTGCCTCTGGTGTTGCTGCAGGCTCGAGCTTTCCTGTTGAGGTCTTGATGTAATCAGCGCCAGCATACATCGCAAGGATAGAAGCTGTCTTGATGTTGGCTGCAGTCTTCAGACAACCAGTCTCAAGGATCACTTTCAGCTTATGATCACCGCAGGTTTCCTTCATCTGCTGGATTTCATCGCAAACAGTCTCGTAGTCTCCTGCTAAGAAGGCACCTACCGATTGCACCATATCAATCTCTGTAGCGCCATCTTTCAGGGCTAATGCTGTCTCTACTGTCTTTACTTCAATCAATGCCTGAGATGAAGGGAATGATCCTGATACGCAAGCTATTTCTACGCCTTCTACCTCAAGGGTCTCTGAGACGACCTTTGCGAAACGCGGATAGACGCAGATCGTAGCTACATGAGGCAGGTTAGGGTAGGCCTCTTCGAATTGGTTTACACGCTCAGTGAAAGCTAAAACAGATTCATCAGAATCAGTCGTTTTCAGTGTGGTAAGCTCCACACTTCCCATCAGGAATTGCTTCACCTCAGGTGTGTCATTCTCGTGTACTTTCTCTGTGATGATCTGTTTCACAGCAGCTTTTACTTCCTCGTCTGTAATGTCGAGGTTATACTTTGCAAGTGCCTCTTCGTACTTGCTTTTCTGGGGCATCTCTACATGGTGGTGATGATGCTCGTGATCGTGATGATGTTCTGCCATATTCTTTATGCCATTAGTTTTTTGTTATGTATATGTCTTAATGAGTCGCGCTGAGTCTTCTTCTCAATGCTCTTCTGGAGTTCTTCCGTGAGGTCAACGCCAGTCTGGTTTGCCAGACAGAGAAGTACCCAAAGCACGTCGGCCATTTCCTCTCCAAGGTTGTCTTTTTCTCCTTCCTTAAAGCTCTGATCGCCGTATTTGCGGGCTATCACACGTGCCAGTTCGCCTACTTCTTCTGTCAGAACTGCCATATTGGTGAGTTCCGAGAAGTAGCGCACACCATATTCCTTGATCCAGCGATCTACTGCCTCTTGTGCTTCTTTGATGGTCATCTTGCTCTTAACATTTGAATGAATAATAGGGCTATCGTCAGTAGGATAATCCAGATATATTGCTTATTATCACGGGCATATTCGTTCCAGTGAAAGGCTTTGTAGAGGAACACGATCAGCATCAGCAGGATACCGATTCCGCAGAGCCATCCGCCATAAATCGAACCCCAAATCAGTGAGTTGACGATTCCAGTAGACGCCAGAATCACCCCTGCCATTTCTATTTCCCGTAGATAATTCTTCATGCTATAAGAGACCGAAGAGTGAGAGTCCGACGAGTACTAGGAAGGCTACAGAAATATAGTTCGACATCTTGTCGTTCTCCTTCCAATGGATGATAGTCCATATGCTCAGTCCGGCCATGATGGTCAGGCCGAAAGCGATGAGGAAATTCGAGTGGAGAATGCGCCCCAAGATATAGCTCACTAGGGCGGCAAGGTTCACGTAATTGGTAATTTGTCTCTTGTCCATAATCTTAATGGTTTTGTTTGTTTCTATTCTTTGTTCTTGGTGTCCATACATATTGTAACAGGGCCATCATTCAAGAGTTCCACTTTCATATCAGCGCCGAATTCGCCCGTTCCAACAGGTTTTCCGATGGCTTCTGAAAGTTGCGCGCAGAAGGCTTCGTAGAGTGGGATAGAGTGCTCGTGGGAGCCAGCCTTGAACCAACTCGGGCGATTCCCCTTCTTGTAACTTGCATATAGCGTAAACTGACTGACTACCAGACAGTTGCCGTCTATTTCGAGAATAGAGCGGTTCATTACGCCATTTTCATCGTTAAAGACTCTGAGATTGGCGATTTTCTTCACCAGCCAGTCAACATCTTCGCTTGTATCCTCATTGCAGATACCTAAGAGAATCAGGAATCCTTGTGTGATTTCTGACTTCTTGATACCCTCGATGGTGACGCTGGCGTGACTGACTCGTTGTATAACTGCTCTCATTGCTTCTGATTTTTCTGCAAAGATACGAACTTAAATTGAATTGAGCAAATCTCAAAGCAACTAATTGTAGCATTATTGCGATGTTGTATAAGGACTGTTTTGCTACAATGCTGACAATTGCTACTATTAATGCTAGCAAATATTCCCATACTGGGAATCAATTATTCCCACACTGGGAACATAATATTCCCTCGTTGGGAAAAAAAAATGCCCTTAAGGTTCTTGGTGGAAGTGCTCGAATACGATCTGTGCTTTTGCTTTGCCAATTAAGTTTGAGAGTGTTTCGAGATCTGCCTCGCGGATCTTTTTAACCGATTTGAGGCTGTTTTGAAGCTCGTCACGCGTTTTCGGACCTATGCCCTTGATGTCGTCAAGCTCAGAGTGCAGAGCGCGCTTAGAACGCTTGTTTCTGTGGAATTCGATAGCAAAGCGATGCACTTCATCCTGGATATGCGTCAGCACGTGAAACAGCTCAGAATCCGTCTTCAGAGCCACATGAATAGGTGGGAAACCATAAAGCAGTTCGTTGGTGCGATGACGATCATCTTTGGCGAGTCCTGCAATAGGGATATCAAGGTCCAGTTCGTCTTGAATCACTTGTCGGATCACCTCCATCTGGCCCTTTCCGCCATCAGCGATAATGAGGTCGGGTAGGGGCTGTTCTTCTTCTACCAATCGGGTGTAGCGGCGATGCACGACTTCTTTCATCGAAGCATAGTCATCAGGGCCCTCTACCGTCTTGATATTGAAGTGTTTATAGTCTTTTTTGCTGGGTTTCATAGCCTTGAAAACCACGCAAGAAGCCACAGCATCAGAACCAGAGATGTTGGAGTTGTCGAAACACTCGATATGATAGGGTAGTTTGGGAAGATGAAGTTTGTCTTGAAGCTCCTTCATCAAGCGTGTCTGCTTCTGTTCAGGATTCAGTTTTTCTGCCTGTTTCAGACGATCTAACTTGTACTGTTTTCCATTCATGATCGAGAGGTCGAGCAACTTCTTTTTGTCACCTCTTTGGGGGATGGTGAAGACGACATTTTCGAGTTCTACATCCACCTCTTCAGGCACGATAATCTCTTTGGCATCGCTCTTGAATCGCTGTCGCAGTTCGATGATACCAAGCTGTAGCAGTTCTTCGTCAGTCTCGTTCAGCTTCTTCTTGTATTCGATGGTAAAACTCTGGTTGATGCTGCCGTTTGATACGTGGATATAGTTGATGAATGCCATCTTTTCTTCCGAAGTAATCGAGAACACATCCACGTTGTTGATGGTGTGACTCACAACCTCGCTACTGCTCACAAAACCATCAAGCGTGATGTATTTCCGCTTTACTTCTTCTGCCTCTTCAAAACGCAGTTCTTCACTCAGTTTGAGCATTTCTTCCTTCATTTCACGAAGTACCTCTCGGGTATTTCCTTTAAGGATTTCGCGAGCCTGTTGGATGTTCTTCTGATAGTCTTCTGCAGTCTGTTTTCCAACACAAGGCCCAAGGCATTTCTTGATATGATAATCCAGACAAACTCTGTATTTCCCAGCCGCAACCCCTTCTTTAGTGATGGGTGTATTGCAAGTGCGTGGGTGATAAAGCTCTTTAATCAGACTTAGTATTGTCTGCATGGCTCCAGCGTGGGCGTAAGGACCGTAATAGGTACCCCATTTTTTATTGATTGTCCGAGTCTTGAAGATACGTGGAAAGGGTTCATTGGTGATGCAAATAGAAGGGTAGGTCTTACCATCTTTCAACAGTACATTATATCGTGGATTATACTTCTTGATGAGTGAGTTTTCAAGCAGTAAAGCATCCTCTTCTGTATTCACTACTGTATAGCTGATATCGTGGATCTTGCTGACAAGTACCTTTGTTTTAAAGCGATCCACTTCTGTGTGGAAATAAGAAGAGACTCTCGATTTGAGATTCTTCGCCTTTCCCACATAGATAATGGTATGGTTCTCGTCGTAATATTGGTAGCTACCAGGCTTTTCTGGCAACCTACTGACAATGCTTTTTAAATAGGCTAATCGCTGTTCGTTTTCCTCTTTTGTCATCTCAATGTTTCACGTGGAACGTTGTTTAAATAATCATCAGCGTTGTTAGGTCAATACCTTTAAAGAGGTCGCGCCCATGAAGTCCTTCATCTCTGAGTTCGATGATGAAATTCATATAGATCTTCTTTGGATTAAAGTGTTGAACAAGGTTATAAGCTGCCTTAGCTGTACCACCAGTCGCTAACAGATCATCGTGAATCAAAACAACATCGTTTTCATCGATAGCATCAAGGTGCATCTCGATGGTGTCAACGCCATACTCTTTTGAGAAAGATTCCTTGATGACAGTTGCAGGTAATTTTCCTGGCTTACGTGCCAGCACAATGCCGCATCCCAATCTACCGGCTAGTGCCGAAGCCATCACAAATCCTCGACTCTCGATGCCCACTATCTTGGTGATGCCCTTGTCCTTGTAAATTTCTTCCAGTTCATCGAGCATGATCTTTACGCACTCTGCATTCTTGTAGAGTGTTGTCACATCACGGAAGTTGATTCCTTTTTTGGGGAAATCCGGTATTGCGCGCAGATTTTCCAGTAATACCTTGTTGTTCATAATCAGTAAGCTATAAGTTTATTATTAATCATTTGTTTCACGTGGAACATTAGCGCCCCATCAGTACCAGCATTACATTTATATCACTGGGAGAGACGCCTGGAATTCGACTCGCTTGTGCCAAAGTCTCCGGTTGTATCTTTGCCAATTTCTGGCGAGCCTCAGTAGAGAGTCCTTGCAGTTCTTCGTAGTTGAAATGACCACGAATCTTGATATTCTCTAATCGGTGCATCTTCTCTGCCACCATTCGCTCGCGCTCAATATAACCTTTATATTTCATCCTGACCTCAGCGGCTTCAGCTATTTCTGCTTTTCGATTGATTGGACGGTTTAGTACCTCCTTCAACTGGGGGATGATTTCTGACAGATTCTGCAGATTCAGTTGGGGACGATTGACCAGCTCTGTCAACTTGCAGCCAAACTGGAGTGGGGTAGTGCCAAGTGCTTCGAGATTGGAATTGATAAGTCGGGGTTTGATGGCAAAGTTCTGACAGAAACTTTCGATTTCTTCGATAGCTTTCTTCTTTTCCATCCACCAGTCGTATCTGTCACGTTTTGCTAATCCTAACTCATAAGCCTTCTCAGTCAGGCGTGCGTCAGCATCGTCTTGTCTCAGCAGGATGCGATATTCTGCCCTTGAGGTAAACATACGATAAGGCTCATCTACACCTTTCGTCACCAAGTCGTCGATAAGCACACCGATATAGGCTTCATCGCGATGCAGGATAAATGGATTGTAATCCTCGCCATTCGAACTACCAGCAAAGCCTGCCTTCAGAGCTGCGTTGATACCAGCCATCGTTCCCTGACCTCCTGCTTCTTCATATCCAGTCGTTCCATTAACCTGACCAGCCATGAAGAGATTGGGGATTATCTTTGATTCCAGCGAATGGTTGAGTTGGGTCGGATCGAAGAAATCGTATTCGATAGCATAGCCCGGACGATACACTTTTACGTCGCGGAAAGCTGGCATTTTCTTGAGGGCTTCAATCTGCACATCCATAGGCAGTGAAGAAGAAAAGCCGTTCAGATACATCTCGTTGGTATCCTCGCCTTCTGGTTCCAGAAACAGCGGATGTTTCTCGCGTTCAGGAAAGGTTACCAATTTTGTTTCGATGGAAGGACAATAGCGTGGGCCAATCGATTGAATCTGTCCGTTATAGAGTGGTGAGTCCTCAAGTCCGCTTCGTAGCACCTCATGCACTTCTGCGTTTGTGTTCACTGTCCAACAGGGCAGTTGTTGAAGTGCACCTTTCTTGTTCATATAGCTGAACTGGTAGTCACGTTTTTCGCCAGGCTGTTCTTCCAGATCTTCAAAATGGATGGAACGCTTGTCGATGCGGACAGGCGTGCCAGTTTTCATACGTGCAGACACAACTCCATGACGAGTAATACTTTCTGTGAAATGGGGCACAGCAGGTTCGGCAATGCGTCCACCAGCTACCATTTTGCGTCCTATGTGCATCAGTCCATTAAGGAAGGTTCCTGCAGTAATCACCACACATTTGGCATAGAGTTCAGCGCCCCAGATGGTTCTCACGCCGATAGCTTCGCCATTTTCTACCAATAGCTCGTCGGCCTGATCCTGCCAAATGTCGAGATTGGGAGTCTGGTCAAGCATCCTGCGCCATTCCCAGATAAACTTTCCGCGATCGCATTGGGCACGAGGACTCCACATGGCTGGTCCCTTTCCAACATTTAGCATCCGGAATTGTATTGAGGTAGCGTCAGTCACCAGTCCCATCTGACCTCCCAACGCATCGATCTCTCGCACAATCTGTCCCTTTGCAATACCACCAATAGCTGGGTTGCATGACATCTGTGCAATCTTATTCATGTCCATCGTCACCAGACAGGTCTTTGCGCCCATATTGGCACTTGCAGATGCAGCCTCGCAACCAGCGTGACCACCTCCAATTACCAATACATCATAGTTCAATTTCATCGTTCTTTTTCTATTTTTCCGCAAAAGTAAGCATAAAATTTGAATTTTTAGTGCATTTTTCGCCCAAAAAACTTTGTAAGTTCATATTTTTATATTATCTTTGCGCTCTAAAGCCAATGTTAATTACCTAAAATTAGGTATTGATGGGAATATAACTTTATTATAAATAATTTAATTTCAACAACTTATGTGGTTAATCAATTCATCAATTGGTAGAAAAGTTGTAATGTCCGTTACGGGTATTGCGCTTATCTTGTTCTTGACATTCCATTGTTGCATGAACTTGGTGGCGCTTTTCTCTGAAGAGGGTTACAACATGATTTGCGAATTCCTGGGTGCCAACTGGTATGCTGTTGTAGCAACACTCGGTCTGGCTGCCTTGGCAGTTATTCACATCGTCTTTGCCTTTATCCTCACGGCTCAGAATCGTAAGGCACGTGGCGACAACCGTTATGAGGTTTCTACGGTTACCAATCCTGGTGTAGTAGAGTGGTTCTCTCAGAACATGCTTGTGCTGGGTATCATCATCCTCATTGGTCTGCTGGTTCACTTGCAGAACTTCTGGTACAACATGATGTTCGCAGAGCTTGCTGGTACTTACACGAAGATTGATCCTGCCGATGGCTTTGGCTGGATTAAGGAGACCTTCTCTCATTGGCCTTTGGTAGTACTGTATCTCGTATGGTTCGCAGCCATTTGGTTCCATCTGGCTCATGGTTTCTGGTCAGCTATGCACACGCTGGGTATCAGCGGTAAGGTATGGCAGAAGCGCTGGAACTGCATCGGTCTGATCTATGTATCACTGCTGATGCTTGGCTTCACTGTTGTAGTATTGGCCTTCGCATTTGGATGTGCGCCAAGTCTCTGCTAATTCATTATTCATTCTAAAAACACTTAAGTATTATGGCTAAAGTATTAGATTCAAAGATTCCTGCAGGTCCAGTGCCTGAGAAATGGAAGGAATATAAAGCTCACCAGCGACTGGTTAACCCTAAGAACAAACTGAAGTTGGACGTGATTGTAGTTGGTACTGGCTTGGCTGGTGCTTCTGCAGCAGCTTCACTCGGTGAGATGGGCTTCAATGTGATTAACCTGTGTATTCAGGATTCTCCTCGTCGTGCTCACTCTATCGCTGCTCAGGGTGGTATCAATGCTGCTAAGTGCTATCAGAACGATGGCGACTCTATCTATCGTCTGTTCTATGATACTGTGAAGGGCGGTGACTATCGTGCTCGTGAGGCTAACGTTTATCGTCTGGCTGAGGTATCAAACAATATTATCGACCAGTGTGTAGCTCAGGGTGTTCCCTTTGCTCGTGAGTATGGTGGTATGCTGGCTAACCGTTCTTTCGGTGGTGCTCAGGTAAGCCGTACTTTCTACGCTAAGGGTCAGACTGGTCAGCAGCTCCTGCTGGGTGCCTATTCTTCACTCTCTTGTCAGGTGAAGGCAGGTAAAGTGAAGCTCTACACACGTTACGAGATGGAAGATGTGGTGATTGTTGATGGTCGCGCTCGCGGTATCATCGCCAAGGACCTCTGCTCTGGTAAGCTGGTTCGCTTCAGCGCTAACGCTGTTGTTATCGCTACTGGTGGATATGGTAACACCTACTTCCTTTCTACCAATGCTATGGGTTGCAACTGCTCTGCTGCTGTTCAGTGCTATCGTAAGGGCGCATATTTCGCAAATCCTTCTTACGTTCAGATTCACCCCACTTGTATCCCCGTTCATGGCGACAAGCAGTCTAAGCTCACACTGATGTCTGAGTCTCTGCGTAACGATGGACGTATCTGGGTTCCTAAGAAGATTGAGGATGCCAAGGCTCTGCAGGCTGGTACCAAGCAGGGTTGGGAGATTCCTGAGGAGGATCGCGATTACTATCTGGAGCGCCGCTATCCAGCATTCGGTAACCTCGTTCCTCGTGACGTTGCCTCTCGTGCCGCTAAGGAGCGTTGCGATAAGGGCTTCGGTGTGAACAACACTGGTCTGGCTGTATTCCTCGACTTCTCTGAGTCTATCAACCGTCTGGGTATCGATGTGATCATGCAGCGCTATGGTAACCTCTTCGAGATGTACGAGGAGATCACTGACGTATTCCCTGGCGACGTAGCTAACGAGATCAATGGTGTGAAGTACTACAAGCCGATGATGATCTATCCTGCTATCCACTATACGATGGGTGGTATCTGGGTTGACTACGAGCTGCAGACCACTATTCCTGGCCTGTTTGCTATTGGTGAGTGTAACTTCTCTGACCACGGTGCTAACCGTCTGGGTGCTTCTGCGCTGATGCAGGGTCTGGCCGATGGTTACTTTGTTCTGCCTTACACCATCCAGAACTATCTGGCTGATCAGGCTGTATGGCCAAAGGTTTCTACCGATCTGCCTGAATTCGAGGCTGCCGAGAAGGGCGTTGCTGCCGAGATTGACCGCTTGATGAACATCAAGGGTAAGCGTTCTGTCGACTCTATCCATAAGGAACTGGGTCACATCATGTGGGAGTATGTAGGTATGGGTCGCACCGCTGAGGGCCTGAAGACTGGTCTGAAGAAGATGCACGAACTCGAGAAGGAGTTTGATACCAACCTCTTCGTTCCTGGCACTAAGGAAGGTCTGAACATCGAGCTTGATAAGGCTATCCACCTGCGTGACTTCTTCACCATGGGTCAGCTTGTTGCTTTCGATGCTCTCTCTCGTAACGAATCTTGTGGTGGACACTTCCGCGAGGAGTATCAGACTGAGGAAGGTGAGGCTAAGCGCGACGACGAGAACTACTTCTACGTAGGTTGCTGGGAGTACAAAGGCAAGGGTGTTGAACCCGAGCTCATCAAGGAGCCGCTGGAGTACGAGGCTATTAAGGTACAGACACGTAACTATAAAAATTAATTAGGTATGGCTAAGAATATTTCATTTACTATAAAGTTCTGGCGCCAGAATGGCCCCAAGGACCAAGGTCATTTCGATACACACGAGATGCACGATATCCCCGATGACACCTCTTTCCTGGAGATGCTTGACATCCTGAACGAGGAGCTTATCAACGAAGGTAAGGAGCCATTCGTGTTCGATCACGATTGCCGCGAGGGTATCTGCGGTATGTGCTCTCTGTATATTAATGGTACACCTCATGGACTCACTGAGCGTGGTGCTACCACCTGTCAGCTCTACATGCGTCGCTTCAACGATGGTGATGTGATCACCGTTGAGCCTTGGCGCTCAGCAGCCTTCCCTGTGATTAAGGACTGTATGGTAGACCGCAATGCCTTCGATAAGATTATCCAGGCTGGTGGTTACACTACCATCCGCACAGGACAGGCTCAGGATGCCAACGCTATCCTGATTCCTAAGGAGGATGCCGACGAGGCTATGGACTGCGCATCTTGCATTGGCTGTGGCGCTTGTGTAGCAGCTTGTAAGAACGGCTCGGCTATGTTGTTCGTAAGCTCAAAGGTTTCTCAGCTCGCTCTGCTCCCACAGGGTAAGGTAGAGGCTGCCCGCCGTGCTAAGAACATGGTGATGGCTATGGAGGAGCTTGGTTTCGGTAACTGCACCAACACTCGCGCCTGCGAGGCTGTCTGCCCGAAGAACGAGACGATCGCCAACATTGCCCGTCTGAACCGCGAGTTCATCAAGGCAAAGCTCGCTGACTAAGGATTACACCTTATTAATAAATTAGAGCGCCGCAAATAATAAAGTTGCGGCGCTCTTTTTTGGATTTGTTCCATTCGTTAAAGCTTTGTAGATGGTAATCTTATTTCTGGCGGACCCAGACCTTATGGGAGCCGGCGCCTTTGGACTGGATGCCAGAGGTGGGATCGGAAGCGAATCTGGACAGTTCACGTGAGGCTGTGCTGCGACTGAGACTGTTGAGGTTGACATAGTCTTGCAGTGTGATGAATCCGTGTTTATCGATATGACGGAGTGCACGTTGCAGACGTTCTTCTGGTGTGTATGGAGAGCGTGATGCAGGATTGCCTGATGTGCGTTCGAAGGTGTTCTCCTTATTAATAGCCTTAATCAGTTTTTTGTCAACCTTGAAATTCACGCCTTTCACCTTGACGTGATGATATTTAGTCTTTGACTCCGATACCTTCTGCTGAGCGGTATTTTCCGCCTTTTCATCGGCAAATTCGAGAGCGAGCGAGAATACGCCAAGATTGTCTATCTTCATCGTGTGCCCCATCGGGAGATAGTTCTTCATGACGACGCCTAATGTGTCAAGTACGCCGCGAATCGTTCCCTGACTGAATGCTGGAGAATTGGTGTGAATGAGTTCTACCACCTTGTCGTAGTCGAACTCTGTATAGACCAGCAACTTGGGGAATATCCTTCCTTTTTTGCCGTTGCCCATACCTGCGGGCATTTCCTTGATTACATAATTTGCCATATTATTCTTGTTATTTTCTGTTTCAAACTTTGAAATCTCTATCCCAAACTTTGGTATGCATATCCCAAACTTTGAAACGTGCATCCCAAACCCTGAAACGGAAATCCGTTACAAAGGTAGAGTATTTTTCAAAAGAAACCAAATAATCTTCCGTTTATTTTCGATTTATTTGTATCTTTGCAGCAGAAACCTATTTTTATTTTTTTAGGTGATAAACCTACGGAATTGCGTAAAGCGAGACTCGCAGAGGTTGGTGTCTAATCAATAATTTTTGTAATAGCGATGGAGAGTATTAAGAGAATCTGGCAGATGGGGCTTTTGCCTCGTGTGGTGATAGCTATCGTTCTGGGAATTCTGTTGGGACTGGTTGTCAACGAGCCGATAGTTCGGGCGGTTTTGACTTTTAACGGTCTGTTCAGTCAGTTCTTAGGCTTCCTGGTGCCATTGATTATTGTCGGACTGATTACTTCTGCCATCGGTGAGATTGGCAATCAGGCAGGCAAGTTATTGCTGTTGACAGTGGTGATAGCCTTTGGCGATACCGTGCTAAGCGGCTTGCTGACCTATACTACAGGTATGCTGTGCTTCCCTTCATTGATAGGGCATGCGATAGAAGCGGGTGTTTCGGAACAAGCAAATCCTCTGGTGCCTTACTTCAAGATCCAGATACCTCCAATCTTGGATGTCATGACTGCTCTCGTCTTCTCGTTTAGTCTGGGAATTTGTATTGCCTATGGCAAGTTGCCTACCTTGCGCTCGATGGCTTTAGAGTTTAAGGAGGTAATCCACAGAATCATCAGTGGTCTGCTGGTTCCACTGTTGCCGCTTTATATCTTTGGCATCTTCTTGAATATAACCTATGCTGGGTATGTGTGGCAGGCGATGTCTGTCTTTGTCAATATCATTCTGATAATCCTTGTGCTCCACATCTTCATCCTGCTTTATGAGTTTGTAGCAGCAGGTCTGATTGTGCATCGCAATCCCTTCCGCTTGCTTTGGACGATGTTGCCTGCTTACGCAACTGCCTTAGGCTCCAGCAGTTCTGCAGCCACGATTCCAGTCACCTTGAAACAGTCACAGAAGAATGGGGTTTCTGAGGAGACGGCAGGTTTTGTCGTTCCTCTTTGTGCCACCATCCACATGTCTGGCTCTATGATGAAGATTACGGCTTGTGCGCTGGTTATCAGCATGCTTGAGGGTATGCCTACTGATTTTGGACTTTTCCTTCAGTTTATCCTGATGCTTTCAGTGGTGATGATTGCTGCGCCAGGTGTCCCTGGTGGTGCCATCATGGCTGCTTTAGCTCCGCTGGCAAATGTATTGGGCTTTAATGGCGAGCAACAGGCACTGATGATTACTATCTATATTGCTATGGATTCGTTTGGTACAGCCTGCAATGTTACAGGCGATGGTGCTATAGCTTTGGTAGTTGACAAGATACGCAAGCATTAGTTTCTGAAAGCACTTGCGTATTGTGATGGTGTCTTGCCTGTCAGCTTCAGGAAGATGCGGTGGAAATAGTTGCGGCTACTGAATCCGCTCTGCTCCGCAATCGTGTCGAGTGACCAGTCAGGATGCTCAGTCAGCAGTTTCTTGGCATGCTCTACACGTAGCTGCTGCAACCAGTCGCTATATGACTCGAACCCTTCTTTCTGGTACCAGGCACGCAGCAGTCGTTGAGGCACATGCATCTCTGTGGCAGAAGTAGCTACCGTGATGCCGCTATGCAGGTGGCCCCCAGAAGCCAGCCACTCTTTTACAGTCTGCGAAACACGCTGCAGATCTGCTTCGCTCACTACTGGCGCGTCTTTTCTGGCGAGTGACTTCGCATCCTCTTCGTTGATGTTCAGCTGCGCCATCTCCACCTGTTGGGAATCGCTGCTGATGCAGTAGCTTACAAAACTGTAAACCGTAAAGAAAAGAGAGGAGAGGATGATCAATGTATAGATCATCAGTATGATATCAGAGCTGAAAATCAGCAACGGCACTGTTGTGGCTATTATTACCAGCAGATAGATGCTTCGTCGCATCCAGAATAGCAGATTGTCTATATCGTGATCGTAATAGTCGTTCAGCGCATTGCGCAACCTCCGATAGCTGGTATAGAGGCGATAGTTGTAATAAAACTGCATCAGGCAGTAGCCTGCACCTGATATATAATCTGCCAGACGCATAGGTTTGGAGTCGGCTAGTGCATCGCCTGTTTGGATGACTGCAGCGACAATCAAAAGTATTGTCAAGCCCCATGTCATCAGACCTACCACCCAGTCGCGCCCCAGGGTTTGCCCCTTTCGCAACAAGTTGAGCAGAGACATACTGAGAAAAAAGGAAGCCGGAACGAAGAAAAGCAGATTGACCATCACGGCTTGCGTAATCCCCATCTGACGGAACCCGATGGTATATTGCAGCAGGAAGTGTAAAGTCAGGAGTGCTGTACAGCCAACCATAAGCCATCGCGAACGGTTAAGTATACCAGTTCTGGCTACCCTCCAAGGTAGCAGTGCGGTAAGGGTTACCGTCAGAAGTGCCATCAGTATAATTGCCGAAAATTGTATCTCCTTCATGATGGTTCTTGTTTTCGGCTGCGAAATTACAACTTTTTGATGAGATATGCAAAAAAGCTGTGTAAAATCGTGTTTTTACACACCCAAAATCACGAATTTACACAAGTTGAATTGTCATTTTGCACCATATCTGTCAGAATAAGTGTATTTTTGCACCAAAATTGAATCATTAGTCAGCCAAAATGAAACAACGACGATTCTATCCTGTTTTACTTTTGTTTGCGGTATTGCTTTTTACCGCTGTTTTCTCATGTAAGCACGACGCCTCTCCTGCCAAACATACCAAAGTTAGTCATGATTCTGCGTATGCCCGTTTCGATGTGGCACAGACTTTCTACAACAACAATGAGCATGACTCCTTGATAGCTGTAGCCCCAGAGATTCTCGAATTCCTTCGTGACAATGAGGAATGGCAGCTCTATTATATCCTGTGGCAATACGTCGCAGAAGATTATGTGTGGTTCAATGAGTTTGATGAAGCCACAAGGGAGGCACTGGCGATGCAGGAAGATGCCATCGCACGTAACGACTCATTCGGAATCGCGATGAGCTATGGAGTGCAGGGTACAGCTTATCTAGTGCAGGATGTTTATGACGAAGCGCAACGTTGCTATAAGAATTTCATCCAGATCTACCCAAATACAGACAGGGATGGACCGATTACGGAAGTCTATTATTTTTATTATCAATGTCTGGAGAATAATAAGGATACTGCTGCCATTGAATCGCTGTTGAAAGATTGGGCCCTTTTACTCAAGGGCCTTTCTCCCACGAAAGATCCTGATCAATTGATGGCCTACGCCAGTTGGCACCTGAAATACTTCAGGAGACAATTTACTTACTATATTTCAAAAGACAGTCTGGCTCAGGCTACTCGGGTGCTTGACTCGATTACAAAGTACACAGAACTTTCTGGTAACGTCATCGTAGAACAGATCAATACAATCGACGATCGCTGTAAATTGGCGATGGCTAAAGGCGATTATCCTGCTGCTCTGCGCTATGCGAACGAAAATTTGGAACGTGCAATAGGGGATGTGGGTAATAAAAGAATGGTACTGATGAATCGTTCCAAAGTCTATGAGAAACTCGGCCTGTATCCTGAAGCGTTGGCTGACTTACGTGCGTCAGAAGCCTTGAAGGACTCTGTGAACCAAGCAAACAACCGTGAGCAGTTAAATCGCCTCAATAAACGTTTCTCGCTGAACGAACTCCAGTCGCAGAACAAACTTCTGAAACAGCGCTCCCGCTTTACAACAGGTGGTGTGGCGATGATTCTCGGTATAGGAGCCTTGTTGGTGTTCCTGGTGCTCAATAGCCGATGGAACCGCAGAATGCAGATTAAAAATATGCAATTGCAGCGTGAACGTAACGTGGTAGTAGCTCAGAACAAACAATTGGCTATCGAGCGCGATCATGCGGAAGCAGCTTCAAAAGCCAAGACAGCCTTCATGCAGAGTATAACACACGAGATACGTACCCCATTGAATGCCATCAACGGTTTCACCCAGGTGCTTACAATGAAGGATATCGAGTTGCCAGATGCCGAGCGGATGGACTTCTGCGAACGGATACAGGAGAATACCAGACTGCTTACAACCATCCTTGACGATCTTATTCTGATCTCCGACTTTGAAAGTGGTGCCGAGTTGCCTGAATCAGAGCTGTGTGTAGTTTCTGCCATCGTCTCGCAAGCGACAGATGCTGTCCGCTCTAACGTGGCAAAGACAGTGGAGCTCGACTGCCAAAGCTCATTACCAGTTGAGCAGACCATTGATTCCTATCCCCGTATGATTCATATTGTCCTTGCAAAACTGCTTGACAATGCAGCCAAGTTTACGACTATTGGTACGATCACCCTCAAGGTGGATCAGGAGGATGATGCGCTTCACTTCTCCGTGATAGATACGGGGCCTGGCATCCCTCCAGAAAAAAAGGATTTTATCTTTGAGCGGTTCACCAAGCTCGACAACTTTATTCAGGGTACAGGTCTTGGACTTACCATTGCCCGTATGATAGCAGAGCGTATTGGTGGTACACTTACCCTTGACACCAACTATACCAGTGGTGCTAAATTTGACTTTATCCTGCCCATTAAATAAAAAGTTATGAAAGAGAAATTATTTTCACTTGTTGGCTTCTCATCACATCGTCATAGCCTGAAGACCGAGATTGTTTCAGGTCTTACAACCTTTATCACCATGTCTTACATTCTTGCTCTTCTGCCTGCGATGTTTGGACCTCTTGTCTCAAAAGGGTTTCCTATTGATTCATTCTTTACCGCTCTGGTACTTGCCACGATTGTGGGTACTATGCTGATGGCTTTTCTGGCTAAGCGACCTTTTGGTCAGGCGCCGGGTCTGACACTGGATGTGTTTTTTGTTCAGACTATCTGCATCTCACTTGGCTATTCTTGGCAGTTTGCCCTCACGGCTGTACTGTTGGAGGGAATACTCTTTGTACTCCTATGCGTGAGTAGTTTGCGACAGATTATCTTCGAAATGGTGCCTACATCACTGAAGCATGGCATTGCTGTAGGTATTGGCTTTTTTGTGGCTATGATTGGCTTTAAGAATAGTGGAATATTGGCAGAAGGCACCATCTTCAATCATATAGATACTCTGACAACATCATCTTCCTTACTCTTTCTGATAGGTCTGGTTCTGACAGGTGTGTTTATCGTTTTGCGTACCAAGGGAGGTCTTCTTCTAAGCATCATCATTACTACCCTTATAGGTATCCCAATGGGAGTGACAACGATTCCTGATCATCTCTTTGAGATGCCCAAGGCGCCAACGCCACTCTTTTGTCAGTTCTCATGGGACTATCTGTTGACACCTGACCTTTGGGTTTGTGTGGTTACCATGCTTTTCTTTGATATATTCGACAGTCTTGGAACTTGTGTTGGTGTGATGGCAAATGCTGGACTCATCCGAAAGAATGGACGTATTCCATATATGCAGAAGATCATGCTGAGTGATGCTTTGGGCACAGTAGCTGGAGCTACTCTGGGCTGTAGCACGGTGACTACCTATGTTGAGAGTGCCACAGGAGTGGCAGAAGGAGGGCGTACCGGACTCACAGCCTTTGTGATCGCATTGTGCTTCGTAGTCAGTCTTTTCCTTGCTCCTTTGTTTTTGGCTATACCTGCAGCAGCCACTGCTCCTGTTATGATTACGGCTGGTTTTTATCTTTTTGGCTCTATTAGACATATCAATCTGTTGAAGCCAGCTGAGGCCATGCCAGCCTTCCTGACTATCCTGCTGATCACTGTCACTAGCAATATAACTGATGGTATTATTGCCGGTCTCTTCACCTATATCTTATTTTCCTTTATCGATGGCTGGGTAAACCATAAGAAGAGGGAGAGTTTTGAATCATCTGAAGAGTAATAGCCAATGATAGAACAACAATTCTACGACTTGAGCCTTTTGCTGGCTGGCATCGTCAACTTTGTGATGGCGACAGTTTTACTGTACAACAACTTCTACTATCGCGATTATGTCATCTATCTCCGTAGCAGACAACTGACTGCTCTATGCCTCTCTGTCTTCGGTGCTGGTTTCCTGCTGCATCTGTACTTCGGTTGGCGTGCTTTTTGGCCAATAGCAGCATCAGCGCTCTCTGTGTCCTATTTTCACATTGGCGGTCTGTTACTATCGTGGAGCCATACATCGCTGCTGAATCCGAAATATTTGCGACGTTTCATTGTAGTACGTGACATAATAGCCCTTTTCCTATGTATCACGGCTCTCTGGGTGGGTGTGTTTATAGACTCCTCTCTCATCTTGAATGTTGGAATTGGTGTATTTTTGGTTCATGTCGCTTGGATGGGTACTGATTTCTTGTACACCAATTATAGGGTAAGACGCCAGTTTAAGGAGCTGCCTGTTACTGATATTAATGCCCGTTGGTGGACTCCAACTGCCAAACAGAATATATTCTTTGGGCAGCGATCTATGTCTGTCGCCTGCTACATGATTATCTTATGGGGTTTGGGTAGTATCATCATGACAGCCTTAATACCTGATTCAGTCTGGCCATATACCGTATTGCTCTGTATGGGCTGTTGTGTATTCGGTTATATATTCTATACACTTGACAACTATGGAATGGTCATAGAAGCTGCCACTAATGCTACTGAAGATGTAACACTATTAAATGAGTCATTATCAAATAATGCTGAGCAAATTCTGAAATAAGTCATGGCAGATAAAGTAGATAAAATCACAGAACAGCCTTCGCGGTTCGATCATCTTGAACAGATGTCAGTCGTAGAACTGCTGCGCCATATCAATGAAGAAGATTGTAGGGTGGCAGATGCTGTGCGCAGGGCTATCCCGCAGATTGAAGCTTTGGTAGAGGTTATAGAAGAGCGAATGAGGCAAGGTGGGCGACTCTTCTATATCGGTGCAGGTACCAGTGGACGCTTAGGTGTATTGGATGCCAGCGAGTTGCCACCAACCTTTGGTGTGCCTGACACGAAGGTTATTGGTATCATTGCAGGTGGTGATCGTGCCTTGCGTCATTCCGTAGAGCGAGCAGAGGATGTCTCAGAACAGGGTTGGAAGGATCTGAAAGTGTATAATCCTACATCCAACGATACTGTATTGGGTATTGCTGCATCAGGTACGACACCTTATGTAATAGGTGCTATTAAACTGGCTAAGGAGAATGGCTTATTAACAGGTTGTATCACCAGTAATCCCAACAGTCCGTTGGCAAAGGCTGTTGATTTCCCTATTGAAACCATTGTCGGACCTGAGTTCCTGACAGGTTCCAGTAGAATGAAGAGCGGAACAGCCCAGAAGATGGTGCTGAACATGATTTCCACCACACTGATGATTAGGATGGGACGAGTGCAGGGAAATCGTATGGTGAATATGCAGTTGACGAATGCGAAACTGGTGGATCGCGGCACACGGATGCTCCAGGATATGTTGGGAGTGAGTTATGATGAGGCTCAACAGCGCCTGCTGAAGGCTGGCAGTGTGAATAAAGCCCGTTTAGACAAGAAAGGCTGATTTCTTCCACGCCCGCATCGACTGTAGCAGTACACTGAGTAGAATCAGAGAGATGCCGATATAGAAAGAGAAATTGATCTCCCGTCCCTCGCCAAAAACCAGGAAGGCAAGTATGATGGTGTAGCAGGGTTCCAGATTATACGTCAGATTTACAGTGAAGGCTGAGAGACGCTTTAGTGCCTGGATCTGAAGTAGGTACATGCCTACAGTGCAGAACAAGGCGTGGCAGAGCATAAACCACAAATTAGAGTCCTTCGGCACTACCATGACAGGTTGCTGGCTTGGGAAAACCAAGAGATATAGGGGAATGATGACAGAGATGGCCATCAGACCGCCTGACATCTGATACATCAGGACTGTCCGGCTACGAACGCCCACACTTGCTTTCTTGTTGCAGATGGCATAGAGTGCGCATACTGCCGAAGAAACGACGCCGATGGCAATGCCGTAACGGTAGCGGGCATCAAGCGAGAAGATACAGAGTACACCAGCCACTGTAATCAGCGAAAGCAGTAATTCTGTCCAAGAGAGACGTTTCTTGAAGATCAGTGGTTCAAAAAGAGCTGTAAAGAAGCCTATCAGTGAGAAGCAGATGACACCTATCGAGACATTTGAAGCCTTGATACTGCCATAGAAAAGTATCCAGTGAAACCCCAGAAGGGCACCACATCCGCAGAGTTCTATAAACTTACGCCATCCGACACGTGGTAGTCCTGTAAACACCAGGAGAATAAGGCTCGTAAACAACATCCGATACCATACGATATCCACCTCGTTCAGTGTAATCAACCGTCCGAAGAGTCCTGTGAATCCTGCCAGCATCACGCTCAGATGTAATTGGATGAAACCTTTCTTTGTTTCGTTCATTCTGTTTAGAGAATATGGAAAATACTTCTATTATCGCCTGCAAAGTTACGATTCTTTTCCGAATTATTTGTATCTTTGCAGCCGAAATACGAAAATAGACAACACAATGGCATATTTAGGTGAGCTGATTTCTATCGGTGTGGCTTTCTCTTGGACAGCTACAGCTCTTCTGAGTGAGTTTGGCAGCAAGCGTTTGGGTAACCTTACGCTCAATGTGCTCCGTATGGCAATGGCACTGATTTTCTCTTTGGGCTTGTTCTGGTTCGCAGTTGGTACACCATTGCCTATGGGAATACCTGCAGAGGCGTGTGGCTGGATGCTGCTTTCAGGTTTGGTGGGCTATGTTATTGGTGACTTCTGTCTTTTCCAATGCTATATCATCATAGGTTCACGTTACGGACAGCTCTTTATGACACTAGCACCTCTGGCTGCAGCCCTGATGGCTTGGATAACACTTGGTCAGCAGATGTCGCTGATGAGTATTGTGGCGATGCTGGTGACACTTGTCGGTATTGGAATCTCTGTCTTAGGGCGTGGCGAGCATCATCGTGTATCCCTGAAATTGCCACTAAATGGTGTACTTTATGCTATTAGTGCTGCCATGTGTCAGGGTATGGGTCTTGTACTGAGTAAGATAGGTATGGATCATTACGATGTTGGTGCTATGCCTGCATGGTTAGTGCCTTTTAGTGCAAACTTCTTACGCTGTGTTGCCGGTATCATTGGCTTCACCTTATTATTATATTGGCGTGAAGGTTTCGCACCGCTTCGTGAGGCATTTCATGATCGGAAGGGAATGGGGGTTGCTGTCGCAACAACAATCTTTGGTCCCTTTGTAGGAGTGGGATTCTCATTGATGGCAGTGCAATATACGGCAGCAGGTATCGCCTCTACACTGATGGCGATGACACCTATCATCATCATTCTGCCCTCTTATTGGCTTTTCCATCAGAAGATCACGTGGAAGGTTGTTCTTGGTGCAGTCATTTCTGTTGTGGGTGTCAGCCTCTTCTTTCTCGGTTGAATCATAATAAAGAGCATTTTTGAAATTGATAAATCAAGCAACACTCGACTTTATCCAGCAGCACAGGACAGACGATGTGCGCAGGTTGGCTCTTCAGGGTGCAAAGTATCCTGAGGTTGATATGCATGCGGCACTGGAGCAGATAGCTGGCTGGCAGAAAGCAAGTACAAAAATACCCTCGTGGGCTGCTTGTGAAGGACTTGTTTATCCGCCTCACCTATCTATGGAACAATGTTCCAGCGAGGCTACAGCCATCTATAAAGCTCGGATTGCCGGTAAGGGACGACTCTTTGTTGATCTCACAGCAGGCTTTGGTGTTGATGCCGCCTTTATTGCAAAAGGCTTTCAGCAGGCTGTCACCATTGAAATGCAAGCTAACCTATGTGCGATTACGACAGAGAACTATAAACGGCTTGGCTTGAATCATGTAGAGGTGCGCTGTGGCAACGGTGTCGATTATTTGCACACGATGGAGCATGCAGATCTCATCTTCATTGATCCTGCTCGCCGTGATGTACATGGGGGACGTACGTATGGTATTTCAGACTGTACTCCTAACATTCTTGAGTTGCGAGAGGAATTGTTAGCCAAGGCTGATTGTGTGATGGTAAAGCTTTCCCCGATGTTGGATTGGCGAAAAGCTGTCGAAGATCTGAAAGCTGTGAGTGAGGTACATATTGTGTCTGTGGATAACGAATGCAAAGAGTTGTTGCTTGTCATGTCTGAAACAGTAAAACCTTTGCAGATGTTCTGCATTAATGATGAACAGGAGTTCATCTTTTCACCAGATCTTATTCAGAGTCCTTCCCAGTTACCAGTATCATCGTCTTTCCGTTTCCTTTATGTCCCTAACGCTTCCATCATGAAAGCTGGATGCTTTGGGGAGTTGGCTATACGGTTTCAGATGACGCCACTCGATAAGAACAGTCATCTTTTCATATCAGACAGAGAAGTGCCCGATTTCCCTGGTCGTTGTTTTGTGGTTGATAAAATAACCTCTATGAATAAGCGTGAGCTAAAAGAGGCACTGACAGGCATCCACCAGGCGAATATCTCTGTACGTAACTTCCCCCTTTCAGTGGTAGAGTTGAGAAAACGGTTAAAGCTTCAGGATGGTGGCGATATTTACATCTTTGCAACGACGGTTGCAGATAAAGGTCACCAGCTACTTATCTGCCATAAATGAATCATCATTAAAAAACGTTGGCGCTGCTTATAGCATGGCCAACGCTTTATCTTCTTCTGCTTCCATGATTTCCCGTTCACCCGGTCCCTTGTCGTTGATGCCACAGAGATGGAGGATACCATGGATAATGACCCTATGGAGTTCCTCATCATACGGACGCCCAAACTTGTCGGCATTTGTAAAAACGGTGTCAAGTGAGATGACAAGGTCACCACTGAGCACCTTGCCCTCTGAATAGTCAAACGTGATGATATCCGTGTAGTAGTCGTGCCCAAGATACTCGTTGTTGACCTCAAGGATCTTCTCGTCATTGACGAACATATAGCCGATTTCACCTATCTTCTTTCCGTAAGATTCTGCCACGCGGTGAATCCAGTTTGATGTCTCTCGTTTCTTTATATTGGGGAATTTAACCCCTTCTGAACTATAGGTTATCATTTGTCTATTAACTTTTCTTTTTGGGTAAATAAGGGCTGATGTCAACACCGAAATGTGAAAGTTCGCGTAATGCTGAAGATGAAATGCTGGATAGTTCTGGCTCTGTGTAGAGCAGGATGGTCTCGATACCACCTAAACGCCGATTAAAGTCGGCTTGCCATTGTTCGTATTCGAAATCGCTGGCATTACGAACCCCCTTCACGATAAACTGAGCCCCTTCTGCTTTAGCAAAATCCATCGCCAACCCATGATAGGGTTTCACACTGATGCGTGACTCTTCGGCGTAGAGCTCTCGAATAGCTTGCGTCCGAGTTTCGGCAGCGGGCATATCTGGCTTATGGACATTGTCGCCTACGACGCCGATAACCAGACGATCAAACAAAGGGAGTACACGGCGTACGATAGAGTCGTGACCGATGGTAAAGGGATTGAAACTTCCAACGAATATTCCTGTTCTTTCCATATTTCTACCTTGTTAATCAAAAAGATTAGGTTCCATGATGTTGCCGCTATATGGGTTACGTCCAAAATGACGATAGGCGAGTTCTGTTACCATACGTCCGCGAGGGGTACGCTTGATGAAACCCTCCATAATAAGGAATGGTTCATAGACCTCTTCAACGGTACCGGCATCTTCGCCGATAGCTGTAGCAATCGTAGTGATGCCTACTGGACCACCGCGGAACTTATCGATGATGGTGAGCAGAATCTTATTGTCGATTTCGTCGAGACCATATTGGTCAATATTCAGCGCTGTAAGAGCTATTTTCGAAATCTTCGTGTCGATTTTGCCGTTTCCTTTTACCTGAGCGAAATCACGCACACGACGCAGGAGCGCATTAGCAATACGAGGTGTACCTCGACTCCTTCCGGCAATCTCGAGAGCTGCATCCTCTGTGATAGGTACACCTAAGATATTTGCTGAGCGCTCGATAATGGCTTGCAAAGTTTCTGGCTCATAATACTCTAAGTGCATGTTGATCCCAAAACGGGCACGGAGTGGAGCTGTCAGCAAACCACTACGAGTGGTGGCACCTACCAGGGTAAATGGGTTTAAGTCAATCTGTATCGAACGGGCAGAAGGACCTTTGTCAATCATGATGTCGATACGATAGTCTTCCATTGCAGAATAGAGGTATTCCTCTACAACAGGTGATAGCCGGTGTATCTCGTCGATAAAGAGCACGTCGTTTTTCTCTAATGAGGTAAGAATACCTGCCAGGTCACCAGGTTTGTCGAGTACAGGACCAGAGGTAATCTTAAATCCTACACCCAACTCATTGGCAATGATATTCGAAAGGGTCGTCTTACCCAGTCCTGGAGGACCGTGTAGTAGTGTGTGGTCAAGTGGTTCGCCACGAAATTTGGCGGCTTCAACGAATACTTCGAGATTTTCCACAACTTTCTTCTGTCCACTGAAGTCTGAGAAACTCAGTGGGCGCAGTGCATTCTCAAAGTCTTTCTCACCTTGGGAAAACCGTTCTTGGCGTATATCAAAATCTTCGTCCATCATATTGATCTTCCAAATATCGGTTGCAAAAGTACGAAATTAATTTGGAATCTTCCAACCCAAGCTCAGATCTTAAGCGTTAATATGAGTTAAATATTGAAATGGACCTCATTTTTTTGTGATAAGATATAGATGCTATTCTGGAAATTTTGTATCTTTGCAACCGATTTCAGTTATCCAAAACGGGAAACTTTCTCCAATCAAAAAATAAAAAAGTTATCCAAAACGGGAAACTTGATACCTAACTTAGGTGCATAAACATTAACAAACAATACAATGGAAATTAAGAACTTCACTATCACGAAACGAGATGGTTCTAAAGACCAGTTCTCTTTGGACAAGATTATGAATGCTATTGTGAAAGCATTCGACAGTGTTAACTGCCCTGCTGACTTGGGGACAATTTCTAAGATCCTCAGCCATCTGGATATCCACGATGATATCACGGTGGAGAATATCCAGAATCAGGTGGAAGAGGCTCTTATGCGCGAGGGTTTTTATCAGGTAGCTAAGTCGTTCATTCTCTATCGCCAGTTACACTCTGAGGATCGAGACACGTTGGACAAGATGATGTTCCTCTCTGAATATACAGAGTCTGTGAATGCTGCAACAGGTTCCAAATACGATGCAAATGCCAATGTGGAGCACAAGAATATCGCGACACTGATTGGTGAACTGCCGAAGTCGAACTTTATCCGTTTGAATCGTCGTCTTCTTACAGACCGTATCAAAAAAATGTACGGCAAGGAATTGGCAGATGAATATATTAATAAACTGACACACCATTTTATATATAAGAACGATGAGACCTCTCTGGCCAATTATTGTGCTTCTATCACCATGTATCCTTGGCTCATTGGTGGTACGGTAGCCATCGGTGGTAACTCTACGGCACCCACTAACCTCAAGTCATTCGCTGGCGGCTTTGTTAATATGGTATTTATGGTAAGCTCTATGTTGAGTGGTGCTTGTGCTACGCCAGAGTTCCTGATGTACATGAACTACTTTATTGGCAAGGAGTATGGTCTTGATTATTACAAGCGCGCTGATGAGCAGGCAGACCTTAGTCTGAAGAAACGTACGATCGATAAGGTGATTACCGACTACTTCGAGCAGATTGTCTATACATTGAACCAGCCAACAGGTGCCCGTAACTATCAGGCAGTGTTCTGGAACATCGCCTACTACGACAAGTATTATTTTGACAGCATCTTCGGTGAGTTCTACTTCCCCGATGGTTCAAAACCCGACTGGGAGGGACTCTCTTGGTTGCAGAAGCGTTTCATGAAGTGGTTCAACCACGAGCGTACAAAGACGTTGCTGACCTTCCCAGTAGAGACGATGGCACTGCTCACCGATGAGAATGGTGATTGTAAGGATCCTGAGTGGGGTGACTTTACAGCTGAGATGTACAGCGAGGGACACTCGTTCTTCACTTATATGAGTAATAACGCCGACTCATTGAGCTCTTGCTGCCGCCTGCGTAACGAGATTACCGACAATGGCTTCAGCTATACACTTGGAGCAGGTGGTGTAAGTACAGGTTCTAAGAGCGTACTGACCATCAACCTGAACCGTTGTATCCAGTATGCTGTCAACCATGAGCTCGACTATCTTGAGTATCTGGGTAGTATCATCGACCTCTGCCATAAGGTACAGATGGCCTATAATGAGAATCTGAAGGAACTGCAGGCACATGGTATGCTGCCACTTTTCGATGCCGGCTATATTAATATTGCTCGTCAGTATCTCACCATTGGTATCAACGGTTTGGTGGAAGCCGCAGAGTTCATGGGCTTGAAGATCACACCTAACGATGACTACCTGCATTTCGTACAGGGCATCCTCGGTCTGATTGAGGAGTACAACAAGAAGTATCGTACAAAGGAGGTGATGTTCAACTGCGAGATGATTCCTGCCGAGAATGTAGGTGTAAAGCATGCTAAGTGGGATCGCGAAGATGGTTATTTCGTACCACGTGACTGCTACAACAGCTATTTCTATGTGGTTGAGGACGACTCACTGACTATCATCGATAAGTTCAAGTTGCATGGCGCACCCTATATTGAGCACCTGACAGGTGGTTCTGCTCTCCACATGAACCTGGAGGAGCACCTCTCCAAGGAGCAGTATGCCCATCTTCTGAAGGTGGCAGCAAATGAAGGCTGTAACTACTTTACATTCAACATCCCCAATACGGTTTGTAACGATTGTGGTCATATAGACAAGCGCTATCTGAAGGAGTGCCCACACTGCCATTCAAAGAATGTGGACTATATGACCCGTATCATCGGCTATCTGAAGCGTGTGAGCAACTTCTCACAGGCCCGTCAGGAAGAGGCTTCACGTCGTTATTACGCAATGGCTCACTAATCAATGTTGAAGTACGTCAATACAGGCATCGTATTTCAAGAGATACCCGGAGAGGTGACACTGGCAATTAATATTTCTAATTGCCCGTGTCACTGTCCTGGGTGTCATAGTCATTACCTTTGGGAAGATATCGGACTACCGTTGAATACAGATGCTATTGATAACTTTGCCGCTGAATACGGCAAAGATATCACTTGCATCTCTTTTATGGGAGGCGATAGCGACCCCAAGGGTGTAAACCAACTGGCTCAGTATATCCACGAGGAGTACCCAGAGTTCAAGGTGGCCTGGTATAGTGGGAAGACTATCATCTCGCCGATAGTGAATAAAAAGGATTTTGACTATATTAAGATAGGCCCCTTCATCAAGCATCTTGGTCCTTTGAAAAAGCCTACAACCAACCAGCGCCTGTATCGACAGGACGAAACAGGCTCCTTCGAGGATATTACTCCTCTTTTCTGGCGAAAATAACTCCTTTTATTCTGTGATATTGCCCAAGGTCATCAACTTGTTCTTGTTGAGGATCGTTATCTGTTTGCCATTAAGCTGGATAATGTTTTCTGCGGCAAATTCCTTCAGACATCTTTGAAGTGAGAATTTCTGGATGGCGAACGATTCTGCAATCTCTTGACGTGACTTCTGCAGTATAATGTTGTCAGAGTTGTTTAGTCTTGCCTGTTCTATAAGGAAGATGGCTACCTTTTCTCTGACGGTATGAAGTGTTAGCATCCTAACTTTTCGTGCCAGATTGTCGCAGAATGCAGACAACAGCTGGATGAAATTGAATCTGAAGCGTTCATCAATATTAAGAAGCACCTGCATAGAGTTAGGTGTCATCCTAAGAATTGTTGTAGGCTTGCTGGCCATCATGTTAACAGGAATGATGTTGTTCTTGCCAAAGATAAAAGCAGAGGCCAATAAAGAGCCAACAGGCTTGGATGTGATCTGCATGTACTTGCCTGATGATCCCTCCATTCGTGCAATCACTTCACCAGTCACAACGATATCAGCATACTTACATGGTGTACCTGCTGACAGGAACAGCTCTTTCTTCTCGAATCTGACGAGTCGATAAGGGATATTATCCATAATTTGCTCAATGTCTTTAGCTGTAAATCCTTCAAAAAGCGGACATTGTTGTAGGGCCTTTAGTGTATTCTTTTCCATTTGAATTTATTTCTCTCGATGCAAAGATAGGCAATTATAATTAAAAGATCAATATTTTTTTGATAAAAAACAATTTTTATGGTATTTTTTATATCTTTGCACCGAAAATAACTCAAAATCAGTCACTAACTTTAAAAATGATTTCTTTCATGAGAACTAAGATGTTGGCATTCTTCTGCTTGATAGCGATGGCTGTTTCAGCAGGAAACTATGAGGTGAGCTCACCTAATGGAAAGGTAAAAGTAACTGTTAATACTGATGCAACAGTAAAATGGTCAGTAGATTACAACGGACAACAGGTGTTGTTGCCTTCCGCGATAGATATCCGTATGGTGCAAGGAAAGAAGACTATTGGCTTGGGAACGGTAGGGAAGGTGGCCCGCCAATCTGTCAATAGCAGTTTTAAGAATCCTTTTTATAAGCGTCTGACTGTAAGTGATGAGTATGGTCAACTGTTGCTTTATACCACACAGAAGTTTACGATTGAAGTGCGTGCCTATAATGACGGTGCAGCCTATCGTCTGATTTCTAAAGAGAAGAAGCCGTTATTGGTAACCAATGAGACGGCAGAGTTTTGTTTTGCCGACGACTTTCCTGCTTTTATCCCTTATGTCAACGACAACCGTTCTGGCGAACGCTATTGCTATTCTTTCGAATCCTATTATGATGAAGTCCCGCTGTCGAAGATGTATGCCGATTCGTTGGCAATCTCTCCTTTAGCCGTCTGCCTGCCTGGTGGCATGAAGGCAATTGTGATGGATGCTGGTGTGGAGAACTATCCTGGCATGTTTTTGAAAAAGGCACAGGGCAACTCGTTGAAGGCTGAGTTTGCTCCTTATCCATTGGCACAGGAGGTTGGCGGTTATGATCGGCTGAACCTCGTACCGACGAAACGTGCCGACTTCATCGCTAAACTGAATGGGGAAAAGGATTTTCCTTGGCGTGCTGTGGTTATTACAGAGCGTGATGCTGATATCCTGAATTGTGATATGGCTCAGCGCCTGGCGCCTGCCTGCCGTATTGCGGATGTTTCGTGGATCAAGCCTGGTAAGGTGGCTTGGGACTGGTGGAACAACTGTAACATTACTGGTGTTGACTTCAAGTCGGGCATGAATACCGACACCTATTTATATTATATAGACTTTGCCGCCAAGAATAAGATCGAATATATCATTATCGATGAAGGCTGGAGTGGCAAGGAGTCGCTGATGGAAGACCTCAGTCCAGACATCGACCTGCCTCGTCTGATAGCATACGGACGTGAAAAAGGGGTGGGCATCATCCTCTGGTCCAGTTGGCGGAACCTGATTGGCAATGATCCGGAGAAAGGTGCTGTCGTCACTGAGGCCGTCATGAAGTATTATGCTGAGATGGGTATCAAGGGCTTTAAGGTTGATTTCTTCGATCGCGATGACCAGCAGGTGATAGCCTCTGCCTATCAGTTGGCAGCCTGTGCTGCCAAGCATCATCTGTATCTAGACTTCCACGGGCTGAAACCTTTTGGTATCCAACGGGCTTATCCGAATATCTTTAATTTTGAAGGTGTGAAGGGACTCGAGAACTCTAAGTGGGAACCCCGTGTAGGCGATGGTCCGCTCCACAACCAGCCCCGCTACGATGTGACAGCACCTTATCTGCGTATGCTTGCAGGTCCGATGGATTATACCCCTGGTGCGATGATGAATGCCATGAAGGATAACTTCTTTGGCAATAACGACCATCCCATGAGTCAGGGTACCCGAGTACACCAGATGGCGATGTACACCACTTTTGAGGCGCCACTGCAGATGCTGGCTGATAGTCCGACAAAGTATATGCAGAATCAGGAATGTACCGATTTCATCGCACAAATCCCCACCACATTCGATGAGACAGTGGCTCTCGACGGACAGCTTGGTGAATATACTGTGATCGCCCGTCGCAAGGGTACCACGTGGTATGTTGCTGCGATGACAGACTGGACGGCACGTGACCTGACCATCGACTTCTCGTTCCTCGGAGAAGGTCAGTTTGAGGCTGACATCTTTGCAGATGGCGTGAATGCCCTGAAAGACGCCACAGACTATAAGCACACGAGTCAGACGGTGTCAGCACGTGACCAACTACAAGTTCATCTGAGTAGTGGTGGTGGTTGGACAGGCATCTTCAGAAAACAATAAATATAAAGATCATAAGACATGAGAAAAATGTTATTGACGGCGCTACTGACCATGATGGGGTTAGGTGCCTTTGCCATTGAGACCGTACCCATCAAGGGTAGTATCATCAGTCCTTCCGACAAGTTTATCCAGTACACAGGGCGTATCAGTTTTGCCAATCCAGAACGTCCTGCCTGGAATTTCCCTGGTATTCAGATCATTGCGTCGTTCGAGGGCACCTCGTTGCGTATGATAGCCAAACCCCGTAGTGGCTATTTTATGGCTCAAATCGATCAGGCAGAACCTTTCAAGGTGGCTTTTCGTGGGGAGCGCGACTCTGTGGTGACACTTGCCACAGCCCTTCCTAATGGCGTGCATATGGTCAGACTGATGTATGCCATCGAAGGCTATGAGTTCTTCCCGGAGTTCTGGGGCTTTGTGCTCGACAAAGGTTGCAAACTCGTTGAGGCACCAGCTTTGCCTACGAGGAAACTCGAATTCATCGGCAACTCCATCACCTGCGGCTATGGCAACGAAGGATTGAAAAAGGAGGAGGGTTTCGATTATGCCACCGAGAATCATTACTACTCTTACGCATCCATCACAGCCCGCAACCTCGAAGCCCAGCACTGGGTGGTGGCTCGCAGCGGTATCGGTGCCTATCGCAACTATGCGGGTCCCAAGACGGGTAATCCTGAGTCGAATATGCTCGCACAGTACGAATATGTGGGTTATGCCTGGAAGCCTGATCTCCGTAAGGAGGCGACATTCCTCAGTGAGAAGTGGGATTTCAACCGTTATCAGCCCGATGTGGTATGTATCAATCTGGGCACTAATGATCTCTCTACCCCCAACTACGATCTGAAACTGTTGAAGCAGAACTACCAACAGCTGCTTAAGACGGTTCGCCAGCATAATCCCAAGGCAAAGATTGTTTTCCTCACAGGTACGATGCTTGGAAAGAAAGAATCAGATATTCAGCAAAAGATTCTTGACGAGGTGACTGCTGAGGCTCAGAAAGCAGGCGACAAGGAGGTCTATCGATTCGATATGTCACCAATCGCTGGCGACGAGTGGTATGGTAACGATTATCACCCCAACATCTACGAAGACGAGAAGATGGCTGGCGAACTCGCAGCCTACCTCCGCTCTCTGATGAATTGGTTCTAAAGCCTTCGTTTACCCTAATCGTTGGCGGATGTCTTCTAGGATGGAGAGGAGGTCAGGCATCGTCTCGGCACGAAGCATGGCGATGCGGGTTTGGCGGAAATCGGGGATACCCTTGAAGATAGGTGTATCAGCGAGGTGTCTTCTGGTATGGAGGATGCCTCGCTTCTCGTCGATACGTTCCACATTGATGCGAAGCAGCTCTTCGAGGATATCCATCTTCTCATTGAAATCGAGGTCCTTGCCACCAGTCTGATCCAGATAGTCGCGTACCTCTTTAAATATCCAGGGGCGACCAAAGGTGGCTCGTCCTATCATGACGGCATCTACACCGTATTCGTCGAAAGCCCGTTTTGCTTCTTCCGCAGAGGTGATGTCACCATTGCCGATGATAGGGATATGGATGCGAGGGTTGCGTTTCACCTCGCCGATGAGTGTCCAGTCGGCATTACCTGTGTACATCTGACTGCGGGTCCTGCCATGAATCGTCAGTGCTTTGATGCCACAGTCCTGCAACTGCTCTGCCAGATCGGTAATGATCAGTTGCTCTTGGTTCCAACCCAGACGGGTCTTCACGGTGACAGGCAGTTTCACGGCATCCACCACCTTCTGCGTGATTTCCAGCATCTTGGGAATGTTCTGCAGCATGCCAGCGCCAGCCCCTTTTCCAGCCACCTTCTTCACAGGGCAGCCGAAATTCAGGTCGATGAGATCTGGTCCTGCCTGCTCTACAATCTTCGCTGCTTCCACCATCGCCTCGACATCGCGCCCGTAGATCTGAATGCCCACAGGCCGTTCCTCGTCGCTGATGGTGAGTTTCGAGATGGTTGACTTCACGTCGCGGATCAAAGCCTCTGCACTGACGAACTCTGTATAGACCATCGATGCACCGAACCGTTTGCACAGCAGTCGGAACCCGATGTCTGTCACATCCTCCATCGGTGCCAGAAAAACGGGGCGATCTCCAAAATCAATGCTTCCTATTTTCATTTCGACTGCAAAGTTACGAAAAGTCGAGAGCAGAACAAAAGATTTTAATCTTTTTTATGCCGAGACGGAGTAAGTTCGCCATCTCTTTGATGGCAAAATTATAAAAAATCCGCGAAATATTTGGTTGTTTTGGGGAAAACCGTTACCTTTGCAACAAGTTTAACACTAAATTTGACACTATGGAGCAATTATTGCATTATGTGTGGAAGCACAAGCTGTTCCCCCTGCGGGAACTACAGACAAGCGATGGTGATACCGTCGAAGTGATCGATCCTGGTTTGCATAATCACAATGCAGGCCCTGACTTCTTTAATGCGAAGGTCAGAATCGGGCGTACCTTATGGGTAGGCAATGTGGAGATACACGAGAAGTCGTCTGACTGGTATCTGCATGGACATGACAAGGATCAGGGTTACAACAACGTCATCCTGCATGTGGCAGGTGTACTCGACTCTGAAGTGATGAATGCCAACGGTGAGTTTATCCGTCAGATGCAACTCGATGTGCCCGAGAACGTCAGAGACCATTACGATGAACTGCTGAAGACAGACAGTTATCCACCGTGTTATAAGGTAATACCTGATTTGACGCGCCTGATGATACACTCGTGGATGGCAGCTTTGCAGACGGAACGACTGGAACAGAAGACAGAGGCTATCAAGCATCGGGCAGAACTGTGTAATGGCTCTTGGGAGGATGCCTATTTCGTGACGCTGGCCCGCAACTACGGCTTTGGCATCAATGGCGATGTGTTCGAACAGTGGGCTCAGAATATCCCGCTCTCCGCAGTGGCCCATCATCGTGACGACCTCTTTCAGATAGAGGCGATCTTTATGGGACAGGCAGGACTCCTTCAGATGGAAGCCATCCCTGAGTATTACCAGAAGGATGCACTCAACGAGGGTTACTTTGCCAAACTGCGTAATGAGTACCTCTATCTGGCACATAAGTTTTCGATGCAGCCTATCGATTTCCACCTCTGGCGATTCCTCCGCCTGCGACCTCAGAACTTTCCGCATATCCGTATCTCCCAGTTGGCAAACCTCTATTACCAACAGAAAGCAGGACTGAGCCGATTGGTGGAGTGCGACACCATCGAAGAACTGAAAAAGCTCCTTTCCTCCCAGGTTACACCTTATTGGGAGACGCATTACACCTTTGGCTCTACCAGTACAAGAAACGAGAAGCATCTGAGCTATGGGTCACTCAACCTGCTGATGATCAATACGGCTATCCCTATGCTGTTCGCCTATGGACGCCATCGTTCCAAGGAGGTGCTGTGCGATAGGGCTTTTGATTTCCTGGAACAGTTGAAGGCAGAGAATAATCATATCATCCGGATGTGGCAGCAGGTGGGACTGCCTGTTGAGACAGCAGGCGACTCGCAGGCACTCATCCAACTGAAACGCGAATACTGCGACAAGAAGAACTGCCTCCGCTGTCGCTTTGGTTATGAATATCTGAAGAGAAGGTAAAAAAGTAAAAAGGTAAAAAGGTAAGAAAGTAAAAAGGTAAATAAATGAACAACGACGAAATCTTTTTCACAATGGCGCTGACACGTATCAGCAACTTCAATTTTGCCACAGCCCTCGAACTGTATCGTGCTGTGGGTAGTGCACAACTGATCTTTGAACATCGCAATGATATCGGTGATGTCCTGCAAGACTGCTCCCCCCGTCTGATGGAAGCCCTGAAAGACTGGGATGAGCCGATGCGGCGGGCAGAGGTTGAACTCCAGTATATGCAAGCTCACGGCATTCGGGCACTCACACTGACTGATGAAGACTATCCCCAACGGCTCTCGGAATGTCCTGATGCCCCCATCGTGCTTTATTATAAAGGCAATGCCGATCTGAACCAGTCGCGAATCATCAGTATCGTAGGAACCCGACATTGTACCACCTACGGACAGGACATTATCCGCCATTTCATTGAGGATCTGCACCGCTGTTGTCCCCAGGTGTTGGTTGTCAGCGGATTGGCATATGGCGTGGATATCAATGCCCATCGCCAAGCATTGGCTAATGGCTATCCCACGGTGGGAGTGCTGGCTCACGGACTGGATCAGATCTACCCATATCGTCATCGTGACACAGCAGCAGAGATGATTCGTCATGGTGGTCTGCTCACGGAGTTTATGACACTGACAAATGCCGATAAAGCCAATTTCGTGCGCCGCAACCGTATTGTGGCAGGTATGGCTGACGCAACGATTATCGTTGAGAGTGCCGCCAAGGGTGGGGGACTCATCACGGCAGAGATTGCCCAGAGTTATAATCGCAGTGTCTTTGCCTTTCCTGGTCATGTGAGTGCAGAGTTCTCCAAAGGCTGCAACAATCTGATCCGTGATAACGGGGCAGCCCTCATCACCTGTGCCGATGACTTTGTGAAGGCGATGAGCTGGCAGGATGAGGCTCGTCTGCAACAAGCCAAGTCAGATGGTATCGAACGTACGCTCTTCCCCGATCTGACACCTGATGAACAGCAAGTCGTCAGTCTGCTCCAGCAGACCAACGATCTGCAACTCAACATCATCAGCGTCAAGACCAGCATCCCCATCGGACAACTCACAGCCCTCCTTTTCCAACTCGAGATGAAAGGTGTGGTCAAACCCCTCGCCGGCGGTATGTACCACCTGCTTTTGTAATCAATTGTTATAAAAACAAAATAATGTTGGTGTATTTAAATGAAAAGTGGTAACTTTGCAAATTGAAATACAGCAATAAACCAAACATATATCGATGAGACGCATAATAATCAGTCTGTTGGCACTGTGTTGGTTCTCTGTCATGTTGGCCAACGAAGAAGAGGTAATCTATCAAGGTCCCTATGCAATAGATGATTGGGGAACGGTGGAGATTTCAAGTATCAAGTTCCATAATTTGGAAGTTGGTGACACCATTTATGTTTATACCAGTAAGGTGGATTCCACTTCACAGGGATCTTTCCAAAGTCATCGTTGGGGTGATTTACCAGGGGTTATCAATGGTCAGGCTATCACAGGTGACTATGAGTTCGTGGTAAAGAGCGAAGAGGTGCTGAATGAGTTGAAGCAGTTTGGCTTGAAGGTACGTGGTTACAATTATACCATAGAAAAGGTGGTTATCAAGCAAAACGATCAACTCGTGCGTACCATATTAATTATATCCGGCTTCATTATTCTGTTGCTCATTTTCGTTGCGATGGGTATTCTGATCTGGAAGAACCGTCAGTTGTCAAAAGCCAATCAGCAGCTCTATGCCCGTAACATGGATATCTTGGCAGCAGCCGATGAGGAGAAGCGGCTCAAAGCCCGTTATGAAGGAGAGTTGACAGCCATAAAGGAAATGATCCAGAATAGTGTGGTTGGTGATACGGTGAAGCAGAAATACCAAAACAGTACGCTAGCTGAGGATGATAAGACAATGTTGCAGCACCGTATCATTAATCTCTTTGAGAACACTGATGAGATTTTTGCCGAGGATTTCAATATGAACAAGCTTGCCACCTTGGTAGGTTCTAATTACAAGAATGTGTCGCAGGTCATCAATGAACTGATAGGTAAGAACTTCAATACCCTGCTCAATGAATTCCGTATTCAGGAGGCATGCCGCCGTTTCATTGATGTTGCCAATTATGGGAACTACACGATTGAGGCGGTAGGCAATAGTGTGGGCTATGGATCACGCTCCACATTTGTCACACAGTTTAAGACGATCACAGGATTAACCCCCTCAGAATTCCAAAATATGGCAAGGCAGATTCGATGAAATCTGCCTGTTTTGTTTGAAATCATCATTCCGAACAATCAGATTTATGATTCCATACATATGATAGGTATATGCGTATATGCCTATCAGATAGTTTTTTTATCTTTGCAGTCGTTATGAAGAGACCTGAAACGACTATCGAAGTAAATTTGGCAAGAGTCCGGAAAGTGCAGGATTATATCCATAAGCACTATGGGGAGGATCTGACATTGGCTACTCTGGCAGAGCAAGTCAATTTGGTTCCCACCTCTCTTTGTCATGTATTTAAGCGAGTAACGGGGCAACGCGTTTCCGACTACTTAATTCAGACTCGTATCAATCATGCTGCAAAACTACTCCGAGAGACATCTATGGAAGTGAAGGCCATTACTTATGCATGTGGTTTTAGCACCCAGACAAATTTTAATCGTCAATTCAAGCGACTGATGGGATGTACACCTACGGAATACCGCTTACAAAAATAGAAGCATAACCAATAATAAATAAAATATGTCTAAAATGAACGGATTTTTACTATTAATCTCGTTGTTCTCAATGTTTGGTTGTTCAAGCAACGAGTCGGCAGCAGAGCCACAGCCTGAAAAGGCTCAGACTTATCAGTTGGTCAACCCCAATGCAACGGCAGAGACCAAGAAGTTGTTCAATGTCCTTTCTGAACTCTATGGTCAGAAGATTATCTCAGGAGTGGTGGCCAATGTTGATTGGAACTACCGCGATGCAGAGAATGTGTACAAGTGGACGGGCCGTTGGCCTGCTCTCAATGTGTTTGACTTCATGAACATCCATGCTTCAAAGGATGTGAACCCGAAGGGTTGGCTCGACTATTCCGATGATACCTGTGTGCGAGAATGGCATGAGGCTGGTGGTATAGTAGGCTGCATGTGGCACTGGCAGGTGCTCTGTAATGACGGGGTAAACCTTACCTGTTCGCCTGGCACCAAGCCAGGAGAGACCTCCTTTGACGCTTCACAAGTGTATGTGGATGGTACGCCAGAGAACAAGCTGGCTATCCAGCAGATGGATCAGGTGTGTGGCTATCTGAAGAAGATGCAGAAGGCAGGTATCCCCGTTATCTGGCGTCCGTTCCATGAGGCTGCAGGTAACACTTACGAGTTTGATGGAGGTGGGGCCTGGTTCTGGTGGGGCGCAAAAGGACCTGAGGTCTATAAGCAGCTCTGGCAGTTTATGTATGACTATTTTGTGAATAAGCAGGGCCTGAACAATCTGATCTGGGTTTGGACGGCTCAGACTGGTGACGACGTCTGGTATCCAGGCGATGAGTTCGTTGATATTGTAGGTCGTGATAACTATGCTGCCTTACAATATCCGTTGATGAAGGAGTTCAAATTGCTTCAAAAGACTTATCCAAATAAGATGATCACGCTGGCAGAATGTGGCAGCGGCGACGAGGTGAAGATGTCGCTTTTGAGCCGTATCTGGGAGCAGGGAAGCCGTTGGAGCTGGTTCATGACTTGGTACGACTATGATTATAACGCAGGCAATAGCGAGGAGCATAAGTTTGCCAATGAGGCTTGGTGGCAGGATGCCTTTGCCCAGCCTTACGTAATCTCACGTGAGCAGATAAAGGAACTTTTGAAGTAATATGGGTATGAAACGGTTTTTGTTAATTATATTAGGTATTAGTTTGTCTTGGGGTACTCTGTCAGCATCGGAGCGTACGATTCTGATAGGCCCCAAGACGATTGGTGCCGGTTGGAAAGACAACATTGTCATCAAGCCGGAGCAATTCAAGGATGCAGGTCCTGGCGATATCATGACAGTCTATACCACAGAAGCCAAACGCACGGCTCAGATTGCCTTTCAGGATCCCAAAGACTGGCAGGCCGTCTCTCCAGAGTATGGAGCGATGTCTGTGCAAGGTCCTATCCGTATGAAAATGACTGATGAGATTCTTGCAAAGATTAAGGAACGCGGTTTGATACTTGGTGGACATGACTATAAGATCGTTCAGGTGACGCTTATTCCTGCCGCAGAGATGGTGGAACAGTTGATCTATCGTGGACCTGGCATGCAGATGAAGGACGACTGGAGTGCCAGCATTCCCATTGCTAAGGGTGTATTTAAGAATGTGAAGGTGGGCGACGGCATCAAGTTCCTGATGAGTAAGGTGCAGCCAGGAGCTGCTATCAAGCTGATGGACTTCCGTTGGAACGCTATGGATCCTGCTGTCGATGGTGCTGCCGTGGGTGGCGACTCCTATACCTATTATATAAATGAACAGTCTCAGCTCATCAAACTCCAGTTAGCAGGTCCGGATGGCATCTGTATGCGTGTGGGCGGCAAGGGCTACCGTTTCGATAAGATTGCCCTTGTGAGCTGTACGGCAGAACCTGATGAGGACCTCAGTACAGCCCAGCGTGCTCCCAAAGAGTATAAGCTGCAACCTGGTGAATTGTATCGTGGAGAGAAGGAGTTCCCTAACGACTGGAGTGGAAACCTGCGTCTGACGGCAGAGCCTTTCCAGAATTGTACGGAGAACGATGTGCTTGTCATCAGCTATACCTTGTTGCCAGGTTTGAAGGAGGCAGGTGTTGATCCGAAGATCTCTTTCCGTGAGAACAAAGGCAAGTGGCTCGATATCACAGGCGCAAAAGAGCCTGTATGGATGGATCTCAATGGTACGGATGTGGTACTCACTTTCGACGAGGAGAGCCTCGACAGGTTGAAGACTTCAGGACTTGTTGTCACAGGTCTGGGCTTCATACTGACACGTATCGAGTTGATTTCAGCGCAATAAAGAATTATAAACTTAAAACTACTGAATATGCATAAAAGATTTCTACTTTGGCTGTTGTTCCTAATGTGTGCGCTGCATGCAGGAGCACAACAGCAAATTAAGGGTCAAATCATCGACGGCACACTCAACGAGCCGCTGATTGGTGCCAGCATACAGGTACCTGGCACGACTATCGGGACTGTTGCCGACTTGGAGGGAAACTTCTCCTTCACCATGCCTGAGGGAAAGTTTCTCATCCAAGTTTCAATGATTGGTTATAAGACCCAAGTGGTTAATGTGAAGGGTAAGACAGAGATCAAGGTTACCCTTATGGAAGATGCCGCTATGATGGAAGAGGTTGTCGTTGTTGGCTATGGTACGATGAAGAAACGCGACCTCAGCGGCTCTGTCTCACAGATTAAGAGCGAAGATCTCATGGCAGGTGGTGCGCCAGATGTGGCTCATGGTCTGCAGGGAAAGATTGCCGGTGTCGATGTGAAACAGAGTGACGGCTCGCCTGGTGCTGGTGTCAGCATCACAGTACGTGGCGCCAACTCGTTTACCACCAGTTCGCAGCCCCTGTATATCGTTGATGGTGTACCATATGGTACTGATCCCAACAGCACTCCAGGCAGTGAGGCTACCAGTGGTAATAATCAGCAGACTTCGCCTCTTTCGATGATCAATCCGAATGATATTGAGAAGATTGAGGTGCTGAAGGATGCTTCTGCTACTGCCATCTACGGTTCGCGTGGTGCCAATGGTGTCGTTATCATTACCACCCGAAAGGGGCAGGTGGGTAAGCCGAAGATTGAGGTGAACACCTCTTGGAGTATCCAGCGCATAGGTCGTCGGGTGAAGATGCTTGATGCCTATACCTATGCCCGTTATCAGAACGAGGCAGCTTCCAACAGCCGTTTCTACGAGCAGGGCACACAGCAGAATCCCTATCGTGGTGAGTGGAGCTATCCATACGTGGGTGGAGAGCCTGTCTATTCGCAGGGTTCCTATAACCCCTCGCCTGAGGACTTCCTGACGCCTGGTGTCCGTACTGATGAGTATGGTAATGTGGATGAGGTGGCCAGTGCCGACTGGCAGGATGAGATCTACCAGACTGGTTTCCTGCAGGAGTATAGTGCCAGTGTCAGCGGTGGTTCTGAACAAGGCTATTATGCTTTCTCTGGCGGCTTCACTGATCAGAAGGGTATCATTAAGAATACTGGTTTCCAACGTTATAACCTTGGAGTAAACATCAACCGCCATATCACCAACTGGCTGGAAATAGGAACAAGTCAGTATTTCACCAATGCAGTGACCGACTTCCAGCGCACCAACTCTGAGAATACGGGTATCATCCGTTCTGCATTGATCTTCCCGCCGACGTATGGACCTCATACTGCCACAGAGCAACTGGATGATCTGAACTGGTTGGCTGCCAACCCTACAAACTATGTCAATGGCGCCAAGGATCAGTTGAAACAGATCTCCTGGTTCAGCAGCTCCTACGTGGAGGCAAAGATCCGTCCTTGGCTGAAGTTCCGCCAGAACCTGGGTCTTGGCTATAACGACAGTCATCGTGGCACCTATTATGACAGGCATACCCAAGAGGGAAAGTCGCCCAACAACGGTAAGGCCGGTAAGGCAAGCAGTATCTGGAAGAGTCTTACCTCTGAGTCGCTGCTTACTGCCGATTATACCTATGGTGTCCATAAGTTCAATGCCGTGGCTGGTATCACCTTTGAGAAGGGTGTTGGTGAGAGCGAGTCGATGACAGCTACCAACTTTGCCAGCGATCTGACGAAAGATGCTAATATGAGTCTGGCACTTGATCGTGCCACTATCAATAGCGGTTCCACGAAATCCACGCTGGAGTCGTTCCTGGCTCGTCTTAACTACACATTTTTCGACAAATACCTCCTCACGGCAAGTATCCGTACGGATGGCAGCTCGAGCTTTGCCAAGGATCACAAATGGGCCACCTTCCTCTCTGGTGCCCTTGCCTGGCGTGCCATTGATGAGCCGTTTATCCAGAATCTCCATATCTTCTCAAACCTGAAGTTCCGTGTGTCTTATGGTGAGACGGGTAATCAGGGTATTGGTGCTTATCGTACCCTGACGGTACTTCAGGCAGCAAATTATCCTTATGCAGGCACCCTTTCAAGTGGTGTCTCCATGATCGACTGGCGCGGACCTACTAACAAGGAACTGAAGTGGGAGACTACAGGCCAGTTTGATGCAGGTATCGATATGGGTTTCTTCGAGAATCGTTTGCAGATAACGATTGATTACTATTATAAGAAGACGCGTGACCTCTTGCAGAACGTTACGATTCCCTCATCTTCTGGTTTCAGCCAGCAGCTGGTAAACAGCGGAAATGTAGTGAACCAGGGTTTTGAGGTTTCACTGACGGCAGACATCATCCGACAGAAGGGCTTCTCTTGGAGCCTCAATGCCAACTTTGCTTTGAACCGCAACAAGATCGGCGGTCTCGACGGAGATCAGTATGCCACCTCACTCTGGTCTAAGGCCGATCAGGTGTTCCTGCAGCGAAACGGCTATCCCATCGGAACACTCTACGGCTACGTAGAGGATGGCTTCTATGACAACATCGCCGAGGTGCGTTCTAATGCTGCCTACGCAGGCCTGAGCGATCAGGAGGCACTGCGCTACGTGGGTGAGATAAAATATCGCGACCTGAATGGTGATGGTCAGATCTCTGAGGATGATCGCACTATCATTGGCGATACAAACCCCAAGTTCACCTATGGTCTGATGAACAATCTCTCTTGGAAGGATCTCAGCCTCAGCTTTATGGTGCAAGGCTCTCAGGGGAATGATATCCTGAACTACAACCTGACGGACATCACGATGTCGAATATCGGAAATGTCACCCGTGATGCATACGCCGGCAGATGGTCACCAGAGACGATGACTACTGCCTCCTGGCCCAAAGCCACAGCGGGTTACACCCGTACCTGGCTTATCAGCAATCGCTATGTGGAGAACGGCAGTTATCTGAAGATGAAGTATGTAACCCTCGCTTATGATTGGCGCAGACCTCTCCCCTGGATTGAGAAGATCCGCTTCTCGCTGACAGCCAACAATGTGTTTACCATTACGAAGTACAGCTGGTTCGATCCTGATGTGAATGCTGGTGGCTCCAATGCCTCTTGTCCTGGTGTCGATAGCTACTCTTACCCCTCTGCACGTAGCTTTACTTTCGGTATGAACTTCGTATTTTAATAGTGAAAAGTTATGAATAAGAAATATGTTATTTTGTTACTCTGTCTTTCATCATTATTCTGTCTGACAGCCTGTAACAGCTGGATAGAGGAAGATCCTGAGAGCGAGATTACCGATGAGCGTGTGGGTGATTCCAATGAGGCTGCAGCCGAATGGCTCACAGGTACCTACTCGAAGTGGATCGACGATATGTTCCGCTGGGGTTACTTCCCACGTGTGCTGGAGTTTGATGCCGACTATATCAGTGGACCTGATTGGCTCTTCGGCACTTTCGGAGCAGGTAACTTCCAGGGTGAGAGTGATGTGACTGATGCTCTTTGGAAAGGCTGCTACGGCATGATAGGCCGTTGTAACAATGCCCAGCGCCATATTCAGGCGATGGAGAAGATCAGTGCTGCCACGAAAAACAATGCCATCGGCGAACTGAAGTTTATGAAGGCTTTTGCCTATTTCCTCATCGTGAGGGCATACGGCGACTGTCCTATCCAGCCGGAGGAGGAGACTACTGACTATAACCAGCCTCGCCAGTCCGTTGCCGCCGTTTATGACTATATCATCAAGAACCTTGAGGAGGCTACTGCACAGATGTACAAGAATACTGATGCAAGCTATCAGAAGGGACATGCCAATGCAGGCAGTGCCGCAGGTCTGCTGGCAAAAGTCTATGCCACGATGGCTTCTGCCGCAATGCCAGAGGGCACAGAGATCACAGTCCGCACGGGGCCTGCCTATACAGGTACCAGTAGCAGTCGTAAGTATGCCCCCCTGCAAGACATTGTCCTCAAGAAGACAGCTGTTGTGGGCTATACAGACTTTAATGCTGCCACGCTCTATGGCAAGTCTGCCGAATGGGCCAAGAAGCTGATAGATGGTGAATATGGCACTTATGAACTGCTGCCTTACGATAAACTCTGGGCAAAGGAGAGTGCCACTGCCTCAGAATTTATGTTCTCTGTGGGTAGCGTCAGCGGTGATGCTGTTTACAAGAATGCGGTTCATTCCCAGTATGAGGGCTACAAGACAAGTCAGGGCTCTGATTTCATCCAGAGTGGTGGATGGGTAGGCTGTTCTCGTCACTGGTATGATCTTTTCGATCACGACGACTACCGTATCACCAAGGGTGTGAAGCACCGTTGGCGTGCCTATACCCAGGAAGCCACCAACACAGGTTTCTTCTATCCCTATACCGATGAGTATAGCATCATGGCTACAGGCTTCGACCTCTCTGGCACATGGGTAGCCGATCCCTCTGGCATCTATGCCGATGGCGTGAGCTACTACTATTCGATGGACTCGCAGTGCCTTGCCTTTACCACAAAGTATATGGATGTGACTAACGATGCCATCGAGAATGCCGATGCCAACTGGCCCTTCCTGCGCTTTGCCGATGTGCTGCTTATCTATGCTGAGGCTCAGAATGAGTTGGGTAACGCCAGCGATGCCGTTACCTATTTAAATAAGGTACGTGAGAGAAGCAATGCGGCTGGAGCCACTATCGATGGATTATCCACCATCGAGGCTCGCCGCTCTGCTATCCTTGAGGAACGTGCCAAGGAGCTGGCTTGCGAGGCAGATCGCCGTTGGGACCTCATCCGATGGGGCATCTATCTCGATGCGATGAATGCCATTGGTGGTACTGATGATTCTGGTGTGTTGAAAAGCCGTGTTTCACGCAATCTGCTTTTCCCCATTCCTGCTCAGGAGCTGAACACCAACAAGGCCATCACCAGTAATAACCCAGGTTGGAACTAATAATTGATTAATACCGATGAATATGAACAAAATAAACTATCTATTATCTACCTGCTTGATCAGCCTGTCGTTCTGTCTGATAGGCTGTAGCAGCGACAAAGGTTACGACGACAACTACCAGCCTGCTGACTTCCTGCCCAACACAGGCGAGCCGGAAATCACAGCCGTCTATGCAGGCACCGACATCCAGCTGGCAACCCCCATCAGCGAGGGTAAGCCTGGCGATAATATCATCATTGTGGGCAAGAACCTCAACAATCTGGAGCTGCTGAGATTCAACACCGTTGAGGCTGACCTCAGCAAGACCTATACTGTTTCTACGAAGGCTTACGTCAGCATCCCGACGGCATTTGCCTTAGAGCATCAGAACCTGATCGAATACACCACCGATAAGGGAACGGCAACCTATCCCTTTGTGGTGAAGTTCCCTGAGCTAGTGGTGAGCCATCTCGACAATGAGTTTGCCGCACCAGGCGATGTCGTGAAGGTGGTGGGAGAGAACTTCGATTACTACGGCTTCGACGAGGAAGGCACAGGCTCCACAGTGAGTATCAACGGAAAGGCTGTCAAGGTGGAATATGTCTCAGCAGAAGGCGTAGGCGTGAAAGTGCCTGCTGGTATCAAGGACAACAGTACCGTGACTGTGAAATGGACAGATGCAGCAGGTGAACAAAAGAGCGTCAGTCTTCCTCTGCGCCCCACAACGGGTCGTCTCTTTAAGGAACTCACGAAGAAGATGATCACCAAGACCGATCGAACTGTCAGCATCGAAGACGACAGTCAGGTTACCTCTTGTAACAGTCAACTCGGCACAAACCACCTTCATATCTCAGGCACGCTGAAAGCTTGGTCGTGGTTGGAGCTGGCTATCTCTCAGACTTTGCCAAATCTGAGCATCAGCGATGTGGCAGACTACTGCCTCGCTTTCGAAGTCCTCAATGCAGAGGACAACAAACTGCTCGGCTCAGGCTACGAGTTCGCATGGAACAGCGATTGGGATCATGCCTGTAAGTGGAATCCGGGCAGCGGCTTCACTACCGGTGGCAAGTGGCAGACCGTACGCATCCCCCTCGCAGCGTTTGCCCCCAACGGCATCAGCTCTGCAGACAATCAGATGACACTCTCCTTCGGCTTCCAGCCCTCGGAGACCTACAAGGCTGATTTCCGTCTGGGTAACTTCAGAATCCAGAAGAAATGAACTAAGAGAAAGGGATAAAAACATGGCAAAAGGATTTCAGTTTTCCTTAGATGAAGATTCCATTCCAAACTTTGGGATGTACGTTTCAAACTTTGGGATGTATGTACCAGACTTTGGGATGTACGTTCCAAACTCTGCAACGGAAAACTTTGCGAATGTCTTGCAAAAAACAATCCATGCCTGAACAAACCCTATACGAAGATTTGAAATTAAAATAATAACTAAATATTAGAAACGATATGAAAAAGTTATTAACGATACTGATATTGCTGCTGACAGTAGCCTCCCAAGGCTGGGCTGGGACTGAAATATTAACTAATTTCGGCACAGTTAATGGAAGCCAGACAACCTTTTCCGTTAATGAAGGGAAAGGGACTTTTAGCCAATTAGCAGGTGCCTGGGAAGGAGGTATTCAATACTACCCTGCAAATATATGGGCTTATCGTCTTGTTGTTACAACAGAGGATAATGCCGATTTGAAAATTGAAGTAGAGTATGATGGTGGAATGTCCACGGAATTTAGTGATGCTCAAGCCACAAATCAGAGAATACTCAATTTAGAGCATAGCAAAAAAATAACAAAAATATTTATTCAAGACAAAACAGGTGGGTCACAAGAGAGTCCTAATGTTATAGTCTTCACCTCTATTAATTATGATGATGAAATAGATGCCACTGCAGAAACAGGGAAAACAAAGTTATTAGATTGTTTTACTCCATATGATAACGTAACATATTCCAATCATAAATTTAGTGGCCCTCATAATGGTGGAATGCAATGCTGGATTGACGGAAGTTCAAATATACATAATAGCAGCTTTATCGTGCAAACAAGTGAACCAAAAAAACTTGAAATCAGTATTGAGTACACAGATGGATGGTATGCTAAATATCAAGCAGCGTCGAACGATTTTAATCTAAGTATTGACCCTAAAAGAAATATAAAAAAATTAGAAATATATAATAGATCTGGTGCATCTATTTCTGAATTGGAGTTCACAGAAATGCTAATTAGCAATGACGAAGGGAATAACCCAACAATTCCTAAATATAGTATTAAAACTGGTTTTACTGGAACAGACGAGAATAGAACACAAACTTACACAGTTCCTAATGAAACAGACTTATATGCTAAGGATTTGTATCTCAAATTTAATTCCTCAATTACAGCCCAAATACTGGTGACATATACAGATTCTGATAATCCCGTAGAGTATGCGAATAAAGAAGCTCAAGAAAGACATCTCAAGTTGAACTTTGCTAAAAAGTTAAAAGAAATAAAAGTCATTTCAACTTCACCTATTGAATGGAGTTGGGAAGATATGTATGTTGGTGAAGAGGAAAGTAATGAATTTGAAATGCCTACAACTTTGACTCTTTCTTGGACGGGCACTAAGGCATTGTCATCTGAAACACCTGTGTCAGTAGCAGCCAGTGAATTCAGCAGTATTACAGCAGGAACACGTGTCCAGTTTAATACGAGTGCTAATGGGACAATAAAGGTTACAACAACCATATCGTCAGAGGAAGTAACGCTTCAAGACGGTAATGTATATGGTTCATGTTTTTTTGAAGTTACGGAAGGGAATATTTCCTCACTCAAGGAAAATGGTATTTCTATAACTGGTACAGCTACACTATCAGGAATAAACATTACCAGCACGTACTCAACAGGAACTATCACTCTTGATGACGACCCCCCACTACTCCCATGTGGATGGGACTCAGGCTATAATACTTCAAATAAAACAGTCACCATTAATAGTGCTTGGGGTGCCCGCGGTTGGTTTGTAGGCGATGACAAGTACAACGATAAGAAGTGTATTACCGTCAACTTCGCTGAGAGTGGCGTAAGTGCAGCAGGAGTGTTGAAGATGGAATACATCAAGGATTCAGGAATGTTGGACAATATAACAACAAACATCGAGACTTCCAGCACAAGTGCTTCTTTAGATATTCCTACTTCAGACCTAGTAAGAATCGTACAGGTATATATCACAAGTGAAACAGTCAATGCAACCTATCAGCTTTCAAGTGTGGAGGTTGAAGAAAAGACAAATCCACTTACTCTCTCCTGGACAGGTACTCAGGCATTGTCTGAAACTCCTGTGACAGTTGCAGCCAGTGAATTCAGCAGTGTTACAGCAGGCACGAAGGTACAGTTGACTGTCAATGCAGATGGTACGATGAAAGTTGCCATTCCTGCAGCAACGGAGGTAGAGCTCTTCAACGGCTCAGTATGGTCTGGTGCATTCTACTTTGAGGTGACAACAGGCAACATTGATGCGCTGAAAGCAAATGGAATCTCCATTACTGGTAGTGGAACCTCACTGACAGCGATAGAGATTTCAACTTATGCCACAGGAACTGTAACTCTTGAAGGTGAAAATCCCTTATCTTGCGGATGGAGTTCAAGTTATGCATCCAATACAGTGACTATCACAGGAAGTTGGGGTGCACGTGGTTGGTACGTAGGTGACGACAAGTATAATGATAAGAAGTGTATTACCGTCAACTTCGCAGAGAATGGTGTAAGTGCAGCAGGAAGTCTGAAGATGGAGTATATCAATTCAAATGGTGTACTTACTTCAACAGATGTATCAATCGCAACAACGGATACGAAGGTTTCCCTGGACATTCCAGAATCCAATCTCGTAAGAATCGTACAGGTATATATCACAAGTGAAACAGTCAATGCAACCTATCAGCTTTCAAGTGTGGAGGTTGAAGAAAAGACAAATCCACTTACTCTCTCCTGGACAGGTACTCAGGCATTGTCTGAAACTCCTGTGACAGTTGCAGCCAGTGAATTCAGCAGTGTTACAGCAGGCACGAAGGTACAGTTGACTGTCAATGCAGATGGTACGATGAAAGTTGCCATTCCTGCAGCAACGGAGGTAGAGCTCTTCAACGGCTCAGTATGGTCTGGTGCATTCTACTTTGAGGTGACAACAGGCAACATTGATGCGCTGAAAGCAAATGGAATCTCCATTACTGGTAGTGGAACCTCACTGACAGCGATAGAGATTTCAACTTATGCCACAGGAACTGTAACTCTTGAAGGTGAAAATCCCTTATCTTGCGGATGGAGTTCAAGTTATGCATCCAATACAGTGACTATCACAGGAAGTTGGGGTGCACGTGGTTGGTACGTAGGTGACGACAAGTATAATGATAAGAAGTGTATTACCGTCAACTTCGCAGAGAATGGTGTAAGTGCAGCAGGAAGTCTGAAGATGGAGTATATCAATTCAAATGGTGTACTTACTTCAACAGATGTATCAATCGCAACAACGGATACGAAGGTTTCCCTGGACATTCCAGAATCCAATCTCGTAAGAATCGTACAGGTATATTTCACCAGTGGAACTGCCAATGCAACCTATCAGCTTTCAGCAGCAACAGTGAATGACAAGGTGGTGGATAACCGCACGGAGAAAACCCTTGTGGAGAAGTCGCAGGCCATTGCTGATGGTGATATTGAGATTAATCGTGGCCTGTTTAGTAATGCTGTTGCTGGCGATATCATCCGCATTTATGCTAAAGACCTGAGTGCAACATCGAAGATTGCCCTTGCGACAGACTATGATTCTGCTTTCGACGGTGCTAACTGGACAGGATTTACAGAGTCACCATTCTCACTGAAACTAACAGCATCGCTTCTGTCAAAGGTTCAGGAAAAGAATCTCTTGATTCGTGGTGAGAACTTTACCTTTACAAAGGCAGTGCTCTATACAGAAAAAGAGCTTGGTGAACCCATTGGCAGTGGTGGCGAAGAGCCAGAAATCTCCAATACCGATGCCAGTGAGGAAACGAAGAAGCTTTTCAACGTGCTGAAGAATCTCTATGGCAAAAAGATTGTCTCTGGCGTGGTGGCTAATGTTGATTGGAATACAAAGGAGGCAGAAAATGTATATGGATGGACGGGTAAGTATCCTGCTATGAATGTGTATGACTATATCAATCTCCACGCCTCGAAGGATGTAAACAGTGCCGGTTGGGTTGACTACAGCGATATCACCACTGCCAAGAACTGGTGGAAGGAAGGCGGTATTGTGGGTGCTATGTGGCACTGGCAAGTAAAGGCCAACAACGGTACAGATTACACCTGCACACCAGGAACGGCAGCTGGTGAAACATTGTTCGATGCCTCAAAGGTTTATGATGAGGGAACTTCTGAAAATACCCTCGCCAAGCAGCAGTTGGATCAGCTCTGTGGTTATCTGAAGAAGATGCAGGATGCGGGGATTCCTGTCGTTTGGCGACCACTTCATGAGGCTTCAGGTAATGTAGAACAATATTCTGGCGGTAAGGCTTGGTTCTGGTGGGGTGCCAAGGGGGCTGATGTCTATAAACAGCTCTGGCAATGGATGTATAACTACATGGTAAAGACCAAGGGCTTGAATAACCTCATTTGGGTATGGACTTCGCAGACAAAAGATAATAACTGGTATCCTGGCGATGCTTACGTCGATATCATCGGACGTGACAACTACGGAGCAACAGCCGCTACTCTCGCTACAGAATATGAGGCCCTGAAGGCTGCATATCCCAATAAGATGATTACACTCTCAGAGTGTGGCAACAGCGAATCTACAGAGATGGCAAAGTTGAGTAGCATCTGGGATGCAGGTAGTCGTTGGAGTTGGTTCATGACTTGGTATGACGGTGATTACAATAAAGGCGCAAGCACAACTCACAAGCATGCTGGTGAAACTTGGTGGAAGGATGCTGTAAGTAAGGATTACGTGATAACCCGCGACAAGATGAAAGAACTATTAGGACAGGAGTCTTCCGATGATTCAAAGACCGGTGTAAACATCAGTCTGGATGACCTGAATGAGGGTTGGAGCTCTAGTTATAATGCGGCAACTAAGACTATCACGACTGAAGGTGAGTGGGCTGCTCGTGGCTGGTATATCGGTGATAACCGCTATAACAGCAAGGGTTCTGTTACTGTGAAGTTTGAGGCTGTACAGTTTGGTGTTACCCTGAAGATGGAGTACACAAATACCAATGGTGATAGCAAATCGGTAAGTGCTGGTGCTGCAGCTGGTGAAACAGAAGTAGAGCTCGATATTCCTACTGATGTAAAGACCATCGAGAAGGTTTATATTACCTATCAACCTATAGGCACCTTGAAACTTACATCAGCAACAGTGAATGACAAGGTGGTGGATAACCGTACGGAGAGAACCCTTGTTGAGAAGTCGCAGGCTATATCAGATGGTGATATCGCCATCAACCGCGGTCTGTTCAGCAATGCTGTAGCAGGTGATGAGATCCGCATCTATGCCGACGGTCTGAGTGAGAGCTCTAAGCTGGCTTTGGAACCAGGTGATTACTCTGGTGCTTTCGACGGTGCTAACTGGACAGGCTTCACGGAGTCACCCTTTAAGCTGAAGCTGACTGCCACTCTCATTGCTACTATTAAGGAGAAAGGTCTGCTTATCCGTGGTGAGAGCTTCACCTTTAAGAAAGCTGTTCTATACACGGAGAAAGAATTAGGCTCTGAGATCTCTGATGAAGAGAAGAAGGGCGATGAAGAGAAAGATGATGAGGAAAAGATCATCGACAAGAAGACTGGTGAGGCTGATCTGACGGTGTTGGCTCCGCAGGATGATACGAAGACGACGCTTACGGAGAATGAGGATGGCTCTATCACCATGACTACCACTGAGCCTTACTGCGCTGCACAGATTTGGTTTAACGATCCTGAGCCTGTGGCTGGTAATGTGCTGAAGGTGGAGCTGGCTGAATCGAATGTGAACGTGACGGTAACAGTGAAATATACTGATGGCACTGAGTCGCAGATGAGTGCGAACACGATGGTGGCGAATGCCCGTGCTATGACCCGTGCTGTTGCTTCGGCTCGTGCTGCTACAAGGGGCGATTCTGATTCCGGCACTACCGTTGAGGTGCCTCTGGAGACAGGTAAGGAGGTGCAGAACATCGAGGTGAAGAATAATGTGGCTGGCACCATCACCATCAAGAAGATGCAGGTTACTACCATCAATGTGTTTACCAATGGTGAGGCAAACCTCTCGATGCTGAAGCCCCAGAGCAATGCCACCTACGACACTTCAACTCACACCCTCGCTACCACAAAGGGATGGACAGGTGCTACTATCAGTCCTGTTGCTGGCGAGAATGTCAGCGGCAAGGAACTGCTGATTGAGTTTGCAGATGCCAGCAAGGTGAAGGTGGCTGTGAAGTACCGCACGGATGTGGAAGGCCCAAGCACGATTATGGAGAAAGCTGCCAAGGCAGTTCGTCTCGCCCTCGACAACACGAAGAACATTCAGGAGATCTCAATCCAGCCCACAGAGGCCTCGATTGTCACCTTCACTAAAATTGCTGTTAACAGCGAGGAGAGCGACGACGGCACGTTGAAGCCAGGAAAGACCATCACCCTCTGGGAGAGTGCTGCTGGTGAGACTCTCTCTTGGAATGAGGTAGCCAACCAGGATGCTTCTGTCGGCGAGATGCTTCAGGAATATGATGAGTTGCTGATTACCATCAGTGGTGTGACAGAAGATTGCGACTGGCCTAAGGTGTTCATCCGTGATGCCAGCTCAGAACAGGCAGGCAATGAGGTGCTGCTGAATGATATCGGCTCATTCCCCTATACTGTTCGCATTGTGCTGACTGGCGAGATGGCTCAGCAGTTGCAGGAAGGCTTTAGCATCTGTGGCGATGGCGTGACGGTAACGAAGCTTCAGGTGTATCGTCCTGAGGCTCCTAAGGAGGGCGACATCCATCTGGCAGATCTGAACTACGGCTACAACTCCAGCTACGATAAGGGTACCCACACCATTACGACAACGGCTCGCTGGGCAGCTCGTGGCTGGGAGATTGGCGACAAACGCTACAATGACAAGAACCTCATCACGGTGAAGTTTGAACCAGTTGACTTCCCAGTGACTCTGAAGATGGAATACACCACTGGTATACAGACGGCTCAGGCCACTTCTGTCGGTGTGCCCGCAGGTCGCACGGAGCTGTTGCTTGAGATTCCGAAGGGTATCTCTAAACTCAATCGTGTGTATATCATCTACGAGAATCCTGGCAGTGTGAAGCTCACGGAGGCTTCTGTCACCTATCAGGACAAACTGAAACTGAGCACCGCCATCGAAGCCTTTGAGGCAGAGGGTGTGATCCATGATGGACGCTACGACACCGACGGATGGTATAACCTGCGAGGCATGCGTATCGCAGAGCCGAAGACCAGTGGCATCTACATACATGGTGGAAAGAAGGTTGTGATTTATTAAGTATTTTCGATTCATATTTTAATGTTGGTAATTGCATGAAAAAGGTTTTCTTAGTTGTAGGAGCGGCGTTGCTCCTCGGGACATCGCAGGTAAGTGCCTGGGAAGGTCAAGTCGTCATCTCTACCCCCAACACCTCTCTGGTATTACATGCCAACGAGGGTGAGGACTTGAGGCAAGACTACTATGGTGGTCCCATCACTAACGTTATTCAGTTGAAAGAGGCAGGCAGCGATTTTAATTTCGCTGCCCTGCCCACTTTCGGTACTGTTGACATGATTCATCTGCCTGCCCTGCAGGTACAGCACAGTGATGGTGACCTGAACTTGGAATTAACGGTTAGCGGTTATGAGTTAAGAAACGAGGCTAATGCCGACATCCACATCTTTACGATGCAGGACAAGCTGATGCCTGTCACTGTCAAGGTGTTCTATAAGGCTTATAAGAAAGTTGATATCATTGAGACATGGACGGAGATCTCCCATCGTGAGAAGGGTAACATCATTCTGAAACGCTTCGATTCGGGTAGTCTCACATTGCGACGTGGCGACGTGTGGATCACCCATCTGCATGGCGACTGGTGTGCTGAGGCTCAGCTCACACAGGAGCCTTTGGAGCGTGGACTGAAGGTGATCCGTAATACCGACGGGGCCCGTAATGCCCATTGCGATGCACCGGAAATCATGCTCTCACTCGACGGGGAACCTCGTGAGGATGAAGGACGAACCATTGGTGCTGCCCTCTGTTGGAGCGGTAACTATGAGATCCGCGTGAATACGAACAATAGCAAGACGCATCAGCTTTATGCGGGTATTGATCCGCAAGCTTCTGAATATGTGCTTGAGAGTGGGAAGTGCTTCGCAACACCTCATCTGGCGCTCACTTATTCTGATAAGGGTATGGGTGAGGTGAGCCGTAACTTCCACCGTTGGGCACGCACGGAAGGGATGCTTCACAGAGGCATGAAGGCGGGTGACATCCTGCTGAACTCATGGGAGGGTATCTACTTCGATATCACGGAACAGAAGATCATCGACATGATGGATGACATCGCCAACTTTGGAGGTGAGCTGTTTGTGATGGATGATGGCTGGTTTGGCTCGAAATATCAGCGCAATGATGATTCCTCGACATTAGGCGACTGGGTGACAGACCTGAAGAAGCTGCCTGGTGGCATCAAGGCACTTACCGATGCAGCCCGTCAGCGTAAGATCAAGTTTGGCATCTGGATTGAGCCGGAGGCTGTAAATACCAAGAGTGAGCTTTTCGAGCAGCATCCGGAGTGGGCACTCCAGACCAAGGGACGTGAGTTGAAACTGGGGCGTGGCGGTACGCAGCTGGTACTCGATATGACTAACCCCAAGGTGCAGGACTTTGCCTTTAAGATTGTCGATGACCTGCTCACCCAGTATCCCGAGATCAGCTATCTCAAGTGGGATGCCAATGCCTCGATTCAGAACTATGGCTCGCTCTATCTGCCGAAGGACAGGCAGAATAATCTCTATATCGACTATCACCTGGGACTGTTGAAGGTGCTGGAACGCATCCGCCAGAAGTATCCCGATGTGGTGATTCAGGATTGTGCCTCTGGTGGTGGACGTGCCAACTACGGACTGTTGCCCTATTTCGATGAGTTCTGGGTGTCAGATAATACCGATGCCTTGCAGCGCGTCTATATCCAGTGGGGTACCAGTCTCTTCTTCCCTGCCAATGCGATGGCACAGCATATCGGTGGTGTGCCTTATTGGAACACAGGTGGGCGCATCACCCCCATCAAGTTCCGTTGCGACGTGGCGATGAGTGGACGTCTCGGCATCGAACTCCAGCCCAAACACATGAACGACGAGGAGCGCCTGCAGTGTACCACCTGCTTTGCCGACTATAAGGAACTGCGCCAGACGGTGCAGACGGGTGATCTTTATCGCTTGCAGAACCCCTATAATCGAAAAGGTATAGCCTCGCTGATGTATGTCAACGGGGATAAGAGTCAGGCAGTGGTCTTCGCCTATAAGGTGGATAACTACTACAGCATGCCCATCCCGCGCATCCGTCTGAAGGGGCTTGATGCCGATGCCACCTATACCGTATCCGAGAAGGATGTGAAAGCCTGGCAGAAGCCTTGTGAACTCAATGGGCGCACCTTTACTGGCAGATTCCTTATGGATGTAGGGCTTGAAATCCCCCTAAATTGGGATTATGCGAGCCGTGTTTTTGAATTAAGGAAATAAAAATTTGCGTATTTCGCCAACTTTTCTTATTTTTGCAGGCGATATGAGAAAACTAATATTATTACTAATCGCCGCAGTTGCGATAATGAGCTGTAAAACGCAGCAGAAATCTGAGCCGGAGAAGACGCTGGCTCAGCAGTTGGAGGAGCGTATGGACTCCCTCCGGAAGAAAGGTTATATGGCGGGACATCAGGATGATCCGTTCTATGGCATCGGTTGGGCTTACGAAGACGGTAAGAGCGACGTGAAGCTGACCGTAGGTGACTATCCTGCTGTGATGGGATTCGATCTGGGTGGTATCGAGATGGGGGATGACAAGAACCTCGACAGTGTACCCTTCACCCGTATCCACGATGAGCTGCTGGCGCATGTGAAGCGTGGTGGTATCGTCACCATCAGCTGGCATCCGCGTAATCCAGTGACAACAGCCCCCGACGGTGGTAGGGGAGAACAGAAGTTCCCTGCCGGCTCTGCCTGGGACGTCAACGACACCACTATCGTGAAAAACATTCTGCCTGGTGGACAGAAAGCCGAGCTCTTCCAGACATGGATGCAGCGTGTGGGTGATTTCCTCGAGTCACTGAAAGATGAGAACGGCAAGTTAGTACCTGTCATCTTCCGCCCCTGGCACGAGAATAATGGCTCATGGTTCTGGTGGGGACAGAAGCTCTGTACCGACGAGGAGTTCAAGAGCCTGTGGAATCTGCTGCAGGATTATTTGGTAGGTCGTGGCCTCGACAATCTGCTCTGGAGCTATTCGCCAAACCTTGACGGCAACTGGACTGAAGAGCGTTTCTTGGCCCGCTATCCCGGTAACGATCGGGTGACACTGATAGGTGAGGATGCCTATCAGTGGGGTACGGAAGAGGACTTTGTGAAGCAGTTGAATGCCGACCTCACCTTCCTGACAAAGTTTGCCAAGGATAACGGCAAGCTGTTGGCGATGACAGAGTGCGGTATGCAGAACACCCCCGACTCCACTTGGTTCTCACGGGTACTCAAACCTCAGATGGATAAGTATCCTATCAGCTATTTCCTGTTGTGGCGTAACTATGACAAGGAGTGGTTCGGACCAGTGCCCAATACACCTAGTGGCGAAGACTATAAGGTCTTCAAGGAGGCAGAAAACGTCATGTTCCTGAAAGAAATTCAATAATCAATAATAAACCTATGGCAAAATTAAGCGAAAAGATTGGCTATGCGCTGGGTGATGCCGCTGCCGGTGGTATCACCTGGAAAGTGATGTCGATAGCCTTTCCCTTGTTCTTTACCAATGTATTTGGTCTGACTGTTGCAGACACGGCTACCCTGATGCTGATAGCCCGTATGTTCGATGTGGTAACTGATCCTCTGATGGGCTCTCTGGCCGATCGCACCCAGTCGCGCTGGGGCACCTATCGTCCTTGGCTCATCTTCGGAGCCGTACCCCTTGGACTTATCTTCGCCCTTTTGCTTTACACCCCCGACCTCGGATTGACGGGTAAGCGCATCTGGGCTTATACGTTCTATCTGCTGATGATGGTGGTCTATACAGCGGTGAATGTCCCCTATGGCTCATTGCTGGGTGTGATGACTGATGATGACAATGAGAAGAATCAGTTCTCCTCCTTCCGTATGGTAGGCGCCTATGCCATGGGATTCATCACCTTGCTGTCGTTCCCTTATCTGCAGAAGATGGTGGGTGGCAGCGATCAGCATCAGTATGCGGTGGTGGGTGCGATGCTTGGTTTTGTGGCAACAGCGGGTACCCTGGCTTGTGGCTTGTTGACGAAAGAGCGCAAGAAGCCAGCCCGTGCCGAGAAGTTCTCATTGAAACCCTTTGGCGACCTGTTTCGTAACCGTCCCTGGGTGATCCTCACGCTGATAGGTATCTGCATGAACTTCTTCAACGGCTTCCGCTATGCGGTGGCTGGTTATATGTTCGAGTACTGTCTGCATGGCGATGTGACGGTGAGTGGACTCATCATCAACTATACGGTGTTTATGACTTTCGGTGAGCTCACCTGTATGATCTTCGGTGGTGTGTCGCCTGCCTTTACCAAGTGGGTAGGTTCCAAGCGCATGGCGTTCATCTGGGCAGCAGTCATCTGCGTGGTTACCTCTGTTATCTTCTTCTTCATCCCGATGGATGCCGCCAGCATCTGGCTGATGGTAGCTGTTGTGATCCTCACCTCTATCGGTATAGGTCTCTACTCACCGCTGCTGTGGTCTATGTATGCCGATGTAGCCGACTATGCTACTGAGAAGAACGGTACCTCATCCACAGGTCTTATCTTCTCCAGCGGTACGATGTCGCAGAAGTTCGGCACCGCCATCTCTGGCTCGTTGGTAGCCCTGTTGCTGGGTATCGCAGGTTTCGTGTCTGGTACCGATGCCACAGGTCAGACTGTCATCACCATCACCGATGCAGAGTCTGTCAACAATATGATCTGGGCCCTGTTCTCTATGTTCCCTGCAATCATAGCACTCATTATGATAGGTCTTATCTATATTTATCCGATTAAGAAATGATGCAGATCGAGACATTGAAGCAGGAGATGCGCGAGGTGTTGGAGAACAATATCTTGCGGTTTTGGATCGACCGTATGCAGGATGAGGAGCATGGCGGTTTCTATGGACGTATCGACAATGGCAATGTGCTCCATAAAGATGCCGATAAGGGGGCTATCCTGAATGCCCGCATCCTCTGGACCTTCTCGGCAGCCTATCGTGTACTGCGTAAGGCTGAGTATCTGGAGATGGCGACACGTGCCAAGGATTATATCATCGAGCACTTTATCGATCCCGAATATGGTGGTGTGTATTGGAGTCTCGACTATCAGGGACAGCCCAAGGACACGAAGAAGCAGTTCTATGCCATCGGTTTCGTGATCTATGGTTTTACAGAATATGTACGTGCCACAGGCGACAGAGAGGTGTTGGACTACGCCTTGCAGTTGTATGACTGCATTGAGGAGCACGCCTTCGATCGGGAGCATAACGGCTATATCGAAGCCTGCACCCGGGAGTGGGGCGAGATTGCTGATATGCGCCTCTCAGAACTTGATGAGAACTATCCCAAGTCACAGAACACCCACCTGCACATCATCGAGCCATATACCAATCTGCTCAGATGCCTCCAGGAGCTGCATGCCGCAGAATCGTGCGACTATGTGCCCGCTCTTGGCTCTGTGCTTCCCATTGGCATCAGTCTGCCGCCAGAGACCATGATTAGCGTAGAGGCCTCTGTCCGTAATCTGATAGACATCTTCACCGACAGGATTCTCAACCCCGAGACCCATCACCTCGATCTCTTCTTCGAGATGGACTGGACCCGTGGGGCAGGACAGTTGGAGAGCTATGGACACGATATCGAGTGCTCCTGGCTCATGCATGAGGCAGCACTGGTGCTGGGTGATCATAAGGTATTAGATAAGGTGGAGCCCATCGTTCAGATGGTGGCAGAAGCCTCAGAGAAAGGACTGAATGCCGATGGCTCCATGATCCATGAGGCCAATCTCACCGCAGGTACCAAAGACGACGACCTCCACTGGTGGGTACAGGCCGAGACGGTGGTAGGCTTCTATAACATCTATCAGCACTTCCATGATGAGGCAGCCCTTGAGAAGGCCCTCCGTTGCTGGCAGTATATCAAAGACAACCTGATAGACCGTGAGAATGGTGAGTGGTACTGGAGTCGTCATCCTGACGGCTCACTGAACACCGTCGATGATAAGGCAGGTTTCTGGAAATGTCCTTATCACAACGGACGCATGTGTCTGGAGATTATGGAAAGGTAGGCGATGGCCTACCTTTCCAACTTTTTACATCGTAGCTGTCAGGAAAGTAGCGTTACCGAAGATATAGAGGATATTCTCACTGGCAGGTACCAGGATGGTCTCTCCCTGACGGATCTCAATGCCGTTGATGTTGGCTTTTCCCCAAAGACAGACCACAATGACAAACGAGTCGCAGTGGAAATCGATCTGCTGCGCCACCTGTACCACCACCCGATGCACCACGAAGTAAGGACAGTTGATGAGCTGTGAGATGGGTTTCGTGCTGTCATACGAGGTACGGTAGGCAGGCCACACCTGATAGTCGATGGCTTCCTTCGCCTGTTCGATATGCAGTTCACGCGGATTGCCATGCACATCCTTTCGTCCAAAGTCATACACACGATAGGTGATATCGCTGGTCTGCTGGATCTCTGCCAGGAAGTTACCGGCACCGATGGCATGCAGACGACCTGCCGGCAGGAAATAGAGGTCACCCTCGTGGGCCTCATGGGTGGCAATCACATCTTGCATCGGGGAGCGCCCGTTCTGAGGCTCTGCCGTTGCCAGCTGTTCGTACTCCTCTGGCGTGATGCTCTTTCTCAGACCGGAATAGATCTTCGAACCCACATCGCTCTTGATGATATACCACATCTCCGTCTTTCCCGCACAGCCATGACGCTCCATCGCCAACTTATCGTCGGGATGCACCTGCACGGACAGGTCCTGACGGGAGTCGATGAACTTCACCAGCAGGGGGAACTGATTACCGAACTTCTTGTAGATCTTCTTGCCCACCAGCAGCTCCTTGTACTTATCGATCAGCTCTACCAGTGTCAAACCCTCATCCACATCATTCACAAGTCCGCGATTGATAGCCACGCTCTCATGTCCCGGTACACCGCTGATCTCCCAACTCTCGCCCACATTAGGCTGCGCATTAAAGATACCTTTGAAAGGTGCGATCTGATAACCGCCCCAGATGGTGGTCTTCAGATAAGGCTGAAATTTATAGGGTTTCATAGGTCTTATGTTGTTGAGGGGTTATTTCTGATTCCTATTCTTGGCTATCAGCTTCTTGATAGTCTCCACACTGGCACTGGTTGTCAGTCCGTCCTCAGGGGTGTTCATACAGTAGTCCACCAGACGGTCCACACTGGAGGTGGCGACATGCAGACGGGTATCTGCAGAGGCATAGTAGATCAGCACACGTCCGTCCTCATCCTTGATCCATCCGTTGGCAAAGGCCACGTTCATCACATCACCGATATACTCGGAGCCTTCGGGTACCAGGAAGAAACCGCCTGGCTTGGCAATCACCTTCGTGGGATCCTCCAGGGAAGTCATATACATATATAATACATAGCGCAGACCGTCAGCGGTGCCACGTACACCATGTGCCAGATGCAGCCAGCCCTTCGCCGTCTTCAGCGGATGAGGCCCCTCACCGTTCTTCACCTCGGTGATGGTGTGGTACTTGCGCTCATAGATGATCTTCTCTTCCTTCACCTCGGCATGGGTCATGTCATCTACCAAAGCCCAGCCGATGCCACCACCAGAACCGGTGTCGATAAAACCATCCTGCGGACGGGTATAGAGGGCATATTTCCCGTTGACGAACTCCGGATGCAGCACCACGTTACGCTGCTGACTCTTCGTCTTCAGGTCGGGCAGACGCTCCCAGGTCTTCAAGTCCTTCGTGCGGGCGATACCGGCGGTGGCGGTAGCAGCACTCAGGTTACCGGGCTGTGAGGGGTCGTGGCGCTCTGCACAGAACACGCCGTAGATCCATCCGTCCTCGTGCTGGGTGACACGCATATCGTAGATGTTGGTGGCGGGATCCTCCGTATCAGGCATGGTGATAGGCTCCTCCCAGAAGCGCCACTGGTCGATGCCGTTAGGCGACTCTGCCACGGCGAAGAACGACTTTCTGTCAGCGCCCTCCACACGACATACCAGCAGATACCGTCCATCCAGTTTGATGGCACCTGCGTTCAGCACCGCATTCATCATGATACGCTGCATCAGGAAGGGGTTATCCTGCTCGTTGAAGTCGTATTTCCACTCCAGAGGTGTATGCTCTGCTGTCAAAATGGGGTACACGTATTTCTCGTAAATACCGTTACCACCCTCCATCACTTGATTCTTGCGCTGAAGCAATGCCTCATGACGCTGGCGTAATGCCTGTACTTTTTCCTGATAGTTCATAATGCTAATTGATTTTTTGACGGTGCAAAGGTACGAAGAAACCAATCAGCGATATGACATTATCGTAACCGAAACTGACACAATTTCGCCTTTTCAGACTATCAGCTTCGTTTTTTGGTATTTTTCACGGAATTCCTTGGGGCTGCAGCCCTTGCGCTTACGGAACAGACGGTTGAAGTTGCTGAGGGTGTTGAAGCCTGTGGTCCAGCAGATCTCACTCACGCTGTCTGTGGTGTCCACCAGTCTGCGAGCCGCATGCCCCAGACGGATGTCGATGATATACTCCGAGAGGCTCTTGCCGGTGCGCAACTTGAAATAGCGACTGAAGGCAGATGGCGACATGCTGACGAGAGCCGACAGCTGTTCCTGTGTCATCTCGTCACGGTAATGCTCATCGATATAGCTCTTCACTTTCAGGATACGCTTCGAGTCGCTCTCCACCTCTACCTTGGCAAAGGCAGAAGAGGCCAGCTCTCGGGCACCATCAAACTTCGACAGCTCATAAAGGATGGAGAGGAACTCCTGAACAGCCAGAAAGCCCTCCTGTATCTTCGACAGGTTCAGCAGCCGGTGAGAAACCATCATGATGGCCTCCGACGGGAAAGCCAACCCCCGTTTCGCCTTTTCCAGCATCAGATAGATGGGACGGAAGGGATTGGTTCTGAAAGGCGACGACGGCGATTCGAAGTCAAGGTGGAACTGCACCGTCACCTCATGGATATCCGCCGTCTGTGCTCCGTTCTGCTCCCACACATGTTCCAGGTCAGCACTGGTGATCAGCACCAGGTCCAAGTCGCCGATCACCTCACTGGCGTCGCCTACCACCCTGCGACAGCCTGCACCACCCATCACGAAGTTAAGTTCGAATATCTCATGCTGATGGATGGGATAGTCGAACTCCTTCTTATGGCGGTCCGCAACATACATGAAGTCGTTCTCGCCGAGTGGTGTGATCTCACGGAGCACGCTTGTTGACATCAGATAAAATCCTTGAAGGCCTCGTCGTATTCAGGACTGTTGCACAGCTGTCCGTTGATCAGGCATACCAGTTCCACGGTAGCGCGGAAGCAGAGCTGCTCGTCGCTGGCACGGTAGATGTCCTGATAGAACATATACTTGAAGCGGTCTTTCTTCAGGTTGAGGCGTGAGATAAACTCGTCGTCGCAGCGCAGGGGCACCTTATACTGCAGTTTCATACTGTGCACCACGGCGTCGATGCCCTGTTCGTGTAGCTTGGCAAAGCTCACGCCCAGACTCTTGAGGAACAGGTGTCGGGTGTGCTCGGCATAGTGCAGGTAGTTGGCATTGTTCACGATGCCCTCGATGTCGCACTCATAGTCGCGCACCTCCATGCGGGTTTCAAAGATGTATTTCATTTCAATAGTTTGATGATTTCACTGAAGTGTTCTATCTTCTGGAGCCGTTCGTGCTCGATATCCTCGAAATGCTCCAGCTGCCATGTCACGTGGAAGGGGATATGGATCGCCCAGGCACCGATGGTCAGGGCAGGGGCAATATCGCTTTTCAGCGAGTTACCCACCATCAGCAGCTCGTTAGGCAGGATGCCCAGATGCTCGCACAGCTGCTGGAACTCCACCTCCGTCTTGTCCGACGTGATCTCCACATGACTGAAGTACTTGCCCAGACCGCTGCGGTGCAGCTTGTTCTCCTGATCCTGCAGCTCACCCTTGGTAAACACGGCGAGGCGGTAGGGATAGGCCTGCAGTCGCTGCAGTGTCTCCTCCACCTCAGGCAGTGGGGTGGCAGGCAGCTGCAGCAGCGACTTGCTGTGACTGAGCAGCTCGGCGAGAGTGTCTGCCGGCAGATGATCCCCTGCCACACGGAGCGCCGTCTCGATGATAGAGATGGTAAAAGCCTTGCAGCCATAGCCCAGGTCAGCCATATTGCCCGACTCCGTCTGGAAGAGCTCCTGGGCGGGATCCTCACAATAGGGCGCGATCAGCTGGTAGAGATGATTCTCTACGGCTTCGAAGTGCGACTGGCAGTCCCAGAGGGTGTCGTCGGCATCGAAGGCTATGACTCTGAATGGCAGTGTGGGCATATGCCTTTAATCATGAAGTTTACGGAGTGGATCTCGAAGCCCTGCGGTACAGCCACCGTCGGCACCTCCACTCCGTCGAGACAGTAGGTCTGCTGACACACCTCACAGTAGAAGTGCGGGTGCTGGTCGTCGTCGTGGTCCTGGCTGTGACTGTGGCACAGCTCATAGCGTGTACCGTCGTTGCCGCCCTCTATCGCGTGTATCAGATGCTGTTCACGGAACAGGGTGAGGGCTCTGAAGATGTTCGACTTGTCGATGGTCTGTATCCTGCGCTCCAGTTCTGCCAGCGACTGGGGCAGCATCGAGCTGGCCAGCGCCTCCACCACCACGATGCGGTTGGCGGTAGGTTTGATGTTGTGCTCCTCGAGCAGCTGGATGACAGTTGACTTATCCATTTCTATCTTAATCGTCGAATCTGGCGACAAAGATACAAAAAAATTTCGATGAACCGATTATTTTGTTTATATTTGCAGCCAAATAGTAATTAAAAACCCCACACAAGATGAAAAAGATAATCAAATTGCTGTTAAAGATACTCGCTGGTATCGTGGTGTTCGTAGTGATCCTTCTCACAGCAGCCACCATCACGCTGAACACCGAGTCGGTGCAGGAGAAGCTCGCCAACTATGCCGTTGAGCAGCTGGAGCTGACGCTGGATACCCGTGTCAAACTCGACCACCTCAGTGTGAACATGTTCACCCGTAAGTTCAAGTTAGAAGGGTTGGAGGTAGAAGATCAGGAACACCGTAAGATGCTTGAGCTCGATCGCCTCTACGTGAATATCGACCTGATGAAGCTGATCACCAACAAGCTCGAAGTCGAAGAGGTATTGCTCGAAGGCGTCAAGGCTCGCCTCTACAAGCCCAAGGATGGCCCCGCCAACTACCAGTTCATCGTCGATGCCTTCAAGAAAGATCCCAAGCAGAAGAAGGTCAACAAGCCCAAGGAGCCTAAGAAGAAGTCAAACATGACCTTCGACATCGACCACCTGTCGCTGAAGGATATCGGCCTCACCTTCAACGACACCAACAAGGTCAGCCTTCAGGGCATCAGCTATAAGAAGACCCTCTTTGGCAAGCATACCGGCAAGCTCGAGAACCTGCAGGGCCAGTGGGGCATCGTGAAGAAGAAGGGACCTCAGACACTCACCTTCAAGATCGGCACCATCGACTATGACGAGGAGAAGACCATCCACCATTTCAAGATTGGTGATCTCCGCTTCACCTCCGACAACCATAAGCCCCGTAAGAACGCCACCCGACCCAAGCGCGGCTTCTTCGATGTGGGCCACCTCGACATCACGGCCCAGATGGACCTCACCGTCGATTATATCTCCGACGACTCCATCAATGCCGTCGTCAACCACATGGTAGCCAGAGACTCCGTCACCGGCTTCAACCTCAAGGAAGTACATTTCGCCGCCGGCATCCTGAAAGACAGGATCAACCTCCGCCATATCATGGTGCAGCAGGAGACCACCGTGCTGAAGTTCGACAGTGCCACCGTCGTGCTGCCCAGCAAGAAGCAGGGGCGTAAGTTCTCCTTCCAGACCTCCCGCATCAAGGGGCGCACCCAGCTGCGCGACATCTCACGACCCTTCGCCCCTGTGCTGCGTAACTTCACCATGCCCCTCGAGCTCGACGTGCTCTTCAGCGGCACCGACACCACCCTCTACTTCAAGGATGTCCATGTCTTCACCCCCGACAAGCGGTTGCTCATCGCTGCCGAAGGCCGCATCCTCCATCTCAAGGAGAAAGAGCTGCTCGATGTCGGCTTCCATGTGAAGGATATGAAAGCCCAGCAGGGCGTGGCCATCGATGTCATCAACCAGTTCACCGGCAAAAAGCTGATGCTCAACCAGCTCAATGCCCTGGGAACGATCCATTTCACAGGCGATATGTCCGTGCTCTGGAAGAAAGAGATCTTCAAGGGCCTCGTCACGTCGAATGTCGGCAACCTGCGCTTCGACTTCATGATCAATGAGCTCACGAAATACATCACGGGCCATGTTGACTCCAGGCGGCTCCGTCTGGATAAGGTCGTACAAGTGCCGAAGCTCGAGGATGTAGGCGCCAATGCAAGCTTCGAGGTAGATATCCACAAGCAGCGCACGGCGATGATCCGTAAGAAGAACGGTGGCGGCAAGCTGCCTATCGGAGAGGTACACGCCACCATCTATGAGGCGGGCTATGATGGCTTCCGCCTGAAGAACATGAAAGTCGAGATTGTCAGCAACGGAGCCCAGGCAGAAGGCAGCATCAATCACTCCCAGAAGGCACTGGAGTGGGATTGCAACTTCGTGGTGTCCGACCTCGACAACAAGAGCAGTGTCAAGATCAAGCCGAAGGTCAAGCTGAAGCTCGGCAATGTCTTTAAGAGCTGGTTCGGTGGTTCCGACGATAAGGCCGACGATAAGAAGGCCGACGACAAGAAGGAAGCCTCAAAGAAGAAGGAAGCCGACAAGAAGAAAGCCTCCGCCGACAAGGGCGAGGAAACATCCGAAAAGCCCAAGAAGGAAGGCTTCTTCAAGCGCCTCTTTAAGAAGAAGGACAAAGACAAGAAAGAGTAGCCCCTTCATCCCCCACGCTCAGCCCAGTCACCCCGATCCATATTGCGGTAGCCGATGGCTTCCGCAATATGGTGACACTCCACCCTCTCGCTGTCTTCCAGATCGGCGATGGTGCGGGCCACTTTCAGGATACGGCTATAGGCACGGGCTGACAGGCTAAGCCGTTCCATAGCCATACGAAGCATGTCTAATGAAGTCGCATCAGGCTCGGCAAACTGATGGATCATCCGTTCTGTCATCTGGGCGTTACAATGAATAGATGAGGTGCTGAATCTTTCCTCTTGTATCTGACGGGCTTTGATGACACGCTCTCTGATGACACGGCTTGGCTCACCAGGCTGCATCTGGGCGAGTTGCTTGAAAGGTACAACTGTCACTTCACAGTGTATGTCTATACGATCCATTAAAGGGCCAGAAATCTTGTTCATATAACGTTGAATCTGTCCTGGTGTACAGACACAGTGATGGGTAGGGTCGCCATAGTAGCCACAAGGGCAAGGGTTCATCGAAGCTACAAACATAAATGAACAGGGATATTCCACTGTATATCTGGCACGAGAGATAGTGATATGATGGTCTTCAAGAGGCTGTCTTAACACTTCGAGTGTGCTCTTGTTGAACTCAGGTAACTCATCGAGGAAGAGTACGCCATTATGCGCCATACTGACTTCACCAGGAAGGGCTCTGTTGCCACCACCTGTCATCGCCACTTGTGACACCGTGTGATGCGGACTGCGGAAGGGGCGTTGGGTTATTAGTGATGTACCATTGCTAAGTTTTCCTGCCACAGAATGTATTTGGGTAGTTTCTAAGCTCTCTGATAAAGAGAGGGGTGGCAAGATGCTTGGTAGGCGCTTGGCCATCATTGACTTTCCGCTTCCTGGAGGTCCGATGAGAATGGCATTATGTCCACCAGCTGCTGCCACTTCGAGGGCACGTTTTACACTCTCCTGACCTTTCACGTCAGCAAAGTCGAGGTCACAGGTATATTGCCGTGTATAGAATTCCTTTTTAGTATCAACTATTGTTGACTCAAATGATTCGTTTCCATTGAAGAAACTGATGACATGTGCCAGACTATTGATGCCATAGACATCGAGTCCGTCAACTACAGCAGCTTCTCTTGCGTTCTCTTGAGGTACTATCAGTCCCTTGAAGTTCTCCTTCTTAGCCCGGATGGCTACTGAAAGCACGCCACTGACGGGTTTCAGTTGTCCGTCAAGACCGAGTTCACCTATCAGCATATAGTCATGTAGCATGTTGTCGCTCACTTTCCCGTGAGCTGCTAATATGCCGATGGCTAACGACAGGTCATAACCACTGCCTTCCTTCCGGATGTCAGCGGGACTGAGGTTGATTGTCATATCTGCAGGCGATAGCTTGAAACCTACGTTTTGGATGGCAGCACGGATACGGTCATAACTCTCTTTGACAGCTGTATCAGCTAATCCTGACAAGTGGAACATCACACCTCTTGTCAGACTCACTTCGATGGTAATGGTGGTTGCCTCTAAGCCCATTACTTCGGCACAAAAAGTTTTTATCAACATAGTATCAGGGTTTAACAGTTTAATTAAGTTTCTATTTTATGGTTCTTCTTGTTTCGGCAGGAGCTTGTCTATCTTTTTTATCAGCTCATTCTGTGATAATGAGTGGGCGATGATCTTGCCTTTGTCGTCGATCAGGATGTTGTCGGGGATGTAGGAGAGGCCGGTGCGGCTGAGGATGGGCGACTCCCAGAGGCGTCCGTCGCAGATGGTGCTCCAGGTGATGGAGTCTCTCTCCAGGTGCTTCCGGCAGGCCTTGACATCTGCCTCCAGGCAGACGGTGAGTACCTTCAGGTTCTTTTCGCCAACTCGCTTCTGGCGCTCCTGCAGCTGGCGCAGGATGCCATGTCCTTCGAAATTGGTGAGGTTCCACACGGTGATGACATTGACCTTGGCATTCAGGGCGGATGACTGGACGGTCTCGCCGTTGATGTCGATGGCGGTGAACGAGGGCAGGCGGCTGCCATCCTTCAGATAGCTCAGGCCATCCATGAGTTTCATCTGGGCCTTCATCGCCTCTGAGGCATCGTGGTCGGACTTGACGACAAGGGCCATGAGCTCGGTGGCTCGTTTGTAGTCGGGCTGGGGCGACTGGATGAAGACCTTACGGATGAGATAGGTGGCGAAGGGCGAGGTGGGGTTATCCTTGATGAACTGCTCGGTGGTGAGGGCTACCTCGGGCGGGGTCTGCTGACTGGTCTTCTTGCGGTAGGCTGTCAGCACCTCGTTCTCCTTGGTGCCTTCTACCTCGATCTCACGCAGGTGGGACACGTCGCCCTCGATGGTGACTTCTGTTCCCTTCGCGCCATAGACGGGTACCTCGGAGTAGTTGGGGAAGATGATGATGAAGGCGGTGGGCTCGTCGAGCGCCACTTCGTAATGGAACTGGCTCTTGACAACGGCGACGGTGTCGATGGGGAAATTGCCATCGATGCCACAGATGTATAGCTCGCCCTGGTTGAAGCCCTTGAAGGTTCCCTCCAGAAGGAAGGTCTTGCGCTTCTCTCCGCAGCCCGTGAGGAGCAACATGCCCAGGAGCATTGTCAGAACACCTAATGCCTGCTTCATCGTATTATCGGCTTAGCTCCAGATCGTGTTCGGCATATCTGGCCAATTGCTCATCCTGGCTCGTGGCCTTGCTCAACGCCTCTCTGACATCGGCGGTGTTGCCCAGATGGGTATAGACGATGGCTCTGAGATAGTGGGTGACGGCATCGGCCTGGCGGATCTGCCTGAGGGTGGCCTCTGCGGCGGCATAGTGCTTGTTGAGGATCTGTGCCAGCGCAGCGCTGTTGGAGATGCTGCTGCCGAAGTCTTGCTCTGCCTGTGGGAAGTTGCCCTTGGCGAGATTGAGGTTGCCCATCACTTCTGACAGGCCGTTGGCACCGGTGGCTGAGGCGATATAGAGGTCGGCGGTCTTCACGTCGCCGCTTTGCAGGGCGAGCAGTGCCTGGTTGGCCTTTGCCTCGGGCAGCTGGGCGTTGATGCGCAGGGCCTGTGCCAAGAGGTTCTTGGCTGTGTCGTAGTCGCCACGGGCATAGGCGATGGTGGCCATGTTGTTGTAGGCACGTGGGTCGTTGGGATAGACGGTGGTAGCGAGCTGGTAGATGGTCTCCTGCTCTGCGGGTGTGGCCTTGAGGGTGGCGGCATAGAGCAGCTCCTCGATGCTGAGCTTCTTGGGGTCGGCCTTGATCTGGTCGAGGATCTGCTGGTCGCTGCGACCGATGACCTCGTAGTTGAGGATGAGGCGTGAGCGGCGCAGCTCTGGCAGGATGCCGTCGGCGAGCTCACGGAAGGCGGAGGAGATGTTCTTGATCTGCTGTTCGCGCTCCTGGGGATCCTTGTACATCGACAGCACGCGCAGGATGATGTCTTTATCCTGGATGTTGCTGGCCTTGACCAGCTCCTGGAAGCCGTCCCAGTCCTGGGCGGTGTATCTGGCATCGACATTGGTGTCGATCTTGAGTCGCTTCAGCTCCTGGTTGACATACTGCTCTGACACCTTCTGACGCTCGTTGGCCAGCTTGTCGTTGATGCTGAAGCCGCCATCGGGTGAGGTGTATGCCGACACTTCCACATTCTGCAGGCGCAGACCTTCCTGGTCGGCGTTGATCTGCTTGAGCATCCTGATGAACTCCTTGACGGAGTTGTTCTTCAGCTCGCTCTTGCGCAGGTTGGCCTGCTGGATGAGGAACTTGATGTTGGCCTCCTGCTTCTTCTGGGTGATGCGCTGGTAGGCATCGGGTGACAGGGCTGCCTGGGCGGTGGTCACCGTGCGGCGATAGAGCTCGGAGGTGGCTATGACGCCACGGGCTACCTTCACCTCGGGGATGGTGACTTGTTTGGAGCCCAGACGGGCATCGAAGGTGATATAGAGGTCTGCCTGGTTGCAGTCGGCATAGGCGAAGTCGGTGTTCAGCGTGTAGTTGCCACCGGTGCTGTAGGCGATGGTCTGGTTGTTGGCTGCCACATTCTCGCCCTGGAAGGTGGCTGTGGCTCCCTTCACGCGTTCACCATTGGTATAGCGTAACTCGGGGATGACGGTCACCACCGCCTTCTTGTTCATATACTTTTCGGGGAAATGGCCGTTGATGGTTGCGGGAACGATACCACCTTTGGTCTCCAGCGGATTGGGAGTCACTGTGAACTGGTCTGCTGAGAGGGGACCCAACTTCGAGCATGAAGTGGAGAGCATCGTAGAGACTACAGTCAGTAGAAGGAGCTTTTTTTTCTGCATATCAATGAAGTGTTATAGTATTAGTGCCGCGAGCGGGACTCGAACCCGCACAACCATTTCTGGTCAAGGGATTTTAAGTCCCTCGTGTCTACCAATTCCACCATCACGGCTCACCTTTAAACTGGCGCAATTTTTTAAATCACGGCTGCAAAGGTAAGGCTAATTATTGGAAAAGCCAAATATTTTACACAATTTTTAGATTTTTGGCTTAGTTCCTGGCGATAAGGTTACCATCCTGCAAGGCTGCGATATACCTGAGGAGCTGTCGGCCTGAGGCGCCATCGGTGACCACACCGTTGTTGACATCGTAGTTGCGGTTGCACTTGGTGCAATGCAGCTGCTGCCCGTTGTTCTGCCAGGTGAGGGGATAGCTGTAGCCACCGAACTCAGAGAGGCAGTTGGGGCACTGTCCGTCGTAGGCCTGAAGGGTGAAGTCGTAGGTGCTGGTGCCGATGATGATGCAGTCGTTGGCGCCGAGGTAGTAGTTGAACTGTGCCTCGCGGGCTGTGGTGAGTGCGACATCATCGGTGGCGCCGTCGTAGTTGCGGATGGTCTTCAGATGGCGGATGCCTTGGTTGTCGACATAGGTCTCTACCTTGCAGAAATGCCCGCTGTTGCCCAGGATGCCCGTGAGATGGCAGGGCAGGGGATGAAGGGTGGTGTCGAAGATGAAACTGCAACGGTTCTCACGGCTGATACTGTCGTTGGCGTTGCAGGCCGATAACAGTAAAAGGGTGAAAAGGTAAAAGGGTAAAAGAACTTTCTTCATCTGCCTAAGAGTTTACGTTCTGCCTCAGTCATACGCTCGAAATTGAAACCGTCGAGGGTCTGCTGCATCAGCTGACTGATCTGATCGTTACAGAGGTTGCCGATGGAGCCTTCGTGGGTGTGATGGATGTCGTGGCTGGCACGGAACTGGCCTGCCTCGATGTCGAGTCCCACCTTCTTATAGGCATCGCGGAAGGGCATGCCGCTAGCAGCGAGGCGGTTCACCTCCTCGACACTGAACATCGGGTCGTACATCGGGTTGTCGAGGATATGCTCGTTGACCTCTATCTTATTAATAATGTAGGCCGTCATCTGCAGACAGTCCTTCAGCTCGTCGAAGGCTGGCAGGAACACCTCTTTGATGATCTGCAGGTCGCGGAAGTAGCCGCAGGGCAGGTTGTTCATGATGAGCATCACCTGCTGGGGCAGCGACTGGAGCTTGTTGGACTTGGCACGGATCAGCTCGAAGACGTCGGGGTTCTTCTTATGCGGCATGATGCTCGAACCGGTGGTGCACTCCTTGGGGAGCTTCACGAAGGAGAAGTTCTGGGAGTTGAACAGGCAGGCATCGAAAGCCAGCTTTGCCAGTGTGCCGGCGATGGTGGCAATGGCGAAGCCCACGTTGCGCTCCATCTTGCCGCGTCCCATCTGGGCATACACCACGTTATAGTCCATCGAGTCGAAGCCCAACAGCTCTGTGGTCATCGTGCGGTTGAGGGGGAAGGAAGAGCCATAGCCTGCTGCCGATCCTAAGGGATTGCGGTTGGTCATCTTATAGGCAGCCTGCAGGAACAGCATATCGTCGGTGAGGCTCTCGGCATAGGCACCGAACCAGAGTCCGAAGCTGGAGGGCATGGCTATCTGCAGATGGGTGTAACCGGGCATGAGCACATCCTTGTACTGGTTGCTCTTCTGGATCAGTTCGTCGAAGAGGATCTTTACGCCGTCGGCAATCTCCTTCAGCTCATGACGGGTGAAGAGCTTCAGATCTACCAGCACCTGATCGTTGCGGCTGCGACCGGAATGGATCTTCTTACCCATATCGCCCAGACGACGGGTGAGGATCATCTCCACCTGAGAGTGGACATCCTCCACACCTTCCTCAATCACGAACTCACCGCGCTCTGCCAGCTGGTAGATGTTCTTAAGCTCTGCCAGCAACTGTGAGAGCTCATCTTTCTCCAACAGGCCGATACTCTCCAACATCGTGATGTGGGCCATCGAGCCCAGCACGTCGTATTTAGCCAGATAGAGGTCCATCTCACGGTCTCGTCCCACCGTGAAGCGCTCTATCTCCTTATTTACCTCAAAATTCTTTTCCCAGAGTTTCATCTTACCTTCTTACCTTTTTACCCTTTTTACCCTTTTACCTTTTTACCTTTTTACCTTTACACATAAGGCACCTGCGCAAGGGCGTTGGCAATCTGCTCCACACCGTCCTGCAAGGGCTTTTCAACCATACTCTTAATAAACGGGGGCAGCTCTGCCTTCACCGTCACCTTCATCTTGGCATTGTTCTCATCCACAGGCAGCACCTGTACCCACACATAGAAGGGAACGGGCGACTCTACCGTCTCGAACTTCACGCACTTCGGTTCCTCACGCTCACAGATGCGGAGCTTCAGCTGGCCTACAGGTGCCACGTTGAGACTCACCGTGTCCTGATCGAAGCTGAAGTCGTTGATTTTATCCTCTGGCACACGGTCGCGCACCTTCTCGAGGTTTGTCAGGTCGCTGATATTATTATAGACTGCCTGCTGCGGATAGGGCACCAGCTTAACGCTACTCTCGAACTTTGATTCACTACTGAATAATCCCATATTTATCTAATTCTTTTAGACAGAAGAACATAAGTACATCATTTACATGCGCACCTTTTTTGTTCTTCTGTTCTTATGTCTGAATATTATTTTTGCCAGGTTTCGGGGCTCTTGCGCCATTCGGCGAGTACTGCCTTGTCTTCCTCCTTGATATAGCCTGTCTTGGCTGCTTCCTCGATCACAGCCTCGTAGTTGCTCAGGGTGATGAGTTTAACACCAGCCTCCTTGAAAGCCTCCTCAGCTACAGGGAAACCATAGGTAAACGAAGCCACCATACCAATCACCTCGACACCATATTCGCGCAGAGCGGCTACTGCCTTCAGCGACGAACCGCCAGTAGAAATCAGGTCTTCGACAACGATGACCTTTGCACCCTTCTTGATCTCACCTTCCACCTGATTACCCATACCATGGTCTTTTGGCTTCGGACGGACATAGCTATAGGGAAGTCCCAGTTCCTCTGCAACTAACGCACCCTGGGCAATAGCACCAGTAGCCACACCTGCCACTGCCTCAGCCTCAGGGAAATTCTCCTGGATGACATGGCAGAGTTCAAGTTTGACAAACGAGCGCACCTGAGGAAACGACAATGTCTTACGATTGTCGGTATAAATGGGTGACTTCCAGCCCGAGGCCCATGTAAACGGGTCATTAGGCTGTAACTTGATGGCCTGAATGTCCATCAGTTTTCTGGCAAATTGATTCTTGATTTCCATAAATTCAACGTTGATTTGGGTGCAAAGGTACGAATAAGTGAGCGATTTTCCAAATTAATTTGAGAAAATCCGAACGTGAGTACCTTCGGCGAAGCCAAAGATAGTGCAAAAATTCTATTTAGCGAAGAGAAAGCGGATTTATTTACTTTCTTGAGCCCTATTCTTTAGTTGGAAGATACTTCTTTCCTCCCTTGATATAGATGCCACGTCGGGATGGCTGACTGAGTTTGGTGCCAGAGAGAGAATAGTAAGAGGTGGTAGCATTCTGCTTCCTGACAGGAACGATGCCCGTTTCTGTGTCTCCCAGACGTTCATATTCAGTAGCTGCCATGATGAAGCCTCCCAATACCTTGCCCTCGGTATAGAAGTTGCTGCCTGAAGTAGAGGTGGGTTCGGTATCTTTACCCATGAGATAATAGTTGGCAGAACCGTCACGGAATGCGAAGCCTGCAAGTCCTGCCGACTTACTGCATCTTACCAAGTGGACACCGCCCATGCCGTCAGCCACCATGAAATTCTCGACAAAGCCACGATAGGCTTTCTTGGCCAGGTCGGTATAGTCGGCATCAAAAAGCCCAAGGCGCATTCCCTTGAGGTAGGAAGCAATAAAAATCGCCGTACATGATGACTCCAGATAGTTGGCCACTGGCGACGAGGTGTAACAGAAGTCGCTGTTATAGTCTGTAGCGACGTAGGTGTCGTCATAATTCAGCAACTGATACCAGCAACCTGTCTTGACATCTTGTTTAGCGGCAATGCCTGCTGCCAGTTGTTGAAGATAGCCGTATAAAGTTTGGAAGTTCTCAGTTGCCGTCAGTCCTGCCTTCACCATCTGTTCCAGGACATCGACAAGTGCCAGGAAGTACCAGCCTGTGGCACGTCCCCAATATTCGGCAGAATGATAAACCTCAGCCCCCGGTTCGGCAGAGATGCCCACCCATATTTTCGCTGCCTCTCCTGCAGGATCGGCAGTGAAAGCATGGTAGAGAAGTTTCACCTCATCGTTCCATAGGTAATGCCATGAGATAGTGAACTGTTTGGTAATCAGATCCCAGTCGTTGTCACTGATGGCGGCATAGTCCGTGTATTCGTTTGCCATTTGTGCCAAGAGAGCCGGTCCCATATATTGCCCGTCACACCACATCTGGTCTGTGTAGAACGACTTGTGCCACCAGCCACCGGCTGCACCTGCCAGCGTACTTTCTTTAATGACATAGTCGGTATTGGCAATAGCGATGGAGGTGAGGGCATCGGCGAAACGTTTTTTTGCCGTAGAGACGGTTTCGTCGTTCGTGAAATAGGGACTTTCGGCAAAAGTCTTGTTTCCTGCCATTTCCTGTAACTTGAAGTAGAGTTTCACGGCGTTAATGTCGTCAAAGCACTTGCCTTCTTTTCCGTCTTGGGCGATATCGTATGTATTTGCATAATATTGAATGGCATAATACCACGGTCTTACGTCCACCATGCTATTGTCCTTATAATAATACACTGCCTCAATGATGGCTTTTGCTACCAGTCCTGGCACATAGTCAAGATTCTTCATGGAATAGTTGGGCTCAGCGATAAGATTGCCTTGACTGTCGAACACGCCGAAGCCTGCATCAGATTGATTGGCCTTAAAGTCGTTTATGCGTGAGTTGATAACCAGTTGAGAATATCTCACTCCCTCCGTAAACGTACATGGTTCGCCTGCAGTGGTCTGAGAGGTTACCGTGTTACTCCAGCCAAGTCCTGTTACTGCCAAAATAAGAAAAAATACTTTGTTTGTCATTTTTCCCCTTCTATTAATATGATTTTGCTGCAAAGATAAGCAAATTATTTGAGTATTCATATTTATTTTATCACTTTTCTTTTTTCAATCAAATATTTTTTGTACCTTTGTCATTAATTACTAATTTAAATGTTATGCGTATGTTTATTAACCACAATCATCAACACTATAATCTATTGTTTGCAGGCATCCTGCTTGCTGTGTCTTTTTCACTCTCTTCTTGTTCGAATGACGATAATCCGACAGAGGATCCCGCCCTCCCATCGACCTACGACAGTCTCAAGCCAATAGGTTTCGGAGAAAACACAACTGGTGGCAACGGCCAGAACATCATCTTGGTAACCACCGCCGATCAACTGGCGGCAGCAGTGAGCGGCACCGATCCCGCTACCGTGTATGTGGAGGGCAGCATCACGCTCGACAAGATGCTTTCCGTAGGTTCCAACAAGACGATTCTCGGTCTCTCAGGAGCCACCATCAGTAACCTCAACCGCAATGAGAATGCCGGTATCTTCCTGCTGAATGGCAGTAGGAATGTCATTATCCGCAACCTGACCCTGTGCGGCCCAGGAGCCTACGATATTGATGCCAACTACAGCGATAATATCAGCTTGGTTGGCGCAAAGAACGTGTGGGTGGACCATTGTGACATACAGGATGGCATCGACGGCAATTTCGACATCGTGGAAGGCTCTGACAGTATCTGCGTCAGTTGGACGCGATTCCATTACCTCATTGAACCATTGGAGGGAGGCAGTGGCGGAAGCAGTGACCACCGTAACTGCAACCTGATAGGCAACAGCAACAACACAGCCGACTTAGATGAAGGGAACCTCAACTGCACATTTATCTGCTGCTGGTGGGGAGAGGGATGTGTGGAGCGCTGTCCGCGTGTCCGCTTTGGAAAAGTACATGTGGTCAACTGCCTTTATGACGGTAATGACTATAATTATTGCATAGGTTATGGCGTCTATTCCAATATCTATGTGGAGAAATGTGCCTTCACGTCAGAAAAGGCAAAGCAGAACGCTTTGAAAGATTGGCGTGGCGATAAGGATTTCAACATTAAGGTTGTGGATTGTCTGGGAATAGATGACGTGGAGTTGTCACAAGGCGACAGGGGACAGTTCGTGCCTTCTTATAACTATGATGCCTTCGATTCCAATCAGGTGGAATCTGTTCTGAAGGCCCCCCGCAACGGTGCTGGTGCCACTATCAACCCCCCTTTCTCACATTTGTCAGCTCTTGGCGAGACCAAGTGAGAGGATGCTGATACGGACACCACCAGCCTTACAGAGTTCTTTAGCACAGGCGATACAGGTGGCACCTGTGGTGACGACATCATCGATGAGGAGCAGATGTTTGTTGCTGACGGCTTCTGCATCGATGAGTTCGAAGACATGTTCTACATTCTCCTGGCGATCCCAACGGCCCTTGTTGGTCTGAGAACCCTTGAAGCTGTTGCGCCTCACCACCTTCTTATAAATAGGAAGTCCCGTGATCTCACTGACACCCCGGGCTATCTCCTCACTCTGGTTGTAACCGCGCTGGCGTTGGCGCTTCTTGGCAAGGGGAACAGGTACGATTCCGTCGATTTCATCGAAGAATCCTGAGGACTGGATCTCTTTTGCCAGCATGCGCCCCACGATACTGCCGATCTCAGGGCGGTTTTTGTATTTCAGTTCGTAGATGATATTGGCGGTTTGGGCATGGGGCTCATAGTAGAAGAAGGCGGTGGCGCGCTCGATAGGAATCTGATGCCAAAATAATTTAGCCATCTCGTTATCATAGGCATTGCGATGGAAGTCTGTGCGAGGCAGATGGAGGTTGCATGTCGAGCAGATGGTCTCTTCCGTCACCGTGAGCCGATGACCACAGACCACACAAAGGCGTGGGGCAATCAGATCGAGCAGACGACGCCAGAAACTAATCGGTTTCATCGTATTCTTCCATCTCCTCATCGACATCGAGGCATTGGCGGATGATATCGAAGGTGAACCCACGTCCCAAGGCAAAGCGCACGAGTTTCTGGTTCAGTTCGTAGTCACTTTCGGCTTTTGTGGTCTTCCGCTTCTGGCGGAGGAGAGGGCGGAGCACGTCAAGATACTCTTTTTCATCGATCTCATCGAGTACCCGTTGCTGGATGTCTTTGTCGATCCGCTTCATCCAGAGGGCCTGCTGCACCTTGCGCCTGCCCCATTTGTTATAGCGTATCTTGTCTTTCACAAAGGCTCTGGCGTAACGTTCGTTGTCGATATAACGTTCACGGATAAGCCGCTGGATGATGCGATCTTGTGCGGATTCATCGATACCCCAGCGCTTGAGTTTGTCGCGCATCTCCTGTTCGCAGTGCTCTGCCTGGGCACAGAGGGCTGCCAGTTGCAGGAAGGCCTCTTGTTCTGTCATTTCTTTCTTCATATCTTCTTAGCTTTAAGGAATCGCAGTTTGCCAAACGCATCTTGGCGGCATTCAATATCAGAGAATCCGAGCTGGCGAAGGTACTCGCCAACAGCCTCTGCCGTCAAGGGGTTGAGTTCAAAGAAGAGGAGTCCCTCATTGTTGAGGTTCTGCCAGGCAAAGTCGGCAATCTTCTGGTAGAAGATGATAGGATTGTCGTCAGGTGCGAAGAGGGCTATCTGCGGTTCATAGTCGAGCACATTCTTAGCCATTCCATCGCGCTCTGACGGTTTGATATAGGGGGGATTGCTGACGATGACATCGTAAGCATCATGCAGTGAAGTGTGGAGGATGTCGTGCTGTTCGAAGGTAACCTGAACACCTAGGGCTTTGGCGTTCCTTTCTGCGATACGCAGGGCATCGGCGGAGATATCCCATGCGGCGACTTGTGCCTGAGGCAACGCTGCCGCAAGGGTGATGGCGATACATCCGCTACCAGTGCCGATGTCGAGCAGATGGCACTTTTTGTCTCCCTTCTCGCTGCTGATGATCCATTCACAGAGTTCTGCCGTCTCAGGACGGGGGATGAGCACACCTGGAGCTACCTGGAACTGTCGGCCTGCGAAATCGGCTACACCTATTATATATTGTACGGGTTCCCCTTTTTCGAGTCGCTGCATGATTTTTTCCAGTTCCGCTTGGTCGTCTGCGGATAAATGCGTAACTTTGCCGCAAAGAATGTCTGTCAGTGACATGCCGAAACGCACGTCGAGTACCCAGCGGACGAGGGCTTTAGCCTCACCTGCATCATAGCATGTGGTCAGTCTGTGGCAGAGCGTTTCGTATGTCATAGCGGATGCAAAGATACAAAAAAGTAAAAAGGTAAGAAAGTAAAAGGGTAAAAAAGTGAAAAAGTAAGAAAGTAAAACGGTAAAAAAGTGATGATAGATGACGAAAAATATATGCGGCGCTGTCTGCAGCTGGCTCGGAATGGTCAGCAGAATGCCAAGCCCAACCCGATGGTTGGGGCAGTGATAGTATCTTCTGACGGCAGGATTATCGGCGAGGGGTATCATGTGCGCTGTGGTGAAGGGCACGCAGAAGTGAATGCCTTTGCCTCGGTGAAGCCTGAGGATGAGCCGTTGCTGGCTGAGGCTACGATCTACGTGAGTCTGGAACCCTGTTCTCACTATGGCAAGACACCGCCTTGTGCCGACCTGATTATCAAGAAAGGTGTGAAGCGTGCCGTTGTGGGCTGTGTAGATCCCTTTGCTGAGGTTCGGGGACGAGGTATCCGTAAGTTGCGTGAGGCTGGTATTGAGGTGGAAGTGGGTGTGCTTGAGAAGGAATGTGAGGCTCTGAACCGCCGTTTCTTTACGTTCCATCGTGAGCAGCGCCCCTATATCATCCTGAAGTGGGCTCAGACGGCTAATGGCTTTATCGATGACCATTTCAAGCCTGTCCAGATATCCAACGACTTTACGAAGATGTTATCACATAAGCTGAGGGCAGAGGAGGATGCTATCCTTGTGGGGCGCGTGACGGAAGAGCGAGATCACCCTCAGTTGACAGTGCGTGAGTGGAATGGCTCCAATCCGAAACGGCTGGTGATTGACCGTTCGCACCCCCTGAACCTGGAGAGTCTGTATGCCCACCAGATACAGTCGTTGATAGTGGAAGGTGGCGCCAAGACCTTACAGTCGTTCCTTGACAAGGGACTTTGGGATGAGCTTCGTGTGGAGACAAACTTAGGTATGACGGTTGGCGACGGCACAAGAGCACCGCAGATACCTGAGGAGGCGGTGGTGGAAAAGACCATCAGAGACGGCGAGAACCAGTTGGTATGCTATCATCAAATAACCCCCGAAAGTTGATCACTTCCGGGGGCTATATTATTAATAAGGTGTAACCGCTTACTTGGTGAGGGCCTTACGGGCAGCGTCGATCTGCTCCTTAGCCTCCTGCAGCTGAGACTTCAGCTCGCTAACGGTAGTAGCGTTCAGGGTGTCGAGAGTAGAAAGTGCCTCAGCAACGGGCTTGATGTCGGGATCGTACTCAGAGAGACGGTTCAGAGCATCGAGGATCAGCACGATACGGAAGGTGGTGTTGGCAGCAGCGTCGTCGTCGAAAGCAGCGAGGAACTTGTCTGAGTTCTTGCTGGCGCAGTACATCTGCTCGATGAGAGAAGCTGCGGCTACCTGCCAGAAGTAGTTGATACGGCTGTTCTCGTTCATGGCATCATAGAGAGCCTGAGGAGTCTCAGCAGCGGTGGTGTTCTCAAGAACCTTGAAAGAAGGATCGTTGATGTCGGCAGCCAGCTTGGTGATAGCCTTCTCGTAATCCTCGAGAGGCATCTCGTAAAGCTTGGCAATGCTCTTATCAACCTCGAGTGCTGCCATCACGCGATATTTCTCTGCGAGTGTGGTAGCTTCCTCTGCTACAGAAGGATTCAGCAGATAGTCGGGCTTAACCTGCTTCTCTTCCTTTGTCAGCTTGAAAGAACCTTCATTGTCACTCTGCAGGAATGGGAGCTGCTTCATCTTACCGATTTCACTTGCCAGACTGTCAACATGCATCTTGATGCTTGCCTCAATCTGCTCCTGTTCGAAACTCTTAACTGCTGAATCTTCTGTCTCAGCGTTTTTTGCAGTTTTGTTTCCGCAAGCTGCAAATGCGATTGCTGCGAATGCTACAGCGAGAATTGATAACTTTTTCATTGTTTTTTTGAATTGATAGTTATTAATAAATGAATTAAATAATATTTCTACTTTCTGATAATCTTTCCTGGCCAGTCGGTGAAGAGGAAGATAGAGAGTATGAATCCCATCAGCAACAAGACGGATATGTTGAACCAAAGCGTCTTAATCTGCCAGGTGCCCAGAATCTTCACGCTACTATAGAAAGGTGCACGTCCACACGTGCTTTGCGGGGTGAGGAAGATGGTCTGCATGCGAGGCACGATGTATCCGTCGATCACCTCCAGCATGTTTCTCTGGTCTGCACCAACCACACAATCCTCAAGCTTGATGTTATAGTTGTCGCGTTTCAACTCCAATACGGCATCCTTACCCATCTCACGTACCATAGCAGAAATCTGCTTGTCGGCCTTGATGGAAATGGCATTACTGCGATCTACCAGAATCTTCTCTGCATCCTTCAGATACTTGCGAAGCGACGGGTAGCTGTAATCGCCCTTGTAGGGCTCCATACCACAAAAAGCGGTAACGAGAGGCAGGTTGATGCGGATGGTCTGCATGTGGATGGGCTTTACTTCCTCGCCCTGCTTCTCTTCATTCTTCATGGTCTCCAGTTGTGACTGCAACTCGTTGACGTATCCGAAGTTATAGAACTGGGTCTCATATTTCTTCTTATCCGTCTCGAAGAACGGTGCCTCATAGATATTATCCGAGTATGAGGTAACAGCCAAAGCCTCGTAAGCCCAGCGGGTGGGGATGATCTCACCAATCAGGGGCACATTGCCTGTGGTGCTCTTTGGTGCCAGGTCGGAGAAGCTCACAACCAGTCCGCAAAGCAGGATCTGTGGGATCAGCAGGATAGGAATGGTAATATAGATGGCTACCACAGAGTTCAGACACTGCGAGAGCAACAGACCCATCAGGCTCGACAGGAGTGCTGTGACGAAGAGGATGATCCACCACGTGAGGAACAAGCCGTGAAGTCCCATGATATAGTTACCGATGAGGATAAACAGCAAGGTCTGCAGCAGTGATACGCCTGCCATATAGACAATCTTCGAAGAGATATAACTGCCGTATGACAGGTTCAGGAAACTCTCACGTTTCAGCAACGCACGATCCTTGATAATCTCCTCTGCACTGCCACTCATACCGATAAAGGTAGCCACGATGACAGCCATGAAGAAATAGCTCACCAGATTCTTGTTGTCCATCACGGTGTAACCTTCGGGTGGAGCATAGCGTGTCAGCAGGGCACATACCACTGCCAGCAGCGGTGCTTCAAGCAGGGTGATACACAGGTATTGCACATTGGTAATCTTGGTACGGAAGTTACGACGCAAGAAAATCAGGAACTGCTTGAACGCATTAGGCTTCTTCTGGTCTGAATGCGGCACATCCTTGATCTCCGGGGTTGGCAACTCGGGTCTGTTCTTCAGATAGAGCTCGTGCCACTCCTGTGGACTCATCTTGCGCTCATCAGAGATCTCGCCGTTGTTGTTAAGTGCCTTTTCATCGATGATATTCAGCACGATCTCCGGGTTCACATTACCACAGGTGGGACAAGCACTGGTGTCGGCATCCGCATAGTCAGCTGCTGTCTTAAAGTAGGTAATGGCATCAATGGGGTTACCGTCGAAGACAGGATAACCGCCTTTGTCAAGCAGCCAGAGGCGATCGAACAGCTTATAGACATCACTTGATGGCTGATGGATGTTCACAATGATCAGTTTTCCCTTCTGGGTCTGCTCCTTCAGCAGGTTGATCACCTTTTCGGTATCGGCAGAAGAGAGGCCTGATGTAGGCTCATCGAGGAAGAGGACTGCCGGTTCACGTATCAGCTCAAGGGCGATGTTCAGACGTTTACGCTGACCACCAGAGATGAATTTGTTAATAGCAGAACCCACCTTCAGGTTCTTGGCGGCATCAAGACCTAAGTCCTTCAAGGTCTTCATCACCCGCTTGTCGAGGTCTTCCTCGCTCATACCCTCGAAGCAGAGCTTGGCTGTGAACCATAGGTTCTGATAGACAGTCAGCTCCTCAATCAACAGGTCGTCCTGCGGTACGAATCCTATCAGTGCCTTAGCGTCTGGCTCAGAGATATCATGCCCATTGATGGTGATGCTGCCACTCTGGGGTTTCAGCGTGCCATTCAGCAGAGAGAGGAGTGTGGTCTTACCAGTACCTGAACCACCCATGATAGCCAACAGCTCGCCGTTGCGCAGTGTAAAGCTCAGGTCGTGCATACCATTGTCGCTGTTCGGGAAGCGGAAGTTGATATCCCGTCCGCAGAACTCCACCTCTTCTGTCTTATCTACAGCCAGTCCTTTGACAGCCCTATAGGCATCGAGGATGGTGGAATAGTAGATGGGCTTGCCAGAGGCTCCCTTCAGCACACTACTCTGGATCCACACCTGATAGGCACCTGACAGTACAGGTACATCATTGAGCAAAACGGTGTCAGGACCTGTGTAGGTGAAGATAAGCATACCCGTCTCAGGATTCAGCAGAGTCTTCAGCTGACCCTTGGTGTCGCTGAGTTCCTGAATCATCACGTGCTCGCTCTGGCGGTTGTTGACGAAATCCACAAAAACCTTAAATTGCACATCGGATATCTGAAAGTTCTTAGCCATTGTGGTAAACAGATAGTCGGTGTGACCTTCCTGATAGTTGCAGAATTCCATCAAACGCAACAGCAGAAGCGAAGCCTCTGTGTGTGAGATCTTACTTTTCAATTCTGTGCAAATGCTGTCAACAGTGGCCTGGGGATCCATGCCTGTAACGTCAGACATCTCATAGACGTTTCGTAAATCACTGTAGAAACCGAGGTAAGATTCGATGTTTCTGATTCCCAAATGACGACGCAGATAGTTTTCCAGCATGGTTTTTGCCCATGCCTCATCTACACTTTCTTCCTTGCCAAACAAGGCAAACAAGCTAAGGAAACTGGATAGTAGTATATCGGTCATTTTCCTATTAAAACACTAACACAAAGTCTAAAATTGCAATTTTGCTTGCAAATATATTAAAAAAATCAGATTGCAAGCTTGTAAAGTGAGTTAAAAAGAATTAAACCGCCTTATTTGCGTCCGAAATCAGCAGGAACCTCGCCCCATTTCTGCGTTTCCCACTTGATTATCGGGTTTCTGAAGTTATGTGTCTGCAGCCAATGCTCGGCTCGGGCAATGATCTGATAAAGCTGTTCCGTCTGGGGTGTACGCTCGAGTTTGGTCTTGCATTTCCGTTTGCTCACCCAGAGAATAGCATTATAAGAATCGGAATAGATGGTCTTGTTGTGGAGACCCTGTTGCCAAGCCAAAGCCAAGGCATGAACAATAGCCAGAAATTCACCGATATTGTTCGTGCCGTGAATAGGTCCATAGTGGAATACACGGGCTCCCGTCTGCAGATCGATGGCCTGATACTCCATCGGACCAGGATTGCCGGAGCAGGCTGCATCCACAGCCCACGCGTCTGCCTTCACCTCAGGAGGCAAGGGCAGTACGGTGTCGTGTCTATAATCTGGAGGATTCTGCATTACATACGTTCCGGTACTTCAATGCCAAGCAGGCCCATACCGCTCTTGATAATCTTGGCGACATTCTTAGCCAGCATGAGACGAACTGCTTTCTTGTCGGCATCGGTCTCGTTCAGGATAGAGTAGTCGTGATAGAACTGGTTGAACACCTTCGTCAGCTCATAGCAGTAATTGGCGATACCGCTGGGGGAGTAGTCCTTGCCAGCCTGTTCTACTGCAGCGCCAAACTCATTCATCTTCTGGATCAGCTCGATTTCCTTACTAGAGAGACTAGTAGTACAAGACAGGCTAGAAATACTAGACAGCCCAGAGGCCTTGCGTAAGATCGAGCGGATACGAGCGTAGGTGTATTGGATAAACGGACCGGTATTACCGTTGAAATCGATACTTTCTTCCGGATTGAAGAGCATGTTCTTGCGGGCATCGACTTTCAGGATGAAATACTTCAGGGCACCCATACCCACGATGCGGGCTATCTCGTTGCGCTCTTCCTCACTCATATCATCGAATTTGCCCAATTCCATCGATGTTTTCAAGGCATCGCTGACCATCAGTTCCATCAGGTCATCAGCATCAACAACGGTTCCCTCGCGGCTCTTCATCTTACCGTTAGGCAGCTCCACCATACCGTAAGAGAAGTGTACGAGTTCCTTACCCCACTTGAAACCCAGACGATCGAGCAGGATAGAGAGCACTTGGAAGTGATAGTTCTGTTCATTGCCTACCACATATATCATCTTGTCGATGGGATAGTCCTGGAAACGCATCTCAGCAGTACCGATATCCTGGGTCATATACACAGAAGTGCCATCAGAACGGAGCAACAGCTTCTGATCCAGACCTTCGTTGGTGAGGTCAGCCCATACGGAGTTGTCTTCGTGACGTTCGAAAAGACCTTTGGCAAGCCCTTCTTCAACCTTTGCCTTACCTTTTAGGTAAGTCTGGCTTTCGTAGTAGATCTTATCAAAGCCTACACCCAGTTTCTTGTAGGTCTCATCGAATCCGGCATATACCCAGTTGTTCATCTTTTCCCACAAGGCACGTACCTCAGGATCGTTCTGTTCCCATTTCACAAGCATCTCGTGAGCCTCTTTGATGAGTGGTGCCTCCTGCTTGGCTTTCTCTTCATCCATGCCTTGAGCCACTAACTCCTTGATTTCATCGCGATAATGCTTGTCGAAAGCCACATAATAGTCGCCAATCAGATGGTCGCCTTTCTTACCGGAACTCTCTGGTGTCTCGCCGTTGCCATACTTCAACCAGGCAAGCATTGATTTGCAGATATGGATACCACGATCATTCACGATATTGGTCTTCACCACCTTGTTGCCGTTAGCCTCCATAATCTGAGCTAATGACCAACCCAGCAGGTTGTTACGTACATGGCCAAGATGAAGTGGTTTGTTGGTGTTGGGTGAAGAATATTCGATCATCACGAGGGGAGAATCTTCTGTGGCCTGCTTGGTACCGAAGTGCTCATCGGCATCGATGACCTTGAGAAGCTCCAGCCAGGCACCATCGCCGATGCTGAGGTTCAGGAAACCCTTTACCACATTAAACTTCTCCACAGCAGAGCAGTTCGTCTGCAGATATTCACCGATCTCCTGTGCGGTCTGCTCAGGACTCTTCTTGGCGGCTTTAGTAAAAGGGAACACCACGAGTGTCAGATTTCCCTCAAATTCACTTCTCGTTTTCTGCAGCTGCACCATCTTTTCTGTGGCATCCATGCCATAAAGAACCTTTACGGCTTCTTGTGCTGCTTTGCTGATCAATGCTTCAATATTCATCTTTTCTCAAATTTTGGGTGCAAAGGTACGAATAAGTGAGAAGAAAACCAAAAGATTTTTGAGTTTTCTCGAACGAGAGTACCTTCGAGCAAAACTCCAAGTCCTAAATCACTGAAACTTATATTCCACAAAAGCCTCCATCGCTTCGTAACAGGCCATACCCAGATCGTCGTACACCTTTGCTGTCGCACGGTTGCGATCTTCGGCACGCTGCCAGAACAACCGTTCATCGTTACCAAGGAAAGGTGCACTCTCCATCTGGCTCTGGTGGCGCAAGATGGCATTACGCTTCTCACGCAGTTCCTCAGGACTCATCGGCACACACATCTCAATGTCGGCTACATCCCATTCTGCCCAGGCACCCCGGTACATCCACACACGACAGTCTTTCAGCCAGTTGTTGCCCTCTTCCTGTATATCAGGGCGACGTGTTTCTATCTTTTGCTTCTCTTCATCGATGGCTGCCAGCACGGCATCAGTACATTTCTTATGGGTGCCGTGGGGATCTGCAAGATCTGCAGCCACATAGATCTGATGAGGCTGGATCTCAGAGAGCAGTTGCTGAATGGGAATGACATCTTGCTCTGTCATCGGTAGTTTCTCTATTTTTCCTGACTCATAAAAGGGTAAATCGAGGAAGTGGATATGATCGCTGCTAATCCCATTATAAGCACAGGCGAGACGTGCTTCACCACGTCGTATCAGTCCTTTCAGGCGCAACACCGTCTCATTGTCGAGACCACCTTCTTCTTTATTTTTAAGGAATGCCTTCACACTCTGATAGCTGTGCTTGATCACCTCATCGGAACCATTGGCGAAGATTTTGTTGAAGCCATTGATGAAATGCATGAAACGTGATACCTCCTCATCGCCAACAGCGATATTGCCACTGGTCTCGTAAACGATGTGTACGTCGTGCTCCTGTTGTATCAGGCGTCTGATGGTACCTCCCATTGAGATGACATCATCATCAGGATGTGGTGAGAACACAACGATTCGTTTGGGGTAAGGCAATGCACGTTCAGGACGGTAGGTGTCATCGGCACCTGGCTTGCCGCCTGGCCACCCCGTAATCGTGTGCTGCAGTTCATTGAACACCTCGATGTTCACGAGTCCTGCCGAGCCAAATTCTTTTACCCAGTGCCCCATATCGTGCTCCAGATAGTCTTTGGTAGAAAGTTTCAGAATGGGTTTACCCGTAGCGCGGCATAGGTTTACTACTTCACGGCGCAAGAGATGCTCAGGCATCTTGATGTTGGCAGTAAGATTCAAGTTCATAGCGCTGATATTTAAGATATAGATAATTACTGTTAGATTGTTCTCTTGGTTGTCAGCCAAAGGCCTGCGAAGGTTAGTGCCCCATTAAGCATCAGCAACTCATAACCGAAATGATAGTTGAAGAGATGGACCGTCATACTGTCGAGTGCATAGCAGAGCAGGGGAGAGACGATACAGATATAGGGCACCAGGCGGTCTTGGGGTTGCTTTGTTGTGAAGAGTCCGAACACAAACAGGCCGAGCAAGGGACCATAGGTGTAGCTTGCCAGGATATAGATGGCATCAATCAGCGAGGTGGAGTTGAGCTGGCGGAATAAAAGGATGAAGAGTACAAAGAACAGGCACATGATGATATGCGTACGTTTTCGGAGTTTCTCGTCACCCGCTTTCCGTCGTATATCTACACAATAGCAGGTAGTCAGTGAGGTGAGGGCAGAGTCTGCACTTGAGAACGAGGCAGCCAAAATGCCAAGGATAAATAAGTGCAGCGTGAAGAGTGATGCGTTAGAAGTACTGGTGTTCTGGATGAAGGTTGGTAATAGTTCATCACCTTTGAGACCTGTGCCAAGAACCATCGTGAGTAAGACACCAAGTGTGAGAAACAACAGGTTGGCAGGTACAAAGGCCATACCGTAGGTACACATATCTTTCTGTGCATCACGCAAGGTCTTGCAGGTGAGGTTCTTCTGCATCATATCCTGATCAAGTCCTGTCATCACGATGGCGATAAAGGCACCACTCAGGAACTGTTTCCAGAAGTTGTGTGGCGATATCCAGTCATCGAAGACGAACACGTTGCTCATCGGACTATGGCTGATAACGCTGATGGCATCTCCCACAGACAGATGCAGCTGACTCATTGCTTCTAATATGATCAGTACGAGGGCAGTAAACAGACAGAGTGTCTGAAACGAGTCGGTAAACACTAGGGTGCCGATACCGCCACGACGGGTGTATAGCCAGATGAGCATCACCATCACAACCACATTCACTGCAAAGGGGATGCCGGCAGGGGTGAACACAAACTGTTGCAGGATGATGCAGACCACATAGAACCTGACTGCAGCCCCCGTCATCTTCGACAATAGGAAGAAGCTGGCTCCTGTCAAGTAGGAACGCTCCCCTAACCGTTGTCCTAAATAGGTATAGATAGTGGTGAGGTTCAGGCGATAATAGAGTGGAAGTAGTAAGAAGGCAATCACCAGATAACCCACGATGAAGCCGAGGCACATCTGCAGATAAGTCATCTGTGAGGTGAGCACCATACCTGGCACCGAAACAAAGGTAACACCTGAGATAGAGGCACCGATCATACCAAAAGCTACCATATACCAAGGCGCTCTTCGGTTAGCCCGATAGAACATGCTGTTATCAGCCTTCTTGCTTGTGAGATGGCTGATAGCAAAGAGAATGGCGAAGTAAACCAGAATGGTAATCAGTATGGTCATCTAACTATGATTTACATTCTGTCCGTAGGTCCTCTAGCGCTTTATAATCGGCTGGATAATACTTCACAATAGGTGCGATGGTCATTCTGGCTACCTTACCTAATCTTTGCTCGAGAAGTTTGTATTCCTCGTATTGAGAGAGAATTAATGCCTTATTCTCATCCGACAAAGGAAGATCTTTCACCAGACCAGATTCCCGAACCATCACTCGGCTCTTGGCAGCCACAGACAACTCCACATGCAGTTGCACATAACAGATGATGTCGAAAAAGTCCTCTGGCGGAAATTTCTCTTTGACAGATAACAAGAACCTGCCTGTTGTGGTATTGTCCAGCTGACCGCTCTTGATGGAGTCCAGCAAGGCGAACTGCTTGTCGAGACCTTTGTCAATCCAACGATGAATCATGTCAACATCGTAGTAGTAAGTCCACATCAAGAGACCACCCAGGGTGCCGAGAACGAAAATGAACTGTACCAGTGGCGTGAAATGGAAGGTGTTGTGGAACACGTGCAGCACAGGTGCTTCAAACAAAAGGAATACCGACATTGCGACATCGCTCTTTTTGATGCCTAATCGGGAACGGGAACGCTCTACCATACGGACTGCCAGCATGAGACCTGCGGCAACAATCGCACTACAACCCATGTGGACGAGTGCCACTTCTAACCCACGAAAGAGTATGGTACCCATGCCCAACTCATCACCAAGTAACAAGTAGAACAGGTTCTCGAGAATGGAGAATCCACCACCTACGGCTGCACCGCTGATGACGCTGTCAATGAAAAACACCATCTTCTTGCGGGCGGCTAAAAACAAAAGTGGTATGGCTTTGACCATCTCTTCTATGATGGGGTTGACAGAATCCGATTGACTCTCGGAAAGAATCGGTCCTGTCAACTGGAACAGACCGAAGCAGACCAATGCTGTCAGCATGCCACTAAGGATTAGCAGGATAAGGCGTTTTACACTCATAAGCGAGAAGTTGTCGATCTGATAAACGATAAAGATATAGATGACTACTGGTAGAAGAGCTGCGACAAATGACATTATAGTAGCTTTAAAGAAATCATAAATTCATTACCATGTCGTCCGTTCTGGAATCCCTCAGGTGCAAACAGGTGACCATAACCCAGCGACAGGGTGGTTTTAAGATAGTTCATAAACACCAGTTCGGTGGTTAGCTGAATACCTGTGCTGTAATACATCTTATGCGATTCACCGGGGTTCCATGCAGACAGTCCTGTTCCGAACAGTGAGCACTGTATCCATGTAGGATAGCAGAACAGGGTACCGAAATCGTTGAGGCGTAGGGGACGAAGATTGAGCTCTGCCGTTGCTTTGGCATAAGAGTGCGCCTTGATGGCATCAATGTCAGCACCAGGCATCGCCATTGACGTGCGGTATTGGAAGGCATTGCGATTGTCAACACGGTTGTTTCGGAAACCACCGAAGTAGGTGTTGCCAAAGACGCTCTCTTCATCACCGAAGCTGTGTCCGGCAGCAGTGCGGAGCCAGAAAGAGGTGTTTCTGTCGAAAGGTACCAATGTGCCGAAGTCACCCATGGCCTCTATGGAAGGATAGAACCGCCCACCAGCCAGATAGCCGTAACCCTCGGCACCAAGTTCGTAGCCTTGTTCCTTCATCACACCACCTAACGAGGTGCGGGTCTTTGACCATTTCCCATAAATCGAGGCTGTCTGCATTGACGTAACATCCTTCACCTCAATCTCCTGAAATAACGGCAGCGCATCCATGTCGCCGTAGGTAGCCACAGAGAAACCCCATGATCTGGAATACGGCGTGATTAATGAATAGGTATAATCGTAGGCTAACGACACCACATAGCCTTTACGGCTTTTTCTCAACGGACCGAACAGGTCGTAGAAGTCGGTGTGGTTCCAGGCGGCCTTGAGGGTCCAGAAATAGTATTTCCAGTCGAAATCTATGTGGAATTTGTTTTTCCACTTGTTATTACTCCAAGGTGAAGTACCGACAGTCAGTTTCATGGAGCTCAGTCCCACGGGGTCGTTGATGATAAAGCGGTAACCCAGCACTGGCGTCATATGATTCCATGAGTCGGCATCGGTGAAACCGGTGATGATGGGGTAAGCACCAGCAAACTTCATCTCCTTCATCACATTGTAGGAACTGATGTTGTTATAGACATCGCCGAACTCCGTCCTGGGCAGGGAGTCCCTGAGCAGACCTACCTGCTCCATAGCCTCCTGGTTGTTCTCATAGGCCAGCTGACCATAGAGCTTCACAGCATTGGCATCTTTCACTACCTGACGGTCGAGTGTGACGGGTCGCAGTCCGTTGCGTTCGAATTGGAGTGCCATCAACTTACCGGGTGTTGTCTCCAATGGGGCAAAGAGACCGATCTCGGTATTGGTAAGCATCTCCATCTCGCGTGTCTCCAAGTTGATCTGCCAGAGGTTGGAGACACCTGTATAATAGGAACTGCCGATCAGGTATTTGTCGTCAAGCGAGAAACGGAACTGTCCTAAGTTACTGTCATCCCAGGTTATCAGCTCTACTGGTTTGAAGATGGCCTGAGCCAGTTCCTCGGTGTTAAACATCAGCAACGTATGTTCGCCGTTGTCGCCCTGACGGGTGAGCGACAGCCATTTGCCGTCGTGACTAATATCCACGTCAAACACACTCACACCAAACGGGAAGGCATAAATCACTTCCGGATTCTCTAAGTCGCGATCCAAACGCACAATCGACTGTGTTCCGCCGTTGGAGAACAAGCCGTAAAGGCAATCATGGGTATTGTCATACACGATATTGTTGATGCGCTGGAACTTTTTCTTCTTAACAACCTTATTCTGTTGAATGTCGTAAATCTCCAAGCCACGCATCTTCGCATTGTTCGATGTATAGATGAGACGCTGTCCTTTGCAGTCGAGGGCTACAAAAGCTGGGTTATAGAGCTGGATGCCGTAGATATCTTTCAGTTTCTTCTGCTCACCAGTCTGCAAGTCGATCTCCGTTAGGTGTGCGAAGCCACCAGGGGCGTTCATGGCGGCATAGGCCTTTCCTGTATTTGGGTCATAGACAAAGGGTGACACTGAGCCCAACGGCTCTTTAGTCAGCGGTGTGGTCTCTGTGATGGGATATTGGCGGATGGCGGCAAGGTTCTCTTCCTGATGCTTCTTTTCATCCTCCTTCCACTCGTTCCATACTTTTCGGAGTGACTGTCCATAGACCTTCTTGAACTGGTTTCCAAAGAATGTGCGACTGTCTGCCGTGCGGTTGTAGAATTGGATCATCTTGTCGTAGCCATAAGTCTTGGTGAGATAGTTCACGAAGCGGGTACCATAGAGATAGGCGTTGGCACCCACCTGGAAGTCCATCGTAGAGCCTTCCGTTTCCAGACCTACTACCGAGAAGAGCTTGTCGCCGCCATTGATGATACTGCGGAAGTACATCTCGTCGTAGCCGCCTAATGCACGTCCTACACCACCGCCGAGCCAGGTTTCCATGAAACAGGCGATACCCTCATGATACCAACGGGGTGCATACCAGCGGGGCACACTCATAAAGCTCCATACGGCTGAGACAGGATGGTTATTGTCTGTACCTACCTTCGTACCGAAGAAGCGGCGCCAGTTCAGATCCCTTTTGTTGTATTTGTCTGTCATCACGATATGCGTATATTCGTGCTTGAACAGCTGACGGTATCGCTCACTCGACGGGTTGATGTAGTACGACATGTTCAGCGGCGCCATGCCGATCTGTATCAGAGAACGCGGCAATGGTGTCGCACCGCCGTTACCGTCGTCTTCCCAGTCTGTCAGCAACAGCAGGGGTGCTTCAGGCCGATACACGGAGTCTGTGGTCCATATCTGTTTGTGAAGCGCTTTGCCGTTCTGATACATACGTATCATATGAGGGATGTAGCGCGACAGGTTCTTGTCGAAGAACACCAGCGTGGCTTCATCCGTCTTATACTGATAATAGGTTTGGGTCTGCCCCCTTGATATACAGGGGATCAGCAACAACAGAAGAATAGAAATCCATTTACGCATATACCTAAATATTTTTATTTAGAGGAAAGAAAGTTTATTGCCTTCAGCAGTTGAGCTGATGATCTCAGTCATGAGACAAGGCACACGATAAATCGCAGTTTGGTTTTGCTTGATGACATTCGAAAGATTATTGGTGAAATGATTGTAGGCCCTCATCACTTCTGAGGCATTATACATAGTGTTTATTGCCATAACTAAATCATTCCCTTCTTTCTGCATGGCAGAAACATCCTTGAGGATCTCATCAGCCATAGCGTTCATCTTTTCGGGAGGTATGACACTAGTCAATCTGGTACTAATATTCAGTTCCTGGCTCAGATTGCAACTCTGTATAACAGCTACCTGATCAGCCACTTTGAATGTCTCCAGAGCAGCCAGACTCTTATCTGCAGGCAGCAGATTGCCTTTCTTAACCAGTTCCTCAGCCCGCTCATCGTTGCCCTCAAAGGCTGCAGTCATCGTCTGGTAATCTACCCACTGGTCACGTACGAACTTCAGACGGTCATCACCCTCGGCTGTTTCCAGATACTTGTCGGTGATTTCGATGAAATGGTTGGCCAGCTTGTTCTGTCTTTGTAGGGTAGTGTAGGCCAGTGAGGCATTGATGGTGTTCTGTGTCAGGTCGGGACGCTCCTCACCGTTCAGGGCAGCATTCAGGTCTTCGCCGGCTTGTGTCAGAGCGTTATTCACGTTGGTCACTGTCTTACGGGCTTCATTCATATCGTTTAGTACCTCAGCAAACTCAGGGATGTCGCCAGCCACCTCATTCGACATGTCAACAAGTGAGCCAAACTGAATGGCGCGTGTCTGCATCACTACGTAGGCCGTCACGATACCATCCTTATATGCAGAGTCGTTTTGGATGAGTTCTTCTATGTTGGTGAGCTTCTCCACAGATTGCCTGAGAGAGAAACGCTCTGATTTGGCAATGTCGCCGCTGGCATCGCTATAATTAACTGACCAGTCAATATGCTGAGAGGCCATTAGACCCATGGTGCATAAGGCTGCCACTGAGCTTAGAATGATAATACTTTTAGTCTTCATAAATGGTAAATGGTTGGGTATGAATAATCTTTGTGAGGCACAAAGTTAATATGATTAACTTATCTGCACAAGAATAAGGCTACGTTTTTAACGTAGTTTCACTTTTTATTTGAATTCTTTCAACAGCTGAGTGCAACCTTCGAGGACATCGCGCCAGGTGGCTTCGAAGTCGCCAGTGTACCAAGGGTCAGCTACATCACCAGGACGATTCGTGTAGTCCATCAGTAAATGGATTTTACCATCCGGATCGCCGCCGCAGATGCGGTTCATGTTGCGCAGATTCCATGAGTCCATACCTATCAGCAGGTCGAAGCGCTGGTAGTCGTTGCGTGTCATCTGTCGGGCCGTCTTCCCTTTGCATGAGATATCATGCTCAGCCAATTTCCGTTTGGCTGGCGGATAGACCTCATTGCCGATCTCCTCTGTCGAAGTGGCTGCCGACTCGATATGAAACTGGTCGTCTAGACCTGCCTTGCTGACAAGATCTTTCATCACGAATTCTGCCATCGGACTGCGACAGATATTTCCATGACACACGAAGAGTATGCTATGTTTCATGTTTATACGAACGAATGCTGGCTCATTGCCTCATTTTCAGTATTCGGCGAACGCTCTGGTTGATGCGCTCCTCGCTGATGGTGCCCTTGTTGACAGCATCGATAACGGCATCGAAGGCCTCAACAAGATTCTTCGGACCCAGCACAATGTCAACACCCGCCTGGATGCTCCTCACGGCAGCTTCGGCACTCGAGAACTGCTGGGTGATGGCACCCATCTCCATACCATCGGTGATGATGATGTTCTGGTAGCCCAGTTCGTCGCGCAGTTTGTCTTGCAGGATTACTGACGACATCGTGCTGGGGATATCTGAACCTGTGACATTCGGCGCACCGATATGAGCGGTCATGATCAACTGGCAGCCCCATTTGATACCAGCCTTGAAGGTCACCATCTCACAATCCATCATCTCTTCCCACGTCTTCTGAGTCGATGCGTAACCGAAATGTGTGTCGGTCTTCGTGTCACCATGACCGGGGAAGTGCTTGATACAACCTGTGATACCTGCATCCTTCAGACCTTGCAGATAGCTGGTCACCATCGGCGCAGCCACCTGAGGGTCGTCGCTGAAGGCACGGGGACCGATAATGATATTGTCAGGATTGGTATTCACATCGGCTACCGGTGCGAAATCGATGTCAAAACCGTAGTATTTCAGATAGGTGCCGATGGTGTTGCCGCACTCGTAGGCATTGTTCGGGTCGCCCGTAGCCCCGATGGCTGCCATAGACTCATACTTCTTGACGTTGAAGTTGGGGTTATTGGCGAGGCGTGACACACGACCACCCTCCTCGTCGATGCAGAGCAGGGGATGGCCGTTCAGTGCCCTTATCTGAGGGATTAACTTCGCCAGCTGTGCCTCGTCGTCGATATTCCACGCATAGAGGATGAGTCCGCCGATGGGATAGTTTGCGTTCACATCGCGCATGGTCTTGTTCACCTCAAGGATAGGATTGTCCTGAAGGTCAGAATAGGCATTCCAGTGAATGGTGGTATCAAGTGTTTCCATGCGTACGAAGAACATCTGTCCCACTTTCTCACGCAGCGTCATCTTTGCAAGTTGCGCTTCCACCTCATCCGTTGGTGAACTTGGCGTGTCATTGTTCGAGCAGGAGGTGATTGTCAGGCCGCAAGTCAGGATGGCGGTCAGCATCCATAAGAATCTTATTTTCATATCAGTTAATTTTGAATGTGCAAATTTACGGTTTTTATTTGAATTAATCCGTTGAAATTACTTTTTTTTGCTTTATATGTTTCCTAAATACACATGCTTGATACCTTCTTCCTGTGCAATCTGCTTTGCTTCCTTTAATGTGTGGATAGGTGTTGGAGTAATGTCCCCCATTTTGTATCGAGGGAAGAAGCGGCTGAAATGCAAGGGGTTTTCGGAAAGGCCGTTGCTGACAATCCATTGGCACATCTGGCGAATCATCTGCATGTCATCATTCACACCAGGGATGACGAGATTCGTCAGTTCTATCCACACACCAGCATCACGCATAGCGAGAATAGTGTCAAGGACAGGCTGAAGATGACCACCACTAACTTGCTTATAGATATCGTCGCTGAAACTCTTCAAGTCGATATTGGCTGCATCAAGATACGGCAACAGGTCTTTCAAAGGTTTCTGGCAGACATAACCTGCTGTGACGAGAATGTTCCATAGTCCTGCTTCATGAGCCAGCCGAGCTGTGTCTGTGATATATTCAAGGTATGTCAGTGGTTCTGTATAAGTGTAGGCGATTCCTGGGCAATGGTATTGCTGGCATAGTTCTATGATGGCCTCAGGTGAGAGGTCATAGTGCCCTGCCTCCGATGGCGCAACCTGTGAAATCTCATAGTTCTGACAGTTCAGGCATCGGAAGTTGCAGCCCGTACAGGCGATTGAGAGACACTTGGTGCCAGGATGGAAGTGGTAGAGCGGTTTCTTTTCGATGGGGTCGATGGCCAGAGAGCAAGGCTGTCCATACACCTCGCTGATGAGCACACCATCCTGATTGCGTCGGTTTCTGCATATGCCCGTCTTACCATTCACTATCTTGCAGTGATGTGGACAGAGCTGGCACTCTATCCTCCCATCGTCCAACTGCTTAAAGTATCTGCACTCCATCAGAACACGATAGCTTCATAAACATACAGTTCTGCATCCTTCCAGCCATCCCATCCGATGCCTGCCTTGTCCTGGGCGCAGTGACAGACAAACTCCTCCTTTGTCCAGTTCACCTCATCGGCCACTTGTGGCAGATAGGTTCCGCTGCGATAGCCCTTACGGATATAGATGCCATGACGATGCAACTCAAACTCGTCCAGACTCTGAATGCGTCGCATGGGCGTGAGCACAGAAATCTCAATATCGATATCAGCCAGCTCGTCGTAAGTCACCGGCATGAACCGTGGGTCTTCGAAGGCAGCTGCACGCGCCATCTCTGCCACAATCTCATGCAAAGGCACATCTTCGCCAAAGTGTCCGATACAACCACGAAGCCGTCCATCTTTATGCAACGAAACAAAGGCGCCGCACTTCTGCTGGAGCGTAGCCGTCAGCGACGGATGTGCTACAATCGTCTTCCCCTCAAGAGAGTCCTTGATACTTGTCAGTGCAATCTCCTTCAATATTCGCTTCTCGTCATCCGACAAAGAAAAGTCCGTATCCGTCAGTGCTTGTCCGTTGCGAATGATGGCAAACGCATGATAGCCGACCACACGACTATGATCAGACTCCTCGGCATCACCAGAGTTCTGATATATCAGATGCTTCACCCGATAGGTGCTGTCCATCAGCAGCAGCAGCGTGGCAATAGCCAGTTCGCCACAGGCACTTGTGGCCAGACCAGGCACACCACTACGTGCGTTCTTCTCCAGCGTGGCAATAAACTGCTCCACATCGCCACTCTCAATGGCCTTGCCAGTTAGGGCATCCACTTTGCAGGCATCCTCATACTTCGGATAGTGTGCGAAGTCGCTGCTGATGACGAACAGGTTCTCTTCAGACAAAAACGACTTCAGCACCTCTGCTATCCGTTTCAACTTCTGTAAATCGTTTGTAGAGATGATAATCGGCACGATGGCAGGCATGGAATCTTCTCCAAACCGCCTTTGCAGGAACGGCAGCTGCACCTCCAGACAATGCTCTCTGTCGTGCGCCTTGGGTTCGTAGCGGAATACGCTATCCTTTTCCGTCAAAGCCATAGCCGTCTCATGATCCACTTTCACCTGGCCCAATGGTGTTGCGTAATAGTCAGCATCCGTATTCACCGAAGCCCCGTCGAGCCATTCATGGTGACTCGGCCCCAACAGGAAAATCCGCTTATACTTCTTTTCCTGAGGAATCGACATATATGCCGCAGCCGCTACATTGCCCGAGAAATAATAGCCTGCATGGGGCACGATGACCGCCGCCACATTATTAAATATAGTTCTTCCACGATTCAATGCAAGAAAACTGTCCACCTCTTCGCGTAGTTCTCTGGCATCTCCCGTATAGAACAGGTTTGCCTGAGTAGCAGGCCTTACCACGGATTTCTTTTCCGTCTGTCCGTTACACATATTCATCATCCTCTCTACTCTTTAACTCTGCCCGTTCCTTCGCATTGCTCTTACCTGCCACGAGTGCCACCAGCACCACAGCGGTCAGCATCCATAAAGATCTTTTTTCCATATCAGTTAACTTTAAGTTGTGCAAATATACAGTTTTTATTTTGAATTAATCCGTTGAAATTACTTTTTTTTGCTTTTTATTTGGAAAATAATGCCTAATTTTGCATCATCATATTCAGTATTATTAAGGATGAAACAGATGGAGATACATTCTTGTCCAGAGTTGATGGCACTCATTCAGCAGGTGGGGTTCCTGCCTTTGCTCGATAGTGGCGTCAGGGGCTATTCGGCTGAGGATCTGGTGGATGATGACTGTCGGTATGTGGTCTTTCCTGATGGTGGTTGGGACTGGCCGTTGTGGAAGTGGAAGGGTCCGATCGTCACGGAGGGTAACTGTGTCTATGGCAAGTTCTTTGCTGGCAAGGCAGGCTTCGTCAGTCGTGCCTGGTGGCCTGATCTCTGTAATTATCGGCGCAGTCAGCATCCGATACCACAGGAGGGCTCCATTGAAGAAGCAATCCTGTTTACCTTGAATGAACAGGGCAGCATGATCACCCGTGAGCTGCGAGCAGCCTGCGGCTTCAATGGTCCGAAGATGCGTAGCCGTTTCGATGCGTATATCACCCGACTTCAGATGGCCTGCCGCATCATCACGGAGGATTTTGTCTATCCTCAGGATCGACATGGACGTGAATATGGCTGGGGCTGGTCTCTGCTCACCACACCAGAGCGTCTGCTTGGGCGCGAGGCTTGTCTGTGTCCTCGTACACCCCAGGAGTCGTTTGAGCGTATGCTGGCCCAGCTGAAGGAACTGCTCCCAGAAGCCTCCGAAAAGCAGATTGTGAAACTCATCAAGTAATTTCGTCTTTATCGTGCCTGATTAATCAAAGTCCCAGTCTGTCACATAGTGGTGTTAAAACACAGGGCATAGCCCCAAGGAATGTCATTCGCTTTCAGTTCTTTCTCTTCCATATTCTTTTTTTTTTCTGATTTTTCTCTGTAAACACCTAACACCTAACATCAGTGTCTGTTAACTATCTCATTTTGTGAATGTTAGCATCTAAAAAGGCACTTAAACACCTAACAAACACCTAACATATCACCTAACGTTTCAGGGCTGCGTGCTGAGAGCGGCGGATGGCATCTAGCTCATCGAGGTTCACCAGCAGATTATAGGTCTGCACATCCTCAGAATGCACAAACTCCATGATCTCCGTCTTCGGACTGCCCTTCTCGCACACCTGCTCCTTTTTGCCCTGCGGATGAGTGCTTTTTATTCCCCTACTATAATAATAAGGTGAAACCCCGATGTTAGGTGTATGTTAGGTGTTTGTTAGGAGATTGTTAGGAGTTATGTTAGGTGATACGTTAGGTGTTGGCAGGCTTCTGTTCAATCTCGAAAACCATTCCCATTAAGGGAACCAAATGTTCCCACGTTGGGAACCAAATATTCCCATACTGGGAACTTCCTTTAAAGACTTGTAGAAAGGAAAAATTCTCTGTATCTTTGCAACTTTTAGCTAGTTATTTGAAGATTTTTTCTTCAGAAAAGTTGTTTTTTCCCAAACTTTTTGTACTTTTGCAGATGCTACTTGCCCATAGGGCTGTGATGTCATCTGAGGACGACGGAGCCAGTGGGCGGAGCACTACATATTGAAAGGCGTTACTGACGCTTTGTTTTTGGCTGTTCGAAACTTCCACAATCGAATATGCGGTTAAAGACAAATGCAGATGTAACTCCACGGGGTGTAGTATATACTCTCCGTAGTGTGCTGCGAGGGCTAACCATGTCCTCACTAGCACACTTTACGGGTGTACTATATTCTCCAGCGTGGGTGTTTACTCTGTCTGTTTACCACCATAGGTTTCCTAAGACCTCGAATAGCAAACGGGCAGAAGTTAAGCACCCACGTTTTTTCATTTTGTAGTTAAACAAATTATAACCTGTCCATTTGGGGATGCTTGGTGGACGTTACAAGATTGACTCTTCAGTAACGAAGCAAGCTTCATATGATGGGTAGAGCTTCCAACAACTCTGAATTGAAAAAGAAATTGCTTTCAAGTTATGAAATGCTTGAAAGGAAATATACTCCCTCTGGTGTTGAGGTGGGTACATACAATACTCCAGTAAACTTTAAAGAATCAATGACCATACCAGTTCATCGGTGGTATGGCTATAAAGAAGGGTTCTCCCCTTCGTTTGTTAACGAGTTTATAAAGGCGTATGCCAAAGAAAAGAATTCTTTCATTTTTGATCCTTTTGGTGGAGTTGGTACTACAGGTCTTGAGGCAATAAAAATGGGGTATAATGCGGCTTTGATGGATGTAAACCCACTCGGTCTTTTTGTATCAAAAGCGAAGACCCGGCATTACTCAATAAGCGAGATAGAAAATGCAAAGAATGAAATTTCTCGCTTTGGCGGAATTGACAATTATGAAAGGACGGTGTGTATTGAATACAAAACAGTAATAAGGTATTTTGATTCCATAACGTGGGACTCACTATTAAGAGTTAAAAGCTATATTTCTGATATAAAGGATGAAACAACTCGCGACCTATTTTCGTTAGCCTTACTCTCTCTTATTGAAGAAATATCTACCCATCATAAGAATGGTAATGGGGTCAAGAAGAAAAGAATACAGCCAGACGCAAATTGTTACACGACTTTACGTGACAAAGTTGTTAATATGCTACGAATGTTTATCTCTGACATTGATGCAACTGAAAGAATGGGAGTTTGCAGTATTTTCAATCAGAGTAATCTTGAACAATATAGGTTACCCACAAAAGCAGATGTTGTGCTAACATCACCTCCCTATGCTAATTGCTTTGACTATAGCAAGGTTTATCTTACAGAACTTTGGGTGGGTGGTTTTTTTACTCAAAAAGAAGACCAAAAGGATTTCCGAGAGAAGTCTGTCATTAGTCATGTTCATTATTCATGGAAACCCAGAAATGAAAACTATGGTTCATATCTCGTGGATGAACTGATTGCGCCAATCCTATCTGAGGAAAAACTTTGGAGTAAGAATATTATTCCTATGTTGAAAGGATATTTTGCCGATATGGGAAAGTTCTTATATAACCTTTCTGGAAATCTAAATACGGGTGCAACTGTTGGGATCGTTGTTGGCAACTCTGTTTATGGTGGTACTCCTATTGCAACAGACATAATCTTGGCTAAACAAGCAGAAGAAATAGGTTTTGAATGCCTGCAGATAAAAGTCTATAGGAAGGTTATCGCATCGTCTCAGCAGATGGTTATACTGAGTGATTACGAAAAGCATTTTGTGCGAGAAAGTCTAATTGTATTGAAATGGCAAGGAAAAAAGAAATAGAAGAGACGGGACTATACAATCCATACGAATTGAGTTGGGGAGAGAAGATAGAGTTTCCTTCAACTAGAAACCTTCATGAATATGGTAATCGAATATACAACAGATACCCCGCAAGAAGCGTATTCTTAGTTCCACGCGCAATCCTTTCGCAATTCAAAGATAAAAATATAAAGGTTCTAGACCCTTTTATGGGATCGGGAACTACAGCAGTTGAGACTATCTTGAGCGGTAATATTCCTTATGGATTAGAGATGGATCCTTTTGCCAGAATGGTAGCAGAAGCCAGTTCTTTTGTATTCAACAAAGGTGAACTGGAAGAGATCATTGCCCTCAAACAAGAGATAATTAATAACTGGAGAAAGTATAAGCCTGAAGAAAAACCACATTTGTCAGGTGTTGAACGCTGGTTTAAGGAAGGTGATTTGGAGTCACTACTAAGAATGAAGAAAACGATAATATGTATCGTTCCTGACAAATACCAAAAGTTCTTTCTTGTTACGTATGCCGATGCTATCAAACCAGTATCTTTAATGGAACGTCAGTCGCTGAAACCATACATTTCCACAAAATATACAAAGGTTACCAAAAGTGTAGATGAGTCCTTTGAATATAGTTTCAATGTCCATTTTGATGCCTTAAAAGAGATGTCTGAGCATGTGAAAATTGGTGGAGCCATCCGTTGGATAGGAACGGATGCCACTGATTTTTCCTCAGACGAAAATGCCATTGATTTAGCGATAACATCTCCTCCATACATAAATGCATTGGATTATACACGATGCATAAAAGTGGAGAGTGCCCTGTGTGGAACGATAGACAACATAATAGCAAATGAATTGCGTCAGAAACAAGTTGGACATGAAAGAAGGCGTAATCAAGTTATTTATCCTGTTGTCTCTACTCTGTTCCAGCCTTTATTTGACGAAATAGCTAAGAAAGATCCACAACGAGCCCAAACCTCATTGTCGTACTTTAACGACATATATAAGAATCTCATTTGTGTACGTAAGGTCCTTCGACCAAGAGGGGAATACCATATTATTATCGGTGACAATACAATCCGTGATATTGACATACCTACTCATGAAATTATTAGTTCTCTTGCACAGATAGCTGGATATGAACATTTTGGTTATTATAAGTACGACATACGTGATCATAGGACTTCTATTCCAAGAAACAAAGCGAAAAGTAAAATCCAAATAGAACACGTTTTAATGCTGAGAAAAGTATGAATTATAACATCAATTGCATATACAATTATTACGACACGCTCCTTTCTCAGTGGATTGAACTGAACGATACAATTCTAAGAGGAGAGTTTCTTGATAGCGCAGGTAATTTTACTGAAGCATCTGGCGCAGACAATTCCAACTTAAGATCTCGTGCAAAAGAGTGTTTTAGGGTCGGATTATTAACGCACGAGTTAACCAAGGGAATGAAAGCACTAAACTCTGTAAAAGGCGATGTGAACATCCAAAGCAAGTTTGGCTTTATTGTGGCATTGGTTTACAGAGCATATAATAACCATCCTTCTTCAGAAAAGTTGGTAAGGGCGATAGCTGCAATAAACGCCATCTTCTCAATAATCCAGCCTCTTGAGATAAGAAATACCGTAGTTTCAATAAATTCGATAGTATACAGGCTTTTGGAATTCTTGCCTCAACCGGAAGGATATGATAGAGGAGAATGGCTGAGATATTTGTTATCAGCTTTCTGCTGTGAATTGAAAATTGCAAAAGATGGTGAGGACATTGAAAAATTCGTCTTGGGCGATAAGAATAAAATTGCTTTACGGATAATTGGTAATAAAGAAAACGATGTGCGTTGTTCATTTTCGCAAGTTGAAGATGTTAAGGCTGCAATTCAGAATAGAGTTTCGCTTACAAATATCCATCATCAGAAATTACCGTTGTTTTTAATTGGAACATCAAGAGATGTTGTTCCTCGTGGTTTTTACGGATTAGCAGACAAATATTATAATGAATTCCTATACGAATGTTATAAGACGGAAATAAAAGATGTAAACAATTCCCCATTCAAAGATTTGTACATAGACGATGAGAGTCCAAAGTGCAAGAAAGGTGAAGTGTTAGAGACGATAAAGTCAATTTGTAGTCAGAATGTGTCATTAGCAAATAAATATCAAGCTATTATGAAATCAATAGAAGAAGGGGCTATTGAGGCCTTAATGTATATAACAGATAAACCAAAGTCGGCGTTTACCATTTTTAAAGATCAGTCAGAAGATGATTCTAGCGATAACAACATGCGCAGTTATCTCGCTGCTATCCGTACTAAACCTTTCCTTTTGCTTGCAGGCATCTCTGGTACCGGTAAGTCTAGAATTGTGAGGAAACTGGCACAGATGACTGTCACAGAGGACCTGCAACGAAAATACGATAAGGAATACAATGGAAATGATTTCGAAAACGACAGATGGAATCTGCATACACCAGCTAATTTCAAACTGATACAGGTAAAGCCTAACTGGCATAACTCAATGGATGTGGTGGGCTATCTGACTAACATACCAGAGCCACATTACGTATTCACACCATTTGTAGAGTTTATAGCCAGGGCCTGGCAACATCAGGATGTACCTTTCTTCCTTTGTCTTGACGAAATGAATCTGGCTCCTGTTGAGGAGTATTTCGCTGAATTTCTTAGCGCCATTGAAAGTCGCGCTTTTGAGAACAGGAATGGAGAGAGGGCTTATGTAACAGATCCGATTATCAAGCCATTTACTGACTTTGGCACGTTCAAAGACAAGGATGCCAAAATTGTGAATATTGGTGACGCGATGGTTAATACGCTCTTCCCAGAATTCAAGGCAAGTGATGCTGGCACTCCATTGGGCAAGATTGTTGAGCATTTCAAGCAGATGGGTCTCACGCTCCCCAAGAACCTTATTGTGATAGGTACTGTAAATATGGACGAGACAACCTATTCGTTCTCACGAAAGGTACTTGACAGGGCTATGAGTTTCGAGATGAACGAAGTGGACTATGAGAAATTCCTGATGGGTACGACAGATGATGAATTAAAAAGTATTCGTGAGGAGCTGAAGGAGGATTTGAACAAACTATTGACTGACAGAGAGATTGAAGCCAAAGAGGTAATGGGTGAGTTGGGCGATGCAGCCAAGTTTGTTATCAATTATCTGGATCAGGTAAACAAATTGCTAAATGGTACACCATTCAAATTAGGTTATCGTGCTGCAAACGAAGCGATGCTCTATGTGAAAGCGGCCCATGACACAAAAATGGGTGACGTAGCCTCGGCTATGAACGACTTTACGTTGATGAAGATTCTGAGCCGTTTTGAAGGCGACTCAGCAAAAATGCGTATAGACCCCAAAGACAAGAGATTGGCGGAATTAGGATATACGCCTAACGAAGTAAAAGACAAGCGCAAGGAGTCTACAGATAGAGATACCATCACCATACTGTCTTGCATGCACAAGATTATCTCGGATACCCTGATTCCAACTTCTTTAGTCAACGAGGACGAAGAAGAGACTAATGAAGGAGAACTGGATTTTGCAGAAGAACAAGCAAATAAGAATGAAAAGAAACTATCTTCACTTGTGAAGTTGGAAAGCATGATGGACCAACTGAACAGGGAGAGATTTGTGTCATATTGGAATTAAAACGTAGAGACGGTCAATGGCTGAGGCATTGTATAACTTTATCGTAGAGAACGACGACCTTGTTGTCAAGTTCTCGTGTGCAAACCACACGAGACGAATCGATGAGGTCGTACGCAATCTGCTAGATAAAGACAATTCCAAGCGTGAGAGTGACCCGAAGGTCACTTGTCGTTTCAAGGCTAAGACAGAGAATGTGAGTTTTTCCTTCGATGGTATAAAAAGCGAGGATGATAACCTTAGGCATCAGGCCGTTTTTTTCGAGAATACTGACTATCCACTTTTGGTAAAAGGCAAGCACCCCAACCAAATCAAGGAAATTCGCCTGCACATAGCTGACCATAAGATTTCTGAAACAGATGACAAAGGGCGAATTCTAAGTGACGGTGGGGAACTTTATGGTACATTGAACTTTCGTAATCAGGTAGGTGAAACAGACTTTCGCTTTTTCTATAAGAAAGTAGACAGCAACAAAGATATTGAGTTGGCTTTCGAAACGGAAGTGCTGAGTTATAAGCTTGACTACAGGAGTGACCTGCAAAGCATCATTAGGGATGTAGAGCAGGAATATGCAATGCTTAGTTACTCGTTTATGAAAGAAACTTATCTGAGTTTCCGTAGTGGCAATACAACGAGTACTGACCTGATTTGGTGGCAGATATTCAAATCTTGCTATCAAGACATCTTGACTTATGCATCAGTTATTATTGATCGTCCCAAACGAAGATTAAGAGTTGTACCTAAGTATGAGCGGGCTGAAAGGTTACCATTCATACCCCAGGAACTGGAAAACGAATATCACGTATATCGCGATATGCCAGCCTATCAGTATCGGACAGAGGAACTGGTTCTGAGCCATGATACCATTGAGAACCGTTTCTTGAAATATGCGCTGAAAGAAATGGCTGCGAGATTTGTCAATGTGCGCCAGCATATTACGAAGGTGATGAGACTGGGTGATGAACAGCAACTGAGTGCAGATATTCAGCATATAGACGCAGAACTTCTACGCTTGGTTAACCATCCTTTCTTCAGAGGTGTTGGTGTGTTCAAGGGATTTTTGCAAGACAGTCTTGTGATGAAACAGGCCTACGGCTACAAGGAAATCATGCAGTGCTGGATAAAACTGCAATGTGGCTACGAACTGGAGGATGGCACCATGAAACTGGAGGTAAAGGATGTCTCAGAACTATACGAAATATGGTGTTTCATTAAGGTGAAGAATATAGTTCAAGAGATATTGGGTGACAGGGCAACAGCCTATACTTCTGGGCATGAGGTAACGAAGGATTTCATCCCACAATTACTGTATGGAAAGAAATCGGAGGTAGAGTTCATTAATGATGGAAAGGTTACGTTGGTGGCATTGCAATATAATGCTGAGGTGAAGAAAGAGGAGCAGAAGTCTTCATCTGCCATTGATGGTACTGATTCTTTGACAACCAAACAGCGTCCTGACATTGTATTGAGACTGTCGAAGGAAGGAGGCGAAATCAAGTACACCTACCTGTTTGATGCCAAGTATCGCATTGATGACACTCCAACGAGTGATAACAATGATGCTCCACCTGAAGATGCCATTGACCAAATGCACCGCTATCGCGACTCCATTTACTATACGGCAGACGGTGTTGACCGAGACCACCTGCGAAAAGAAATTGTAGCAGGCTACGTTCTATTCCCTGGTAATATTCCAGAGGAGGCACTTGATGCTGAGACTGGGAATTATTACTATCTGAAATCTAGCAAGAAAATCGGTATTGGAGCATTCCCGTTGAGACCCAACAAGTCTGAGTATGCTTTGCATGAGCAAATCAGGAAATGGATTGATGATGAAGACAGCAAGAAGATGTTGTTAGAAATGAGTATCCCACAAAAGGGTCTTGACTATGTGGATGAACACGAGGGTAAAGGTCCATATTTCCTTTCATCCATTGACCCGCATGTAAATCCTGATGAGGAGAGTATTGTTAATGGTGACGCCAAGTCTTTTGTAACAGGCTACAGCACCATTTATGCAGGTGTTGATTTCCAACAAATCAAGTACTATGTTCCTGTAAAAGACCATAAGGTTTATGGTTTTTACAAAGTGAATAGTTATGAAGCGATAGATGCGAGCGAAACACTTCTGAAAGACAAGGAAACAAAGTTCGTCAAAGCATATAAGGGCTACAATAAGCCTTTCCGTATAAAAATAGACTTATGTGATTATACTCCATTATCCAAGCCATTTACTTATGGCATTGATAGGAATGCTGCAAGAGGAACAGCAATGTCAGCAAGGACATTCAAAGAGTATTGTAATAAAGTGCAGGCAGATTGAACACACTCTACCCCTGCCAAGAGCAGACGGCAAAAGTTGAGTATGTTGTATAGAGTTACCCGATAGCAATTAACTTGTTGTCGGGTAATTCATATCTGACAGGATGGGTGAAAAAGATGGCCTTGCCATCGTAAACGGCTGAGACATCAATACTTCGTCGTTGGAACTCGTCAATGAGTGCCTGATCGTGATAAGCTCGCATACTGGACCAGCCTCGGCTTTGCACCTGGGCGTTGAAGATGTTAACTAACTCGGGAATCTGCATATCTGCGAAGCGCAGAGCAAACTTGATGTAATAAATGTGCTGTTGCATAACGTTTTGTTTTGAAGTGAATACTATTGCTTCCGCATCGTACTGACCACCGTGGCTACGTTTTGCTCGGTTGGCGAGTCCATCCGAAGATGACTGCTCTTGATGCTTTCGGGTGCAAAGATAATAAAAAATGTGCTTAAACCAGCGGAATCTATCATTTTTTTTGAGACTCCGCTGATTTACGCACAATTTTTGGTGTTTTGATGCTCATAGATTACACGGGGACAGCCCCTCTGTGAGTGCTTTTTGATAGAAATGGCAACCATCTTTGGTCAGTGACGAGAAGAAAAACAATGAATACTTTGACATTTTTGCCGAAAAACTTGGTGAAAATCTCAAAAAGGTGTAAGATATGGCAGGACAAAAATCTCAAAAAGGTGCAAGCGACATCGTTATGAAACGAAAAATATATCAGCAACTCCTTGACTGGAAGGAGCAAAGGTATGGGGAAGTAGCAATCCTTGTTGAAGGTGTAACAGGAATGAAGATAATAATCAACTACACAAGCACACAAAAAGTGGGAAATATTGCAAAAAATTCATAGGTAATATTCAGAATTGGCTACAATTTGGGTGCAAATTTGAAATGTGAGAAAAAGAAAAGTCCCGTAAGTCATTGACCTACAGGACTCTTTCTTTTGCGCTTCAGGATGGGCTTGAACCAACGACCCCCTGATTAACAGTCAGGTGCTCTAACCAACTGAGCTACTGAAGCAAGTTTTGCTGTTAAGCGGGTGCAAAAGTACGGCGTTTTTTTGAAACTACCAAACTT
>CAMJGE010000007.1 GCA_946405145.1 uncultured Prevotella sp.
AGAATATCGGCACGACGGCAACGGCTAATCTCGCAGCGCTTGGTGCTGGAATAGGAGCTCGAAGGGCTGCGCTGGCTCACCTGCTGTTCAACGTGTTTGGAGTGATTTGGGTGCTCGCCGTGTTCTATCCCTTTGTAGATATGGTTTGCGGTATCGTGGGTTACGACCCTTCCATGACGGCGCATCCAGAGCGGATTCCAGTTGTGCTTGCCATGTTCCACACCTGTTTCAATGTGCTCAACACAGCCCTGCTTATCGGCTTGATTCCCCAGATGGAGCAGATCGTCTGTAAGCTACTGCCTGAAAGCAAGGCCGAGGCCAAGTTGCCTACCACCTTGCACTTTATCAGTGGTGGTGTGATACAGACGCCGGAAATAGCCATCCTTCAGGCTCAGAAAGAGGTGGTGCACTTCGCTGAGCGCATGCATCGTATGTTTGGTATGGTGTGTGCCATCATCGACGAGAAGAACAAGAAGGAGTTTGAAAGCCAGTTTGCACGTATCGAGCACTATGAGTCCATAGCCGACAATATGGAGATAGAGATAGCGAACTTCCTGGAGCAGGTGGGTAATGAACACCTGTCGGATGATACGAAGGAAAAGATGCGCGTGATGCTCCGTCAGATTGGTGAACTGGAGTCTGTCGGTGATGCCTGTTACAAGATAGCCCGTACGGTGAGCCGTCTGCGTGAGAACAAGGAGGATTTCACGGCTGAGCAATACGCCAAGCTGCGTGACATGCTCAGACTGGTGAATGAGGCCGTGGTGCAGATGATTGTCGTGGTGAGTGGTCGTCGCAAAGACCTTTCGCTTGCTGACTCCCAAGCTATCGAAAAGGATATCAATGATCTTCGCGACCAGCTCAGGGGAGAGAGTATGACGGAGGATATGCATCAGATGTCCTACGCTACAGGCACACATTACAATGATATCCTAGCCGACTGCGAGAAGATAGGCGACTATGTGATGAATGTGGTGGAAGCCCGTCTGGGCAGGCACACGCTCAATTATAAAGACTTGATCCTGAATCTGGACAAGAAGACGGTCACTGTTGATGACAATCCTGTAAGTCTGACTCCCACAGAGTTTGCCCTGCTTCACCTGCTTCTTGCCAACAGTGGTAAGGTGCTCTCCCGTCAGTATCTGATGGATACAGTATGGACGGGCGTTATTGTCACCGATCGTACCGTTGATGTCAATATCACCCGTCTGCGCAAGAAACTGGGCGCCTATGCTCAGAACATCGTCAGTCGTACAGGATTCGGCTACGTGTTTGAGGAATAGGCTGTCCGTCAGCTTCTAAGAGTTGTAGGTATGTACACTTGAGCCCTGAGCTGAGGGCAGATAATTGATGCCCCACCAGCACATCTGCAGCAGTACGAAACTGATGATAATCGTCCAAAGTGCCAGACGCTGGCGGTGATGAGGCACTTGGCGGTAGTGGATATAGACGAGGTAGGCGAGCCAGGTGATGGCAGCCCACGTCTCCTTGGGATCCCACGACCAGTAGTGCCCCCAGGCTTCCTTGGCCCACAGTGCTCCAAAGAGCATGCCGAAGGTCATGAAAGCCAGTCCCACATAAACCAGATTATCCGTGATCTCCATCTCCGAGGATGTGATGGGCTTCTTCCTGAACAACAGGAACAGGGCCATCACAGTAGCTGCGCCCAACACGGCATAGGCAAACATATAGACGATGACGTGAGGGGCAAACCAGGGACTCTGCAAGGCTGGCATAAGCGTCTTGTCGTGAATCTCAGGCTTGAAGAGGTTCACACAGATAAACACCACAGCCAGAAGGGTGGAGAACGACAGGATCCACTTGTATCTCCAACGGGAATAGACGATGATGCCAGCCAGTGGCAGGAAGAACGAATACCAGAGCCGTGTCTCACCCATGGTGCGCAATGGCGGGCGTTCCAGTGAGATCCACATCGACAGGATGAAACTAAAGAATACTAACAATCCCAGTGTGGTAGTGGTGTAAGCCAAGCCAGCCTTGTTCTTCCACGCAGCCCATGCACCCACCAGCCAAAGCAAGACGGCACTGATGGCGAAATAAATGAAATGCTCCCAACTCATACGCGTTTCCTCCCTCCTAAAACAAACATACAAACTGCTCCTGCCAGCATCATGTAGATGCCTGTATAAACCAGCGGCAACCAAGGATCACTGACCAGCTCGAGTATTGAGATCTGACTCCGAGCCCCCATCTGGGTGTCGTAGCCATACTGATAGATCTTCCAGCCATCCACCTCGTAGGGCTTGTTCACATCAACGGTAGCCTCATAGTTCTCACCTGATTTCAACTGAATCAAGATCTCAGAGGCAAAACGCTTGGGGCTGCCGTCATCGTAGGTCTCCATGATAAACTTCTTCAGATTCACGGAGAAGTTCATCTCCTTCACGACACCCATGTCATCGAGTGCCCGCCACTCTGACTCACCAATGGTGGTAATCATTTTCACCCGTTGCATATCAGCATTGCCAAGGGTGGCAGTGGTGAGGGCGAGAAACAAGCCCAGATGGTTCAGCAGGAAAGGAATGTCACGCTTCCAGCTCTTGAAGTTTTTTAGACGGCGCAGGATGATGACACCCAAAATCACGTCGATATACACATAGATAAGCACAAAAGGCCAGAACGACAGCATATCGTTGAGCCACGTGCCACCAGTATTCTGACGTGTCAGTCCCATGATGATAGTCAGCACGACGGCATAGACCATCGCAGGAACGGCAGCCTGGAAGGTGCCGATGAACTGACAGATGTGAACCTTCTTTCTCAGTAAGAACGATGCTGCTGTCAACAAGATAAATGCTGCCAAAGCGATACCGTTGACAGGCCATGCAAACGCATCCCAATTGACAGGTCCGACGCTTAGCTGAAGTGCCAGACCTGCGATAATAAGAGCCCCTCCGATGAGGAAGCCTTCTCTTAAAGTCCAGTTATTTTTCCACATATCCTAAAAAATCGCCGCAAAGGTACTACAATTTACGAGAGTACATGAAGAAATATATGTTAAGGATTTGTAAAATAATGACTACTCTTGATGATTTTTGCTGGAATCGTTTTAATTTTGCATACGATAATTCAAATTATTGTTGAACTTAAATTTTATCAAAATGAAGAACAAGCATTTCGCTGTTTTTGCAATGATGGTGTTAGGAAGTTGGCTTCTGGCTGCTTCGTGTGAGAAAATGGTTATCAATGGTTCTGACGAGCCCGATGACGCAGAGGCTAATGTGGTGGTTCAGGTGATGAGCTATGAGCTGCAGCCCTTTAATATGGTGCGGACCAGAGCCGAGGCGGAACCGGTGTGTACAAGACTGAACTTCATCGTTTATGATGAGGCTGGGATGCGTATCAGGCAGGAGGTACAGCAACTGGGTGACGAGGATTTTGGAACAGAGAAGTTTAAGTTGGCAGAAGGTCGCTACTACCTCGTGGTGATAGCCCACAGTGCCAAGGGTAATCCCACCTCCACGAATCTGCACAAGATAGGCTTTACGAACAAGACAGGTTTCACAGATACCTTCCTCTATGCCGATAGTTTGGTGGTAGGAGAGGAGGAAGTGGATTGCGAGCTTGAACTGAAAAGAATCGTGTCGAAGGTCAGGTTCGTGTTCGATGATGCCTTGCCGGAACAGGCAGACAGCATCCGATTCTATTATGAAGGCGGCTCTGGCACCTTCGATGCCACTACTGGCTTAGGTGTGGTGAAATCGAAACAGCAGCAGTGGTACTCCCTGCATCATGAGGAGGAAAGCTTTGAGATCTACACGATTCCAAGAGCCGACAGCGACCAGCTGAAGGTCATGGTAACCACCTATAAGACCACAGGTGGAGAGGTGGAGATTCTGACAGAGCGTGAGATCAGCGATATCCCCATCCGTCGCAATTGTATCACCACCTGCAGAGGCAGCTTGTTCAACCCCACGGAACAGCATCAGATCAGCATCAGTATCGATACCACTTGGGATGATGAGGAGATAGAGTTTTCGTTCTGAGCATTTTTTTGTCCAATTTTATTTGGCTATTTCTTGAATTTTCGTAACTTTGGCTTCGCCGAACTTACCATGCACTCGGAAATGCAAAGAAAAACTCGTTTTTCTTTGCATTTCTCTCGTTTTTATGTAACTTTGCACCCAAGAAAACTAATATGTGACTGTTATGATGGACAAGAAACAGGTGAATGATGTGATACGCCAGAATGTGGCGCAGCTGTCGAAACTCTCTGATAAGGAGGTCGGTATGATGCCTGCCGTAGAGGCTCCGTTGCCCTCTGTTGATCAGGTGAAGGAGATCATATCGCTGGCCAAGCGCATCATCTTCCCCGACTATTTCAATAAGCGTCAGCCCAACGAGACGATACGTGCCTATTATATCGGTGTGTATATGGAGGAGTTGGTTAACTTGCTGACCAAACAGATAGCCCACGGTCTCCAGTTCTGTGAGGAGTGTGTCATAAATCAGACGAAGGAACAGGTCTATACGGAGGCAGAGCGATTGGCACTTGAGTTTGTCGCTACGCTGCCTGAGATCAAGCGTTTGCTCTATACCGATGTGCAGGCGTTGTTTGACAACGATCCTGCTGCACCCAACTATGGTGAGGTGATCTTCTGCTATCCCTGTATGAATGCGATGACGCATTATCGCATAGCCCACAAGCTCCACGAGCTGCAGGTGCCTGTGATTCCTCGTATCATCACAGAACAGGCTCACTCCAAAACGGGTATCGATATTCATCCAGGTGCCCAGATCGGCGAGTATTTCGCAATAGATCATGGTACTGGTGTGGTGATTGGTGAGACTACGATCATAGGCAACCACGTGACTTTGTATCAGGGTGTGACGCTGGGTGCCAAGAGCTTCAAGTACGATGAGCAGGGTAATATGCTGAATGTGCCTCGTCACCCGATTATAGAGGATTATGTGACCGTCTATTCGAATGCCTCTATCTTAGGGCGCATCACGATTGGTCATCACTCCACCATTGGTGGTAACATCTGGTTGACACATAGTGTGCCGCCAAACTCCAGGATCCTGCAGTCGAAGGCTGTTGATGCCGGCTTTACTGATGGAGCTGGTATATAAGAACAACAATCCCCGCCGAGTTGGCGGGGATGTTTGTTTCTGTTGCTTATTTCTCTCTGACGAAGCGAACAGGTTTCTCAATCTTGGTGGTGTCTGCAGATTCTGCGCTACGTGTGCCAACGTACCAGCTGTCATAACCCCATCTGTATGAGCTCCAGTTGCGGCCGCTAACACGCTCGAGTTGGAAATCAACAGGTCTGCCACTATCGTTGATGGTACCATAGAAGTACACATTATCCAAGTGATAGTCACGAATCGTAACGTAGGTATCTTCTTCTACGAAATATACCTTGATGGTTCCAAAGTCAACAGTCCAATCAATGTGGTTAGCGATATAATCCCAAGGGGCATCGCTGTAATAGTCCACCCAATAGCCTTTTCCACTTGAATAGGCATAGGGATCCTTCAGGAATGTCACTTCTGAATAGGTGGCATCATAAACTCTGCCGTCATAACGGGATGAGATATACATATTACCACTCCAGGTTCCTTCGAGCGTATTGGCGATTCTCTGGTCGTCACAGCTTGTCAAGGTGAACAGTGTGGTCATCAGTGCGAATGCGGAAAAAATAAACTTCTTCATAATCGTAACGTTTTTATAATTAATTTCTGGTGCAAAGATAAGGAGAATTCTCCGCCGTAGCAAAAGAATTCTCCTATAAGCTGATAGGATTTTCCCTATTCTTGTTTCTTCTTTCCGAACTCAGGGTCGATCTTCAAGAAGGCAGTCACGATATAGGTCATGCTACAAGCCGCTACCACGATGAGGAAGAAGGCTGGATAACCGACACTCTCCTGCAGCGCACCAGCGAAGAGTCCGGGAATCATCATCGAGAGAGCCATAAAGGCTGTGCAGAGGGCATAGTGGGCTGTCTTGTGCTCGCCCTGACTATAATATATAAGGTAGAGCATATAGGCAGAGAAACCGAAGCCGTAGCCAAACTGCTCGATGAAGACACAGACATTGACGATCAGGAGATCGGAGGGCAGGGCATAAGACAGATAGACATACACGAGGTCGGGCAGGGTGATGGCCATCACCATCGGCCAGAGCCAGCGTTTCAGTCCGTCACGACTAGCCACGATACCACCCAGGATTCCTCCTAAGGTCAAGCCAATGACACCCACGGTGCCCTGTACAAGACCATATTCAGCTGGAGACAGACCAAGTCCACCCTGTGAAGTGTTGTCGATCAGGAAGAGTGCACTCACCTTGGCGAGCAGGCCCTCAGGCATGCGGTAGAACAGCATAAAACAGATGCCTGCCCACACCTGCGGCTTCATGAAGAAAGTCTTCAGCGTGTGCCAGAACTCCAGCAGGATCTGCTTGCCGTTCATACTCTCCAGCCCTTTGTCCTCAGCGGGGCGAGGCAGGATATAGTGGTGCCAGAGCCAGAAGGCGATGAAGAGACCTGCCATACCATAGAACATGATGCTCCAGGAGTATTTGATGTTGCGTGTGATCACCTCCAGATTACCTGCCAGCATCACCAGCAGACCTTGTCCCACGATGGTGGCAATACGATAGAACGTAGAGCGTATGCCTACGAAGTAAGCCTGGTCGTGCTCTTCGAGTCCGAGCATATAGAAGCCGTCGGCAGCGATGTCATGGGTGGCACTCGAGAAGGCCATCAGCCAGAAGAAGGCCAGTGTGCCTTGCAGCCAATAGGGGGCGGGGATGGTAAACGCCACACCGCCTAATGAGGCACCGATGAGCAGTTGCATGGCGACGATCCACCAGCGCTTGGTCTTGATGATGTCGATAAACGGGCTCCACAGCGGTTTGATCACCCAAGGCAGATAGAGCCATGAGGTGTAGAGCGTGATGTCAGTGTTGCTGAGTCCCAGTCGTTTGTACATGATGAGCGAGATGGTCATCACAGCCACGTAAGGCAGACCTTCAGCAAAATAGAGGGTGGGCACCCAGGCCCAGGGATTTCTTTTATTCATATAAACGTTTGATTTGTGCATTACGATAGTAGAATAGGAGGATCTCATCATAGGTCTTACCCTGCTCGCCCATGACGGCGGCACCGATCTGACAGAGACCTACCCCGTGGCCCCAACCTTTACCATTGATGATAAACTTGTCGCCCTCCTTGGTCACCTCGAAGGCTGAGCTGTAGAGGTGTGTCTCACTCAGGGCACGACGTATCTCAAGCTCCTTGCCGATGGTGAGGGTCTTCTTGGTACCCACAATCTTCAGTTTCCAGATACGGCCACTCTTGCCTCGTGCCACAGGGATGAGGTCGGTGATCTCACCAAAGTCGTCTTTCAGCTTGCGGTTCACGAGCTCAGAGAGTTCCGCCTGCGTGTATTCCACCTTCCAGCGGTAGAAGTCGGGTGTCTCCTGATCATAGTCGTTGAGCACCTGCGAGAGGATATGCTTGTCGCTGGTGTTGCAATAGGGGTCGTGGAAGCTCACCAGATAAGGCTTGGGCGTATCTTCCCAACAATACTGGAACTCCTCCGTCTCTCCACCACAACATTTCGAGAAGCGTGCATCGCAGATCTCGTCGCCATAGGTCAGGATCTGTCCACGGGTGGCACTGATGGCCTCCACCACGTGGGTGTTGCTGGCCTTGGTGATACCCTGATAACGCTGGCAGTGGTCATCGGCACACACGTCGAAGATGGTGTGATCCTCACGATCGTACCAGCGGATGATCTCATCATCCTTCTTGATGAACGAGAAGAAGCTGTCGGTGCCGTTTTCGCGCTGCTGGCGCTTCTCCATCTGAGCCAGGAGCCAGGAGCGTGAGATGACGGCATGCGCCTTCAGGAACTCTAATGAAGAGGTGGCCGACATCTCGCTGGAGATAACGCTTGTGAGGTATTTCTCTACTGGCAGCTCGTTGATGGCTACAATCTTATCCGCCTCTACCACCAGGTGGAGCGTACCCTCAAACACCTGTGTCTCCTTGCGCTCCCAATGGAAGTTCACACCGATGGTAACATCATGGAGCGAGAACGAGGCATCATCCTCCTGAGGGGTGAAGATCAGTTCACGATACTGAGTGCCTCGCCACAGGATACCACCCTCGGAGAATTCAACCGTCTGTTCACCTGTGATCACTTCACCCTTGGCGATATAAGGGCTGTTCAGCGTAAACGAGATATTCTTTGCTGACACGATGCCCACATTGACCTCAGGCTCCTTATGCGTAGAGAACGGAGTCTCGAAGGTGGAGAGCTTGCTGTTGCTTTCTGCTTTCAGCTTGTCGATCACCTGCTGGAACGCCTCCTTCGTGAGCGACACCTCATTGAGGATGCCCAGTGCCACCTCAGGTGTCAGCCGCTCGAAGTCTTCCTGTCGAGGTGTGATGATTAGTCCCGACATGTCGAGTGCCCCTGGACTGATGATATATTGGTCGCTGCCTGAAGCATAGTAGCAGTCAGGACGATGCTTGCGACGAGGGAAGACCACTGAGAGGAAATCATCCTGGCAGCGCCAGCTCACGATGTTCATCATGGGCTCTGTGTCGTCAGCCTGCATGGGCAGGGCGTCGTAGAGTCTCAGGAACAGCTGTTCGCCACCATATTGCGAACGGCTTCGGATGAGCAGTGCCGGGCAAGGGTACTCCTCGATGACGGAGATGTCCTCGTGCTCGTTGAGGCTCACTATCGTCGTCATATTACGACTCAGTCGCTGCCACGACTTCTGGATGGGCAGCACCCCACTGGTGCCAGCCTGGAAGTGGGCATGGTCAGGGGCAGAGGCGCCACACTTAGGACCGTTATAGAATACCAGCATCTGCGGATATTCCTCCAGCAGCTTATGAATCTGGCTGTAGTTGTCGTGAATCTGCTGCGGCTCATGCTGCACGCTGGGAATGGTAAAGTGGATGGGTAGGATGGGGAAGGGGTTCACCAGCAACTCATACTGACTGCCGATGCTCTTCTTCACCTGCTCCTTCGGACGGTTCTGCTCACAGAGGAAGCAGGGGCGTGCTGCCACTGCCTTCTTGTCGATGCTGGCACCAGTGGAGACCATACGGGCAGGGTTCCATTGCACCTGCATCGTGGAGGAGCCCACAGCCAACTCACGCGTCTGCACGTTGCGCAGCTCACGATAACGGTTACGCGCATCGTCCCATTTCTCCAGCTGACGGTTGAAGAATCGCAGCAGGGGCGAGTCAACGATCTGCTCCTGGCGACCCTGCAGCATCTGCTGACGAGCCAGGATCTCCAACGTGCGCAACTGGTCCTTATAGAGGTTGTTGGCATTGATCTTGTCAATGCTGAGGGCAGCGTCACTGTTGCCTCCCCAACGGCGACACAGATAGAGCTCTGTGAAGATGCGCCCGATGCGATAGTGACGAGAGAAGATCAGTCCCAGGGCATAGTCCTCACCATACGAGGTGTTGGGGAATCCTATCTGGCGCAGCAGTGGGGTGAAGAACGCACGTGGGGCTCCCAGACCGTTGATGCGCAAGGCATTGTTGGGTCCGTTCTCATCCGTCCATTCAGCGTGGTCGATCAGTCCTGGAGGCAGGGTGTTCAGCTCGAAGTCGCACATCCTGTAGCTGCCGATCACCATCGCAGCATCCTGCTTGTAGAAGGCATCCACCACCTGTTGCAGGGTCTTGGGCGATGAGTAGAGGTCGTCGGAGTCGAGCTGTACGGCGAAGCGTCCACAACGGTCATCATTGATCGCCATGTTCCAACAGCCGCCGATACCCAGGTCAGTACGCTCAGGGATGATATGGATCAGTCGCTCGTCGTGGAATCCCTTCAACAGCTCCGTCGTACGGTCTGTAGAGTGGTTGTCCACCACGATGACATTATATTTGAAGCTCGTCTTCTGCGAGAGGGCGCTGTTCACAGCGTCGCAGATGGTCTTCTCACGATTAAAGACGGGGATCACCACTGAGGCCTCCACGTCGAACTCCTGTTCGTTGAAGTCAGGACTGCGATAGAACGAGGGGTCAATCTTTGCGCCGATCTCAGCCAGATGGGCTGTGGCTGCCTGCTCCATCTCTATCTGCACCTCACGGTTGCGAGGGTTCACGTAGTCGAACTGCTTCACCCCTGAGGCACGTGTGTCCGTCTCCTCCTCAGTGTAGAGCTTCTCGTTGATGTGGAAGATCCGTCCGTTACGACTCAGGAAGAGGCGCAGGGCATAGAGACCTGCATGCTGGTAGGCCTGCTCCTCCGTCTGTGCCACAAAAGCCTGGAGCAATGAGGTCCTGACAAGTATCAGCGAGCCGAAGTCGAAGTCATCGCGGATGCTACCCAACTGATAGTCGATCACGGGGTGGGGCTTCCGTTCGCCCTCGATGATGTCGAAGTGGTCGGCATACACCATCGCCGCATCAGCGTCGAAGGCGATGCGCACAATCCTGTCGAGGGCACCCTGTCCGATGATCAGCTGGGTGGGCTTGGTCTGCAACAGCACGTAGTCGGCTTTCGCCTGTTCTGCCATGCTTGCCAGCGTCTCGCTGCTGGTCAGGTTGCCTGCCAGCACCTGCTGACAGTCCTTGAAGTCGTCAGCCTCTTTTCCTGTCAGTGGTTCCGACACCAACAGGAATATACGTTGTATTGACTTGCTGCCCCTGAGTTGTGTCACAATCTGTTGCGTGACTTCTGTGGAGCCGCAAGGCAAGAAACAATCTATTTTTTCTCTCATTGGGATTTGTATGTGTATTAATAATAGGTGCAAAAGTCGCTAAATTTTTCGAGAATACCAAATAAATCGAGTAAAAACACGAATAAATTTGGTTTTTCGCTCGGTTTACACTAACTTTGCACCCAAAATTGAAAACAGATGCAGCAGGAAAAGAGAGTTTTGCTTGGCATGTCGCTCGATGAGCTGAAGGCCGTTGTGAAGGAGTTGGGCATGCCCCAGTTCACAGCAGCCCAGCTGGCGAAGTGGCTCTATCAGCAGCACGTGGGCAGCATCGACGAGATGACGAATATCTCGAAGGCTAATCGTGAGCGGCTGGCTGCGCAGTTTGAGGTGGGTGCGATGGCGCCTATCGACTGTCAGCGCTCTGTTGACGGCACGATCAAGTATCTTTTCCCAGTGCGATGTGCTGATCAGTGCGTCGATTCAGGCAAGTTCGTGGAGACGGTCTATATCCCCGATGGCGATCGTGCCACCCTCTGCGTGTCGTGCCAGGTGGGCTGTAAGATGAACTGCTTGTTCTGTCAGACGGGCAAGCAGGGCTATGAGGGCAGTCTCACGGCAGGTGACATCCTGAATCAGATCTATGCCCTGCCAGAGCGTGAGAGCCTGACGAACATCGTGTTTATGGGTCAGGGCGAGCCGATGGATAATCTCGACCAGGTGCTGAGGGCCACAGAGGTGCTCACTCAGGATTGGGGCTATGCCTGGAGTCCTCGTCGCATCACGGTGAGCAGTGTGGGTGTCAAGGGTAAGCTGAAGCGCTTCCTCGACGAGAGTGAGTGCCATGTGGCGATCTCGATGCACTCGCCCCTGCCCGAGCAGCGCCGTCAGCTGATGCCTGCCGAGCGCCAGATGTCGATCACTGAGGTGGTGGAGCTGTTGAAGCAGTACGACTTCACCCATCAGCGTCGTTGCTCGTTTGAGTATATCTGTTTTGCTGGGCTTAACGACACGACGACGCATGCCCGTGAGATCGTCCGTCTGCTGCAGGGCTTGGAGTGTCGTGTGAACCTCATCCGGTTCCATGAGATTCCTGATGTCGATCTGCCAGGTGCCGATGAGAAGCGCATGGAGAGTCTGCGCGACTATCTCACGAAGCATGGGGTGTTTACCACCATCCGTGCCAGTCGCGGACAGGATATCTTCGCCGCCTGCGGCCTGCTCTCTACGGAGAGAATGAAAAAATGTAAAAATGAAAAAATGAAATAATGATATGGAACATAAGAAGATTCGCGTGGCAATCACGCAGGGCGACACCAACGGCATTGGTTATGAAGTGATCCTCAAGGCTTTCGAGGATCCCATGATGCTCGATCTGTGTACGCCGATCATATACGGCTCTCCCAAAGTGGCATCTTTCCATCGTAAGACGATGGGACTGGAGACACAGTTTCAGGTCATCAACGATGCCAACGATGCCAATCCCGACAGACTGAACCTCCTGGCAGCCCTCGACGACGAGGTGAAGGTGGAGTTCGGAAAGCCCACTGAGGCATCGGCAGAGGCAGCCCGCAAGGCGATGGCGCGTGCGAAGGAGGATCTGCAGAAAGGTCTCTTCGATGTGCTGGTGACTGCCCCTGTTCAGGCCAACCCCAATCCCCCTCGTGAGGATCGGGCACTGACGGTGATAGTCAGCAACCTGATGCGCGTCGGACTGGTCACCACCCATCTCTCTTCCAAGGAGGTGGCAACGGCTCTCTCTGTTGAGAAAATTACAGATAAGGGCACCCTTTTCCATGCCAGTCTGCGTCGCGACTTCCGTATCTCTAGTCCACGCATTGCCGTGCTGGCACTCAATCCCCAGCAAGGCACTGAGGAGGAGCAGATTATCAAGCCTGCCGTTGAGGCTCTCGAGCAGAAGGGTATCCAGGCCTTTGGTCCTTATGTGGCAGAAGAGTTCTTCTCCAATGGATTGTATGATTCTTTTGATGGTGTGCTGGCGATGAGCGACGAGCAGGGCGACCTGCCTTTCAAGACCCTCTCCCATGAGTATGCCATCAAGCTGAAGGCAGGCATCTCCGTCGTTGTGGTCACCCCCGATCAGGATCCCTCCTTCGCCATCGCAGGCAAGGGCGAGGCTGATCCGCTCTTTATGCGACAGGCCATCTTCACTGCCATCGACATGTATCGTCATCGTGCAGAATACGATGCGCCTTTGGGTCATCCGCTGCCCAAGCTCTATCACGAGAAACGTGAGGACGGCGACAAGGCGAGATTCGCCATTAGAGCCAAGGATCAGTTCAAAACACCTCCCGAAAAGTGATTTTCCGTTAAAATTCTGCCAAATTTGCAGCAATTACAAAAATAATATGTAATTTTGTCAGCTCAATGAAGACAACAGAATTACAGACTATCAAACAGCGGTACAATATCGTGGGCAACTGCGAGGCATTGAACCATGTGCTTGACGTCGCTTTGCAAGTGGCGCCAACCGATCTGTCTGTGCTCATCGTGGGTGAGAGTGGTGTTGGTAAGGAGATCATCCCCCGTGTGATTCACGACAACTCGCCTCGCCGACGTGAGAAGTATTTCGCTATCAACTGTGGCTCCATCCCTGAAGGCACCATCGACAGCGAGCTCTTCGGACATGTGAAAGGCTCCTATACAGGTGCTATCAACGACTCCCCTGGCTACTTCGGCGTGGCTAACAAGGGCACCCTGTTCCTCGATGAGGTGGGAGAGCTGCCGATGGCCACCCAGGCCCGTCTGCTGCGTGTGCTCGAAACGGGTGAGTATATCCCCGTGGGTGGCACTGAGATCCGTAAGACCGATGTGCGCATCGTGGCAGCCACCAATGTCAATATCCGCCAGGCAATCAGCGAGGGCCGCTTCCGCGAAGACCTCTATTACCGTCTGAACTCCATTCCCATCCAGATGCCGTCGTTGCGCGAGCGTGGCGAGGACATCGTGCTGCTGTTCCGTCTCTTTGCCATGCAGATGGCAGAGAAATACAAGATGGATCGCATCACCCTCGATGAGAGTGCCAAGCAGCTGCTGCTGAAATACAAGTGGCCAGGCAACGTGCGCCAGCTGAAGAACATCACTGAGCAGATCAGCGTGCTCTCTGCCGACCGCCTGATCACAGCCGACATTCTGCGTAAGTTCATCCCCGAGGATCACGAGACCACCCAGTTGGCCACCATCCCTCGTGAGGGTGGCGACCACAGCTTCGAAAACGAGCGCGAGATACTCTATAAGATCCTCTTCGAACTGCGTAGCAACGTCAACGACATGCGACGTGAGGTCAGTGCCCTGAAGAAGCAGCTCAACGACGTGCAGGACAAGGCACCAGCCGTTGCCTCTCCGCTGCCCGCCACCCAGCTGACGCCTATCACCACACCTGCCCCTGCAGCCTCCTATGGCATGCCCTATACGGCAGAAGACGCTGTGGCAGAGGAATATGTGGAGCCTGAGAAAGAACAAGAGAACCTGAACCTTAACGACCTGAGCAAGCAGATGCTCGAGAAGGCGCTGGAGCGCAATCACGGCAATCGTAAGCGCGCCGCTCAGGAGTTGGGCATCAGCGATCGCACCCTATATCGCCGACTGAAACAATATGGACTGGAAAAGTAAATATCTGAAAAGCCTGCTGATCGTGGCAGCCGCCACCATCATCAGCGCCTGCTCCGTGAGCTATAAGTTCAATGGTGCCAGCATCGACTATACCAAGATCAAGAGCATCACCATTGCCGAATTCCCCATCCGTAGCGCCTACGTCTATGGACCCATGGGGCCGCTGTTCAACAATGAGCTCAAGGATCAGTTCATGGGGCATACCCGTCTGTCGATGGTGCGCCGTAATGGCGATCTGAAGCTCGAAGGTGAGATCACCCGCTACGAACAGCGCAACAAGTCGGTGTCGAGCGAAGGCTATTCAGCCATGACAGAGCTCTCTATGACCGTCAATGTGAGATTCACCAACAATGTGGACCACAATCAGGATTTCGAACAACAGTTCACTGCCACGCAAAGCTATGACTCCGCACTCTCGCTCAATTCAGTGCAGGACGAATTGGTGGGAAAGATGGTGAAGGACATCTGCGAACAGATATTCAATGCCTGTGTAGCTAACTGGTAATGTAAAGACAGAAACGATGGAGTTGACAGAGTTGATCAAGCACCCCGAGCGCATGGATCGCGACACGCTCTACGAGTTGCGCTCCCTGTGTGCCCTCTATCCCTATTTTCAGACGGCACGCCTGCTGATGCTTCAGAACCTGTATCTGCTTCACGACCCCACCTTCGATGAGGAACTGCGCCGTGCAGCCATCTATATCACCGACCGCCGTGTGCTCTTCAACATGATCGAGGCGTCGCACTATCAGCTCAAGCCCAAGTCTCATAAGAGTGCGCCAGAGGCAGCCCAGCCAGCCGTCAGCCGCACCATCTCGCTGATCGACAACTTCCTCGATTCCATCCCCAAGGAAGAGGAGCAGCCTGCCGCACCGAAGCGCAAGCCCACACCTGCTGATGCAGCCATCGACTACGTGGCTTATCTGTTGGAAACGGAGGATGAGGATCAGGCGCCTGCCGATGTGCCCGAGATGCCAGGACAGAATCTTATCGACACATTCATAAAAAGTGACAAACAGAAGTTCGTTCTCAGCGAGACCCCTGAGGTTGCCCCTGAGGTCGAGGAAACAGTCGAATCAGCCTCCGAGGGGGTCGAAGAGGAGTATTTTACTGAAACTTTGGCCAGAATTTACATCAAACAAGGCAGATATTCGAAGGCACTTGAAATTATTCAGCGATTAAGTTTGCAATTTCCGAAAAAAAATGCTTACTTTGCAGACCAAATTCGTTTCTTAGAGAAATTGATTATAAATAATAATAAAAAAAATAAGTAAAAAAGATGTACACACTATTTGTAATTCTTATCGTGATTGCAGCCCTGCTGATGATCGGTATTGTGCTCATTCAGGAGTCAAAAGGTGGCGGTCTCGCTTCCAACTACTCTCAGTTCAACCAGATCGGTGGTGTTCGTAAGACCACCGACTTCATCGAGAAGACCACTTGGGGTCTTGCTGCCGCTATGGTGATCCTCAGCGTAGCATGCGCCTATGTAGCACCACAGGCACTCACAGATACCTCTGTGATGGAGAACTACGAGGTTCCTGCCACCAACCCCAACAACCTGCCTGGCTTCGGTGCCAGTCAGCAGAAAGACGCTGCAGCTCCTGCTGCCCCCGCTGCTGAGGCTCCCGCTGCTCCTGCAGCTCCCGCACAGCCTGCCAAGTAAGGCTTTAAGCATCCCCAAAGAATAGGGCTCGCAGGCCATCCCTGCAAGCCCTATTTCTTTTTTATATCGCGCCTACACAAGAGGTTGGTCTCTGGGAGTGTAAATATTATTGGTTGGCAGTTCGTGCTTGGCGTTCAATATCTCAAAGATACCCTATTAAAGGAAAAACTTGCAACCATTAATGCGCGCAATTTCTAGATTTAATCCTTGCAATTTTTATCCTTAACAGTCGATGTCTCCACATCTCTCATTTGACACTGCAAAGATACGAAAATTTCATGTATCTTGCAAGTAAATTGCCAAAAAGACACGTTTCAAAACACGTTTGAAAAATAGGAGCCTTTAAGTGGTACAGATGGCAGATGGCAGTTTTCTCAGGAGCACCAATAATCTTTCAACAAAAATTTTACTATATATATAATATATATTATATATATAGTAATTTTATAACTATAGTTTTTAGTTCTATAAAGTTATGTCTCCCCAAATAAACTGCCATCTGCCATCTGTACCAAAATTGTCTTTTCCTATATTAGAGTTGACTCTTTTAAGGCCTTGTTATTTAACACTTGCTTACTCATACGGATTTAGTTGACTCTTCATCTGTTTTTGTTTACGTCCAGAACTCTTTGTCGCCGGTGGGCTGCATCTCTCCTTCGCATTTGGGGCAGGTGTGCTTGTCCCAGATGCGGATCTTGTCGCTGCCGCAGTTGAGGCACAGACGGCCAACCTCGCTGCGGTAGGAGGGAGCCACATCGGCGATGATGCCTCCGACGACGATGTTCTGCACCGTCTTGCAGTCAGGACAGCTCACGGGGGTGATCTCCTGTCGGAAGAGGCCCCGACCCTCGTAGATCTCTGTTTCATAGCCGCACGAAGTGCAGCGATATTTCAGTTTCCATGCCATTCCAAGATGCAAAGATAGATAAAAATGTACTTTTTATCGCATTTTATGTGGTATTTCTGAAAAGTTTTTCTTAAATTTGCAACCAAATCAAAACTAAAAGACAATGAAAAGACTGATTACTACCCTGATCTTAGCCATCCTGACCTTGACGGCAGGTGCTCAGAAAATCGATGTGAACGAGGTGTTGAAGGCTTGTCCGAAGAAGGCTTACGGCACCGACTGTCCCTACCAGTTTGAGGATGTGAAGCTGACGAAGGCGCCAGAGGGCTACAAGGCCTTCTACGTGAGTCATTATGCGCGGCACGGCTCGCGCTACTACTGGAACAGTCAGCTCTACCAGGTGCTGGACTCGCTGTTGACGAAGGCGCACGACAACCAGCAGCTGACGGCTGATGGCGAGGCTTTCTACCAGCGTTTCGAGGCGGTGAAGGACGAGCTGATGACGGGTTGGAGCGAACTGACACAGCTGGGCTGGGAGCAGCATCAGGGCATCGCCAGAAGGATGTATGAGCAGTTCCCCGAGGTGTTTGAGAAGGGTGGTAACGTGCTCGCCATCTCGTCGCTGGTAGGCCGTTGCGTGCTCAGCATGTCGGCGTTCTGTCAGGAGCTGGTGCAGTGCAACCCCAAGTTGGAAATCAGGGAGCAGTCGTCGCGCTTCACGCTCGACGGCGTGGTGCCGATGGACGGCCAGAACCCCGTGAAGCATGTCTATCCCAAGGCGCATCCGCGTTATGAGCTCAACCGTGACCAGTTCAAGGGCAACGACCTGCAGCTGGGCAAGATGGTGGTGGATCGTGTGTTCTCCAACACGGAGGGCTTAGGCCACATGGGGCGCATCGGCGAGGATCTGATCAACCTCTACACCTCGCTGCCCAATATCGGGCATGAGGGACTGATGGGCAACCTTGTGACAGACGACGAGATCGTGGCCCGCTGGGAGGTATCGAACCTGGGTACTTACTCGTGGCTGTTTGAGAACAAGTATTATATGATACCCATCCTGCAGGACATCATGAAGAAGGCGAATGCGGTGATCGACGGCAGCAGCGACCACGTGGCTGACCTGAGATTCGGGCACGACTCCTATCTCGGACCGCTGACGCTGCTGATGGGCATCAACGGCGCCGACAAGGATCCTGTGGATCCCAACGAGGTGAAGGATTGTTATCAGAACTGGCAGACGTGTAAGGCCAGCAACATACAACTGATATTCTATCGTGGAAACGGCGGTCAGCAGGATGTGATCGTGAAGTGCCTGCTGAACGGCAAGGAAGCCTGCCTGCCAGTTCCCACCGATAACTTTCCTTATTATCGGTGGGCTGACTTCTGCAGTTATTATGACGCTTTGATTGAATCAGCGAATAAACAGTAACTCGCGGTACTTGGGCAGCGACCAGAGTCCATCTTCTACAATCATCTCAAGATGGTCGATCTCTGAACGGATGGCATCCATCTTCGGGCATACGGTGTCGTGATAGGCGATGGCGCGCTCGTGGATGCTGGGGATGTGATTGGCCACACGACGGGCATCGGTGAGCTCCTCGACGAGCTGTTCGATGCGCTCCGTGCGCTCGGCGATCTCTCGAATCAGCTTCATGTTACGGGCTGAGAGGCGGTTGGCCTGTTCCTCAGGGAACACATCCTTCATGCCCTGCACGTTCTTGATGAGCTGCGACTGGTAGTGGGTGGAGACGGGGATGATGTGGTTCATCGACAGGTCGCCCATGACGCGTGCCTCGATCTGAACGGTCTTCACGTAGGTCTCCCATTTCACTTCATTGCGGGCTTCGAGCTCCTTGCGGTTCATCACCTTGGTGGCTTCGAACATCTTGATGCTCGACTCGTCGAGGTAGTGCTCGATGATCTTCGGGCATGACTTCTCTACGTCGAGACCACGACTGGCTGCCTCCTTCACCCATGCCTCGCTGTAGCCGTTGCCGTCGAAGCGGATAGGCTTGCAGGTCTTGATGTCGTCGCGCAGCACATCGAGAAGGGCCGACACCTTGCTGTCGCCAGCAGCTATCTTGGCATCGACACGCTCCTTGAAGCTCTGCAGGGCTTCTGCCATCGCCGAGTTGAGGGCAATCATCGCAGAGGCGCAGTTGGCTGAGGAGCCAGGGGCACGGAACTCAAAGCGGTTGCCCGTGAAGGCGAAGGGTGAGGTGCGGTTGCGGTCGGTATTGTCGATGATCAGATCGGGAATCTGAGGGATGTCGATCTCCATGCCGCGTTTGCCCTTCAGGTTGAAGAGCTCATCCTTGTCGGAGAGCTCGATATGGTCGAGCAGCTCAGTGAGTTGTTTGCCTAAGAACGAGCTGATGATGGCAGGAGGTGCCTCGTTGCCACCCAGACGGTGGGCGTTGGTGGCGCTGACAATAGAGGCCTTCAGCAGACCGTTGTGGCGATAGACAGCCATCAGCGTCTCAACGATGAAGGTGACGAAGCGTAGGTTCTCCTCGGGTGTCTTGCCTGGGGCGTGGAGCAGGGTAGAGCCCTCGCCCTGGGTGGCGGTCAGACTCCAGTTGTTGTGCTTGCCGGAGCCGTTAATGCCATCGAAGGGTTTCTCGTGAAGCAGCACACGGAATCCGTGATTGCGGGCGACGCGCTTCATGAGTGACATGAGCAGCATGTTATGATCGACGGCTAGGTTGCACTCCTCGAAGATAGGTGCCAACTCAAACTGGTTGGGCGCTACCTCGTTGTGGCGCGTCTTACAGGGGATGGCGAGTTCGAGTGCCTGGATTTCCAGATCCTTCATAAAGGCCTGTACACGGTCGGGAATGGTGCCGAAGTAGTGATCGTCCATCTGCTGGTTTTTGGCGCTCTCGTGACCCATCAGCGTGCGTCCTGTCATCAACAGGTCGGGACGGGCGGAATAGAGGCCTTCATCCACGAGGAAATACTCCTGTTCCCAACCCAGGTTCACCTGTACCTTCTTCACATCCTTGTAGAAGTAGCCACAGACATCCTTGGCGGCCTTGGTGACGGCACGGATGGAGCGGAGCAGGGGCGCCTTGTAGTCGAGCGCCTCACCAGTATAGGCGATGAAGATGGTGGGGATACACAGGGTGTCGTCGATGATGAACACGGGTGAGGTGGGATCCCAGGCGGAATAGCCGCGTGCCTCGAAGGTGTTGCGGATACCACCGTTGGGGAACGAGCTGGCATCGGGCTCCTGCTGTACGAGCAGCTTGCCGTCGAAGTTCTCCATCATACCACCCTTGCCGTCGTGCTCCACGAAGGCGTCGTGCTTCTCGGCAGTGCCCTCTGTCAGCGGCTGGAACCAGTGGGTATAGTGGGTGGCACCCATGTCCTGTGCCCATTGCTTCATGCCTAAGGCCACAGCGTCGGCGATGGAACGGTCAAGGCGTGCGCCATTGTCCATCACATCGATCATCTCACGATAGACCTCTGCAGGGAGGTACTTGAACATCTTCTGACGGTTGAACACGTACTTTCCGAAATATTCGGAGGGTCGCTGAGAGGGTGTTGGAACCTCAAGAGCCTTTTTCTTAAAGGCCTCTTCTACGACCTGAAATCTGAGTTGGTTTGACATATTATGTTTGAAGTTTGCAAGTTGATTATTCTAATCGATAAATCGCTTGGTGATATCGGTGTAGGCATCGATGCGCCTGTCGCGCAGGAAGGGCCACCAGCGTCGCACATCCTCTGAGTGCTGGAGGTCGAGTTCGATGATGATACTCTCCTCCTCATCAGCAGAGGACTCATAGACGATCTCGCCCTGAGGACCGGCGAGGAAAGAGGTGCCCCAGAACTGGATGCCCTCCGTCTGACCACTGGGATCAGATTCGAAGCCCACACGATTGACAGCGAGCACAGGGAGACCGTTGGCTACGGCATGACCTCGCATCACCGTCTGCCAGGCTCTGCGCTGGCGCTGCTGCTCCTCAGGTGTGTCGCTGGCAGCATAGCCGATAGCGGTGGGATAGATAAGGATCTCTGCACCCTGAAGGGCCATGAGGCGGGCTGCCTCGGGGTACCACTGATCCCAGCATACCATCACACCCAGACGGCCCACGCTGGTGTCGATGGGATGGAAGCCGAGATCTCCAGGGGTGAAGTAGAACTTCTCGTAGTAGGCTGGATCATCGGGGATGTGCATCTTACGATAGATGCCTGCGATGGAGCCGTCTTTCTCGAGGACGACAGCCGTGTTATGGTAGAGGCCGGCTGCCCGACGCTCAAAGAGTGAGGTGACGATCACCACGCCAAACTGTCGGGCAAGCTCACCATAGAGTTTGGTGGAGGGCCCGGGGATGGGCTCTGCGAGATCGAAGTTGTTGACATCCTCCACCTGACAGAAATACAGGGAGTTGTGAAGCTCCTGCAATACAATCAGTTCAGCCCCTCGCTTGGCAAGGTCGGCAATACCTTCTGACAAGCGCAGAATGTTGTCGCGCGTGTCTGCAGAATTGCTCTGCTGTAAAAAGCCTATCTTCAGTTCGCTCATATCTGACGTTTTTATATAACAGTTATTGGTTATTGTCTATTGGTTATTGTGGGAAATTGCATGGTGCAGCAATGAAGACTGCCATGCTGTTTGATAATGCTACGGCAGTCGATGCCCACAATCTCACGCTCAGGGAAGGCCTCGCCGATCAGACGGAGCGCTTCTGCGTCGAGATCTGGCTGGGCGTAGGTGGGACAGAGCACAGCCCCATTGACCACCAGGAAGTTGGCATAGGTGGCAGGCAGACGATCCTCGCCGTCGTAGATGGCTCTGGGCATGGGGAGCTTGAGCAGCCGGTAGGGCTTGCCTTCGAGTGTGCGGAAGGTGGCCAACTGTTCCTCCATCAGTTTCAGTTCGGTGTATTGCTCGTCAGCAGGGTCGTCGCAACCTACATATAATAAGGTATCGTCAGGACAGATGCGCACCAGTGTGTCGATATGTCCGTCGGTATCATCGCCAGTCAGGTTGCCATGATCGATCCAGAGGATGCGCTCGGCACAGAACGCCTGTTTCAGACGGTCCTCGATCTCAGCCTTGGTGAGCGGCTGGTTGCGATGGGGTGCCAGCAGACAGCCTGTGGTGGTGAAGATGGTGCCTCGTCCGTCGCTCTCGATAGAGCCTCCTTCCAGCACGAAGTCGAGACAGTCCACATAGTCGCCCTCGACGGCTCCCTGATCGTAGAGCTGACGGTTGAGGGCGTTATCCTTGGAGGCAGGGAACTTGTCGCCCCAGCCGTTGAAACGGAAATCGAGTAGTCGGCAGTGCCCCTGATCGTCGATGAGGGTGATGAAGCCGTGATCTCGTGCCCAGGTATCGTCGGAAGGAAGTGGAATCAGGTGAGGGGTGAGATGGGAGAGGTTAGTGCCCTCAGGGGTGACTACGAGCAGATGCTCTCGTCTGGCTATCTCGCGTGCCATCTCTTCGTAGGTGACAGTGATCTCATCAAGCATCGGTGCCCAGTCTGTATTGGCGTGCGGCCATGTGAGCTGCACACCCCACTGGGGTTCCCATTCTGCGGGCAAACGCCACGCTGAAGCGTGATGATTTGACTTGTATTCCATCATTTTTGGGTGCAAAGGTACAAAAAAAATGAAATTAAGAATTAAGAAATTAGAATTATTTGTACCTTTGCAGCAAAATACTGAGATGTTAGAAGTCAAGAATGTGACGATTGCCGTTGGAGAGCAGGTTTTGGCAGAGAACTTATCGTTCATTGCCAACAATGGTGAACTGACCTGTATCACGGGTGAGTCAGGCTCTGGCAAAACCACGCTGGTGCGTACGCTGATGGGCTTTCTGCCTGTGAAAGAGGGGTTCGTCAGTGTGGATGGCGAACTGCTGACCATCTATTCCTCGCATGCGTTTCGGGAGATGATGGTGTATATGCCTCAGGATGTGCAGTCGCTGGGCTTTCAGCTGGAGGAACCTGAGGCCCCTCAGAGCGAGGCTGACGACTATGCCGTGTGGAATGAGGTGCTGCCCTCTGTGGAGATCGCTCAGCCGAAAGCCTCTCTGACCACTGATGAGATCGTGCTGCTGGCAGAGAAAGCCCTGCAGGAGAACGCTGAGAAGCCGATCGTGATCGCTGATGAGCCTACGGCTTTGCTATCCTCTGACCAGGCGCATCGGTTGCTGGCACTGTTGTTGCAGCAGGCGGCACAAGGTAAGACGGTGGTTGTGGTCAGTCGTGATCCTCTGGTCATCGAACATGCGAATCAAGTAATTAAGATCTAATTTTGAATTGATGAATAGTAGTCTGATCATACATGCGATATGTGGGCTTCTCCTGTTGGCGATACCTGCAGGCGCGCTCTATCTGTGGGATAAGAAACTGCTGCGCACCTTTGGGGTGGCAGTAGCGAGGATGTTATTGCAATTACTGGTGGTATGCCTGATGGTGTGGGCACTCTTCCGTTACGACTCGATACCCCTCCGCTTGGGATGGCTGGTGCTGATAGCCTGTTATACGGCTGCTGTGGTGCTGATACGCCTGAAACTCAACGTGAAGCGTTTCCTGTTGCCTGTGGCGGGGGCTCAGTTGGTGGGTATGCTGCTGCCTGGTTTCTATCTGCGTCTGGCAGTGTTGCCCTTGGATCATAGTCTCTATGCCACGTGGTTCGTGCCTGTGATGGCTCTGCTGGCAGGACATTTGACCGCCAGTCAGATTCGTGGGTTGGGCACTTATTTCTCTGCGCTGAAGACGGATGAGCAGGACTATGAGTATCGTCGTGGCAACGGCAAGAATCATCTGCAGGCACTCATCCCGTTTGTGAAACGCTCCGTGCAGGCCATTCTCTCGCCTGCCTCAGCCAATCTCGCTGTGATGGGACTCTTTACACTGCCCTTGCTGCTCTGTGGACTGTTGCTCGCTGGTATGGAGCCATTGACGGCCTTTGTGCTGATGCTGGCGCTGACATCGGCATGTGTGGCTGCCTCTGTGCTGACACTCATCGTGAGTCTCTGGCTCTGTGACAGCCGGCTCTTCGATAAGTTTGGCAAGCTGACGCTGATGGTGGCAATGCTACTGGTATGCGCCTCATGTGAGGCTCAGCCGAAGGCGACTGTGAAGTATGAACTGCCTGCCCCCCTGAAGGATCGTCCTGAACAGATCCTGCAGCGCAAGGGCTATACCACCTCCTACAATCGTAACACGAAGAATCCCAATTGGGTGGCCTGGCATCTGACGAGAGAGCATACCAAAGGGCAGAACCAGCGTAAGCAGATGATGTTTACTGAGGATACGGATGTGACGCCCAGAGCCACGAATGATGACTATTACAACTCGCGTTTCGACAGAGGACACATGTGTCCGGCAGGAGATAACAAGTGGGATAAAGAGGCGATGGCACAGTCGTTTCTCTTCACGAACATTTGTCCGCAGCATCATGGACTCAACAAATACGAGTGGAACGATCTCGAGATCAAATGCCGTGAGTGGGCACGTGAATACGGGGCTATCGACATCGTGTGCGGTCCCATCTACGAGACTAGTAATCAGCGTACTATCGGCAAGAATAAGGTGTGGGTGCCTGTGGCTTTCTTCAAGGTGATTCTCTGTAGAAAAGGCACACCAAAGGCCATCGGTTTCATCTATCGCAACGAAGGGAAGCATCAGACACCCCAAGAGGCCGTGAGGACAGTAGATGAAATCGAGGCGCTGACTGGCATAGATTTCTTTCCTGCGCTCGATGATGCAACGGAGAATAGAATTGAGGCCAGCGCTCAGTTGAACGCGTGGTAAAAGTTAAAAACGCTTAATTAATCAGAGCGCTGAGACTGAATTTCGGCTTTTCTTTGTAATTTTGCAGCGTGAAAATTAAGGAGGTTTTGTGCGCCCTTGAAAAATTCGCGCCTCTGCCCCTGCAGGAAAGCTGGGATAATGCTGGCTTGCAGATAGGATTAACAGAGACGGAGGTTTCAGGGGCATTATTGTGTCTTGACGTCAACGAACGTATCATCGACGAGGCCGTCAGGAAGGGATGCAATCTCATTGTATCCCATCATCCGTTGTTGTTCCGTGGGCTCAAGACCATCAGTGATCTGACAGATGTGCAACGCACCGTGCGTAAGGCCATCCAGCAGGATATATGCGTGGTATCCATGCATACGAATATGGATAATGCCAAGGGTGGGGTGAACTTCCGCATCGCCCAGAAACTGGGACTTCAGGGCGTGGCGTTCTTCGCCTCTAAGACGGTGGATGGCATCGAGGCTGGAAGTGGTGTCATCGGTACTTTGCCTGAGGCAATGGCATCCGACGATTTCGTGATCGAAGTGAAGAAAACCTTCGATGTGGAGTGCGCCAGATGCAACGCCCTGTTGCAACGTCCTGTCAAGAAGGTGGCTATCTGTGGTGGGGCTGGTGATTTCCTGCTCGATGATGCTGTGAAGGCTGGTGCCGACGCTTTTATCACTGGCGAGATGCACTATCACCAGTATTTCGGTTACGAACAGCAGATTCAGATCTGTGTCATCGGACATTACGAGAGTGAGCAGTTCACCACAGAGGTGTTTCAGGAGATTATCCAGGAGCAGTGCCCAGGGGTGAAGACTGTGATTGCAGAGACAAATACGAATCCAATATTATATTTATAAACGTAAAGAATTATGGCAAAGAAAGATCCTACAGATTTGACTGTGGAAGAGAAGCTGAAAACCCTTTATCAGCTTCAGGCTGCACTCTCGGCTATCGACGAGAAGCGTGCACTGAGAGGTGAGTTGCCACTTGAGGTTCAGGACCTGGAAGATGAGATCGCTGGTCTGACCACTCGTGTGGAGAAGATCCAGAACGAGATCTCTGAGTTCCAGCGCGCCATCACGCAGAAGAAAGGCGAGATTGTTGACGCAGAGGCAAGTGTGGCACGTTATAAGGCTCAGCTCGACGAGGTGAAGAACAATCGTGAGTACGACACACTGAGCAAGGAGATTGAGTTCCAGTCACTGGAGATTGAGCTCTGTAACAAGAAGATCCGTGAGGCTAATACTCGTATCCAGGAGAAGAAGAACGAACTGCAGGCCAATGAGGAGGTGATCGCAGAGCGTCAGGGCGACCTGGAGATGAAGAAGTCTGAACTCGAGGAGATCATGACTGAGACACGTGCAGAGGAAGAGAAGCTGAAGGAAAAGGTGAAGGATCTGGAGTCAAAGATTGAGACTCGTCTGCTCACTTCTTTCAAGCGCATCCGTAAGAACGCTCGTAACGGTTTGGGTATCGTTTATGTGCAGCGTGATGCCTGTGGTGGTTGCTTCAACAAGATTCCGCCCCAGCGTCAGCTCGACATCAAGATGCACAAGAAGGTTATTGTATGCGAGTATTGCGGACGTATCATGATTGATCCGGAACTGGCTGGCGTTAAGATCGAGAAGACTGTAAGTGCTGAAGAGAAGAAGACAGGACGCAAGCGCGCTATCCGTAAGACGGCTTCTTCTAAGAAGGCAACCGACGCCAATGATATGGATGAATAGTTAAAGAATTTCGTAGTTTGGAATATCCTCCAGAAAGATGTAGCGCTGCTCAGCGTAATCCATCTTACAACAATAGTGCTGGAGGCCGTTGCTAACTATCAGATAATCCACTTTCAGCAGAAGATTGTAAGCCGATATCTGGTCGAAAGTCTTCTGCTGAAGTTGTATAGTAGGGGCTTTGTACTCGATGATCATGCGAGGCAAAGCCTCTTTATTATATAATATGGTATCACAGCGGAGTTTTTTCTCTCCGATCTTCATTTCTACCTCATTAGCCAACAGTCCCTTGGGGTAGCCCTTATGCTCGATCAGGAAGTGCACGAAGTGCTGGCGCACCCATTCTTCAGGCGTTAAAGCGACGTATTTTCGACGCAAAAAGTCGAAAATCTGCCGTTTTTCACCTTTCTCAGTGATTTTTATCGGGTATAAAGGTAGGTTTAATCGATACATTTTATTATCTTTGTACCCGCAAAAGTACAAATAATATTCGAAAAATCATCATGGCAGAAGCAAAAAATGTCACTTTCGATAGTATTATGGCCGATTTGAAGGCTCGAAAATTCGTTCCTGTCTATTATCTGATGGGTGATGAGCCTTATTATATCGACCGTATCGCCGACTATATTGCAGAGCATGTTCTGCAGCCTGAGGAGCGTGATTTCAACCAGTCAGTGCTCTTTGGGTCTGATGTGACAGGTGCTCAGATAGCCGATACGGCTCGCCGTTATCCGATGATGGCCGAATATCAGGTGCTGATAGTGAAAGAGGCTCAGAACGTGAAGCAGACGGAGGCGCTGGAGAAGTACTTCAAGTCACCAATGCCCTCTACAATCCTTGTGATGTGTCACAAAAACGGCAAGGTGGATGGCAGAAAACGTGAATATGTGAAGGCTATTCAGAGTGCTGGCATCCTATATGAGAGCAAAAAGCTGCACGAACGTGATCTGCCTGCCTTTATTGAGGGGTATTTGAAGCGTCATGAGGTGAGTATTGACCATAAATCCACGCAAATGATAGCCGATAATATCGGTTCTGATCTCAGCAGACTGACTGGTGAGCTGAACAAGGTGATTATGGCACTGCCAGAGGACCAGAAAAAGGTGACGCCACAGGTGGTAGAAGACCAAATTGGGGTCAGTAAGGAGTTTAATGGCTACGAATTGGTCAATGCTATCGTACATAGAAACGTGTTTAAGGCTAATCAAATCATCAAATATTTCGATGATAATCCCAAAGCAGGCAGTATTTATTCATTTTTACCTTTGCTTTTTAATTATTTCCAAAATTTGATGATAGCTTACTATGCACCAGACAACAAAAGTCAGGAGAGGGTAGCGGAGTGGTTGGAGGTAAAATCATGGGCGGCGAAGGATTACATGACTGGGATGAGAAACTACTCAGGTATGAAAGTGATGCAGATCATTTCGAAGCTTCGTGAGGTCGATGCAAAAAGTAAGGGACTGGATAATCCAAATACGCCTCCAGGTGAGTTAATGAAGGAGATAATCTTTTACATTTTGCACTAATTATTAGCTCATTTTTTGCTGCACTTTTTTAAAATCACGATTTTCCAGCTCTAGAATTTTCTAAAATTGCGCTTTTCAGGAGCGCTTTTTTTGGCCCAAAATCCCTGATAGGAGAGGGGTTTGGGGCGTTTTTTACCCCTTCAAAATTCGCGTTTTTAAAATTTTCTTTCCCGTTGTCCAGAATATGCGAAAGATGATCCATTTTCACCCGTTGACCACCTAAAAATTCAGCTTTTGCATTTATTAATATTTAAAATCCTGCATTTTAATTTATAAATATATACATTGCAAAAGCAAAATTCACAATTTAAAACATAAATTCGAAGATTAATATAGAAGTATGGCAATTTATAATTATAGTTTATATATCCAAATATTCGGTTTTGTGATTTGAAACTTAATAATATACATAGGACATTCAAACCTATAATCAATTAAAAATCAATTAATTATAAGTATTTACTACAATTCTCTTTCATAATTCAGACTGTTTATAGAGCAGGGTTTTGCATATGCATTTATTTTGTTTTGAATTTCCGTAATTACCTCATTAAAAGCCAGTTTATTAACAAATCATGCTCAACAAATTGTTTGTAATAGTTTGTTTATCTAAATTTGGATTCGTAATTATAAATACTGATTTCGAGATTTCGAACCTATACAGTTACAAATATAAAAATACAAATTAAAAGTTTAAAAAATTAAATTCTCTCTACATTTCTTGTTTATTCCAAAAAAATGCTTTACCTTTGTAAACTGTAAGAAAAATGGCCATTTTGGCCCTATTTAGTCATCATTAGTAACAATGAAGGATCGAATTAGACAAGTAATGGAGTCTCAGCACATGACTCAACAGGTGTTTGCCGACTACATCGGTTTGGCACCTGCTACTCTTAGTAGTATTTTTAATGGTAGAACTCGACCCACTCTGAACGTGGTTGAGGCACTGAAAAAGAAAATTCCTAACATTAGCATCGACTGGTTGATGTTCGGATCTGGTGAAATGTATCAGAATACAGTTGATAATCCACTACCCGACCAGAAGGCTTCCGATAATGGCATTTTTGATCAGTCACCGATGTTAGATTTTGAACAGACTCCCGTTAATCCCCTTCCTAATATGGGGCAAATTACTCAAAATCATGCTACAATCAAAAATTCACGACTAGAACCTATCCGTGATGAGGTTAAAATTCTTGACAAGCCTCAAAGAAAGGTTATTGAGATACGTGTTTTTTATGATGATCAGACCTGGGATACTTTTGTTCCCATGAAAAAATAGTTTGGCTGTTTCGATAAAAAGTTGTATCTTTGCACCATCATTTTGCGAAGAATAACTTATGAAGAAGTATGTTTTAGACCTGACGGTTGTATCTGTTGAGCGCATTCATGCACGTTATGTGCTGATTCGCCTGACAGATACAAAACCTCTTCCGGAGATGTTGCCAGGACAGTTTGTCGAGGTTCGTGTAGATAGTTCCCCTTCAACCTTTCTGCGCCGTCCTATTTCAATCAATTATGTAGATCGTGTTAAAAACCAGCTTTGGCTCTTGGTAGCAACTGTTGGTGATGGCACGCGTGCTTTGGCTACACTCCAGCCTGGAGCTGTTCTGAACTGCGTATTACCCCTTGGTAATGGCTTTACACCAGCTGCTTCAGGGCAGAAAGTGCTGCTTGTTGGTGGTGGTGTAGGTGTGGCTCCGCTCCTCTATATGGGTGCTCAGATGCGAGAACAGGGCTTAGAACCTACATTCTTATTGGGAGCCCGAACCAATGAGGATCTACTGATGCTTGACGAATTTAAGAAGTATGGGCGTGTGTATGTGACTACTGAAGATGGTTCTGCAGGCGAGAAAGGCTTTGTAACGAACCATTCTATCCTCCAGCAAGAGCAGTTCTCTCGTATCTCCACCTGTGGTCCAACGCCGATGATGAAGGCGGTGGCTCGTCTGGCTCGTGAAAAGGGCATCGATTGTGAGGTGTCGCTCGAGAATCTCATGGCATGCGGCTTAGGAGCCTGTCTTTGTTGTGTAGAGAAGACAACAGAGGGCAATTTATGTGTATGTAAGGAAGGACCTGTATTTAATATCAATCGACTGTTATGGCAAAGCTAAATGTAAAAATAGGAGATCTGCAGCTTAAGAACCCTGTGATGACGGCTTCCGGCACCTTTGGATATGGGCTCGAATTTGCTGATTTTATGCCCCTTGACGGTATCGGTGGCATTATTGTAAAGGGAACCACCTTGAAACCTCGTGAAGGCAACGACTACCCTCGTATGGCAGAAACAGCGCAGGGGATGCTTAACTGTGTAGGTCTGCAGAACAAGGGTGTCGATTACTTCTGTTCTCACATCTATCCGCAGATTAAGGATATCAATACCAATATGATTGTGAATGTAAGCGGTTCTTCGCCTGAGGATTATGCCGAGTGTGCTGCCCGTATCGATACTTTGGAGCATATTCCTGCCATCGAACTGAATATCTCCTGTCCTAATGTGAAGGATGGGGGTATGGCCTTTGGTGTCACCTGTGCTGGTGCTGCCAGTGTGGTAAAAGCCGTGCGTCAGCGTTATCATAAGACACTGATCGTTAAACTCTCGCCCAATGTGACAGATATTACAGAGATAGCCCGTGCTGTTGAGGCTGAGGGAGCTGATGCTGTTTCACTCATCAATACGTTAATGGGTATGGCTATTGATATTGAGAAACGCAAGCCTCTGCTCAGTATCCGTACAGGTGGACTGAGTGGTCCTGCTGTCAAGCCTGTAGCTGTTCGTATGGTGTGGCAGGTGGCTAAGGCTGTAGGCATCCCTGTTGTAGGCTTAGGCGGCATTTCCAGCGCTAAGGATGCCATTGAGTTTCTGATGGCTGGAGCAACGGCTATCGAGATAGGAACAGCCAATTTCCTCGATCCTGCCATTAGCATCAAGGTGAGGGATGGTATTGATGCCTGGCTCGATGCCCATGGGTGTCAGTCTGTAGAAGATATCATTGGTGTGATCGATTGATCACACCTTTTTTTGAGCAAAAATTTGGGGGCTACCAACTGGCAGCCCCCAACCAACACAAAAACTAAACTAGACTTAACTAAAGCATCTCAGGATTTTCCCAAACCCTTAATGCTCTGCAAAGATACGATTTATTTCGGATTCTACAAAGGAAAAATAAAGAATAATTTACACCTCATATACAATTGTTACCGATTTCCGCTGTTTTTTAACAGTGTATAATCCAAAATCGTCATAGCAGCCATCGCTTCAACGATGGGAACGGCTCTTGGCAAAACACATGGGTCGTGACGTCCACTTGTCTTAAAGAGCGTTGTATTTCCTTCCTTATCTACTGTTTCCTGATCCTTCAGAATGGTAGCTACCGGCTTGAATGCCACACGGAAGTAGATGTCCTGTCCGTTGGAGATACCACCCTGAATACCACCACTATGATTTGTCTTGGTGGTGATCTGGCCATCGATATTCTGGAATATGTCGTTCTGTTCCGATCCGCGTGCTGTCACACCCTCGAAGCCCTCACCATACTCAAAGCCTTTAGCGGCATTGATGCTGAGCATGGCTCCGCCTAAGGCTGCATGGAGCTTACCAAATTCGGGTTCTCCAAGACCCACGGGACAGCCCTTGATGACACAGGTGATCACACCACCGATGGTGTCACCCTCTTTCTTGATCTGGGTGATCAGTGCCTCCATCTCTTGAGCCTTCACTGGATCTGGGCATCGCACAGCGTTGCTTTCTGTCAGATCAAGGTCGTAGAGGCGATAGTCGCGATTCAGTGCTATCGGACCAACCTGTGAGGTATAGGCCTGTACGCTGATTCCCAACTGCTTAAGTGCGAGTTTCGCCAATGCTCCACCCACACAGCGGCTAATGGTGATACGGGCAGAGGAACGTCCGCCACCCCGATAATCTCTCACACCGTATTTCTGATTATAGGTGAAGTCGGCATGAGAGGGGCGGAACAGACTCTTGAGATTCTCGTAGTCCTTAGAGCGCTGATTGGTGTTCCTGACAATGAATCCGATGGGGCATCCTGTCGATTTACCCTCGAAAACACCACTGAGCAGTTCCACTTTATCTGCTTCCTGCCTCGACGTGGTAATGTTGCTTTGACCTGGACGCCTGCGGTTCAGTTCCTGCTGGATGAAATCCAGATCGATATCGATGCCTGCAGGCATCCCGTCGATCACTCCGCCTACGGCTTCCCCGTGACTTTCTCCGAAGGTGGTCAGCGTGAATAGGTTTCCAAATGTGTTACGTGTCATGTAGAGTGGGGGCTTATGGGTTATTGATGATTTGATTAGTGGCAGTGTCCGCAGCCGCAACCACCTTCGTGATCGTGTCCGCAGTCATCATGGTCACATCCCTCGTGGTCACAACCACCACAATGATGTCCACAACCGCCTGTCAAATGCTTGATCAGGTGCTGAACCTCTTCTTCTGTGGCATCGCGATTCTCGATTACGATACCTGTGAAGTTCAACAGCTTGCCTGCCAACGGGTGGTTGGTATCAACGGTTACGCCGTCTTCCTCAATCTTCACCACCTTCGCCATAAACTGATGATCCTCATTGTCCATCAGGGTGATGGTGGCGCCTTCAAAGATGTTCTCGTGATCGAAGTGACCATTGATCGTAAATATCTCGCGATCCACCTTGTGCTTGCCTTCTGGCACATATTCGCCAAAAGCATCTCCTGGCTGGAGGGTGAAGTCAAAGTGAGCGCCTTTCTCCAGACCGCTTACCTCCTGCTCGAATTTGTCGAGTGAGATACCGAATCCTGTGATAAACTCAAACGGATGCTCATCGCCTGTCTGCTCTTCCAAATGCTTCTCGCCATTCTCAGCTACACTATACAACTGATATACTACTGATAAAAACTTGTTTTGTGGTTTGTCCATACCTTATTTATATATAATGTTTAATTTGCGCTGCAAAATTACGAATTTTAATCCATAACGCACTATTTTAAGGCGAAAATCTTAAATTTTCCGCTTTTCTGCGATTATTTGACCTTTATCAACAAAACGGCTGTTATCGCACACAATTCTTAAAAAACGTTGTGAGGTATCAAAAATCGTCGTACCTTTGCATCGTCAAAAGACAGGATAACATTATTAAAGTAGGAGCGAAATGACACACCGCTCTGAGTAAAGAAAAGAAAGGGTAAAAAGATGAAAAAGATGATTTTGACATTAGTTGCAATGCTGAGTATGACAACCGCATTCGCAGAAGGTGAAAAAGCCAATAATGTCGAGGCTTACGAGCTGAACATCAATATGGATAAGCTCTATGCAGCTCTCGATTTGGCAAACGACCAGAAGGAGGCCGTTGCTGACATTCACCACACATTCGCTTCTGAGCTGATGTTTGCTGCTCAGTACGCCAACAACGATCGTAAGGCACTTGTGGCGCGTGCTATCGACAACGACGTGAAGTGGATGCGCTACGTGTTGAACGACAAGCAGTTCCGTACTTATCTGACACTGCTGAACACTACGCTCAACAATCGTGGTCTTAACAAGTAAGAGAAAGCAAGGGAAACGTGTAATTATTAGTAGTTAAAAGCAGGAGGCATTCCGCAAGGGGTGCCTCTATTTTTATGCCTAAAATTTGCAAGTCTCAGTTTTTTTTGCTTATTTTGCACTCAGAATTAATAATCGAAACGAATATGAGAAATTTAAAAGTTATTCTTTTGTCACTTGTTGCCGTTCTGATGGTCAGTTGCGGCACAACGAAAACAGTGCCCATCACTGGGCGCCAGCAGAGTCTGATGGTGAGCGATGGCGATGTGCTCAGTCTCTCCACTCAGCAGTATCAGGAGTTTATGAAAACAGCCAAGCTTTCTACCAACGCAGCTAATATCGCAATGGTGAAGCGGGTGGGGCAGAATCTGGCTACGGCTGTTACTAACTATCTGAACGCCAACGGTATGGCTGCTGACGTACAGAACTTCAAGTGGACTTTCAACCTGGTGCAGAACAAGGAGGCTAATGCCTGGTGTATGCCTGGTGGACTCATCTGTGTGTATGAAGGCATCCTGCCACTTACGCAGGACGAGGCTTCGCTGGCTATTGTGCTCGGACATGAGATCGCCCACGCTGTGGCCCGTCACTCTGCAGAGCAGATGAGCACGAAGATCAAGCAGCAGTATGGCATGCAGGTTGGTGCAGCTGTTCTGGGTGGTATAGGTGTTGGTTCAAATACCTCTTCTATTATTCAAGCTATTGCAGCTCAGGGCTTTAACTTCAAGAATCTCAGCTATTCACGTAGTCACGAGAGCGAGGCCGACCATATGGGACTGATCTTTGCAGCAATGGCTGGTTATGATCCTCAGGTAGCAGTAAGCTTCTGGCAGCGTATGGCAGCAGCTTCTAACAATCAGAGGTCGGAGTTCTTTAGTGATCACCCTTCTGATGCTACTCGTATCAAGCAGATTCAGGGTTGGATGCCTGAGGCACTGAAATACTACAAGGGCAATTCAGCCTCTACCACCACTACCGCGAAGTCCTCTCAGAAGAGCACTCCTACGAAAGCCACCAAGACCTTCCACATCTCTACGAAGAAGAAATAAGGTCTTAGATTGTTCCCACGTTGGGAATGAAATATTCCCAGCCTGGGAATGAATCATTCCCAAGTATGGGAATAATTGCGAGGATTAATACAGAAAATAAGCCGCATCCAAATAAAGGACGCGGCTTATTTTTATGTATTTGAATAAGTGTTATTAGAGAGCGAACTTGTAACCCAGTGTGAAAGCAAATACTGAGTGACGACCCTCGCCATACTTGAACGCCTTGGTCAGGTAGATGTTGTAACGAGCATCCAGAACAAAGTTCTTGTACTCATAAGACAGACCAACAGGGATGGCGAACTGGAAGCTCTTAATACCATCGCTCTTACCAAGCTTATAAGACTCATCAATAGTACGCTCATTCTCACCCAGTACACCACCCTGATAAAGAGTACCGTTAAGAGCAATCCTCTTCAATGTATTGAAACCAGGCTGAATACCGGCCTTAACAGCCAGACCTGGAATCAGATAGTACTGAGCCATGATGGGGATGTTGATGTAGTCGAGTTTGTATGTTGCCTTGCCTCTATAAGCCCAAGCACCAACGAGTTCGTCGGTATTCTCATCAAACCAACCTGCCTCTAATTCAATGTTGTCGGCCTTCACACCCTGCTGAGAGTAGAAGAAACCAGCAGTTACGCCAAACTTCTCCGTTACGCCATACTCACCCTCAAGACCTACGGTAAGTCCTGGGCGAACCTTAGAATTATCGACCTTGGTGATGTTTGCGATATTCAAACCAATCGTAGGCTTCAGGCTAAACTAACCAACCTCATTCTGAGCACCTGCGCTCAAAGTTGCTACCATCATGGCAGCGATCATCATAATCTTTTTCATAATTGTTTCAAATTTTAATTTTTAGTACTTTTTCTTTTTTCTTGTTCCGATTGTTATCAATCTGAAAGCAGGTGCAAAGGTACATTTATATTTTGGACTAAAACAATTTTTTTGGGGGGTGTGTACGATAACAGCGTCTTTCTTTGATACATATCAATCAATCAAGTTGAAAATATCCGAGAAAATATCCTAAAAAAACAAAAAAGCCGCTACCTTTCTGTCTTTTGCCGTGTGGTTTTCATTTATTTTCGTTAATTTTGCAAAGAAAGTATTCATCTAAAAGTATTTTAATTGTGAAACGACATATTTTTTTGTTGGTTGTCTTGTTTGTAGCAGTTCTCACTACTGCAGCTCAGTCGGGTGGTATCTCGCCCGATATGCTCCGTGAGATTCAGAATGTTCAGCCCTTGTCGCCTGCCGACAAGGCTATATCCAATGCCATCGCTGCCAATAGTATCGATGCTTTGGCTAAGAATCGTAATAACGCGCGTGCGCTCGATACCTATTTTAATATAGAGACACCTCGCCAGTCGATTACCGATCAGCAATCCTCTGGGCGCTGCTGGATGTTCAGCGGGCTCAATGTGCTACGCTCCAACTTTGCCCAGCGCGATTCTGTACAGCTCGAGTTCTCCCAGGCCTATCTTTTCTTCTGGGATCAGTTGGAGAAGGCTAATCTGATGCTGCAAGGCGTTATCGATACAGCTAAGAAGCCCATCGATGATCAGCGTGTGCAGTTCTTTTTCCACCATCCTATCAGTGATGGCGGCACTTTCTGTGGTGTTTCCGACCTGGTTGAGAAATATGGTTTGGTGCCAGCAGAGGTGATGCCAGAGTCTTATTCTACTGATAATACATCGAAGGCTGCCTCTATCATCTCTTCTAAACTGCGTGAGTTCGGGCTCCAGTTGCGTGATATGGTGGCTCAAGGCAAGAATACCAAGGATATCCAGAAAGCTAAGACTCAGATGCTTGGCCAGATTTATCGTATGCTGACACTCACGATAGGTGCGCCAGTACAGCAGTTTACCTACGCTTTCAAAGATAAGGATGGCAAAGCAAAAGGTCCAGCTAAGGATTATACGCCCCAGTCGTTCTATCAGGCGGTTGTGGATGGTCCACTTAATGGCACATTCATTATGGCGATGAACGATCCGCGTCGTCCTTACTATAAGACCTACGAGGTGGAGTACGATCGCCATACTTACGATGGACACAACTGGTGCTATGTCAACTTGCCGATGGATGACATCGAGCAGATGGCAATAGCCTCATTGAAAGATGGTCGCAAGCTGTATAGCTCTTACGATGTGGGTAAGTTCCTGGATCGTAAGCGTGGCTATGCCGATCTTGAGAACTTTGACTACGGTGCTCTCTTTGGCACTACTTTCTCTATGGATAAGGCACAGCGTATCTCAACCTTTGATAGTGGCTCTACCCACGCAATGACTTTAACGGCTGTTGATGTGGATGAATCAGGTAAGGCCCGTAAGTGGAAGGTGGAGAACTCTTGGGGTGCTTCCTGGGGACAGCAAGGCTGCCTGATTATGACTGATCGTTGGTTCCGTGAATATATGTTCCGTCTTGTGGTTAATAAGAAGTACGTGCCTGAGCATATCCTCAAAGCTGCCGAGACAAAGCCTGTTATGGTGATGCCTGAGGATCCTCTGTTTTTACCTGACGAATGAAATATTAGTACAAACGATGTTTCAAAAAACTTTTACACCTGCTATACTTGCAGGAATCTGTATCTCCATTGGATGCGTTGTTAACCTCCGTGTGGGAGGTGTTGCTGGTGCTGTCCTCTTTGCTTTTGGACTGACCACAGTGGTGTATTATGGTCTGAAACTCTATACGGGAACGGCTGGTTTTATTCGTCGTCAGGGCGACTGGATGATGTTGCTGACGGTACTTTTGGGTAATATAGTGGGCTGTCTGCTCTCGGCTTGGCTCATTGCCTATGCTCAGCCTGACTGTGTGGAGCCTGCTGCAAAGATTCTGGCTGGTCGTTTGGCTAAAGGCCCCTGGGCTTGTTTCCTATTAGCTATTGGATGCGGTTTCATAATGACTACAGCCGTTGAATTTGCCCGTAAAGGAAAGGTGCTACCTATGGTGCTGGGTGTTCCTGTATTCATCCTTTGTGGTTTTGCCCATTCCATAGCTGATGCCTTCTATTTTCTGGTGTCTCCTTTAGACGTGGTATTACAACCCACTGTCCTTGTTGTCTATCTCAGTGAGGTTTTAGGCAATTTTGTAGGTTGTAATCTCTATCGCTGGCTGATGCTCTTCACGCCGAAAGCCGATTAATCTTTTTGTTTTTCTATCTTGGCAGCTCAAGAATGAAGCGACAACCGTTCTGATAGCTGGTGTCGAGTATCAAGTCACCTCCAAGATTCACGGCGTGACGTTTGCACAGGGGGAGTCCAAGACCGAGTCCCTCTGACATCTCATCCATCTTCGTAAATGGTTTGTCGATCATATAGAGGGCATCCTTGGGTAAGCCAGGTCCTGTGTCCTCTACAATAAACAGTATCTTGGCCTCTGACTTTACCACATGCATCTGAATATGTCTCTTGTCAGAATGAATGGCGGCATTATAGAGCAATTCTCGGATGGTACGTTCCAGATAGACCTTATTAGTAAGAATAAACGTACTATTGGGAATAGTGGTGTTGAATCGTATTCTTATACCGGGATGATGGGATTTAATATAGCTGATACTTTCGCGTGCTATTTCGTTGCATGAGAGCTCGTCTTCTCTCTTGCATTTCTTCTCCTCTGTTGCTTGTTCCTCAGAACTATCGTAGAGCATGAATACCATTCGTTTCAACAGAAAAGCATTTCGTTTCATTGTTTGGCTGATTTCTGCCATATTCTCCTCCTCAAATTCATTTTGATCTTCATGAGTGGATCTGTTCGCCTTTATTGATTCGCAAAGCACGCTCGCATATCCCATAATGATGTTAAGCGGTGTTCGAACCTGATGCGACACGGAACGTATGAATGTTTCTTTTTCTTTTGAAGCTAACTCTGCCAGATCGATGGCATTCTGATGTCTGTCGTTGCTTAACCTAAGTTTTTCGGTAGCCTGTTGGATATTTCCCATTTTTTCGTGGAGCGACTCCTGCATCTTGGCGAAACTGTTCTGCAACTGTCCAATTGGATCCTGATGGTAGGAGTAGGGGATGGTCTCATCGTAATTTCCTTTGCCAATCTCCTGTGTCATATATAGTAGATTCAGGATAGGACGCGTAGTCTGCTTAACCACTTTATTTGAAATCCAGAGGATTGACAGTAAACCGATAAAGATGACCAGCATGATGGCATAAGTCAGCAGGTGGAAGCCTGTCAAGACTTCGCTGTCAGGACAAATTAATGCTAACGTCCAGTCTGTACCTGGTACAGGTTGGTAGCATACGTTGCAAGTCTTGTTGTCGAGAGTCACATTCATGGTACCTTGTCTTTCGCCATTCATCTCATGCCCTAGAGCTATGATGTCGGCATTCTCATGAGGGTCGGCATCAGTGAAGATCGTTTTTCGGAATAGTTTTGCTGCATTAGGATGTATGAAATAGCGCCCATCACTACCAATGAGTATAAAATAGGCATCTTTATAGGGGGGCTCTACGTTGTTGATGACCTTAGCAAGATACTTGAAATCGAAGTCAGCGGATATGACTCCTATTGTCCGACCTTCCTTAGAACGAAGTGGGTAACAGTAGGTCGCTACGGCTTCATTGTGATTAATAGTCCCCTCGGTATGTTCTCCAAACGGCTCTACCCAACAGGGCTTTCCTGCCTTAAGGGCAGTCTTGTACCACAGCTTCTTGTAGTATTCATATTCTGTCTCACGGAAGGATTGGATAGACTTTCCTTCTCTAAGCGTATAGACAGAGAAGTGGTGTCCGTATTGTGGTAGTATGTCGGGCTCTGTACTTACTGCGAAACTAAGGATATTCGGGTTGAGCTCCATCACGCGCTGTGAGATTGTCTCAAAAGCATCGGGGGTAAAGTTCTCTTCAAGAAGCCAGGCATTTGCATTGGTTGATGTTTCAATAGAACTCATGAAGAACCTCACTTGTTGTACTGTTGTATTGAGAATACTGTTTGAGCGTTCCATTGCTTCTTTCTTGATGAGATAGCGTGCCTGTAGGAACAGCAATCCCAGCGTACCAACGAATATGGGTACAGCCAACAACATGATACCGAGACTGAGTTTTCTGGATAACTTTTCACTGATTTTACTCATGGCTACCCTCCTTTCCTGAATCAATCTGCATGGCTTGGATAATATGTCCTAGTAACTGCAGGATAGTTGTACTCTGCTGTTTGATGATTTCCGTATCTTTCTCAATATCCTCGATACTCATCTCATGATAATTGTTACAGAGTTTGGTGACGCTCTTGTCGATGAGATCACCAGGAGAGATCATCTGGTTTGATATGAAATGCAGGAATTTCGATCTCATCCTGTCATTTTCAATGGATTGTTCTGAGCTTTTTTCTAGGATCTCTCCACGACTCTTCAATGATTCGTTCAACTGTTTCAGTTCACTAACGTGCATTGCTAACGACTGCTGCATTCTTCTGAATCGGTATTGCAATTGTCCAATTTCGTCTTCTCTGTCTGTATAGGGTACGGGTTCATTGTAGTTACCCTCAGCAATGTGTTGCGCCGAGTTGGTCAGCATACGGAGAGGCTGTAGCTGTTTATGGATGAATGCATGACAGAGCAGGAAGAAAATGACAAGTCCGAGAACAGCAAGGCTTACCACTGTGTAGAGTAACAAGTAGAAGGAACCGAAGATGTCATCGTCAGGACATACTTCTCCAACACTCCATTTTAGTGGAGCGATGTTGTGACCTACCAACTGCTCACTTGCGAAAGGCTTGTAGAACACATACCAGTCTTTACCATTCATTGTAAATGGCTTATAACCAGTCTCTCCTGCCATCATCGCATTGGCAGCCTCCTTCACCGTAGGACTGCTTTCCTCCTTGACTACTGTGAATATTGATTTGAGTGACAGTTTTTGGGTGTCAGGGTGAATCATGTATGCACCATTACTTCCCAACAACACACTGTAACTATTGGGTGACAATTTGGCTTTAAGTACGATCTTTGAGAGCTGGCTGATAGAGAGATCCACAGCCATCACGCCTACGCACTCCTTCTTTCTGTTATCTTTTGATGGTAAGAAGATTGGCAAGCAGAAAGTTGTAAGGGCTCCTCCCTCCATGTTTTCATCCTTGAATGGATCGGTCCAACAGGCATTCTCTGACTCCATAGGCTTTGTATACCATATCTGTTCTGTATATGGTTTAGGTCCAAAGGAGTCTGATTTGACGAGAATAGACTCCTTACGATGTATATAAGCCATAAACACTTCCTGGTTCAGAAATACGGCTTAAATACGATGGCGCATCCAGTGATATAGGGATTGCATTCTACCACCTGTCGGCTGTAAGTCTCCATGCGCTCAGGTTGGTCAAGATTATTTTGTACATCCTGGTAAATGTTCTCAGTGGTCTGTACAATACTCAGTAAGATATTGTCTATATGCTGCACGGTACCGTCCAGCGTCTCTTCCGCATCATGAATGGCCTCTTGCCTCAATGCCTGATGAGAGAAATAGAGCATCACCCCAAGTGCCACTGTCAGTAGTAGCACCGTCTCGCATACGACCATGAGGTTCAGCTTTAGCGATGAAGGGGGGATGTTTTTAAGAAATTTCAGCATATCTTGCACTTCTTAATACCAACCATACAACCATCAATCCCAGCATAGCTACTGCAATTAATATTAAGCCTAAAATGAGCATCGGTTTCAGGGTGTCTTGTTGGGGTACAACCACAGCAACCGACCAGCTGATGTTACTAATCGGTCCATAATAGATGGTTACAGGCTCGCCATTCACTGTTGTTTCAAGCATGCCGCTTCTCCGCTGATTCAGATCATTCACCACTTCCTTCATCGGAACGTTTTTGTCTTCAGGGTGGGCAATACAACTGCCATCGCTGTTTACTACTACTGTATAATAATCGAGTTCCTTATTGATGGCGTATTTGTTAAGCAAGACATTTTGCTTGCTTCTGTAATCTATTTGTCTTAATTCTTTCGACAGCCATTCCAGTGTCATGTCAGCACCACAAACACATATTAGTTGTCCATTCGAGTCGAAGATAGGTTCCACAAATGTACAATAGTGTCCACTGATGCTCGTCCCATCGTAATAGTAATACGGATCTGACCAGAAACTCGTGCTCTCTTCCTTGGCACGCACATACCAGTCAGATTTTGTATAATCATGTCTGGCTGATCCTACCTGACTCATCACAAATGTGTTGCTGCTGTCTGTTTGGTGTACGTATGGCTCAAACCATCTGCCTTTTTGAGGGAAATAGTCGGGTTCAAAAGCGGCAAAGTAACCTCTTACGTCAGGATTTAAACTGGTTTTGCTCATTAAAGCATCAATGACGGCTTCTGGAGATCCCATATTTTTCTCAACTTCATCAAACACATTCATGGCATTCATCTCCATACCGTTGATGGTCTTGGCAATCTTCTCAGATATTACATTCATAATGCCTACATAGCGCACATGATTCTCTGCCCGTATGCTATATTGGCATACGAAGAAAGTCAATAAAAGCAAAATCAGCATGGTAACCGTTACAGTCAGCAATACATATATTCTTATTTTCTTCATAATCAACAATAGTTAATTATGCAAAAATACGCATTAAATACTGCAGTTGTACTACCGACCTTTAATAATTATGCTTTATTAACAAATAAACATGTTAAGATTATAATTGGGAGAATTTGTATTGCGAGCACCCATTTCCAGGAAGGCAGCCCAGCATATAGAACCAGGTGATTGCTTTTTCATAAGGTTTGATGCATATGAATCTTCTGTTGTACTTTGTACATCTTCTTTTTCAAAATGATTGGTGTTGTCAGAAAGATAATCAATCCATCCTGTCAGACGATAATACTTCAGAATGAGACGCTTCATACAAACCTCTTTGAGAACACTGTTTGGTGGAGTGATTATTCTCGTTTTCGACGCAGATGAGACACACTCTCCCTTTAGAATTTTGTTTTTTTTGCGCATAATGATTTTAGTTAGAAAATAAATAAAACATGCTCCAAACTTAATTGGGGTATATATGGATTATTCAATATACATAATCTTTGATGTGTCACGTGGTTTGGCAGCAGGTTCTTCGTCAGGGTAGCCAATTGCGATAATGAAGTTGATTTTGTAATCTACTGGGATATTCAATTCATCGAGGAAGAATTCTGCCTGATTATGACTGGAAAGGAAACGTACTATACCTCCGAGACAACAAGTACCGAGACCTAATGACTGAGCTGCCAACATCATATTTTCAGCCAGCATGCCAGCTTCTTCATCGCTACCACCTTTTCTTGGGGAACAGACTACAATAATGTTAGGTGCATTGCGGAACATGTTCTTAAAATTTTTATCTCGTCTCACTTGTTGGGCATGCGCTTTTACATATACCTGGTTAATTTCAGCAAGGAGTTCCTGATTCTCGACAACACGTAGTAACCATGGCTGGTTATTGCCACTGCTAGGTGCATTGATGCCACATTCTGCAATAACAGCCAACTTCTCATGTTCAACAGGCTTGTCAAGATACTTACGGATAGAGCGACGGGCCATGATCGCTTTAATAACTGGGTTGTCGAAAGATGGCTCTTCGATTATTGTTGAGTCATTGCTTTCCTGAGCTATTGCTGTGAATACACAGAATACTGCCATGCAGAAAGATAATAATGGTTTCTTCATTTTGTTTGGTTTTTTATAGGTTTTTTATTTTCTTTGAATGACACTGCCACTGGCCTGGTGAGTAGCGAGTATCAGTACCTCTGCAATTTGTACATGAGCCGGAGCGTTGGCGGCATAGACCGCCACATCAGCGATATCGTCGCCAGTAAGGGGCTTAATGCCTTGATAAACTTTGGCTGCACGTTCGGTATCACCATGGAAGCGGATATTACTAAAGTTCGTTTCAACAAGTCCGGGTTTTAGGTTTGTAACACGTACGGCTGTACCGGCAACATCTATGCGAAGACCATCAGAGAGAGCTTTCACAGCAGCCTTTGTAGCACAATAAACATTACCGCCAGCATAGGCTGCATCACCAGCCACAGAACCAATATTAATAATATGACCGCTGTTGCGTGAAATCATCTGAGGTACAACAAGGCGTGTCATCGTGAGTAAACCTTTGATATTGGTATCGATCATTGTCTCCCAGTCGTCGATATCGCCTTCAAACTCTGGCTCAAGACCGAGGGCAAGCCCTGCGTTATTCACTAAGACATCTATCTGTTGCCATGCGGCGGGCAGACTCTCAATGGCCTGTTGGGCAGCCTGGCGATCACGCACGTCGAAACAAAGTGTTAATACCTCTGTGCCTTGTGCCTGAAGATCAGAACTGATAGCGGACAGTTTGTCTGTATTACGACCTGTGATAATAACACGATCACCATTCTTTGCGAACTTTCGGGCACAACCGAGTCCAATACCACTCGTAGCCCCTGTAATAAGTACTGTTTTCATTCTTCTTTAGTGTAAATCTGCTGCAAAGATACAATTTTTCTTCAACGAATAGCATGAATTAAGGAGTTTTTTATTAATTTTGCAACCAGATAGTAAAGAACAGAGCAATGAATAAGGAAGATTTTCAGGCTTTATTGGTGAAATACGCCGACAAGATAGATCACTTCCGCCAGATGGCGCACGATCTTCACCAGAGTGTCAATCAGACATATGCTGGCACGTTGCCATACGGTTTCCATCTTGATATGGTTGTGGAAAGTGTGAGGAACTATGGCCATCTTGTATGTGTTAGGGAAGAGGATGTGCTGCCATTATTCTATGGGGCTTATTATCATGATAGTATTGAGGATGCACGTTTGACGTATAATGATGTCATGCGAGAAGCAAGACAGGGAATGTCCGTAGAACAGGCGCTCATGGCTACGGAGATTGTGTATGCGTTAACGAATGATAAAGGGCGCACGAGAGCAGAAAGGGCAGGGGAGAAGTACTATAAGGGTATTCGTGAGACGCCGTATGCTCCTTTTGTAAAACTTTGTGATAGGTTGGCTAATATCACTTATTCTTGTACTGGCGAAGGTCCCAAGGGTACTCGAATGAAGGAAGTTTATAAGAGTGAGATGCCCCATTTCCTACCAGCAATCAATCCTCACAGTGACGATCCCAGGTTTGGAGTACCTACAGAGGTTATACTTGCATTGGCTGAGATTCTGATAGAAGAAGTGGATAAAGATGAAATCCAACGCCAATGGGGTGAGTATTGATACAAATTGCTTTTTTAGTTAAAACTATTTTATTTTCATTCTTTTTTTCTTTTTTTCTTTTTCTTTTTGTTACTTTTGCGCCCGATTCTAAGGAAATGGGCACATTGTCTAATGTGAATATCCGTAGAGATGAGAACAATTCTCCCTGCACCAAGCTTGCCCTTGATGCCTTCCCCGAAGCTGTAAGCTCACAAACAGGGGTGTCGGTGAGGTATGTACCATCCCCAGGTAAGAAATGGTATGTGTTTAGAGCCTCTTATGGACGGGAAGATAAGGCTTCAGACTTCCTTGTTGAGCATGGCACTTATACGTATGTGGCTAAGCGAACGGTAGATAAACAGGTGGATGGTAAGCGTAAACGGATGTTAGAGAACCTTTTGCCCAACCTCTTGTTTGCCTACACTACAGAGGCCAAGGCAAATGAATACATCAAGTTCACGCCCGAACTTTCCTTCCTGACATACTATTATAACCACTTCATTACGAAGGAGGATCTCACGAACCCCCCACTTGTCATCCCTAATAGTGAGATGGAGAATTTTATTCGTGCCACGAAAAGTCAAAATGAGCATATCATGTATGTGGATCCGGCAAAGTGTCGATTCAAGGGAGGCGAGACGGTAAAGGTTATTGATGGTCTCTTCAAAGGGGTCATTGGGAAGGTGGCTCGGATTTCTGGTCAGCAGAGGGTTGTACTCTCTTTATCCAAGATTGGACTGATTTCTACCGCCTATATCCCTACTGCGTTTATTGAAAAATTGAAATGATGGAGAATAAGAACAGGAAGATGTTTGGAAATGCCTGGATGCATCGCACTTTGATAGCGTTGCTGAAAAAGGTGAATATCCGTTATGTTTATGGCTTTATGGAAGTCTTTGTCATTCCTGTAGCGATGCTGTTTAGTCCAGGTGCCAGATTTGCTTATCAGTATTTCCGAAAACGGAGAGGACAGGGATGCTTGAAAGCTTTGCTGAGTACGTATCGAAACCATTGTCTTTTTGGTCAAACTGTGATCGATAAATTTGCGATGTATGCTGGTCGTGAGTTTGAGATTCACTCCCAAGGGCAAGATTATTATTACCAGCATTTGAAAAAGGATCAGCCGATAGTCATGTTGCATGCACATATCGGCTGTAGTGAGATTGCGGGTTATAACCTGAGACAATCCAAACCATGTAATGTGCTGGTGTATGGTGGGGAGAAAAAGGAATTCATGGAATATCGTAAGAGTCAGTTCGCCCAGATGGGTTTCAAGTTGATACCAGTAGGAACTGGAGAGATGGATATCATGGATATTGTGGATTGTCTGGATCGGGGTGAAGCACTGAGTGTGTATGCAGATCGGTTCAGTAACCCTAAAAAGGTAATACAGTCGAAGATTCACGGCTTTAAGGTAAATCTGTCAAGAGGTCCATTTTCGCTGGCAGTCAATAGGGGCGTAGATGTCTATATGGTCAGTGCGATGAAGATGAAAGACGGATCATACGATGGAAGAATTACATTCCTGGATTACGACAAGACATTGCCCCATCGTGAACAGAGACAGCAGTTGGCTGATTTATATACAGCAGAAGTAGAAAAAATACTTAGTGACTACCCATTGCAGTGGTTTAACTATTTCGATATTTGGGTGGATGAGTAGAACGAAATATTATTTTGCATGAAGTTAAGTAAAGGTTTACAGAAGGTCTATACACAAGACCGTCAATCGGCAGGAGAAGCTCAGCGTTACGCACAAATCATAGCCTGGGGGCCAGTGGTGTTCCAGACGGCGCGTATCATGGTGAAATGGGGTATCCTTGAGCTGATTAACCGCTCTGATATAGGACTCACCCGGCAGGAGGTTTGCGATAAGACAGGACTTTCAGATTATGCTGTAAAATGCCTGTTGGAGGCCTCTCTCTCCATTGGTATTGTTATGGTGAATCAGGAAACTGATCGTTTCTGTATCACTAAAGCAGGCTGGTTTCTCTTGAATGATAAATCTACACGAGTGAATATCGACCTGAATCATGATGTTAATTACAGGGGTATGTTCTATTTGGATGAATCGCTTGAAGATGGGAAACCTGCTGGTCTTAAGACGCTTGGCAACTGGCCAACTCTGTATGAGGGACTGTCGGATTTTCCTGATCAGGTGAAAGAGAGTTGGCTGAATTTCGACCATTTCTATAGTGACGAGTCGTTTGAAGAGGCTCTAAGTATCGTATTCGACGAGTATCATGTGAAGAAACTCTATGATGTTGGTGGCAATACTGGTAAATGGGCTTTGCAGTGCGTAGGCTATAGCGACGAGGCGGAAGTCACCATCCTCGACCTGCCTCAGCAAATCAAGATGATGCAGCAGAATATAGCAGGCAAGAAGGGAGCTGATCGTATCAAGAACTTCCCAATCAACTTCCTTGATGAGCAAGCCGCATTTCCTAAACAGGAAGGACTGGACGCCATTTGGATGAGTCAGTTCCTGGATTGCTTTAATATGGAACAGATCGTCAGCATCCTGAAACGGGCACAAGAGGCAATGACAGCCGATACGCGTATCTTTATTATGGAGACACTGTGGGATCGCCAGAAGTATGATACCGCAGCCCTCTGTCTCACAATGACGAGTCTGTACTTTACGGCAATGGCCAACGGCAATTCCAAGATGTATAATACTAATGATATGGAACAGTGCATCCATGAAGCTGGATTGGAGATAGTAAAGTTATATGACCATCTCGGACTGGGACATACAATAATCGTAGCCCAAAAAGCAAAATCAACAAACAAATAATATGGAAAGAAAAGAAATTGAAGAGAAAGTGAAAGCATTTCTCATTGATGACCTTGAGATTGAAGAAGACAAGGTGTTTCCTGAATCTAGACTGAATGAGGATATGGGAATCGACAGTTTGGATTATGTGGATATCGTGGCAGTGGTCCTGTCAACCTTTGGTGTCAGAGTGAATATCGAAAAGATGAAGGGCGTTGTGACCCTCTCACAGTTTATTGACTATCTCGAGGCCGAGTTGAAACAGAAGTGATTATGGAGTTAGATCAGTTTGAAATGACCTCTCTCATCCCTCAGCGTCCTCCGTTTATGATGGTGGATAAAATCCTGAGTTGTGATGATACCGATGCAGTGACTGAGTTCTTAGTTCGTCAGGACAATATTCTCCTGGATGACAACAAACTGTCTTCAGCTGGTATTGTAGAGAATATGGCGCAGTCGTGTGCTGCCAGAATGGGATGTGTGAATCTGATGCACAACAACCCCATCAAATTGGGTTTTATCGGTGAGATTAAGAATTTGAAAATATATCGTCAGCCTATGCTGAATGACCATCTGACCACAGAGGTACACATCCTGATGGATGTCCTTGACATGACATTAGCCAGTGTATGTACCAAGGTGAATGGTGAGGTGATAGCAGAGGCTCGTATGAAACTTGCCTCAACAGCTATTGAGGCAGAAGGATAAACATTTAATATATTAAAGGAAAATAATGGAAGAATTAATGCTGGAAGTTAAGAATGATATTATTGAAGCTCTTAACTTAGAAGACATGACACCTGAGGATTTGGATTATGATGCTCCTCTGTTTGGTGATGATGGTTTAGGTCTGGACTCTATCGATGCACTTGAGTTAATCGTGCTTCTGGAGAAGAAATATGGCATCAAGTTGCAAGACCCCAAAGACGGCAGAAAGGTGTTTAAATCTGTCAGAGTGATGGCAGAATTCATTCAGGCAAACCGTACAAAGTAAAGCTATCGTATTTTGGAGCCGATTTATATAACAGGGGCTGGTGTTGCATCAGCAATAGGTATCGGTAAAGAGGAGACGTTAGCTGCTCTTCAGACAGGCCGGTCAGGTATTCGTCCTATCAGATATCTCTCATCCAGTCACACAGATTTGCCTGTAGGCGAGGTGCAGCTGAGCAATGAAGAGATGGTTGCCTTACTTGGACTGGAGGATGGCAAGAGCTATACCCGTTCGGCATTGATAGGAAAGTTGGCACTGAAGGAAGCGCTGATGGATGCTCGTCTTCTTGGGGAACCTTTAGACGAGGTTCATTTCATCTCTGGTACAACAGTTGGTGGGATGGACCGAAGAGAACTGATCCATGCCCAAGAGCCTGGCTGTGGTCAGGAAATTGCGGAGATCGCGACGCACAACTGTGCATCATGTACAGAACTGATTGCAGAAGGCTTTGGCGATTTCGCATCGATGGCAACAGTCTCAACAGCTTGTTCGTCAGCTACTAATGCTGTCATTAGTGGCGCGAATATGTTGCGCTGTGGATTAGCCGATATCGTTGTCGTCGGAGGTACAGAGTGCTTGTCGCTGTTCCATCTAAATGGCTTTAACGCCTTGATGATCTTGGATCATCAGCCTTGTAGGCCTTTCGACAGGGATCGGGCAGGACTGAATCTCGGAGAAGGTGCAGCCTTTTTGGTGATGGAGACAGCTGACTCGGCACGTCAGCGTGGACTAACGCCCAAATTTGTATTGAGCGGTTATGCCAACACTTGTGATGCATTCCATCAGACAGCCTCTTCACCAGAAGGCGAGGGTGCATTTCTGGCGATGAATGCTGCCTTAAAGGCCGCTGGTCTGAAACCGTCAGACATTCAGTATATCAATGCTCATGGCACTGGCACACCCAACAACGACGAATCGGAGAGTCGAGCCATCAAGCGAGTGTTTGGTGAACATTATCCGCCTGTATCATCCACCAAGTCGTTTACAGGTCATACCACCAGTGCCTCTGGTAGTATCGAGGCAGTATTCTGTCTATTGGCACTTGAACACCAGTTCATACCTCAAAACCTTAATTGGAAAACGCCAATGGAACAAGGTATCCTGCCTGTTACAGAACAGGTACAAAATCCCCGAATCGAGCATATCCTGACAAATGCTTTTGGATTTGGTGGTAATGATTCCTCATTGATTATCTCTAAAGTGAAGGAATGATGGGAAAGATCTATATTCAAGCCGCAGAACAGATATCCATCCAGAATCCACTTTCTGAAGAATGGATGGAGCACCCCATAACGTATGCTGAACCTTTCGTAAAAGCCGTGAATCCCGCTTTTCGTGAGTATATCGCACCCAATGAGGCACGCCGCATGGGCAGCATCATGAAGAGAGCCTTGGTAACCTCACTGAAGGTTTTGAAAGAAACGGGGATTGAGCATCCTGATGCCATCATCACTGGTACGAGTATCGGTAGTCTGGATTATACGGAGAAGTTTTTGGATGCGCTGACGGAGAATGGGGAGGAGTCGTTGAGTCCTACCTATTTTATGCAGACAACGCACAACACAGTGAGTTCTGCTATTAGCATCTACACGGGCACCCATAGCTATAATACCACTTACTCGCATGGTGGTATCAGCTTCGATTTAGCCTTAAAGGATGCTTGGATGCAAATCAATTTAGGAATGATATCCAATGCACTTGTTGGTGGTCATGATGAGATGGTGGAGTCGTATTACGAGTTGCTGCAGAAAACGGGTTATGTAGGTGTAGAAGGAATGGCGCCCTGTGGTGAGTGTGCCATGTCGATGATGCTTAATACGCAGGAATCGTCAGACAACCTTTGTGAACTGGCTGGAGTTAGTGTGTTCAGAATGCGATCACTTCAGAATGTCCGGAAACATCTGGAGCTTCTGCTGAAAGCGGCTCATATACAGATAGAGGATATTCAGACGGTGATGACGGGTGTGAATGGAAATCCCGAGAATGATCGTCTGTATCTGCCTGTGCTGGATGAGTGGTTCCCTCAGGCCCAGCATCTAAAGTATAAACAACTTTTTGGTGAAAATTATACAGCGTCAGCCTTAGGACTCTATGCAGCGGCTCATCTGATGAAGAAACAGCATATACCTGTGATGCTGCTTGTGAATTGCACCATGAATGGCGATTGTTCGTTGGTACTTTTGAAAGGAATATGATTCTGAAACTATTACCCATATCTCTTTTGCAGTGTGTGCTCCTGACTGGCGGACAGGTACTGATGAAATATGGTCTGCTGAAAGCGGGTGATTTCTCTTTCTCTTGGGGCTATTTCGGTAGATTGTTCATCAATTGGCAGTTTATCGGCTGTGGCATTTTCTTTGCTGCCGGCTCCATTCTCTGGATGTATATCATAAAGAACTTCCCCTTCAGTATGGCTTATCCGATGGTTAGTATGAGTTATGTGATGGGTATGTTTGCTGCCATGATTTTCTTCCACGAGCAAATCTCGTTTGAGAGATGGCTTGGTGTATTCCTGATCCTGTCAGGATGCGTACTTATAGCAAAGTAGAATTTATTATTTGATTAAAATATGTTGAGATCATTTGTGATATTGTTGACATGCTTATCTGCTCTCTCTGTGATGGGACAGACAAAGCTGACAAGTGAACAGGAAAAACAAGTGCTGGCGAAGATGGATCAGTCGTCGAATGCGTTGCGTTCGCTTCAGTGCGATTTCGTGCAGTCTAAGCGAATGAAAATTCTAAGTAAGGAGATGCAATCGAAGGGCATATTGTATTTTAAGAAACCCGATAAGATCAGATGGCAATATACTTCACCTTATGATTATACGTTTATCATGAATGGTGATAAGGTACAGATCAAGTCTGCTAAATCAACAAAGAACATTGATATCCAGGGCAACAAGATCTTCCGTCAGATTACCACGATTATCCTGAATACCGTAACAGGTGGAGGTATTATGAATTCGGCAGACTTCAATGTGGAATTATACAAATCAGGTGATATCTATTTCGCCAAGATGCTGCCTAAGAAGAAAGAGGTGAAACAGGTATATTCTTCCATTGAGGTTTATTTCAACTCTGCTCTGACGATGGTTGAGACCATCAAGATGGTTGAGAAATCAGGTGAATATACTGTTGTAAAACTGGTTGCTCCCAAGATAAACGCTACAATTAATGAAAGCGTATTTAAGGTTAATTAGTCTGTTGTTGCTGCTCTGCCAACTGCCCTGTCAGGCCGATTCTGTCAATACCGACTCAGCAGTCGTTAAACAGTATAACCTGTTGTTGCAGGTGAGAGGCAATGATATTTCAGGTATCTGTGTCATGAAGATGGTATCGCCGTCAGAGATGATCGGCACAGTCATCAATGAATTTGGCCTCACAGCATTCGACTTTGAATACAAAGAGGGTAAAACCAAGTTGTCGAATCTCCCACCGTTTTTAGACAAGTGGTATATCCGCAAAATTCTAAAGAAAGACCTCTCGTTCTTCTTTGCTAATTTCCAACTACAGCAGAATACAAAGAAGCGCAGTAGGGAACTCCTATTCTCGTCAGATGGTGAGATGATTCTGACGAACAACCGATTCAAGATAAAATATACATTTACTCCAATTTTAGACGAAGAATGAAACTGATTAATGATTTGTTCGAAGTGCTTTCCACGACACAGCATGATGATAGCTATCAGTGCCAAGTGAAATTTAATCCTGAGCATCGTATTTATAAAGCCCACTTCCCTGGCAATCCCATCACGCCAGGTGTTTGCCTGATGCAGATTGGCGAGGAACTGCTGGAGCAGAAGTATGGTAAACACCTGCAACTGACTGTCGTGAAGACTATCCGATTCAAGAAAATCGTTGGACCGAATGATACGCCTACCTACACCTTTACAAAAGAAGTGCTGGATCAGGATGCGCTGAGTGTAGATATCATTGTTTCTGATGAGGAGGGTGAGTCTGTTAAGATGTCGCTCCAATATAAGGTTCTGGATGAAGCATAACGGGGTTGACAGCATCAGGTTATGTGTCATCATACCGACATATAATAATGCTGGGACAATCAGTCAAGTCATATCTGACGTGGCAGGTTACTGTCAGGATGTGATTGTCGTGAATGATGGCAGTACAGATGATACTGCTGCCATTCTGGATTGTCTTCCAACTCCTTTTACGTTGGTGTCATATCCCAAGAACAAAGGTAAGGGACATGCGCTGGTGAAAGGCTTTCAGAAAGCCAAAGAAATGGGATTCACCCATGCCATTACCATTGATGCCGATGGGCAGCACTTTCCAGGAGATATACCTCTATTTATTAAAGAAATGGAGGAGAATCCGGAAGGTATCATCGTGGGATGCAGAAATCTCACAGAGAAGAATATGCCCAGACAGAACACATTTGCCAACCGATTCTCAAATTTCTGGTTTCGTTTGCAGACTGGTGTCAACCTTTCAGATACCCAAAGTGGGTTCAGACTCTACAACTTGTCGGCACTCAGATTGCTGAAGCTGATAACCTCGCGCTACGAGGCAGAGTTGGAGTTCCTGGTGTTCTCTGCCTGGATGGGTACCCCGATATCCACTGTCAATGTGAGAGTGTATTATCCACCAGCTGAGGAGCGGGTCAGTCATTTCCGTCCCGTCTATGATTTCTTCCGCATCAGTGTGTTGAATACGATATTATGTATCGGAGCCTTGTTCTTCAGGTCGTTTTATTTTATCAGACAGGCTCTCTATACCATCTTCTCTTTCTGCTTTTTTATAGTGGATGCCCTGATCCTGACGGTGATAGGTTTCCTGCTCATCACCATCGGAGGAGCCACCGAGAAGCACAAGTATTTGTACCATAAACTCTTGCAGAAGAATGCCAGATTCATCATTCATCATGTACCTGGTGCGAAGTTTACCTATTATAATCCTCAAGGCGAGGATTTCCACAAACCATCCGTCATTATCAGTAATCACCAGTCGCATCTGGATTTGATGGCGATCATGATGTTAACCCCTAAGCTGATTATCCTTACAAAGAAGTGGGTATGGCATAGTCCCTTTTATGGTATTATCATCCGATATGCGGATTACTTTCCGATTACTGATACGGAAGAGATGATTACCAAGATGCAGGCAAAGATTGATGAGGGCTATTCTGTGATGATTTTTCCGGAAGGTACACGCTCAGAGGACTGCAAGATAAAATTATTCCAGCGCGGCGCTTTCTATCTGGCAGAACAGTTGAAGCTCGATATCTTGCCTGTGTTCATCAAAGGTTTTGGAAAGGTGCTCCCCAAGAAGTCATACTACCTGCATCCTGGCAAGATGTCGTTAGAGGTAAAGCCCCGTGTCTGTCGTGATCAGTTAACTGCTGAAGAGAACTACAGGGAGTTATCCAAACGCATACGACGGCAATATTTGAAATGGAATCACGAAGAATTGAAGTTATATAAACGATAGACATTATAATTAGATAAAACAATGAAAGTAGAAGATGTTCCCCAAGATCTGAAATTCACAGAAGGGACCCCGGTAAGACATCCTATTTACGCAGTTGATAATGAAGGCAAATATCAAATGGTCAACAGTGTCGGATGGGAGGCTAAGAATGAGGCGATACAATTTGAACTTGATGTCATTCAGGAAGAGTGTGATGAGATATTAGAGCGTGTCAAGAAAGGTGAGACCAGTGTCTTGGAGTATTATGCTGTCAAGAATCTGATGACGTTAGAGCTGCTGGCCCATTATTCTGGCATCCCGAAGCGTAAGGTCCGCAAGCACATGTCTGATCCTGAGGCATTTGCAAGTCTTGATGATAAAACGCTTGGCGCTTATGCAGAAGCACTCCGCATGACAGTAGAAGAATTAAAGACAATCCCTGAAAAATAGAATATATGGAATTAGATATAAAACATAAGCCGGCGGCGCATTGCGAGAATGGTACCATTGCCAATCTGCTTAGGTATTATGGTATAGAGATGTCAGAACCAATGGTCTTTGGTCTGTCGAGCGGCCTCTTTTTTGTACATATTCCCTTCGTGAAGATGGGGGGTATTCCGATGACCGCTTTTCGCACGTTTCCTGGTGTCCTTTTTAAACGTATTACCAAACTGCTTGGTATCAAGTCCGAGATGCGCCGATTCCTGAGTCAGGATAGAGCCATGAAGAAGTTAGATCAGGTGCTTCTGGAGGATAAAGTTCCTGTGGGATGTGTCGTTGGTATCTATTACTTGCCATATTATCCCAAGGAGTATCGTGTTCACTTTAATGGCCATAACATTTGTGTCGTTGGTAAGGATGAAAAGACTGGTGATTATAGTGTCTTGGATCCTGTCACTATCGAAAAGGTATCACTCAGTACAAAAGACATGAAAAAGGTGCGCTTTACAAAAGGCACCTTTCCATTGATGGGACAGATGTATTGGATCAAATCGATGCCGGAGGTTATCCCTGATTTGAAGCCTCTGGTCATCAAGGCTATCATGAAGGCCTGTAAGAATATGGCATTCCAACCGAAATTCATCAACTTCGCTGGTACAAATGGTATCATCTATCTGTCGAAGAGAATGAGAACTTGGGAACAGACCATGGGACGGAAAATGGCACTGTTTAATTTAGCTCAGATTGTCCGTATGCTGGAAGAGACAGGTACTGGAGGCGCTGGTTTCCGATTTATCTATGGTGCTTTCCTTCAGGAGGCAGCAGAAAAGACAGGAATGACTTTCCTGAATGACTATTCAGCCCGGATGACAGAGATCGGCGACAAGTGGAGAGAATTTTCTTATAGGGCTTCAAAAGTGATCCGGAAACGCTCCGACGAGACTTATACTTTTGATGAACTGGCAGATTTCCTTCTGGAGATTGGCGAGCAGGAAAGAGACTTCTTCAGGAGTCTGTATGCTGCTGTAAAAGATCAGATGACAGAATGAAACATCGCATATTTTTAACTATTGTGCTTTTACTGGTATGCCACTCCATCAGTGCTTATCGGTTCAGAGCTTTTATTCCCAAAGAGAATCCAACAGGGACAGGTGTGATTGTCTGTCCTGGTGGAAGCTATTTCTGGCTCGACAAGCAGGGCGAGGGTGATGAGGTGGCCAAATGGCTTTGTGAGAATGGAATCTCAGCTTTTGTGGTAGAGTATAGTCATGGTGGCTGGGCATCGTTCACCTTCCGTGTTTATCTGAAAAAGAGACGTTTCCCTGAAGGGTTTAATGATCTATGTAGAGCCATCAACACGGTGAGAGAGCATGCTGCGGAATATGGTGTCAGAGAAGATCGTATCGGCTGTATGGGATTCTCTGCGGGTGGTCATCTGGTGATGCATGCTGCCGAGCAGCTGGCAGGTACACCAATGGCACCTTTCTTCGTAGCACCGATATATCCTGTAGTCTCAATGACACATCCTTGTACCCACAGACGTTCTCGTCGTGGCTTGTTAGGCGGTTCTCTCTCTCAGGAGATGATGGACTCGCTGTCGGTAGAGCACCACGTGCCGGCAAACTGCCCTCCAGTATTCCTGGTGAACTGTGACGACGACCCAGTGGTAGATCCTAAAAATGCCATCCTGTTGGATTCTGCATTAACCAGTAAACATATCCCTCACCAGTACGAACACTATCGTACAGGTGGACATGGCTTCGGCGTGTCAGAGGCGAAAACAACAAAAGAGGCCATTGGCTGGAAAGAGCAATTCCTGAAGTGGCTTGGAAACTTAGTGAATAATTGATATAGATGGCTAGTTTCTTTTTGCGTCTTTATGATATCCTGTCCCAGCGTAAGGCCCTGTTTACAGGTCTTTTGCTGGGACTGGTTATGACGCTGTTCTTAATGATGTTCTCACTATCATATAATGAGAACATCTACGACTTCCTGCCTTTAAGTGGAAATGAGCAGAAGGCTATCAATGTCTATCAGGATATCTCAGGTGGACAACGTATCTATGCGATGATTAAGACCAAAGACGGTAAGCCCAACAGAGATCTGCAGGCCGAAGCCATCGATACGTTAGCAGTGAAGCTTAATTCTCAATCGGGTAGGCGGCATATCAAGGAGATTATCACACAGATTGATTATGAGAAGTATGCCAACATCTCGACATTTATCTATCAGAATATGCCAGTGATGCTTCGCGATTCTGATTATGTCCGTATGGAGAGACTGTTGGCTACTCCCAACTATGCAAAAGATCAACTGGCAAACGACGTTGAAATGATGCTGATGCCTGCATCAGGTTTCTTCACGTCAAATATCGGTAATGATCCGTTGGCACTCTTCAGTCCGGTTTTAAATCGTCTGCAGGTACAGCAGTCAGTCTTGTCCGTTGAGGTGGATAACGGCTACATCTATATCAATAATGATAAGTATGCTGTTGCGATGCTGACTTCACCTTATGGTGCTATGGAGTCGGCTAACAACAGCCTGCTGGTGGAATATGTGGATAGTGTCGTCAACGAGACCATGAAGGCTGTTCCTGACGTCGATGTTGCCATCACGGGAGCACCAGTCATCGCTGTCGGCAATGCCAATCAGATTAAGAGCGACAGCCATTGGGCCATCACCATCGCCATCACGCTGATCCTCACATTGCTGATCTTTGCCTTCAGGAAGGTGAAGAACTTGTTGCTGATAGGTGTCTCCATCCTGTTCGGATGGCTGTTTGCCATGGGACTGATCTCTGTCATCCGAAGTGATGTGTCCTTGATTGTCATCGGCATAGGCTCCATGATTATTGGTATCGCAGTCAACTACCCGTTGCATTTTATTGCCCATACCGATCGTGGTGGTACTGCCCGGGAGATCTTGAAGGAGATGGTGGCTCCACTTCTGATAGGTAATATCACGACAGTGGGTGCCTTTGCCAGCTTGATGCCGCTTGATGCTCCAGCCTTGCGCGATCTGGGCATCTTTGCTGCCCTGATGTTGGTGGGTACCATTCTCTTTGTGCTGATCTTCTTACCGCATCTTGTGAAGGTAAGGGCTGAGGTAGGAGAGGAGCGGCTGGTATTTGGCAGAATCTCTTCAGGATCACCTGAGCGCCATCGCTGGCTGTTGTGGGTCATCTTCATCCTGACACTCTTCTTTGGCTATTATAGCTTAGACACATCGTTTGATACGAACATGCACCATATTAACTATATGACTGACCAACAGAAGCAGCTGTTGGGCGATATGAATGCATCTGTAGGTATCAATGATACGGTTAATGTGTATGTGGTGACAGAAGGTGCCGACTGGAATGAGGCACTTCATGAGAGGTTGAAGCTGACACCGCTTCTGGAACAGTTAAAGCAGAAGGGTGCTTTGAATGGCTATTCCGATGTAACCAGTCTCATTTGTTCTGAGACAGAGCAGCAGCAACGCATCCAGCGATGGAACGAGTTTTGGAAACAGCATCGTACAGAGGTACAGTCGATGCTCCAGGCACATGCTTCTGAGTTTGGGTTCAGTGATGAGGCATTTGAAGGTTTTGATGAGATCATCACCAAAGACTACTCTCCAAAACCGTTTGATTATTTCGAGCCTGTTCGCTCAGTATTCCTGAACAATTCGTTCAGCACGAACACAGGCCGCTGTGCCGTTATTGATGTCATTAATGCTGGCGGCAAGGATCATGTTGCTTTAGAGTCAACCTTGAATGAGCATTTAGGTTCAAAGGGCTTCTCCTTCGATTTCGTCAGAATGAACGGAGCGGTGGCAAGCACACTCTCCGACAACTTCAATTACATCGGTTTTGCCTGTGGATTTATCGTGTTCATCTTCCTGTGGCTGTCGTTCGGACGACTGGAACTGAGCCTGTTGGCATTCCTGCCGATGGCGATAGGATGGATCTGGATTCTGGGAATCATGGTGCTCTTCGGCATGAAGTTCAATATTGTCAATGTGATCCTGGCAACCTTTATCTTTGGTCAGGGCGACGACTATACCATCTTCATCACCGATGGCTTGATTAATGAATATGCTTACCGCAAGAAACTGCTGCCTTCCTATAAGAACAGCATCGTCATCTCGGCCTTGATCATGTTTATCGGCATGGGCTCCCTGATCGTAGCCAAGCATCCGGCCCTGCATTCGTTGGCAGAAGTCACGATCGTGGGTATGTTCACGGTTGTTCTGATGGCTTGGGTGATACCACCGTTTATCTTTGGGTGGCTCACCAAGACCAACAACAGGATCCGCAGAACACCAGTTACCATCGAGCAGATCATCCGCATTATTTATTGCACCGTGGTTTATCTCACAGAACTGCTATATGGTAGCTTGTTCGGGTTGGTGGTTAGCATCCTACCCGACAAGAACAAGAAAAAGGAGACATGGTTCCATCGGGTGATCCATAAGTCCATGCAGGTGGATGTAAACCATATCTGGGGCGTGCCGTTTAATGTGCATAACGAGGTGAACGAGCAGTTCGAAAAAGGCTCGATCATCATCTGTAATCACCAGTCGATGCTCGACCCCATCTATATCCTTTCGCTGAATCCTCGTATCTTGATTATGGCAGGCGATAGAGTGTGGCGCAATCGTTTTGTGAGAACGATGTTCAAGGTGTCGCGCTTTATGAATGCCAGAAGTTCTGTTGAGAACATAGAGCAACAGGTGGCACAGGCTGTGGCTGATGGCTATAGTGTGGTGATATTCCCAGAGGGTTTGCGAAGCAATGAGGGTATCAAACGCTTCCACAAGGGGGCTTTCTATCTCTCAAGGAAACTGGGTGTTGACCTCTTGCCGATGTATATTCATGGTACAGGTCATGTGATGCCTAAAGGCAGTGGTTTGGCTTCACGCGGTCAGGTGGATCTGGTGATAGGCGAACGTATTCCTGCTGATAGGTTAGGGGAGTATGGCGATACTGAGTTGAATATCACTAAGCGCTTTCAGCATTTTTATGCCAACCGTTATGAGCAGATTCGCCGTCAGATAGAGAATACGCATTACTTCCATCATTATATCATCAGCAAGCATATCTATAAAGGAATAGGTGTAGAGAAAGAAACGCGCCAATTGCTGAAACGTTATGATGATTTCAGCAAATGGATAGACGACTGTCAACTGACAGATGCTGATTCCAACAAGGTATCTGTCATTCATGCAGGAAAGGGACAGTTCTCTTTGCTGATGGCACTAGTACATCCGGAATGGGAAATCCACTCTTATGCTGACGACCCTGATGAGGTGGCGTTGGCTGCATCTTGCGAGCCGAAGCCTGCCAATCTGCATGTCCATCTTGCTTCAGAATTAAATTCAGCAACTGCTACATCTAATATCATAGATTTATCAAGACTAATAAATGATGATGAATAATCAGTTTGACGATATCCGTCCTTATTACGACAGTGAGATACCTGCTGCGATGCAGCGTATCGTAGAAAGCGACTTCTTCGGTCTGTTGTGTACTTATGTCTATCCTGGGCATAATCCTGCGGATGTCAGGAAGATGATGCTGTCGTTCCGTACAATCCGTGACTTCCAGTTAGAGGTGATGCGATGTGTCAACGAACAGGTCATCGCCCGTTCTACCACTGCTTTCACCTATAGTGGTGTTGAGAAACTTGATCCCCAGAAACAGTATCTCTATGTGAGCAACCATCGTGACATCATGCTCGATGCCTGTCTGTTGCAGTATATATTGTATAAGAACGGGCACGAGACGACCGAGATTACCTTTGGTGCCAACCTGATGTCGTCGCCGCTTGTCATCGATATCGGTAAGGCCAATAAGATGTTCCGTGTGGAGCGTGGGGGCAACATGAAGGACTTCTATCATGCATCGAAGCATCTCAGCGATTATATCCGCTATGTGCTGACAGAGAAAGGTCAGAGTCTTTGGATAGCCCAGCGCAACGGGCGCACCAAGGATGGTGTAGATCAGACGGATCAGGGCATTGTGAAGATGTTCTGTATGAGTGAACCCATGGATAAGATCAAGGCTCTTGCCGACCTGCATATCATCCCCGTATCTGTAAGCTATGAGTGGGAGTCATGCGATATCCTGAAGGCTCTTGAGCTCTATCAGTCTCGCTTCAGCAGGTACGTTAAGAAGCCAGGTGAGGACCTGAACAGTATTCTCACAGGTATTGCGCAACCCAAGGGACATGTGAATATCACTTTCTGTCCGGAAGTGACAGAGACTGATCTGCGCCAGTTTGAACACTGCACCAACAATGAGTATCATCGTATGGTAGCCCAGTTGCTCGATGAACGTATCATCTCGGCCTATCAGCTCACCCCCAACAACTTTATCGCACATGACCTGCGTTTCGGTCAGCAGCTTTATCGTGAACGCTACACCGATGAGGAACTTAAGACCTTTATGACTTATATGGAGCAACTGGGTAAGTTCGACATTGCAGAACCTGATGTGCTGAAGGACATCTTCTTGGGCATCTATGCTAATCCTATAGACTCAAAAGCCCGTCTGACGGAGCTTAAATGAGAAAATGTAAGCTAAATCGCTATTTTTCTTGCAAAATATTTGTTAGTTTCGCAGAAAAGTGATATTTTTGCACCCGATAACGCAAAAAAACAGGAATATGTCAATGTCGAATGCATACTTTTACGGTTATTACTTTTACTTTGCAAGCAATTGTGAAGCGGTTGGCCGTAAGTAAGATTTGAGATTGAAAATATGAAGATAAAATAAGGCTCCGCTTCACAACAAGGTGAAAGCGGAGTTTTTATTTGAAGGTAAAAAAAGTAAAAAAGTAAAAAGTAAAAAAGTAAAATGAAGAGAATTGCCATTCAAGGACTGATCGGGTCGTTCCACGATATTGCGGCACACCTGTATTTCGAAGGAGAACAGATACAGCTCATTTGCTGTTCAACCTTCGAGCAGGTCTTTGATACGATTAAGAAAGATCCCACAGCCATCGGCATGTTGGCCATCGAGAATACGATTGCTGGTAGTCTGCTGCATAACTATGAGTTGTTGCGCGATAGTGGTACAACCGTAGTAGGGGAGCATAAGCTCCACATCTCACATTGCATCTGCTGTTTGCCAGAGGATGATTGGGATACGATTTCTGAAGTCCATTCCCATCCCGTAGCCCTGATGCAGTGCCGTGAGTTCCTAGCTCAGCACCCTCAGTTGAAGAATGTGGAAGCTGAGGATACGGCAGGCTCTGCCAAGATGATTGCTGAGGGACAGAAAAAGGGCTGGGCTGCGATCTGTCATGCTGAGGCCGCTAAGCTGTATGGCTTGAAGGTGCTTGAGGATCACATTGAGGACAATAAGCACAACTTCACCCGTTTCCTCGTGGTGTCGAATCCCAACAAGGCAGATATGTTGCGCCCGCTGACAGAGGCCAACAAGTCGAGCATCGTCTTCTCACTGCCCCACGAGGAGGGTTCGCTCTCTCATGTGCTGGCGATCCTCTCATTCTACAAGATCAACCTCACGAAGATTCAGTCGCTGCCGATTATCGGGCACGAGTGGGAGTATCTGTTCTATGTCGATGTGATGTACGACGATCTCACGCGATACCGCCAGTCGATCGATGCGATTATCCCATTAACCAAAGATTTAAAGATTTTAGGAGAATATAAAGATGGCAAACAAACCAATTGAACCGGCAGAGCGCCTGTCGCTCGTTAGTGAATATTACTTCAGCAGGAAACTGAAGGAAGTGGCAGAAATGAATGCCAAGGGCAAGGATATCATCAGTCTTGCCATTGGCAGTCCTGATATGCCACCATCGGAGCAGACCATCGAAAAGCTTTGTGAGGTGGCGCGTCAACCCAATGCTCACGGCTATCAGCCCACGATGGGTACACCAGAGTTACGCGAGGCGATGACAGGTTTTTACAAGCGTTGGTATAACGTTGATCTCGATGCCAAGACAGAGGTGCTGCCCCTGATTGGCTCAAAGGAGGGAATCCTTCATGTCACCCTCGCCTTTGTGAATCCTGGCGATGAGGTGCTGGTGCCCAATCCTGGCTATCCTACCTACACTTCGCTCTCGAAGATCTTGGGGGCTAAGATCGTGAATTACAACCTGCGTGAGAATCATGGTTGGCAACCTGACTTCGAAGAACTTGAGAAGATGGATCTCTCTCGTGTAAAACTGATGTGGACCAACTATCCGAATATGCCGACAGGTGGACGTGCGCAGCGTGAGACCTATGAGCGTCTGGTGAAGTTTGCCAAGGATCACGGTATCGTGGTGGTGAATGACAACCCCTACAGCTTTATCCTGAGCGAAGAGCATCTGAGCATCCTTCAGATACCAGGTGCCAAAGACTGCTGCATCGAGTTTAATTCGATGTCGAAGAGTCATAACATGCCTGGTTGGCGTGTGGGTCTCTGTGCCACCAATGCTGAGTTTATCTCATGGATCTTGAAGGTACAGTCGAATATCGAGAGCGGCACCTTCCGTGGCATTCAACTGGCTGCTGCTGAGGCATATAACAATGATGAGGCTTGGCATCGTGAGTATAATATCAACACCTATGCCCGTCGCCGCCAGTGGGCAGAGAAGATTATGGATGCACTGGGTTGTACCTATGATAAGAACCAGGTGGGTATGTTCCTCTGGGGAAAGATTCCCGCTGACATCAAGAATGTCGAGGACCTGACGGAAAAGGTTCTTCACGAGGCTCGTGTCTTCATCACCCCAGGCTTCATCTTCGGCTCGAACGGTGAGCGCTACATCCGCATCTCCCTCTGTGCCAAAGAAGAGAAAATCCAACAAGCATTAGAAAGAATCAAAAAAGCAATATAATTATGGAACTAGAATTAGCACCACTGAATTTACCGAGTGACAATGAACGTCCCTTCGTGATTGCAGGCCCATGCTCTGCAGAGACTGAGGAACAAGTGATGACCACAGCCCGCGAGTTGGCTATGAAAGGCTGCCACAACTTCCGTGCAGGTGTCTGGAAGCCTCGTACCAAGCCAGGTGGCTTCGAGGGTCATGGTGAGCCTGCGCTCGCATGGCTGAAGCAGGTGAAGGAAGACACCAAGATGCTGGTCTCTACCGAGGTGGCTACACCAGAGCATGTAGAGCTGTGTCTGAAATATGGCATTGATATTCTCTGGATTGGTGCCCGCACCTCTGCCAACCCCTTTGCCATGCAGGCGATAGCTGATGCACTGAAGGGTGTCGATGTGCCTGTATTTGTGAAGAATCCTGTGAATCCCGACCTGGAGTTGTGGGTAGGAGCGTTGGAGCGTCTGAATCAGGCTGGTGTGAAGCGCTTAGGTGCCATCCATCGTGGTTTCTCAAGCTACGAGCAGAAGATCTACCGCAATGCACCGATGTGGCAGATCCCCATCGAGTTGCGTCGCCGTATCCCAGAGTTGCCATTGATCAGTGATCCCTCACATATCGGAGGTCGTCGTGAGTTGATTGCCCCGCTTTGTCAGCAGGCAATGGACCTTGGTTTCGATGGTCTGATCGTTGAGAGCCATTGCGACCCCGACAAGGCTTGGAGTGATGCCAAGCAGCAGGTGACCCCTGATGTGCTCGACTACATCCTGAGTCTGTTGGTGATCCGTGATGAGCACACGATGACAGAGGGTATTTCACAGCTCCGTAAGGAGATCGACGAGCTCGACAATCAGTTGATGGATCTGCTTGCCAAGCGTATGAAGGTATGCCGTGAGATTGGTCAGTATAAGAAGGAGCACAACATGACGGTGCTGCAGGCCAACCGCTACAATGAGATCCTGAACAAGCGTGGTGCTCAGGGTGCGCTCTGTGGTATGGATCCTGAGTTTGTCGCCCACGTCTTTGAGAATATCCACGAGGAGTCAGTCCGTCAACAAATAGAGATCATTAACAAGTAATTCTTACATTGTTACATTTTCTAATTTTTACATTATAATATGAAAATATTAGTAATGGGTGCAGGAAAGATGGGATCATTCTTCATCGACCTGCTGAGTTTCGACCACGAGGTGGCAGTCTTTGAACGCGACCCTAAAAGGATGCGCTTCACCTACAACTGTCAGCGTTTCACCTCTTACGAGGAGATACGTGAGTTTAAGCCGGAACTGCTGATCAATGCCGTCACGCTGAAATATACGATACCTGTATTCAAGGAGGTGATTCCCTATCTGCCCAAGGAGTGTATCATCAGCGATATCGCCTCCGTGAAGACGGATATGAAGGAGTTCTATGAGAGTACAGGCATGCGCTATGTATCGACTCACCCGATGTTTGGTCCTACGTTTGCCAACCTGCAGCAGCTCTCTGAGGAGAATGCCATCATCATCAGCGAGGGCGACTATATGGGACGTATCTTCTTCAAGGACCTCTACCAGAAGCTGGGACTCAACATCTACGAGTACACCTTCGAGGAGCACGATAAGACGGTGGCTTACTCCCTGTCAATCCCCTTTGTGTCAACATTCGTGTTTGCTGCTGTCATGAAGCATCAGGATGCGCCAGGTACCACCTTCAAGCGCCACATGCGCATTGCCAAGGGGGTACTCAACGAGGATGACTACCTGCTTCAGGAAATCCTCTTTAACCCCTACACTCACGATCAGGTGGCCCAGATCCGTACGGAACTGAAGGAGCTCTTGGAGATCATCGACAATAAGGATGCTGAGGGCATGAAGGGTTATCTTACGAAGATCCGAAATAATGTAAAGCGCGACATTGAGATCAAGCAATAAACTTATCTACCATCTGGTAGCCTTTATAGTAGTAGCAATCTGGGGCTCGACCTTCGTCTGCACCAAGTTGCTGCTACTTAGTGGTTTATCCCCAGCACAGATCTTCACGTTGCGTTTTATCATTGCCTATCTCCTGCTGTTAGGCTATTCGCTTACGAGAAACCACCGCTGGTTCTCTAAAGTGTGGCAGGATGAACTGCTGATGTTCGCCTTGGGCTTGACAGGAGGCACGCTTTATTTCCTCACGGAGAACACAGCGATGAACTATACCACCACCACGAACACGTCGCTGATAGTCAGTCTCTCGCCTTTAGTGGCTGCCTTGCTTATCTCGCTGTTCTACAAGTCGTTGCGCCTGAATCGGGCGCAGTCCGTTGGTATGGTGATGGCTGCTGTTGGTGTCGTCGTCGTTGTGCTCAATGGTCATTTTGTACTCCATCTTTCACCTATAGGCGACTCGCTGGCTTTCTCCGCGGCCCTCTGTTGGGGATTCTATTCGTTGCTGATGATCTCTGCCAACATGAGGTACGACACGGTCTTTGTCACACGCAAGGTGTTCTTCTACGGCCTGCTCGCCATGATTCCCTATTACCTCCTGAAGCCCGACGAGGCCACCATCTTCCATTCTTCAATCTTTCAATCTTTCAATCTTTCAATCCTTCTCAACCTGCTGTTCTTGGGCTGTGTCGCATCGATGACCTGTTTCTTGGCCTGGAACTGGGTGTTGAAGAAGTTAGGCCCCGTTATCGCCACCAACTACGTCTATTTCAATCCCGTCACCACCATTCTCTTTGCCTGGGTCGTTCTCTCAGAACAGATCACCATCTATTTCATCCTTGGTACCATACTGATCCTTACAGGTATGTACCTCACCGAAAAGAAACGCTAATTTTGCTAACCAGATGAAGCAGTTACATTTCCAACCCATAGAGGGCAAAAGCATCGAAATCATCGAAACCATCGCCCAGACAGAGGAACTGGCATCGCTGGATCCAGACATGTGGAGGACCATCCGTGTGGTGATTGAGGAGCTGGTGCTGAATATCGTCAGCTATTCTGGAAGCGATTACATCGATTTTGAGATTCAGGGTGAGGAGGATGGGTACACAATGCGTTTCCGCGACGGGGGGGTACCATTCAACCCTCTCGAAAGAGAAATGCCTAATGTCACCCTACCCATGGAACAGCGTCAGATAGGTGGGTTAGGAATCTTCATGGTGATCCACTTGATGGACACCGTTGAGTATGCGTACGTTAATGGTGAAAACGTACTCACCACCACATTGCGTCATAAGAAATAACTGCTCATTTAGATATTTGGATGCGACACAATAGGAGGGCCTTCGGGCCCTTTTGTCGTTTTTGAAACTGACTGTCGCTACAAGTATGGGGGATTCTTGCCCGAAAACTTGGTGGTATGGAAATACTGACCTACTTTTGCACCGTCAAACAAATCATGACACGAACAAGATTGTAGAATTTTAAAAGAAAGGATAAACAATGAAAAAGTTAGTTTTGATGATGATGGTTAGCTGTCTGCCAACGATGATGATGGCACAACCTGCAAAGTATTGTATGACCTATTCTGACTATAAGGCTCATAACTGGAATACCATCGAGTCGCTTGTGGACGGACGCTCGGAGATGATTCCCCAAATAAAGATGGATGAGTCAGACATTAAGGTGAAGTCGGGCGACAAGGAGGTTGACCGTATTCTGAAGAAGGAGGTCTTTGCCATCACTTTCGGCAAACAGCTGTACGTGAACTGTCGCAATCTGCGTTGCAAAGACATTATTCTTGATACACAGAACTATGTGCAGGCTTATCCTTATGCCGGCAATAAGCTGCTCATCGCAGTCTATCATATCAACAACGGCGCTTTCCTGATGGGCTTGGGGGCAGATGTGGCGAGTGTATTTACACCGATTGGCCCCAGCATCGCCCTGAGATCGACTTCTACGGCACTCTGGCTGAGTAGGAAAAAGCTGGACAACCATCGTTGCTATCTCATTGATACGGATGCCAATGAAAAGGGCCGTTACCCCGTGACGCGCATCGACGATGACTTTATGGCGAAGCTGCTCGCCAACGATGCCCATCTGCTCGCTCGCTATAATGCCGTCAGCAGTAAGAAAGACCGCCAGTCGGCTTCAAATGTACTCGCCGTCCTGACCGAAAAAGGCCTCGTTGAAGCAGAGAACTGATCTCATTAAATCAAGAAAAATCAGCCGAAAGTTTTGCACTTTCGGCTTTTTTGTCTAATTTTGCGCCGTTAAATCATATAGAAAGAATCAATATGAGTATCATTGGATCAATTATTATTGGATGTCTGGCGGGTTTTTGCGCTGGTAAGTTAATGAAAGGTGGTGGTATGGGATTCGTCATGAATCTGGTACTTGGACTTTTTGGTGGTGTACTCGGTGGTTGGCTGTTCGGTCAGCTGGGCATCACATGGGGTGGCATCTTAGGACAGCTTGGTACAGCCATCGTTGGTGCTGTTGCTATCCTCTGGGTGGCATCGCTCATCAAGAAATAAGAAAACAAGGCTTTCTGTTTTGATGGCTATTGATTTGGAAAAATATACGCTGGCCGTCTGCGAGATTGCACGGCGGGCTGGGGCATATATCAGGGAGGAACGGCAGAAGTTCTCACTTGACAGTGTGGAACGTAAACATGCCCACGACTATGTGTCGTATGTGGATAAGGGCTCGGAAAAGCTGATAGTCAGTGCGTTAAGGGAACTGTTGCCAGAGGCTGGCTTTATCACCGAAGAGGGGTTGGCTGGTCACGATGCGGAGCAGATGCTCTGGGTGGTGGATCCTCTTGATGGTACGACGAACTTCATCCATCAGTATGCTCCATACGCTGTCAGCATCGCACTCTTGCAAGGCAAGACGATTCTCATTGGTGTGGTCTATGAGATCTGTGCCGATGAGTGTTTCTATGCCTGGCAGGGTGGGGGCGCCTATCTTAATGGGAAACCGCTGCACGTCAGTTCGCAGAAGATTCAGGATGCGCTGCTGTGTCTGCAGTTGCCATACAACAGTGAGGCTTACAAGCCCGTGATCAAACATCTGATAGATCATTTCTATGGGAATGTGGGTAGCATCCGGGCATGTGGCTCTGCTGCGATGGCACTCTGTCAGGTGGCTGCTGGCAGACTCGACGGCTATGCTGAACAGTATATCGGTCAGTGGGACTTTATGGCAGGCAGTCTGATGGTGATGGAGGCTGGTGGCAAGGTGACGGACTACGCTGGTTCTGAGGATTTTACGCAGGGAAACAGTGTTGTTGCTTCCAATGGTGTGATACAACAGGAGCTTTGGGGAGCGATCTTTGAAGGGTAAAAAGGTAAAAAGGTAAAAAGGTAAAAGGGTAAAAAGGTAAAAAAGTAATAAAGTAAAAAGGTAAAAAGGATGGCGGCAGGAAAATGGATAGGCGGTTTTATCGGATGGATGGCGGGAGGGCCATTGGGGGCTCTGGCTGGCTATCTTGTAGGCTCACTGTTTGACTCGATGCTTGACGGCGTGAACACACCCGAGAATTCAGGCACATGGGGCCCAGGCTCCCAACGTTCGTATGAGGCTTATCAGCAGGCCTATCAACAGGCTTATCGTCAGCGTCAGCAACAGGGCCAGCGCAACAGCTTCCTCTTCTCGTTGTTGGTGCTCTCCTCTTATATTATCAAGGCCGACGGCAAGGCGATGCACTCAGAGATGGAACTGGTGCGCCAGATGCTGCGTCAGAACTTCGGCAACGAGGCGGTGAGTCAGGGTAATGAGATCCTGAACAGACTCTTCGATGAACAGAAGCGCGAGGGTTGGCAGCAGTTCAAGCAGACGGTGCGTCAGTGTTGTGGGCAGATCAATCAGCAGATGGACTACTCGCAGCGCTTGCAGCTGTTGAACTATCTGGTGATGGTGGCGCAGGCCGATGGCTCCTTGCCCCAGAGTGAGATTTCTGCCCTGAAGGAGTGTGCCATCTGGATGGGCTTGCGCGAGACGGAGGTGGACTCGATGCTCCATCTTTCAGGCGATAGTCTTGAGGATGCCTATAAGGTGTTGGGTGTGAGTCCGGATGCTTCTGACAATGAGGTGAAGAAGGCCTATCGCAAGCTAGCCCTTGAGCATCATCCCGACAAGGTGGCAGCTCTGGGTGAGGATGTGCGTAAGGCTGCTGAGAAGAAGTTCCAGGAGATCAATGCTGCCAAAGACCGCATTTGGAAGGCGCGCGGATTATGAGAAAAGAAGCGATTATAGTACCAGAGGATTTGGAGGGTAGGGTGCTGCTGCATGCTTGTTGTGCGCCCTGCTCGTCTGCCATTGTGGAATGGCTCGTGGCGCATGATATTCGTCCTACGATATTCTATTACAATCCCAACATCTATCCGCGTGAGGAATACGAGATTCGAAAGAACGAAAGCAAGCGCCATGCAGAGGCATTGGGACTGACTTGGATTGATGGTGACTATAATCATGAACAATGGCGCGAGGATGTTTGCGGATTGGAAGGCGAACCAGAAAGGGGGCGACGCTGCGAACAGTGCTTCGTGCTCCGGTTGACAGCGGCAGCTCGTAAGACAAAAGAATTAGGTTTCCGCTACTTTACTACCACATTGGCATCCAGTCGCTGGAAGAGTCTGGAGCAGATCGAACGGGCTGGTCATCTGGCAGAACAGACAGTGCCTGACACCGTTTTCTGGGCTCAGAACTGGCGGAAGGGTGGTCTCTATGAAAGACGAAACCAACTGCTGAAAGAATTTGACTTTTATAATCAGCAGTATTGCGGCTGCGAGTTTTCTTTTAGACAGAAGAACATAAGTACAAAGGAAGAGGCGGAATAAAAATCTGTTCTTTTGTTCTTTTTATCTTAAAAATAAAAAGTCAGGAGAAAGTTTGTGAGTTTCGTTTTTTTATTGTAATTTTGCGCCCCGATAGAAGATTTCAAAATAAAAGAAAGCATAATTATGTCCAACACTAACACTTTTGTGGGTTCCAAGATCAAGGGACTCAGAGAAACGAAAAACCTCTCCATCGAGGAGGTCGCTGAGAGTACTGGTCTGTCAGTTGAGCAGATCAACAGTATTGAGAATGACCAGAACCTACCTTCATTAGGTCCGCTGATCAAGATAGCAAGAGCACTGGGTGTGCGCTTGGGTACCTTCATGGACGATAACGATGCCATAGGTCCTGTGGTAACACGTGCCGAAGATCGTGAGCGTGATAGCAGCATCAGCTTTTCTAATGGTGCTACCGATGCCCGCAAGCACATGGAGTATCACCCCTTGGCCCAGCAGAAGGCTGGTCGTCACATGGAACCGTTTATCATCGACATCAATCCTGAGACTACTCCTGAGTATAAGTTGTCTGCTCACGAAGGTGAGGAGTTCATCTACGTGATGGAGGGTGAAGTGGAAGTGGAGTATGGTAAGGAGAAGTACTTACTGAAACAGGGTGACAGCATCTATTACGACTCTATCGTGAAGCATCACCTGCATGGTGCCCCAGGCAAGTCAGCAAAAATCTTGGCATTAGTTTATATCCCCTTCTAAGATGAGCAACGTGAAATTAGATATGGCAGGCAGACCACTGCCAGACAGAACATACCCTGCTGAGACGGGAAGTGCCGGTTACTCACTCTATGAGCGTACACTCGGCGAGTGGCTCGAGTATTGGGCTGAGAAGACACCAGACAAGGAGTATATCGTATATAGCGACCGTGACCTGCGATTCACTTGGAGCAAGTTCAATGAGCGTGTGGATGATCTCGCCAAGGGCCTGATTGCTATCGGCGTGAAGAAAGGCTACAACGTGGGTATCTGGGCTACGAACGTGCCCGACTGGTTGACATTCCTCTATGCAACAGCCAAGATCGGTGCTGTGCTGGTGACTGTCAACACCAACTACAAGCAGAACGAGCTGGAGTATCTGTGTAAGGACTCCGACATGCATACCCTCTGTATCACCGATGGTACATGGGACTGTAACTATGTGGATATGACCTACACCATGCTGCCAGAGCTGAAGAACTGCGAGCGTGGTCATCTGAACAGTGAGCGCTTCCCCCACATGAAGAACGTGGTGTTCATCGGTATGGAGAAATATCGTGGTATGTTCAACACGGCAGAGCTGTTGCTGTTGGGACAGAACGTTGAAGACGAGGAACTCAACGCCATGAAGAAGAACGTGAACTGCTACGATGTGTGCAACATGCAATATACTTCAGGTACCACAGGATTCCCCAAGGGTGTGATGCTGACGCATTTCGGTATTGCCAATGACGGTTATTTCACTGGTGAGAACATGGGCTTTACACAGGATGACAAACTCTGTGTCTGCGTACCGCTGTTCCACTGCTTCGGTGTGGTGCTTGCCACGATGAACTGTCTGACGCATGGCTGTACCGAGGTGATGGTAGAGAAGTTCGATCCGCTGGTGGTGCTGGCTTCTATCCATAAGGAGCGTTGTACAGCCGTCTATGGTGTGCCTACGATGTTTATCGCTGAGTTGAACCACCCGATGTTTGACATGTTCGACCTGAGTTGTCTGCGTACGGGTATCATGGCAGGCTCGCTCTGTCCTGTGGAGTTGATGAAGCAGGTGTCGGAGAAGATGTATATGACCATCACCAGTGTGTATGGACTCACGGAGTCGTCACCCGGTATGACGCAGACCTGTCTGAACGATACCTTCGAGCAGCGTTGTACCACCGTAGGACGCGACTATCCGTTTGTGGATGTGAAGGTGCTCGACCCAGAGACTGGCGAGGAGTGTCCCGTTGGTGTGCAGGGTGAGATGTGCTGTAAGGGCTTCAACGTGATGAAGGGTTACTATAAGAATCCAGAGGCAACGGCAGAGGTCATCGACAAGAACGGCTATCTGCATTCTGGCGACTTAGGTGTGAAGGATGAACAGGGCTTCTATAAAATCACAGGTCGTATCAAGGATATGATCATCCGTGGTGGTGAGAACATCTACCCGCGTGAGATCGAGGAGTTCCTCTACCACATGCCTGGTATCCGTGATGTACAGGTGGCTGCTGTGCCCTCGAAGAAATATGGTGAGGCGGTAGGTGCCTTTATCATCCTTGAAGAGGGGGCTCAGATGACGGCTGAAGACGTGCAGCTGTTCTGTCGCGGTAAGATTGCCCGTTACAAGATTCCTAAGTACGTGTTCTTTATCGATCAGTTCCCGCTGACAGGTTCTGGTAAGATTCAGAAGTTCAAGCTGAAGGAGATGAGTCTCGAACTCTGTGAGAAACTGGGAATCGTCGTAGAATAAGTATAGTTTTTAGACAGAAGAACAAAAGAACATAAATTTTAGGCAGAAGAAAAGAACATAAGGGTTGCGCCAAGAGTTTTGTACTTATGTTCTTATGTCAAAAAGAAAGAAAATATGTTTGAGAATTTAAGTGATAGGTTAGAGAGATCGTTTAAGATCCTGAAAGGTGAGGGAAAGATCACGGAGATCAACGTTGCCGAGACGTTGAAGGACGTGCGTCGTGCACTGCTTGATGCCGACGTGAACTTTAAGGTGGCTAAGCAATTTACCGATACTGTGAAGCAGAAGGCGATGGGTATGAATGTGCTCACTGCCGTCAAGCCGAGTCAGTTGATGGTGAAGATTGTGCACGATGAGCTTGCTGATCTGATGGGCGGCAAGGCTGCCGAACTGAAAGTGGAGGGTCGTCCAGGTGCACCCGCCATCATCCTGATGTCTGGTCTGCAGGGTTCTGGTAAGACCACCTTCAGTGGTAAGCTTGCCAACCTGCTTAAGACGCGTAACCACAAGAAGCCTTTGCTCGTGGCTTGTGACGTGTATCGTCCTGCTGCCATCCAACAGCTGCATGTAGTGGGAGAGGGCGTTGGTGTACCCGTTTATTCTGAGCCTGACAATAAGAATGTCATTGAGATTGCCAACAACGCTATTCAGGAGGCGAAAGCCAAAGCCTATGATGTGGTGATCGTGGATACCGCCGGTCGTCTGGCCGTTGACGAGGAGATGATGAATGAGATAGAGGCACTGAAGAATGCCATCCATCCCAATGAGACACTCTTCGTGGTGGATTCGATGACTGGTCAGGATGCCGTGAATACCGCCAAGGAGTTCAACGATCGTCTGGACTTTGACGGCGTGGTGCTGACCAAGCTCGATGGTGATACCCGTGGTGGTGCTGCCCTGAGTATCCGTACGGTAGTGACCAAGCCTATCAAGTTCGTAGGTACAGGTGAGAAGATGGAGGCTATCGATGTGTTCCATCCTGACCGTATGGCAGACCGTATCCTCGGCATGGGTGATATCGTCTCTCTGGTGGAGCGTGCCCAGCAGCAGTTCGACGAGGAAGAGGCCAAGAAGCTGGAGAAGAAGATCCGTAAGAACAAGTTTGACTTCGATGACTTCATGGGACAGATCCAGCAGATCAAGAAGATGGGTAACGTCAAGGATCTGGCAGCTATGATCCCAGGTGTTGGCAAGCAGATTAAGGATCTTGATATCGACGATAACGCTTTCAAAGGCATTGAGGCCATCATCAATTCAATGACCCCGAAGGAGCGTGCTAATCCAGACATCATCAACCAGAGCCGCAGAAAGCGTATTGCTGCCGGTTCAGGTACGAAACTGGAGGATGTGAACCGCTTGATGAAACAGTTCGACCAGACACGTAAGATGATGCGTATGGTGACTGGTATGAGTCCCTCGAAGATGGCTCAGATGGCTAATGCCATGAAAGCCATGAAGGGTGGCATGCCGAAGTTTTAGTGAAAGGTAAAAAGGTAAAAGGGTAAAAAAGTAAAAGGGTAAAAAGGTAAAAGGGTAAAAAAGTAAAAAAGTAAAAAAGGGATGCAACTGATTGACGGAAAAGCAACAGCAGCTGCCATTAAGGCAGAGATTGCTGAAGAGGTAAAGGATATTATCGCCAAGGGTGGCAAACAGCCCCATCTGGCAGCAGTGCTCGTAGGTCACGATGGTGGCTCAGAGACGTATGTAAAAAACAAGGTGCTGGCTTGTGAAGCTTGCGGCTTCAAGTCAACCCTCATTCGCTTTGAGGCTGACATCACTGAGGCAGAGCTCCTGGCCTGTGTCGATAAGCTCAATAAGGATGACGATGTAGATGGCTTTATCGTGCAGTTGCCCCTGCCGAAGCATATCGACGAGCAGAAGATCATCGAGGCTATCGACTACCGTAAGGATGTAGATGGCTTCCATCCCATCAACGTGGGTCGTATGGCGATTGGTTTGCCGTGCTTCATCTCTGCCACACCACTTGGTATCATCACACTGCTGAAGCGCTATGGCATCGAGACCTCAGGCAAGAAGTGTGTCATCCTGGGTCGCTCCAATATTGTTGGTAAGCCGATGGCTCAGCTGATGATGCAGAAACAGTATGGCGATGCCACCGTAACGGTATGCCACTCTCGTTCAAAGACCTTGAAGGAAGAGTGCCGTGCGGCAGACATCATCATCGCTGCCATCGGACAGCCTGACTTCGTGACAGCCGACATGGTGAAGGATGGTGCTGTGATTGTGGATGTGGGTACCACCCGTGTGCCTGACGCTACCCGTAAGAGCGGCTTCCGTCTGAATGGCGATGTGAAGTTTGATGAGGTGGCACCTAAGTGCAGCTATATCACCCCTGTTCCTGGTGGGGTAGGGCCGATGACCATCTGCTCACTGATGAAGAATACCCTCGCCGCTGGCAAAAAAGAATACTATAAATGACCGCAGAGGAGTATTATCTGAAAGGCAATGAGGCCCGTAAACGGGGCCAGTGGCACGAGGCCATCAACTGCTATATCCAGGCTATAGAACTCGATCCAGACAGCCCTGCTGTCGAAGCCAAACAGATGCTCGACGACATCATGGCTTTCTACTGCAAGGATATGTATAATCCCTGAGCCCAAAAGGTTCAGGGATTTTTTTCTACAACAGCTTCTGTTCCAAGACTTTTCTGACTAATCCTACGCTGTTCTTGACTTCAAATTTTGCTAGGAGGCGTTTGCGATACCAATTGATGGTTTCTGTGCTGAGTTTCAGTTCTGAGGCTATCTGTGGATTCGTCAGTCCGTCGCAGATGAACCTTAGGATAGTCTTTTCCACCTCAGAGAGAACGACACTCCTTGCCTGACCTTCGAGCAGAATGTCTGTCACCAGTGGCGACACATACTGACGTCCCTGCCAGACACTGTTGATGGCCTCCAGCAGTTCTTCGCTGGAAGAACTCTTGAGTACGTAACCGTGAGCACCACAGTCCATCATCCGCTGAATCATGGAATATTCATCATGGATGGTGAGAGCGATAACCTTGATTTTGGGGTAGCCCTTGATGATCTCATGGCAGAAGGCGATACCATCACCGTCAGGCATCGACAGGTCGAGTAGCAGCACATCAGGACGTCGCTGTTCGAGTGCTTGCCAACAGGCCTTCAGTGTGTTAAAGGTATAACTGACATGCGCCTGTCCGCTCTGATTGATCAGGTCGGAGATACCTTCGCAGACCAGTTTATGGTCATCTACGATATAGACGTCGATAATATATTTCTTCATAATGGTAGCTTGATAATGATTTCTGTTCCGTTCTTTGGAGTACTGACGATGTCGATGGTGCCATGATAGGTGGCTATGCGCTCTCTGATATTATGTAGTCCCATGCCCTCATTGATGTTGTCGGTTCCAGTGCCGTTGTCACTGACGGAGAGGGTTACCTGATTGGATTCCTGCATCAGCTGGATGTCAATATGATCGGCTTGTGCATGCCTGATGGCATTATTTACCAGCTCATAGGCGCAGCGATAGAGCACCAGTTCTAACTCTTTGCTCAGATGGATGTCTCCAATCGTTTGGAAATGTGCCTCAGGCAGACTGAGGGCAAAGTCGTGAAGGGCAGAACTCAGTCCTACTTTCAGCAGTTCTTCCGGCATCAGGTGATGCGCTGTCCGTCTCAGCTCATTGATGGTCTTGTCAAGCAGTTCCATTGCTCCGTCATCCTTCCTTTCCAGTTTTAGTCGTAATAGTGAGAGCAAGCTGCCTAACGAATCGTGCAGGTCACGTGCAAGGATATGGCGCTCTTTGGTTTCTGTGTCTAGAGCCACCTTAGCAGCCAGGAGTTCTTTTTGGCGACGATGAGCCTGTAAGCGATAGACAAATAAGAGAACTAATGCGATGAGCAGTCCGATGGCTACCCCTAACAGCCATCTGAAGAGTTCGTGCTCCTTATTGAGCGCATTGATCTGTGCTTCTTTCTCCTTGGTCTCGTAGAGCACTTCCATCTGTGAGAGTCCGCTCTGGTAGTCGTGGGTGGCGAAGCGTTCCATCATGGAGCGCATTTTCTGGACATATTCGAAAGCCTTGTCGTTCTGACCTAAATGCATATAAATATTTGCCAGCATTTCGTAGCATCCTACATCCGAAATAGTCGCTTCCTCTTCGTTTTGATGGATGGATTTCTGTGCGTAGTTCAAAGCCTGTTGCCAATGTTGTTCCTTGATAGCCACCATCGCAGCGGCGATGAAGATTTCTTGGCGCGTCTCTGTCATCATTTCTTCTGTCATCAGACTCAAAGCCTCCTGGACATAATCCTTTGCCTTTGTGATGTCTTCATGCTGATCCATCAGATGCATCTTGACCATTAAGGCGAGCACCTCAGGATAATCGCCTGATTCTTCTTGCCGATGGGCGTAATAATAATGGTAGGCAGGTATTAATGTCTCGTGTACCTTATTATAATTGTTTTGGGCAAGATACACCTTGGTAAGTCCCTTACGTGGGAGTGCTGTCATCAGGGAGTCACCAGAGGCTTCACCCGTCCTGATGGCTTGTTGCCAGTGGTGTTCTGCCTTCTTCAGATTACCCATCGACAAGTACAATTCTGCTATGTTATGGTTCAGGATGGTCTGTGATTCCAACCATCCGTGTTTCTCGAAGATGGGGAGTGCCTTCTGATACCATTCGATAGCTAACAGATACTTGTCTTGCAGGTTGAAAAGATTTCCCATGGCACCATAGAGCTGAGAGCGACAATCATCAACATCGCTTTCCGAGTAGCGTCTGTCATCCACCATCGAGTCGGTGACAGCCAATGCCCATCGGAAGTAGTGTTCGGCTTTCTTGTACTGGTCTGCCCCATAGTTCTGCAGTCCCAAGTGGTAGAGTACGCTCTCTCTGGCGTTTTTTCCATCCACGTCGTACGACAATTTGAGTGCTTTCTTGCAATAGAACTCATGTTTGTCTGTATCTTTACCCAAGTAGCTGCGAATAAGTTCCAGATAGCAGCGTAACAGCTGTTCTCCCTTGGGTGGGTCAGGGCTGTTGAGTACAGCCTCAATAGAGTCAGTTTTGGTATTCCGATGGTCTGTGTATGTCCAGGCATTCATACAGAATACGGCAAACAGGTATATGGTAATTATCAATCTCTTTTTCATGCTGATTAGCTATTTGTTCACAAAGGTACACATTTCTTTTGAATTACATCCATCAATATTAAATTTTGCAATAATAGGGAGTAGTTCATACCACCCATTTGGGTGGCGATTTGCCCTTTTTGCCTATATTTGTTAAACTTGAATATTGGTAGGATGCCGCAAAATGTTTATCTTTGGCAAACGTTATTATTAATATTACAACTATGACCAAGAAAAGATTAATCATTGCTTTAGCATTATTTGCGTGTATGGGTGCTGATGTCAGTGCTCAGGGATTCCTGAACAGACTGAAGGACAAGGCACTACAAACAGTACAGGGAAAAGTTGAAGAGAAAGTCGATCAGACTGTCAGTGAGGGAATGGATGAAGTGCTTGACGGAAAATCTTCAAAGAAAGGTAAGAAGTCGAAAGATGCAGAAATGGCTGATGTTGGTGCTGGTGAGGCTGATCCCACCACAGCTACCGCATCAGACTTCAAGCGTGGTTCTGTCATCTTGTTCCAGGACGATGTGACAGCTGAACAGGTGGGCGAGTTCCCTTCTAAGTGGGATATGTTCTCAGGTACGGTAGAGACTAAGACCCTGGGTGGCGTGAAGGCCATCAATCTGACTGACAATGCTCAGATACAGCCGCTGATCAAAGAGCAGGGCGCTTATCTGCCAGAGGAGTTTACCATCGAATATGATTTCTATTATTGGAATACCAAGGACGATGTTGGTCTGAACGACATCAAACTGATCCTTGCCGTTACCAAAGAGCGCTCGGAGTTCCCTGGCGAGGGATATGATTCTGGTGACCTGACAGCCTTCGTCCTGAAGCATGGTGTCTGTGATACCCAAGAGCATGGCTATTATTTCAATGGAAACAAGGAAGGTGCCTTTGACTACTCGTTCAAGAAGGGCTGGAACCATGTAGCCCTGTCGTTCAACAAGCGTGCGCTGAAGGTTTATTTCAACGACAAGCGTGTGGTGAACCTGCCACGTGTCAACCAACCCACATGGATGTGCTTCCAAGTCCCCTATGAATATATTAACCTCACCTTCATCCGCAACGTGGTGATTGCCAAAGGTGCCGTTGCGCTCTATGACCGCAATGCACAGGATGTGTCTGCTGTAGAGAAGGCCATTCAGGAGACGGGTAAGTTTGTCACCAACAATATCCTCTTCGATACAGGCAAGGCTACGCTGAAGCAGGAGTCGATGATTGAGATTATGAAGGTGGCTGACTATATGAAGAAGAACCCGACGGCTCGTTTCGAAGTTCAGGGTCATACCGATAATCAGGGCTCTGACAAGATCAATGATCCCCTGTCACAGCAGCGTGCAGAGGCTATCGTGAAGGCATTGGAGGGCTTGGGTGTTGATGGTTTCAACCTGAAGGCTGTAGGTAAGGGCTCTCACGAACCCGTTGCCGACAATAAGACAGAGGCAGGTCGTGCCCAGAACCGTCGTGTAGAGTTCATCAAGAGATAAGCGTATGAAAAAGATACTGATGATGGTAGCAGCCATGATGCTGCTCAGTACGACAGAAACGAATGCCCAGGGCTTCTTGAACAAGTTGAAGCAGAAAGCTCTGCAGGCCGCTAAGGGGCAAAGTGAGGAAGCCGAAGAAGAGGCCGAGTCTCCAAAGGTGGAGTCGGGGGATGCTTCTAATCTTGCTATCGCTCAGGGCAGTGATATTATTCCCAAACGTAGAACCTCAACTGTGACATGGGATGGTGTTCTGACACCCAGTACAGCCTCTACGGCTGAGGCGCTGATGAACGAGTTGCCCCCATTGCCCTCTGCTGAGAAGATGGCGAAAAGTACAATGGAGGAGCGTGATTCCTATGCCCAGAAGATCGCTGCCGTTGTGGTGCGTGCCGATCAGTTACAGCGCGAACAGTCTGGTTGCTCTGATGCCGAGATGGAAGCCCTGCGCCAGAAATGGGAAAGTAAGATCCAGAACCAGTTTGGTCTGACCAAAGCCGAGTTGGCGATCCTCAACGATGAGAATGCCCCAGAATCAAAGAAGAAGCCCATCAAGGATAAGGTGATGGCGAAGGTTCTGGGAGGTGATGTCAACACGATGGATCTGGAGAAGTTCGAGAAGATGAGCGAGCAGGAGCAGGAGGCTTATATCAAGGCACATCCAGAGTTTATCCAGCAGATGCAGAAGATGGCGATGAATGCCAGAAATTTTTCCAAGCAGACGCAGGACATGACGAAGGCTTTCAGTGGCTATGAGGCTCAGGTGGGCCGACTGACCAACAATTATCAGCAACAGATGAAGGAGGAAGCCCAACACGACTATAGTGCCATCGCCAAGAAGTATGAGGGTAAATTGCAGAAGATCTACGGTCAGATCTGTATAGAGGATGATCCCAATAAGATTGACGCTCTTTATGCAGATGCAGACGAGTTGCTCTATAACTACCGTCTGGAGGCGGCAAAGGAGTATCGGGCTTCCCTGGAGCGACAGATAGCGAATGTGAAACAGTTTGCGGAAGAGTTCAACAGACTGTCACAGCGCCTGGTCGATCTGGGCGAACTGCCTCAGTGTGCTGTCGGGCGGACAGACCTGAACGCTGTTATCATGACAGGTTGTTTGCTCGATGATGCCTACAAGGAGTTGCCGGATATCATACCATTAAGAGGCTTCTGTCCGGAGACCATTTATGAACTGCCCGCTGGCTGGCGCTTTGCAACATGGGAGTGCCGCAGCTTCCAGAATGTCAGCAAAGTGTCTTGCGAGTGGCCGTTTTTGGCTGTGCGTGAGAAAGGTGATGAAGTGGAATACGGCGTGTTGGATTGTAACAACTTCCGCACCATCAGCGAGTCAGAGCTTGAGAGCATCAATAAGAAGGTGGATCAGCGTCTGAAGCAGAATCCAAGCAAACCGCCCTATGGCGTCTATAAGAGCCGCAGTGGTAAGCGACAGGCGGAGTACAGTCAGACGGGTGAGCTCATCATCAATGGCATGACGACTTGCACCCCGATTGCATTTGAGAATAAGACAGACCATTTAGAGTGGGTGATGATAGATGATAACAAGATCGTGAAGTGCACCTATAAACTCTGAAATGACAAACGTAAGACAACATTTAATGCTGTGGCTATCGCTCATCATGGGCAGTGCCACAGCTTTTTCTACCAACTACCCCAAGGAGTTTGGTGACGACTGGACATCAGCGGCGCAGTTCGTCCATGAGCATCATGCAGCGTGGAAATCTCTTTTTGAGGCGTTTGGCGTGGATGCCCGTCTGGCTGAGGCTATTGTCTTTCCAGAACTCATCCGTTATTCCAGATGGCAGGATGAGATAGAGACGGCTGCTGTCAACGGACTCTATGTGCTGCAAGGCGTATCAGGTGCAAACTTCTCGATAGGCCGCTTTCAGATGAAGCCCTCATTCGCTGAGGAGGTGGAAGCGGCTTGGAACCAATCTGCTCTCGCCAAGGAATATGGTTTCGTGTTCAATCTCCAGGATGGGGCAGAGGCACGTCGCTCTCGCATCCGACGACTTGACACGATGGAGGGGCAATGCCGTTACCTGGCGATTTTCATACGCCTGCAATTCCTGCGCCATCCACAGCTCCAATCGTTGCAAGTGAAAGAACAGGTAGGCATGTTAGCCACCATCTACAACCGCTCTTTCTCCACGACTTGGGAGCAAGCCTGCCAGTTGCGCCATCAGAAAAGTTTCCATACAGATATGATTGTCACCCGCCACACCAAAAGGTATTGCTATGCCGCCATCGCCCAAGCCTTTTATCAAGTCTGTAATAAAGGCTGACTTTTAGGAAATATGTGCCTGGCATCGCTGCGGACGGGGCGGCAACGCAGTTGCAAAGATACGAAAACCGAAAAAACTTTCGTGATTACATGTAATCACAAAAATGGCTTTTTGGAGCGTCGATTTATGAAAATATAACGTATTTAACTTTCGTTTGCGTGAAAAACGCCCAAAATTGAGTGAAGAGCGAGGTTTAAGAAAATCTTAGAATAGTGCCATAATTCGAGGGGAATTCTGGCGCAATTCGAGGGGAATTCTGGCAGAATTCGAAGGGAATTCTTCAAGAATTCGATGGGGTTTGCAACTCTCAGAATAAAAGTATCTACTGCCTTTGGTCTATGCATAGTCAAGTAGAAAATATGACGATCGATTGTTGTCAAAAGGTAGGATTTCGTAATAAATTGAAATAAAAAGGCGATTTTCTTTTGCTATTTGCATACTTATTAGTACCTTTGCAGCCAATTTCGTAAGAAGTTAATGCATTAAACAAATACAATATGGCAAAAATGAAAGGCGCCATCGTGGTGGATACTGAGCGTTGCAAGGGATGTCAGCTTTGCATCATCGCCTGCCCTCAGAAGGTCATCGCCCTGGCCAACAAAGTGAATCTTCACGGCTATCCCTATGTGGAGGCAGTCAACGAAGAGGCCTGTGTAGGCTGTGCTTCGTGTGGTATCGTCTGCCCCGACGGGTGTATCACCGTGTATCGTAAAAAAGTGGAGGAGTAAGTTATGGCAGAAGAGAAAGAAGTTGTGTTGATGAAAGGCAACGAGGCGATTGCCCACGCTGCTATTCGTTGCGGATGCGACGGCTATTTCGGCTATCCTATTACTCCGCAGAGTGAAGTGATTGAGACGCTGGCTGAGCTGAAGCCTTGGGAGACCACCGGTATGCAGGTGGTTCAGGCTGAGAGTGAGCTGGCTTCTATCTACATGGTATATGGCGCCGCTGGTGCAGGTAAGCGAGCTATGACGTCATCGTCATCGCCTGGTGTTGCACTGATGCAGGAGGGTATCACCTATATGGCTGGTGCCGAGGTGCCTGGTGTGTTTGTGAATGTTCAGCGTGGCGGTCCTGGTCTGGGAACGATCCAGCCTTCACAGGGTGACTATTTCCAGGCTACCCGTGGTGGTGGTAACGGTGACTATAAGGTGATCGTACTGGCTCCCTCTTCTGTACAGGAGATGGCCGACTTCGTGGATCTCGCCTTCGAGCTGGCCTTCAAGTATCGCAACCCCGCTATGATTCTGAGCGACGGTGTGATCGGTCAGATGATGGAGAAGGTGGTGCTGCCTCCGTTCAAGCCCCGTCGTACGGATGAGGAGGTGATCAAGCAGTGTCCTTGGGCTTCTACTGGTAAGCCTAAGAACCGTGAGCGCGTGGTGATTACCTCTCTGGAGCTGAAGCCTGAGATCATGGAGCAGCGCAACTTGGCTCTGCAGGAGAAATATCGTAAGATCCAGGAGAACGAGGTTCGCTTCGAGCAGCAGCAGATGGATGATGCCGAATACGCCATCGTGGCCTTCGGTAGTGCCGCCCGTCTGTCGGAGAAGGCAATCGAGGTGGCTCGTGAACAGGGCATCAAAGTAGGTCTGTTCCGTCCTATCACGCTGTTCCCCTTCCCCACAAAGCAGATTGCTGAGCTGGCTAAGACCAAGAAGGGAATTCTGGTGGTAGAGATCAATGCTGGACAGATGGTACAGGATGTCCGCCTGGCTGTGAACGGTGCTGTGCCCGTGGAGCAGTTCGGTCGTCTGGGTGGTATCGTGCCCGAGCCCGAGGAAATTGTAGAAGCTTTAAAGAAGGTCATGTAAGTTATGGATAGAAATCAAATAGTTCAACCAGAGAATATCGTCTGCAAGAAGCCGACGCTGATGAACGACAACAATATGCACTACTGCCCGGGCTGTAGTCATGGTGTGGTGCATAAGCTCATTGCCGAAGTCATCGAAGAGATGGGTATGGAAGACAAGGCCGTAGGTGTATCGCCTGTAGGCTGTGCTGTCTTCGCGTACAATTATATAGATATCGACTGGCAGGAGGCTGCCCATGGTCGTGCGCCCGCACTGGCTACAGGTATCAAGCGCTGCTGGCCTGACCGCCTCGTGTTCACCTATCAGGGTGATGGCGACCTGGCTTGTATCGGTACCTGTGAGACCATTCACGCCCTGAACCGTGGCGAGAACATCGTGATTATCTTCGTGAACAATGCCATCTATGGCATGACGGGTGGTCAGATGGCGCCTACGACGCTGATTGGTCAGAAGACCTCTACCTGTCCTTACGGACGTGATCCTGAGATTCATGGTTATCCCCTGAAGATGGCTGATATCGCCGCTCAGCTCGAGGGTACCTGCTATGTGACACGTCAGAGTGTGGAGTCTGTGGCCTCTATCAACAAGGCAAAGAAGGCGCTGCGCAAGGCTTTCGAGGCTTCTATGGCTGGAAAGGGTTCTTCGCTGGTGGAGTTTGTGTCAACCTGTAACAGTGGTTGGAAGCTCACACCTGCTAAGGCTAACGAATGGATGAAGGAGAATATGTTCCCCTTCTATCCCAAAGGTGACTTAAAAGATACGACAAATAAATAATGAATTATCGTGCAAACCGAATGCAGAGAGTTTACTCTTTGCTGAGGTGCAGCCGATGATGCATAAAACGTAGTTTTATGAAAAAAGAGATAATTATTTCAGGTTTTGGAGGTCAGGGCGTGCTCTCGATGGGTAAGATTCTGGCCTATAGTGGACTGATGGAGGATAAAGAGGTGACTTGGATGCCTGCCTACGGTCCAGAACAGCGTGGCGGTACTGCCAACGTGACGGTGATCGTGAGCGACGAGCGTATCTCTTCACCGATCCTCAGTAAGTATGATATCGCCGTGGTGCTCAACCAGCCTTCTCTGGAGAAGTTCGAGCCGAAGATCAAACCTGGCGGTATCCTGATCTACGATGGTTTCGGTATCATCAACAAGCCCACCCGTAAGGACATCACCGTGTATGAGATCAATGCGATGGACAAGGCTGCAGAGATGAAGAACGGTAAGGTCTTTAATATGATCGTGCTGGGTGGTCTGCTGAAGGTGGCTCCTGTGGTGAGCGACAAGGGTGTGGAGAAGGCGCTCTTCAAGACATTGCCTGAGCGTCATCACGGACTGATTCCCCTGAATATGGAGGCCCTGAAAGAAGGTGCCAAGATTATTGAACAGCAATAAAGGAAATCCTTTGTATCATGAAGAAGCCCCGCCATCGGCGGGGCTTCTCGATTTATTTGGGTAAGATCACTCTGTAATGACCACTGAGATGCATGAAGGCAAAGAGGCGGAGCAGTCCGTCGTAATAGGCATCGAAGTAGCCATCCTCAAAGGGCTCGTGCCTGGCATTCCAGAGGGCATCTACAAACGCCTTGCTCTTATCGTGGCTACACAGCATAGAGGCAGCGGCTGTGGTAGCTACCAGTCCGATATTATGACGCAGCTTACGGAAGCCGCCAGCCGGCAGAATCTCATCGTCCTCGGGTAGGGTACCGTCAACACGATACTGATCGACGAACTTGTCAACACCCTGGCTATAGAAGAAGTTCTGTATCTTCTCGCCATACTGGCGCTGCCACTCTCCGTCGGCACAGCTCCATTCATAGTCGAGTGTGATATTCATGGGTACACGCCAGGAGTCGTAACGGAAGTTGTTAGTGCCCATGCGACGGGGCTTGCCATTCTGATTCTGAGGCATACCAGGGAAGGGAGGCATCTGCAGTTCGCTGCCGTCATACTGGCTCATATCAGGATTCAGACCTGTTTGCTCGTTGATGGCCTTATGCAGATACTCACGACTCTTGGCAGCACACGCATTCCAGTAGTCACTGCGCCCGTCGTCAGCCCATTTCGCCCATACCTCATAGAAAGCAGGAATGTGATAGCTCGGATCGGTGAAGCGCTGTCCGAAGCCATCGGGCGTGAAGGTGATGAGTTGGGTCTCAGGATCAATCAGATACATCTTCTGTGGACCAGTCTGTTGGGGCCCGAAGCCTGGGAACCCGCCTTGCATCGGCTCTGGCTCGTACTCTTTAGGCTGGATACAGTCGAGGATATGCTGCGCCTCTGCCTTGTAGTTGATGCCAGTATCGTTTCCCCAGCGGTTAGAGGCAAAGATGAGTGCCGTGATGAAGTAGAGCTCACCATCAGAGGCAGCACCTTCAGCATTGTGAGTACCGTCGGTCTTGCAGCTCCAGGCGAAATAGCCTTTGCGGTTGCCGTCCTGATGCTGCATGTATTTCTTGCTCCAGCGCCACAGACGGTCGAAGATATCCTTCTCGCCAAACTGCACCGCAATCATCATACCATACGACATACCCTCCGTACGGGCATCGTTGTTCTTAATGTCAGAGACATAGCCCAACGAGTCGCCTACTTCGAAATAGACTTTGTTAGGACCATGAAACACATCGTTAAACACTTCTTTGAGTTTCGCATCGACATCGGCCTGTTGATAGCCCATCTCCACAAAAAGATTACGGTATTGACCAGTCTCGAACCCGCCCTTCTTCCAAGGGGTGATTGCCATCGCCTGGACGGCCAGCATCATCAGGGATGCTAAAATGATTGATTTCTTCATATCTGCTAGGTATTATTTTGGCGCAAAAATACGAAAAAATCCCGAAATTGTTGGCTATTTGGCAGAATTAATGTATTTTTGCACCTAATTTACACGAAATAAATACTTTATGATATGAAGGAATCATATAAACATCAGTTAAGAAGTGCCGTTTGTACCGAAGGTAGAAGGATGGCTGGTGCCCGTGCCCTTTGGGTGGCTACGGGTATGAAGCATGAGCAGTTTGGCAAACCCATCATTGCCATTGTCAACTCTTTCACGCAGTTTGTGCCAGGTCACACCCATCTGCATGAGATCGGACAGATCGTGCGGGAAGAGATCGAGAAGATGGGCTGCTACGCCGCAGAGTTTAACACGATTGCCATCGACGATGGTATCGCCATGGGTCACGATGGTATGCTGTATTCGCTGCCTTCGCGCGACATCATTGCCGACTCTGTGGAATATATGGTCAATGCCCACAAGGCTGATGCGATGATCTGCATCTCCAACTGTGATAAGGTAACCCCGGGTATGCTGATGGCTTCGATGCGACTGAACATCCCTACGGTGTTCTGTAGTGGTGGTCCGATGGAGGCAGGCCGCTGGCGTGGTGAGAATGCCGACCTGATCACAGCGATGGTAAAAGGTGCTGATCCTTCTGTCACTGACGAGGAGATGAAAGAGATTGAGGAGTGTGCCTGTCCTGGCTGCGGTTCATGTTCCGGTATGTTTACTGCCAACTCGATGAACTCGCTCACTGAGGCTATCGGTCTCTCTCTGCCTGGTAACGGTACAATCCTTGCTACGCACACCAACCGTATCGAACTCTTCAAGGCAGCAGCCCGTCAGGTGGTGAAGAATGCCTTTGCCTATTATAAGGATGGTGATGAGAGCGTTCTGCCTCGGAACATTGCCACTCGCAAGGCTTTCTTGAATGCCATGTCGCTGGATATCGCCATGGGTGGTTCTACCAACACGGTGCTCCATCTGCTGGCTGTGGCTCAGGAGGCAGGCGCTGACTTCACGATGAACGATATCGATGCCTTGAGCCGCAAGGTGCCCTGTCTGTGTAAGCTGGCTCCTAATACCCAGAAGTATTCTGTTCAGGAGTGTGGTCGTGCCGGTGGTATCCTGGGCATCCTGAATGAGCTGAACAAGGGTGGTCTGATTGATGGATCAGCTGCCCGTGTGGATGGTATGACACTGGCTGAGGCGATGGAACGGTATGATATTACTAGGGATTCTAGTAGTCCTAGTAATCCTAGGGAAACTAGTATTTATTTTTCAGCTCCCGGCAACCGCTTCTCAACTAAGATGGGTTCGCAGTCGGAAGAGTGGGAGAGTCTTGATACCGACCGTGCCAATGGCTGTATCCGTGACCTCGAGCATGCCTATACCAAGGATGGTGGCTTGGCAGTGCTCTTCGGCAATATCGCTCAGGACGGCTGTGTGGTAAAGACGGCTGGTGTGGATGAGAGCCTCTGGCATTTCGAGGGCCCGGCAGTGGTGTTCGACTCTCAGGAAGATGCCTGTGAGGGAATCCTGGGTGGTAAGGTGAAGAGCGGCGACTGTGTTGTCATCACCCACGAAGGACCTAAGGGCGGTCCTGGTATGCAGGAGATGCTTTATCCTACCTCTTATATTAAGTCGATGCATCTTGGTAAGGAGTGTGCGCTGATTACCGATGGCCGATTCTCTGGTGGTACCAGTGGTCTGAGTATCGGACATATCTCTCCCGAGGCTGCCAATGGTGGTAATATCGGTAAGATCAAGGATGGTGATATCATCGTGATCGATATCCCCTCACGCAGTATCAGTGTGAAACTCTCTGACGAGGAACTTGCTGCCCGTCCGCAGCAGCCTTTGAAGCGCAATCGTGTGGTGTCTAAGGCACTTCGTGCTTATGCGCAGAGTGTATCATCAGCTGATAAAGGTGGAATTAGAATCATTGATTAAAGGTAAAAAGGTGAAAAAGTAAAATAGTAAAAAGATAAATGTTAAAGGACAGAATTACAGGAGCGAAGGCGCTGATGCGTGCCTTGAAGGCTGAAGGTGTTGAGACGATCTTCGGTTATCCCGGAGGTTCCATCATGCCTGTCTATGATGCGCTCTTCGACTATACACGTGGTGAGAAAAAATGCTTCGACCATATCTTGGTTCGCCATGAACAGGGTGCAACCCATGCCGCTGAAGGCTATGCCCGCGTTTCAGGAAAGGTGGGTGTGGCTCTGGTGACCAGTGGTCCTGGCGTGACAAACACACTGACAGGTATCGCTGATGCCATGCTCGACTCTACACCTATCGTGGTGATTGCGGGTCAGGTGCCTATCGGGGCTCTGGGAACAGATGCTTTCCAGGAGGTTGACTTGGTGGGCGTGTCACAGCCTATCTCGAAATGGAGTTATCAGATCCGTCATGCCGAAGATGTGGCGTGGGCTGTGAGTCGTGCCTTCTATATTGCCCGTACTGGTCGCCCAGGTCCTGTGGTACTCGACTTTGCGAAGAATGCACAGACAGAGGAGATCGACTGGGAGCCTCAGAAGGTGAACTTTATCCGGAGTTATGTGCCTTATCCCAAATTGGATCATGAGGCTGTGCGTAAGGCAGCAGAGCTGATCAACCATGCCAAGAAACCGCTGGCATTGGTAGGGCAGGGCGTAGAACTGGGTAATGCCCAGGAGGAGTTGAAGCGCTTCCTGGAGAAAGCTGACATCCCCGCAGGTCGTACGATGCTCGGACTCTCTGCCCTGTCTTCAGACCATCCGTTGAATATGGGTATGCTGGGTATGCATGGTAACTATGCCGTGAACCTGAAGGAACAGGAATGCGACGTGCTGATTGCCATCGGTATGCGTTTCAGCGATCGTGTAACGGGTAATCTCAAGACCTATGCCAAACAGGCTAAGATCATCCACCTCGATATCGACCGCAGTGAGATCGACAAGAATGTAAAGACGGATGTGGCTGTGGTGGCAGACTGTAAGGAGTCGTTGCCTGCCTTGACAGCCCTTGTTGAGAAGAATAATCATCAGGAGTGGCGCGAGTCGTTCAAGCCGCTCGACGAGAAGGAACGTGTGAAGGTGATTGAGCCTGCCATTCATCCCAAGGAAGGTCCGCTGTTGATGGGTGAGGTGGTTCACGCCATCGCCAATCAGGCTCCTGACGATGCCATCCTTGTGACGGATGTTGGTCAGAACCAGCTGTTTGCGACTCGTTACTTCAAATATCATCATAAACGTAGTATCTGTACGAGTGGTGGTTTGGGCACGATGGGCTATGGTATGCCTGCTGCTATCGGAGCCACCTTCGCCGCACCTGAACGTACGGTTTGCTGCTTTATGGGTGATGGCGGTTTCCAGATGTGTATCGAGGAACTTGGTACCATCATGGAGCAGAAAGCCCCGGTGAAGATGATTCTCATGAACAACCACTATCTGGGTAATGTGCGCCAGTGGCAGGATATGTTCTGGTTGCGCCGTAAGTCGTTCACCAAGATGATGAACCCCAACTACGAGCTGATCGCCCAGGGCTATGGCATTCCTTATCAGGCCGTGGTGGATCGTCAGGATCTGCAGGCTGCCATTGCCAAGATGCTTGCCACGGATGGTCCCTATATTCTGGAATGTGCTATTTTTGAGGAGGACAACGTGTTGCCAATGACTCCTCCAGGCATGAATGTGGATCAAATGATGTTAGAGATTTGATAAGGGTAAAAGGGTAAAAAAGTAAAAAGTAAAATGGAAGAGAAGAAGCTATATACCTTGTTGGTTTATTCCGAGAATGTGGCGGGTATTCTGAATCAGGTGACCGCTGTGTTTACCCGTCGTCAGGTGAATATCGAGAGTCTGAACGTATCTGCCTCCAGTATCCCGGGCGTCCATAAATATACGATCACGGCCTGGAGCGATGAGGATCAGATCATCAAGATTGTGCACCAGATAGAGAAGAAGATAGATGTGGTGAAGGCTAATTACTTTACTGACGAACAGCTGTTTATCCGTGAGTCAGGCTTGTATAAGCTCGCCACTCAGATGGTGCTGGAGAATCCGGAAGTGTCTCGTACGATCCGTCGCTATGGCGGTAGTATCATCGAGGTGAATCCCACCTACACCATCGTGATGAAGTTCGGACTGACAGAGGATATCATCTCCCTCTTCCGTGCCCTCGATGCTTTCGACTGTGTGCTGCAATACACGCGTTCCGGTCGTATTGCCGTCACCCGTGGCAAGCAGGAGCAGGTGAGCCAGTTCTTGGAGGAAAGGGAACAGAAAGGATAGTTTGGAAAGGATTTTAGATGTTACGCAAGAGTGTTCTGATAATCTGTCTGATGTTCGCGTCGCTTGTTGGCGAAGCGCAGATTGCTTTACCCGATTCCTTGCTCACTGTTCAGAAATCCTATGTCTATAATATCACCAGCCCCGATACGGCTCAGGCTATTCTCAATATTGTCCGTAAGCGTCAGACAGAGCCCGTTTGGCGAATAGACTTTGCTGAGGGTGACCTGAATTACAACAGGCGTCGATATCTGAAGGCCCTCACTTTCTTTGAGAGCGTTAAGGCTGAGCCCTCCCTTCGCGACAGCTCCTATCTGCAGATGCTCCTTTATAAGCGGCTCATGGACTGTTACGACGCCCTTAATCTCAACGACAAACTGATTAGAACCATTTACGCCCTTCGTAAGATGGCTATGGCCAAAGGTGATAAAGCCTTCGAGTCGATGGCTGTCTTTATGAGTGGTAAACAGCACCACTATCACGGCCAAATCGAGAAGGGACTCGCCTCCTGTCTGGAGGGTCTTGAGCTGATGCGTGAGACGGAATATGTGAACAAACATATCGAACTGCGTAACTATTATGGGGAGTTATTAAAGATGTACACGCGCGAAGGGCGTTTTGAGGATGCCATCCACATGTCGCATCATCAGGAAGCAGAGGCTCTCTATCCGTCGCCTGCCATTATGCTTAAAGCCAGGGAGCGCGGTCTGCGCCAGGTCTATGCCCTCCGTGCCAGTATGTATGCCCATGCCGGCAATATGGGTGAGGCCAACAAAGCCTATGCCGCCTGGAAGAAAACCACCTGCGGCAATCCCATCGACGATATGGACATCTACGACTACCTGCAACTTAGCCATCATAACGACGAAGCCTTGACTATCATTGCCCGTTACCGTGAATTCCTGTGCGAACAGGGTGATACCGTCTCTTATCGTATGCTCTCTGCCCTCAACCGTGAGGCGCTGCTCCATGTGGATATGGGCAATTATGAGCAGGCTGTTGCCTATGGTCGTCAGGTAGATCAAGTAGCCCACAAACTGTATATCATCAAGTCGGGTGAGCAGATGCAGACCACCTACAACCTGCTGTTGGAACAATCGGCCTCGAAGTCAAAGACAAAGTGGCTCATCCGAGCTGGCTTTGCCATTGCAATCGTGGTTTTGGTCGTGCTGATCGTTCTCTATTATGCCCGCAACGAACGCCGTCATTTCCGTGATATGCGCCGATTGATCCATGTGCTCGACGCTTACCGTCGGGCTGTGGTCAACGGAGAGTCCTCCACGTCGCCAGAGGTTGTGGCAGCCATCGAAGAGCTCCGTTCCATCAAACTCCCTGAAAACCAGCCGGCAGAAGGGGAGGAGGAACCCGACGATGAAGACCATCGTCTGTATGTAGAGATGGACACGCAGGTGACCCGCGATCGGCTGTTTCTTAAGCAAGGACTTGGTCGTGATGATCTCATGCGCCTGATTGGAGTCGATAAGAACCGTTTCGGTAAGATGATGAGCAAGTACTCCGATGCCTCCAATACTTCGGTTTATATCAATATCAAACGTGTGGAGTATGGTGCTGTCTTACTGTTGGAACATCCCGAATACACCATTTCCACGGTAGCTAATGAGTGTGGCATGAACAATACGGTTACGTTTAACCGTACATTTAAGGAGATTTATAATATGACTCCTTCCGAATATCGTGAAAAAATGACTGCGATTTAGGGGGGGGGTAATTCTGTTTGTCAAGATTACTTGGTGTTTTTGTTTTGGACGGATTGTTTCAAAGTGCAAAACCTTAACTAATTGATTGTGAGAGCTCTTGACAAAATGTTATAATCAGTTACGGACAAATTGTTTTTGTATTTTTGCCAATAGTTAATCCTGATCTGTCGGGTATTATCATCATTTTGTGTGCTGATTTGAGACGTTCAAATGTTAAATTGTGACAAATTGTTGGAAGTAAACGACAAATTATAATAGTTTTTCGATACTCTCTTACCTTATAATATAAAGAAAATGACTATCTTTGCATCATAAAAAATGATGAATATCGTGAGAAAGTTGAATTTATTAACCATTGCCATCTTTTTTCTGTTGGCTGTAAATGTTCAGAAGGTAAACGCACAGAATTTTACCCTTAGCAATAATCTGCTTTATGACGCCACGCTGACGCCCAATCTTCGATTAGGTGTCCGCTTGTCGGAGCATTGGTCTATGGGCATGACGGCAGGCTATCGTCCTTGGCCTACTGACGATAGCAAGTCGAAGAAATGGAAACATCTGCTTCTTGCTCCAGATGTACGCTACTGGACCGATTCGGTGAATGTGCATCATTTCTTTGGCTTTAATCTCATTTACAGCCATTATAATATTGCAGAAGTCAAGTTCCCCTTCGGCCTGTGGAAGTCTGTTCGGGACGAGCGTCGCCAGGGTGATCTTGCAGCTGTCGGTGCCTATTATGGTTATTCCTGGCCGTTAGGTCGTTACTGGAATCTGGAAACCCATATCGGCTTAGCGCTCGGTTATACCTGGTATGACCGTTATCAATGTGGGCATTGTGGTAAGAAGATCGGCGACGACAAGAAAGTCTTCGTGATGCCTCAGGCCGGTGTGAGCATCGTCTATAATATCCCAGGTCGCCCTCGCAAGGCGGTAGCTCCTGTTGTTTTACCAGTAGTTGAGGCTCCTGATACTACGACCAAGGTGGCTGCTCAGCCCTTTGTAGCCGAACTTTCTCCAGTTCCGGAATTCAAGGGACGTGCCGGTCAGCTTCAGCAAGACAATCAGGTGGTGAATCATATCTCCGAATATCGGCCCTACGACCGTACCCGTATTCTCCGCAAAGAGAAGAATGCCCTGTTTGTTCATTTCGATTTTGGCAGGTCGAAGTTGCGTAAAGACTACCGCGATAATAGCGCTACGCTGGATCGTATCGTAGATATCACCCGTCAGATCATGGCAGATACCATCAGTAGTGTGAAGAAGATACAACTGGTTGGCTTTGCTTCGTTTGAAGGTGATCCTGCCACCAACGAGCTGTTAGCCAAAGGCCGTGCCTTGGCTTTGCAGCATTACATCCAGCAGGAGGTAAGTGTGCCCGACTCGCTGTTTGATACCGTTGGAGGCGGTGAGGCATGGACGGAGTTCCGCGATTACCTGAATGATATCGTGACGGAAGGTAAAGACAACAATGTCGATCTGAAGCAGGTGATCGAGATCATTGATCAGGAGCAGGATGTGAAAGTGCGCGAACGCCATATCAAACAGCTGGATAAAGGTCGCACATGGAGCTATATCAAGATGAATATCCTGAAAGATCAGCGTAACTCCGGTTATATCAATATCTACTACGACTATGTGCCGGATAAGGCTGCTGCTACCATCAACGAGGCCAACGAGCTGCTTACTACCGACTGTAGTGACTGCCACCATGAGGCACTTCGCCTGCTCTTGACAGTCCGCAACGACGAACGAGCCCAGAACGCCCTTGGTGTCGCCTACTGGCTTTGTGGTCAGCGTGACGAAGCCCTGACGTGCTTCCGCCGTGCTGCAGCTAACGGCAATGTCAATGCCCAGGAGAATCTGCGTCAGTTAGAGAAAGGAGCACAGCAGTGAATTTCAAGAAAATTAGTAATAACAAAAAAAGATAAACAATGAAAAAGTATTTGAATTATGCCTTTGCAGGTGCGATAGCACTGACAGGCGCAGTGGGATTTGTCTCTTGTTCCTCTTCTGGTGAGGATGTGGTTGGTAACACTCCGGTTAACAATCCTACCAACATTCCGGAGCAGGAAGCAGTGAAGACACAGTTCACCATCTCTCTTCCGAGCAATGTGGCTCGAGCAAATACGCGTCAATCTGCAGCAACAGTCCAGAACGCCCAGACAATTGAAACCTTCCGTGGTATGGACAATATTGTCCTTCTTCCTTTTGCAGCTACAGGAGATGCTGGTAATGATCCTGTTCTTTCCACAGCTTACAAACTTAGCGATAAGATTTCTTTGACTAAGATCATTGAGCCATCTTCTAAAGATGTTAATAATTCAATTCCTGCTGCAACTCTGGAAAATGTTAGTAATTCTGTGCTGTATAAAGATGTGACAATTCCTGTAGGAACTGGTTCTTTCTTGTTTTACGGTAAGGCAATAGATAATGGTTCTGATAAATTTGTTAATGGTTCTTTGACAATGACGGAAGGACAGCCTAGTGCAATTAAGTTTGATCTTTTCCAGATTAATGCTTCATCCACAGTATCAGAAGTTGGTACGGCTATAGCTACTTATCTTTCCAACATTGCTAAGGCTACCAATTGGGCTGGTTGTGCAGATCCGACTAATAGTAGCCAAGCTTGGTATAATGCTTCATTAGGTTACTTGTATCTTAAATTTACAAGTATGAAGGCTGGCTCCTCACGTACTATTCAGGCTGCCGTTCAGGATTTATACACGACAATTAAAGATAATACTGATGATGTTTCTTCTGACATCAAAACAGCGATTACTAATGCAACTTACGTATCTTCTGTTTCTGGAGACGGTGTTTTAACCTTTACTGCTGCAATAGGCAATTCTGAGGCTACTTATTTCCCTGGAGATGTTAATCTGCCTGATGGTGCGGCATTGCTTTCATTTGATTCATCAACTAAGAATTTTACTCAAGTGACAACAGGTAATGGAAATACGGGACAGGTCTTTGCAAAATATGCTGACTATGTATATCCTGCATCTCTTTATTACTATTGCAATAGCGGTATCAAGACATCCAATACCTCTCAACAAAGTGCATATAATGGTACTGATAACTGGGCTACCATATATGGAAAATATACAGATGGAACTGCCGTTAGTACTTCTACCCGTTCAGTAGCCATATTGGATCCCATACAATATGGTGTAGGTCGTCTTGATGCAACCGTGAAATTAGAAAATGCCACAACTTTGTACGACAAGAATGGTGATGCATATACAGTTGATCCTACGAATGGCTTTACTGTGACGGGTATTTTGATAGGAGGTCAGAAGCAAGTTGGTTATAATTTCAAACCAACTGATGATACCTCAGTATTTACTATTTACGATAATATAACCAAATCGCAAAGTGAAACGACAATAACTGCAAAAACAACATCAGCTTCTGCTACTAATTACACACTTGCTCTTGAAACAGGAACAGATCCTGTTAAAGTTGCGGTTGAGTTGTTAAATAACGGTGCAGCTTTTGAAGGTGCTGATGGTATTGTTCCTAAGGGCGGTAAATTCTATCTTATAGCAGAGTTGACACCAAGTTCTGGTACTAACTATGACCCAGAAACAATGAATCAAGTATTTAAGCAGGATCATAAAACAATAGTTACTTTTACAATCAAGCAAGGTTCTTCTACTCCTGGAAATAATGTTGGACTTGGAGCAGCACATAATTTAATTCCTGACTTCCGCACACCTCAACTGGAGTTGGGTCTTTCTGTAGATCTGACATGGCAGTCTGGATTGGAATTTAACGTGGATCTTTAATGCATAAAGGACGAAGTGAAGAATTGATGAGCAAAATTTGGAAGACATATTTCTTGTTTTTCCTCTTGCTGACGGCTGTGAGCTGTTCGGTGATTGATGAGGATCTGTCGGACTGCCCTAAGGAAGAAGCGCAGGCGCAGGTGAACTATGAGTTGAGGCTTGTGACAAACATGACCACAGAGCTGCAGACTCAGTTGACCACCCAGACTGACATCCAACTGGCCAGTTCCCTGAAGCAGCACCTGGACGATATCTTCACCGACTATGCTCACGATGTCGATCTCTCGTTCTATGATACGGTGGGAGACTCAACCCGTCTGCAGCACGACGAGCATATCATGGATGCCAACCAGGCCAGCTATGAGCTGAACCTGCCGATGCGCCATTACATGCATCTTGCCACCGCGAATATTCTCGACAATGAACTGGTGACGTTGGAGAACGATGAGCACTGCCATAAGTCGCAGCTGCATCAGATAGAATCCGATACCATCAGCTCCCATACGACAGGCCTCTTTACGGCCCGTCAGCCGATGGAGGTACTCGAGGGTGTCAACCAGAACTTCAACGTCCACCTCTATATGGCTAACTGTGCTGCCACACTGGTAATCGATCCCCAAGGGCATAACACCGATGGGCTGCAGGTGTTTACAACCGGCTTTGCTACCCGTTTTAACATCTGTGACAGTACCTATGTGTTCCCGGCCAAACGACCTATCGTCAGAACGAATAGGGTAGAGATTGCTGATCATGGCGACGAAGTGGGATTCTGCTCTGTGACCTTCCCGTCGCCAGAGCCTCGTTCTACGAGAACGGTGATTGAGACCGAAGAGCCGTTCATCGCTAATCCCGATGAAGAGGCATTGTGGGAGATTCGTGTCTATGTGCCTCACGAGAACGGCACCAAAGATGAGTATGTGCTCGGCATCAAGGAGCCGATCAGAGCTGGACAGTTTAAGATTATCCGTGTGAAGATGGGTGAAAACGGTGAGATCATCTCCGAGAATCCTGAGGTAGGTGTCAGTGTGACCCTCGACTGGAAACCTGGTGGTGAATATAATCCAGAGCTGTAAATTAATAATTACGCGCGCATGAGAGTTTATTCAACGATAGCAAAGCTCAGCCTACATCAGATGATTTGTCTGATGCTACTGCTCGTTGCTATGCTCTCAAGTTGCGCTTCGGAACAGGTAGAGCCAGAGGTGCCTGTGCCCCCTGTTGTCGTTGAGGAGCCCGATTCGATGAGCCTGCTCTTAGCTTGTGCGCCAGCAAACTCCACTCAAGCTCTGACACGTCTGGCTGACGAGGTGGTGCAGTTGAACTATTATCGAAAAATCACCAATTTCCGTTTTGTCGCTTTGAAAAATGGTGTTGTAACAGACTGTTCGATTGACAACCCTTCTGATTCGATTAGTCATTATTCTAATGATGCAGCTGTTCCAGATTTCAGATACTATCACTCAACATATTGTAGCATGACTGTTGGCTCTAATGGCTGTCTGGTTTATGCGAAGGCTGACAATAGTAATCATTCTTCTGAAAAATCCTATAACGGTAGCCTGAATGCAGTGATTCCCAACCATGTACAGTCAAAGGAGGAAATTCAGTTCAATCTCGAATCAATCCTTGATGCCACAGAGGCTCGGGAGAGTGGTGAAGGACGTGCTGCTTGGGAGATTGAGGCTTGGGATTTAGCAGATGCTTTGACGGCTATAATTAATGATTCTCATAACGAAGGAAGTACCCTCGTTTGGAAGACATCTACAAATGCCATCCTGAAAAATCTCCTTCAGAGGTTTACCAACAATGGAGCTGACCTGCCTGGTTCTGCTGCCAGTGTGAAGCAGTGGATGCTGTCGTTAAGTGCTACGGCTAACTCCTATTTAGAGAATCCGCCGACTTCTATCGGGGATGATGAGAAAACATTGCTTGGGATTATCAAGGCAAAAGCAGATGAAAAAGCAGCGACTATCACTGTTAGCCCAGAGACTTCAGCGACCTTGTATCCGCGTGACATCAACCTGCCAGATGGTGCGGCTGCGTTAAGATGGACGGGTGAGAGGTTTGAGCCTCAGATGCAGACAACGACACTCGACGATATTAATTCTGTGTCACGTTTTGTCTATCCGCCTGTGCTTTATTATTTCGTGGAAAGTGGTCTCTGGACTTCTAATACAGCCCGGACTTTTGATGATTACAAGAGTAGGAGTACTTGGAAAGGTACTGATGAAACTGCAGTCCAAACCCTTTTCTCTGATGGAGGAGAAATTAAGAAGAACACCAAGACCGTTGCTATTGCAGATCCCCTGCAATATGCTGTGGCGCATCTTACGATGGGGGTTCAGGCTGAAGCTGCATCTTTGCCATACGAAACAGGAAATGAAAATAAGATAGACATCTCGAAGCTGACTCTGAAAGGTGTGATTATCGGTGGACAGCGACCTGTTGACTATAAGTTCGAACCCATCAGCAATTCTCAATATGATGTGAGCTTCGTCTATGACAGTCAGGTAAGTGGTTCTTTAAATACTGAAAGAGATACTTATCAAACCCTTGCCTTACAGAGTTACGATGGTGAGAATGTGAACATCGTCCTTGAGTTTGAGTATTCGGGTACTACCGAATTCAAGTGCCTCAATGGCTATGTCTATCCCGGCACCCGCTTCTATCTGGTGGGTGAGGTCAAGCTTGATGCCAATGCTCTTAACGAAACAGATGATTATAAAAAGCGTGTTTTCACGCAAGACTATACCACCACGATTGATTTGACAGTGAAGTCGCTGGAGAAAGCTTACAACGTACTACCCAGTCTGCTGTCGAACAGTCTGGAGATTGGTGTGATGATAACGCCTCAATGGATCTCTGCGGAGCCATCGGGGCCTGTGATATTGGATTAAAATGAAACAAGATAAGATGAGAGGTGACAGACGATATATTTGGCGATGGTTGAGTGGCATGCTGATGCTGCTCCTCCTAACGGCATGCTCAGGATCTTCTTCTGAGGGTGGAGAGGTGCCTGTACCTGTTCCTTCGCCCTCTGATACCACCCCCGATAAGCCCGTGCTTAAGATCTACATCTTCCCACCAAATCGTCCTGCGATCACTCGTGCTGGCGATCTTGGTAATGTGGATGCTTCTGCAGAAGAGAATAAGATCCATAGTCTCCACGTTTGGGTGTTTGATAGAGATGAAAGTAATCTTCCAAGCAGTCTTTCCAGCAGCAAACTTGTGGGTTATATCAGTCTTGGCAATCTCACGCTATCTGAATCAGGAACCGGTGAGGTCACGATGGAGATCACCGATGATTTTGCCAATAAAATCATGACATCCGACACACGTCCGAAAGTGGATGTCTATGTGGCAGCTAATGTGTCAACCGGAAATTGTGGTATCTCCTTTGAGACACTCACCAAAAAGGGTACCACTACAGAGGGCCAATTAGAACCCTTATTCATCGGGAGTGGCTATTTTGGTGTCACTTCGCCTGTGTCGGGTATTCCTGTAGATGGACTTCCTATGTCGGGAGTGCTAAAAGAACAGCGTATTGCAGGTACGTCGCCTGTGTTCCGTGTCGGTACGGAACAAAAACTGGCAAATGTCCAGTTGGTGCGTGCTGTGTCGAAGATGAGGTTCGTATTCTGTATGTCTTCCACTAATAATGACGATGTGGCTGTGAACAGAATTGTTCTTAATGGCAACGTGCTCCCCAAGGAGGAATACCTCTTCCTGACAGATGATTACAATAAGGTGACGCCGAAATATCGTCTTAAAGGTAGCGAGTATGAGGCTCAGCAGACTTTAGTGACGATTCCCGCTGGCACGACTATCAAGAAAAATGATGATCCTTATTCATACAGCTATGATGGAAATTCGTCTGGTCAGGACTATGAGGACCTAATCAATCAGGGTGTCGCTGATGGTAAGTTGTCTGACTTAGGCACATTCTATCTGCGTGAGTCTGACAAGGCGCTTGCGGGAACCATCAATTATTCGATCACCCCTTATGGAACGACAACTCAGAATGAGAAGACGTCAACCGCATATGCAATGAAAAATGCAGGTGACTTCTCGCGCAATCATACTTGGATCGTGTATGGCTATTTCGTGACAAATGGAGTCCTTCAGTTAAATGTGGTTGAGTTAAAAAACTGGGAGATTAATGAAACCGATAGAGAGATTTATAATTGGTAAGAAAAAAGATGATGACGGAGAAAAATACATATCGCTGGTTGTTTAGCTGCCTGGTAGTAGGTGGCCTGTTACTGTTGTCGGGCTGTTCTGGCGGCAGCTCTGGGGATGATGTGCCACCATCTGAGCAAGCCTACCTCCAACTTGGGGCTGTTACCCGAACCGATGGCGCATTCGGAATACCAAATGCGACCAATCCAGCTACAAATATCAAGCTGTTCCTGGCAACCCAGACTTCATTGTTACAACCAGTTGAAGGTAGCACCTACTCCTACAGTACCGATCACTGGTCATCGCTCACGCCTTTCAGCGTAAAAGAGAATACGCAATACTATCTGTATGGCTATATGCCGTCATCCATATCAGCTACTCAGTCTGCACCTGAAGGGGATTACTCGAAAGGCATCGACCTCGCGTTTACAGGTCTGCCTGCTATTACTACAGATGATATCTGTGTGCTGGTTGGTGTGCAGCGGGTGGGGGCTAATTCTGGCTCGCCGACTGTCACGGAGGGACAATATGGTTTCCTTACGGGTATCAAGGGTCAGAACTATCTCAACCTGTTGATGGCTCACCTTTATGCAAAAATGAAAGTGAGTTTTAAGATTGATCCGGCCTACGCTGAACTTCGTAGTATTCGTTTGAAAACTATAACGCTGTCTTCAAAATATGCTGATGGCGTATCAGTGGCGGTGAGTCTCAGAAGCGGGCAGGGGATAGGTAGCCCTACTTTCCCATCAGGCAGTGGAGAGCAAGTACATTCAGTGACTTTGCTCGATACAGAAAAGATACTTAATAAATCCTTTGTGAGTACACCTCTGACGCTTGATATCCCTGCCTATTGCAGACCAATGGGCTTGGAAGGGACATATCATCTGACATTGACGACCACATACGATGTGTATGATACAAAAAATCAAAATCTGGGCGAGCGAACGTCTGAGAATAAGATAGATTTCAATATGGCTGAAGTTAGACCAGGGCAAGAAAAAGACATTGTCCTGACTGTCAAGCCCACCTATTTGTATGTATTATCGGAGTATGATGCTGATAATCCGACTATAACGTTGGGAGAATAATAAAAGTGAGAGTAAGAGATATTATAGTAAGTTTGTTGATGCTACTCGCTGCAACTTCGTTGCAAGCGCAGATAACTATTGGCGGCAATGTGTATGGCGGCGGCAATGAGGGAAATGTCGGCGGTAATACCACTGTTACCGTGCATGCCGGTGACCTGAATAAGGTCTATGGCGGTGCCCGTATGGCTGATGTGGGCGGTAGAGCCTTCGTGAATGTCGATGGCGAACATGCATCGGATTATATGCTGATCAATTACGTCTATGGCGGTAACGATATTTCAGGTACAATCAGTGCTACGGATACAACCGTGCCTGCGGAACTGACCTATGAGACAGAGAACAATATTGATAACACCTGGAATACCTTCGTGCGTGTCTCAACAAAGACCGAAATCGTGGATGGCAAGGTCCGGGAGACCGATGATGCCAAGAAAATCTATATCGGACAGCTCTTTGGCGGTGGTAATGGTGACTATAATTATACGACCCAGAGCAATAATCCATACTATGGTCTTGCTGCTCCCAATTTAGGTAAGACCTATCTCGAAATCTTGGGAGGCTCTATCGTCAACGCCTTTGGTGGCGGCAACATGGCTACGGTGACGGATAATGTTGTCATCCATCTGAACAATCCAAGCAAGGTGGTGAACCACATCAAAGTGAAAGACGGCAAAGAGGATGAAAGTGGTACTGATTTGCTTGTCGAAGACCGTTTCAAACTGATGGGCATTAACTACAAGTTCACTTATCCTAACAGCGATGCCTTCCAGATAGGAAACCTCTTCGGTGGCAATAACAAGGTAGATATGGCCATTCAGCCCAAGTGGAACTTGTTGGGCGGTAAGGTGAGAAATCTTTACAGTGGTGGTAACGAAGGACGTATGACCTGTCCCCAGGGCCTGCTGTTGGTTATCCCTGCAAATTCTACACTGACGGTTGACAATGTCTATGGTGGATGTCGAAAGTCGGATGTGCGTCCATTGGATGCTATGGGCAATGATGTACCAAACGCCCAAATCCAGTTAGCAAATAATCCGACCGGTATTCCTGCAGGCTTTGCAGCCCGTACGAGAATCCTCGGTGGTCATGTCAACAATGTCTATGGTGGTAACGATATCTCCGGTAATGTCTATGGTGGTAATACAGTGGCAATTCTGACCACTATATATGGTAATGTATATGGTGGCGGCAATGGTTCGTATGCCTATACCGACAACCCGGCTTTGCAGGATGAACTCCTCTGGCGTGATTTCTATTATGACCCTGATCAGGTGCTGACATCAGAAGAAAAAGCAGCTGTAACAGATAGCAAACTCTTGTCTGTTACAGCCCTCAATAAAGTACGCCCCAATGCTGAGCAGGTGTCTCTTCTCCTTAGAGGAACGGCAGAAAAGCCGGTCTTCGTCGAGGGAGCTGTCTTTGTGGGTGGCAACAGTGCATCTTTGCAGGAACTGACAGCCATATCGAACCGTCAGGCTCATGTGAAGATCGGCTCGTATGTCACCATCGATAACTTGTTCCTTGGCAACAACGGAGAGAACATGGTGAAGACCAATGAGGCCGATGAATCAAAAGGTGAAGGTGTACTGCGTACCTTTGCCAATACGACGATAGCAGGTTCTAAGTTCAATTCGATGGATTTGACAGACTCTGATGTCTTTGACAAGTACATGGAAGGCTGTGCTATGAAACTGTTGCCCAGTGTGGTGTTCGACGACATCGTGAATTATGATGAGTATTCCAGCCAGTTCGGTTCCTTATACTGTGGTGGTAATGTCGGTAGTATGATGACCAATGGCCTGACAGAAATTTCCTTTAACGACGAGGTTATTATCTACGACAAGATAGTGGGTGGCTGTAACAGGGCTAACGTCGATGCTTCTGACTACAATGCGGCCTATTATGGTGGTCTTCTTGGTGATCCTGACACCCATGGCGATAAGTTGAAGATTAACTTCTCGGGTCTGAAAGTCCGGCCCATGCGATGGAAAAATAAAGCTGATAAGTCACAAGGCTTGGAGTGGAATACCGTAAAATACAATGCAACAACGCAACAATTTGACAATGTTCCCAACGTTACACCTACTGATGAAGGCCAAAATATACAAATTGACGCTAACGCCAACAATGAAGATGCCGCCTACATCGCCCGTCGTCTGAAAGGTGGTAACATCTACGGCGGTTGCTATGAGTCAGGTCATGTGAACGGTAATGTCATCCTTAACATCAATGAGACGCTGATGGAGCGTGATAGCCTCTTTGACCTCACAGACGAGGGCGACATTTTATATGACAATACTGAGAAGGAACACTATACCATTACGAAGCGCAATACGGGTGTCATTCTCTCCGAACAGGGTATGGATGTGCTCGGTGATGCCCTGAATGTGTTTGGTGCCGGTTATGGTGAAGCCTCGGAGATTTGGGGTAGTACCACCATCAACCTGAACAAGGGTTATGTGTTCCAGATCTTCGGTGGCGGCGAGATGGGTGCTATCGGCCGCAAGAAGAAAAATGGAGAATTTGATGAAACTGGAGAATATGTATATGATCAGGCATACAGCACCTACATCAACCTGAACGGTGAACCAAGTCTTCCTGGTGTGGCAAGAGGAGCAGCCGGCGACAGCCCCGATATGGCAGAGTGTGAGTTCATCTATGGTGGTGCATTCGAAGGTGTGATAGCCGGCGATACCCATATCAACCTTGGTAATGGCCGTATTTTCAACTCGTTTGCAGGTAGTTGTAATGCCGATATCCTCGGACATACAGAGACGTATATAGGTCGTAAGAAGAAAGCCGACGGAACCTACGAGGACGGTGGCGGGTTCCCATGGATCCGAGATCATATCTATGGCGGAAACGACCTGGGTGGCAGAATCTTAGGCAATGCGGATTTTACCAGCCGTATCCGTTCTGAAGTTTCTGGCATGGTGGATAATGCTTACAAGACCCAAGTCTCCAAGGCTACAACTTATATGGAATACACGCAGGGTAGGGCGCGAAACATCCTCGGCGGTTGTTTTGGTGACTATGATTATGAGCATGATCCTGCATATAAGGTGGGAACAGGTGAAGATTGTCGTGTTGCCACCAAGCCCTATCTGCACAATACTTTCGTTAATTTCAGACCGAACACGAATGCCAACAATGCGGTAGAAAAGATCTTCGGTGCAGGAGAAGGATTCTTGGGAGACCGTGATGGCGACAAAGGACAAGATCATAGCTACGTGCTGATCGACATTCCCGACAATGTGGAGAAATTCGCCAACACCGAGGTCTTCGGTGCAGGTGCCTATAACGGTCTGGGAATGCGCACGGTGATTGAGCCTCAAGCTGCGCCAGATGATCCCGCTGCTTACCAAACTTCTCTCAACGAAGCCTCTGCTATCATCGACCTGATGCGTGGAAAGATAGGTGCAGCCTATGGTGGCAGTTATGAAGAGGGTGTCACCCGTCGTACGATGGTGAATGTGCCTACAGGCTCTACCATTAAGATTAACAACATCTTCGGTGGTGCTTATGGTATGAAGATCCTCCCGCCTTGTGATGTGTATGAGGCAAACGTGAACTACCAGAGTGGCAATGCCCGTGTGAACGGTGCCATCTATGGCGGCAACAACAATGTGCGCCGTACTATCTATGGCAAGGTTAATATATCTGCGCCCGTACTGAAAGAAAATGGCTATTCAGGCTATGTTTACGGTGCTGGTCGTGGTCAATTTACATGGTCTGAATACACTGAGGTGAACCTGGAGAGTGGTGCCAATGTATGGGAGGTCTATGGTGGTGGAGAGCTGGGTAATGTGCTCAATGCCGAGAGTGTGCAGAAATACCTGCAACTCTATAGCTCTCAGCCTGCAGAAATGGTGGCCAATGAAGATGATTATTGGGGAAATCCTGACAAATGGGTAAGTGGAAATGTTGGTGGTACACTGAAGAATGAATATAAGGAGGAATGGAAGAAAGCCTGGATGGCCGCGTGGACTATCGATGGTTACTATAATCCTGTGGGCGACTTCACAAGATATGTAGGTAATTCAAATGTAAACCTCAGCAATCCATTGGTCACAAAGGCAGATATGGATGATAGGGATCTAAGTGGTTTCTCTGAAGAACAGAAGGCAAGAACATTAAAGAGATACAACGCTAACGTTATTATCAAAGAAGGCGCCACTGTTGGCAACTATGCCTATGGTGGTGGCTATGGTAGCTCGACCATTCCTTTGACTGGTGGTATCTACGGCTCCTCCTATATAGCCCTGCTCGGTGGTACAGTTGTAAAGGATATCTATGCGGCAGGTACTACTGGTAGTGTGTGTGATATCTTTGGTGCAGGTGCACCGGGAGAAAGCAATCCGATAGGATTTATCGCCACCGCCAATGCATATATAAAAGGTGGTACGGTGCGTAATGTCTATGGTGGCGGTTGGCGCGGCAGCGTGGGCTATCATAGTGGTGCGATAGGTAATGTGGCTAAAAACGCTTCCGATATAGACGGAGAAGTACATGTGGTGGTTGGTGACCTTGCAGGTACCACTCAAACCAACGGTATTCCTTCTGTCACCCGTAATGTCTATGGCGGTGGTGAGGGTGGAGCCATCTATGGCGATGCCTATGTCAAGATGAATAAGGGTTACATTGGCTATCGCTATAATTCATCAGGTGCTGACGACAATCAGACAGAGGATTTCGATGAGCGTTATGTGCCGGAGCTGGATGATGTTGTTGCTGGCGACAATCTGTTGGATCAGGGTGGAAACATCTTTGGTGGCGGTTATGTGGCTAACAGTTATGTGGACCGTTCGCATGTCACCATGATGGGCGGTATCGTTCGCGGTAGCCTGTATGGTGGAGGTGAGATCGGTCCTATCGGGCGTGGTACCGTACATACGGATAGTATCGCCAAATATTCTACCTTAGTTAAGAATGGCGCAGCTATCTACAAAGGCGGTGGGACTCATGTTGAACTGTGGGATGGTCATGTGATGCGCGACGTCTTCGGTGGAGGCCGTGGTTATGATAACTGGGGTGGCGAAGGTTATATGACCGACGCCGAGAAACTGACTATGGACAAGAGTTCGAAGGGTTATGTCTTCGGTAGTACCGATGTGCATATCTATGGCGGTGAGGTCGGTACGGAGACTAATGTGTTGAAAGGTTATGGCAATGTCTTCGGAGGTGGTAACGAGGGATTCGTGTATAGTGCCAAAGGTACGAAGAACAATGAAGATGGCTACTATTACAAGAATGGAAATACTTCTGAGGGCTTGTCGGAAGACTGTAAGATTGCTGTAGAACCTCAGTGTAAAGTTATTGATGCTGATGGCGTCACGATTGGAGGTACTGCCTATGCCAAAGGTGATTATGTTCCGATTGAGAAACTGAATACGTTGAAGAGCAGGGCTCATGAAGAAGCTTTAGCCATATGGAATAAGCTTGATACCCGAGGTATAGTGATTCATAACTCACTCTTTGCTGGTGGAAACATCACGGAGGGTAGTGATAAGATCTTTGCCAACACCGTGACTGTTCATGGTAATGCAGCCGCCTCATTGCGCGATGTCTATAACTTCGACCTCATCTCTCTAGGAACAGAGGAAATGGGTGGTCTTTACGGCGATGGTAACCTGACACTGGTAGATGGCTTCCGCGAATTACACATCGATAACTATGGTACTGACTATTATAGCCTGAAAAAGACCATGACTATCGATGAGTATAAGGCTTTAACAGCGAGACAGCAAGCCTATTACAAACTGAAGTATGGAGCAAACAGTACTCATACCTATACTTATTATGAGAGTAAGCAGCTACATACCTATAAGTACACAGATAGCGAGGGAACCCATGAAATATCTTATAGAAAAGGACAGAAAATCACTCCTGACACATTTAATGGATTTGGCGATAATCCCTCAGATCCGTCCAGTCCTGGATCTCCGAAAGAAAATAGCTTCTGGACACCGGGATCAAAGTATTATCAAAAAGACGAGCAGATAGAGGAGGGTGAATACAGTCTGATGGATGGTACAGATTCTGAGATTGCCGCCAATAAGACTGGCGAGAAAGCTAACTGGACATTGTTAGGTGTGACCAGTATCTACGCAGGTCGCCCGATGAACACCATCCAGCGTGCCGACTTCTGTGGTGTGTTCGGTAGTCGAATGGTGATGAAGGGAGCCGTTGACCGTGCGCCTCAGGTAAACGGAGGTGTGGATTATAACAGCTACACCATCAACCGTGTGGATGAGGTGTCTCTGAACAAACGTACCACGACAGCTGGTGATATTTCAGATGAAGATAAGGAGCATGGTAACTATTTCGGTATCTATAACTCCGTGAAATTCTTAGGTAACCTGACCAGCGATGTGAATTTTGGAGACGTCCGAAAGACAGATACGAATATTGATGCGATAAAAGGGGATGGTTCTACCACCTATTATGATTGGAAAGTTGCTAAGCCTCAAAACAAGTATCGTAACAATGGTATCAGTCAGAATAAGGTGGCTCTGGCTTCGGGTGTGTATCTGGAACTCAAGAAAGAGGAGACAGAGAGTGCCGGCGTGGATAAGTGGGGCTATATCACCGGTATCATTGAGCTCGACCTGATTAATGTGATGCCTGGTATGGGTGGTGGCTATGTGTATGCCAAGAATGAGCACGGTACACCCAGTCAGGTTGACAACGTGAATAAGGTATCTCTCCTTAGTTACAATGAACATGCCAAAACTTATCGCCAGTTTACCTATTCAAGTCCGACGGATCTGGCAAGTCTTAAAGCTATAGAAACCTCTGGTAACTTTGTACATAACACCAAGCAGATTGTTGACGACTGTTATCCCAATGGCGGTATCTATAAAGATCAATATGTCGCATCGCCTGCCCACTATTGGTTTATCCGAGGTAGCATCTATGTGTATGAGCAGTATATCTCTGCATTCACAGGATCTGCCAATGCCACGGCAGAGAAGCAGGAGATTCCACTTACCATCACAGCGGCATCCAACGGTAGAATGACGCTGCGCGATGTGCAACCCAACTACTATGCTTATTATGATAAGGGTGGTAACAAGTTGGGCTCTGAGAATGCCGATTCTGTTTTCGTGGTTAACAACGTATCCTACAAGCTGAACCAAGCCATCAGCAATTGGGAATATAGCTTGCTGAGCGAAGGTGACCAGGCTAAGTTTGTGGATAAGACCTATATAGTTGCTGAGGACTGTAAGATTGGCGATACCGAGTATAAGAAGGGTAGGGTGATGTTGGAGTCGGAATACAATTCATTAAAGGACTCTCATCCGACTATCAAGTATATGGAAGGCGATGAAGAGAAAACAAATGGTGAATTTAACTACTTCTTCCGCTCTTCCAATAATCTGAGTCACAATACGGGATATGTTCTGACTTACGACGTGAACAATCCCATGGTGTGGAACAACTACTACACCAAGACTGCAAGTCCCGGACAGACCAATGCACTGAACACCAAACAGTACAATGAGTTGGAATCTGGAAAGAATAATTATACCGAAGGACCAACCTACACGCTGAAATCTGGTGTTAATAGTACTGTATTCGGCCAGCAGGATTACACGCTTGGAAGTATTATCTATGGCAGTGTGGTGAACAATTATAAGAAGGAGATATACGATCCAGATCAAAGTGTCAATAATCTGGGTACGAATCCTCCTGCTCAGGCAATAGTGGAGCAGGCCTATGTCGTGACTAAGGAATACTCTGTGAAGAATGAAAGTGGTGAGGAGGTTCAGAAGCTAACCGTAGGAACGCCTATTTACAAGTCGAAGTACACTGATGCTCAGTGGAATGCGATAACCAGTGCCAATGCAGCAGAAGTGGCAAAGGTATGTACCAGTCTCTTGGAGTTCTCATCCACCGACTATGTCTGGGCTGGTAAGGTACTTTCTTCGGCAGATATCGCAGAATTGAAGACCAAGATCATTGCAAAGAATAAATATGAAGATGATGGAAATGGCACAGCCGATGCTAAAGCTACAACCTTCTTGAACAGCTATCTGGATGATGCTTACTATTGCACGCAGGCTGGTAAATATGGTGGTATCTACTTTATACCAGGAAGAGCTTATCGTGCCATTGACACATGGTGCAGTATGCCGGCAGAAGAGCGTGCCAACTTCGACTTCAATTACGATGCGCTTGACTTGCTTATTGATCCTACTTTCGGTGGTGAATATGGCAGCAAGACACAGTATGACGGTTCAAATCCTATTAAGGTGTATTCAAGTGCGCAGGCTATCGACTACCAGGCAGAGTTCGTGGGCTATGTTGGTGAAAATTCTCAGGAAGTAACTGAAATCACTTATACACCAAAAACTGGGTCTGCTGTTACAATTAAAAAGAGTACCAGTCAGACAGATTGGCTGTCACGTGAAGCCTACGAGGCTATCCCGAATGAGAAGCGTCACTACTCGCCCATCATTATTACGGCTCCTGGTGATTACTACATGGTGAAGACTCCGTTCATGGATGGTGAGGTTCCATATACCGTCGGACAGCAGATAGATACGGAAACTTACGAGAATTTGGGCAATATAAAACAGGCAAACATTGATAAGTTTACATTCACAAGTGACCAGGCAAGTATCCCGACGCAGGTAGATGATAAACAGGTTTATGAACCCAAGACCTATTACTATTGTCGTAACAACTATACCATCAATGAAAAGGGTGAGGGTGTAGCTGTCACTACCACAGCAGTTACCAAGAACAGTTCATCCGTCTCAAGTACGACGTATAATAATAATGCAGATGTTCCCCAGGGTGTAGTCATCAATGAAACCACCTATGATAACCTGTGTAACTTCCAGAAGGGCTTTGTGGTACATGGCACATCGCCTACGGAGGTCAGCACCCTCTATGTCTCTAATGAGTCGGATATCAACGATCTGTCTGCAGAGAAGATCATCACCGTCGTCTATCTCTATGAATACGATGAGAGCGATGAGACAGGACTCAATGTGACACCAGTGAGTGAGCGCCACATCATGAACATCCACATCAACTTCAAGAGTGGTGTGCCTCAGATTGGTGAAATCAACAAGCCCGACCTTGTGCTGCCTGGAACCACACTTGGAATGAATATCCCATCGGTTACCCAGGGTGCTTTCCGTGTGACAGAGTCAGGATGGGAAATCTTCTCCAACGATGATGATGCCGCCACGCACTATAACGGTACACCGTTCTTTAATAACGAGACACCGCTCTATTGGTATCAGAACAACTACTGGATTGCCTACTACGCACAGACCAGTCTTGGCAGAACCTATTCGAATTCGGTGAAGCTGAATGTGGCCAACTACCATGATCTGAAGAAGGTGATGGATGATAAGAGCCACCACTACTATATCGATCATAAGGATGTGGAACGCCAGCCTAAGATCTATATCAACGATTATAGTGGCAGCGGCGAGAACGGTCTCGATCTGTTTAAGAACCTCATCGACCTGACAAATGGTAAAGCAGTTGCTGGTCATGAGGCGTTGAATCTCAATAATTCTGGCAAGCCCATGCGAGGCGGACAGTATCTGGAGTTCTTCCTGAAGAGTGATCTCAGTCATACTGACACAGAGGCTGCTAATGAATGGACACCGATTGCAAATGCAGAAGGTGAGTGCTTCTCGGGTAGCTTCCATGGTGACGGACATACCATCAGCGGACTCGATAACTCGCTCTTCAACCATCTCTGCGGTGATGTCTATAACCTTGGTGTCACAGGTTCCTTCACTGGTGCTGGTATCGCCGAGACGGGTGGGGGATATGTGGAGAACTGTTGGATCAGCACCTCTTCGACAGCGGCAAAGACTTCGAAGCCTGTATTTGGCATTCCTACAGAATTGACAAATGACAGACCTTATCGCATTGTGAACAGCTACTATCAGGAGGAAGCCGATGCCACCAACAAGTACGATAACCATCCTGAGTCAAATTACGGTAAACCAACCCGTAAGGATACCAAGGCATTCTACAATGGTGAGGTGGCTTACGACCTGAACGGCTTCTACCTCTACAAGCGCTATTGCGACCAGAAGGTAACCTCGGGAAATAATCCGTATTATTGCTTCCACATGAATTCAGATGGCACAGCGTTAGAGCGTCAGACGAAGTACTATGGTGCCTATGACACCACAACGGCTCCACTTTGCTCATCTGGTTATGTTGAGGATCGCTATAAAGACGGTGACTTCCGCTATGCTGATGGTAGTATCCCGACGTCTGAGGATAAGCGGACCTTTACCGAGACTGATGCAAATAACAATGAGGTGACAAAGTTTGCACCTATCTGGCCTGATGACTATCTGTTCTTCGGACAGTCGCTGACGTTTGACTATGGCAGTGCACACCAGAGTCAGCCATCGGCAATCAAGAAGAGTGCTGGAAGCATCATGGCTGGTGAGGCTAGTAACCGCGTCTATCGTGCACCGGCCTACTATGGTTCTGCGACAATGGGTGTGACCCACTTCAATCCTGTCGCTATTCTTGCCTCAAGCTCTAATCCTGAGGCAGGCACCCCAGTGAAGGAAGCTTATCCAGGCATGACTGCCATCGACTTCGCCGGACATAATGATACAGAGTATAAGTTAGGTCTCAATGGTGACTTCTTCTATGCACCGCTGCTCGACGATGGTGGACTGTACAGCATCAATAATGTGGATGAGACCCGCAACCTGTTAGTCTATGCACCTGCTGCAACGGCTAATAGCGGTTATGCTAACCAGGCAACCTTCAACGTGCTGAGCAACTACTTCACTGAGCCTGCTTATGGTAATTTTGCTCAAGGCGATGACTATGGCAATGTGGCTGTTGTTACTACGCCTGTATTCGGCCACCTCGTAAGGAGTAACCTCACGACACTGACAGACCATCTGCTCGTGGATAAGCAGGACTTCAACTGTCCGATAGCTTACAGGATGGGCGAAGGTCAGCGTATGTGGTATCAGCGTACGCCGGATAACTTCGTCACGATAGAGTCGGGCGTTACCAAGGGCTGGGAGGATATCAGTCTGCCGTTCAAGGTTATATTTGTTGCTACCCAGCAGAAGGGTGAGATCACCCACTTCTATGCAGGCAACACCAAGGGTCATGAGTACTGGCTCCGTCACTACGACGGTAATCTGCAGCAGAAGAAAGATCAGAATAATGCCATCGTTCAAGGCGTCTATACTGCTGACTTCAACCTGCTGGCTGCTAATGGTACGGAAAATAAGACCTATAGTAATACTTTCCTGTGGGATTACTATTATTCCAAGAATGATCGTGATGATAGGAACGGTGATGATTATAAGCAGTATTATAACGAGAGCCATACCTATACCAACTATCCGTTGGAGCAGGCTGGCAATGCCTATCTGATCGGATTCCCGGGCAAGTCGTATTACGAGTTCGACCTGAGTGGACTGTGGACAGCTCAGAACACGGCTTCACCAGCTCCTGCCAATCTCGACAAGCAGACCATCACCTTCGTTTCTGCTACGGGAGAGGCGATTAATGTCAGCGACACCGAACTCAGCAATGGTAGGACGGTGAAGGAAGGTTACGCATACGTACCTAATTATGCAAACAAGAAGTTTACCACCGCAGGCGAGAGCTACGTGATGAACGACAAGGGCGACAGCTACGTGAAGAATGTTGCGGATGCCACTGTCGGTGCCTTCCGTCCATACATGGTTAAGGCACCAGTTGCCGGTACTCGTGGTGACTCCAAGAGCATCAAGGATGCGGAGCAGATAGAGTTTGATATCAGAGACACCGAGTTCAGGCCAGAAGATAGGATTGATCGCTTCGACGGCACGTTGAATATCTATGGCAAGAAGGGTAAGATCGTCGTTGAGTCGTCGCTCAGCTATACCGTTGATGTCGCTGTTTACACCACAGCAGGTGTGAAGGTTTGCGCCTTCCCAGTACCAGCAGGTGAGACGGTAGAGGAGCGCGTCAACACGAAGGGCGTCTATATCGCCACCTCCGACGACGGACAATATGTAAAGAAAGTGATTGTAAATTAAAATACCGATATGAACAATAATAGAACAATACAACAGAAAGACATGCATAATTTTTTTCTAAGCCAAGAAAAAAATATTCCCGCACTGGGAACAAAATGTTCCCACACAGGGAACAAAACGGGCCTAAGATTCGCCTTATCCCTGCTCCTAATGTTTTTGTTAGGAATTAATACTGCCTGGGGAGAGGGACCTGTTGAAATAACAAAAGATACTGATGGGAATGACATTATCGATGATAGTGAGAAGAAACTGTATATGATTCAGACGAATGCGTTCCAGAGTTTCTACATAGCGCCTCAGTCTAATAATACCATTACGACCAATAATATACTTGGTGATTATATGTTGTGGTATTTCCTGGATGCAGGTGAAGATGGTGGTACTCAATATTACTATATCGTCAACAACAGCACTGGTAAATACATTTATAACCACAATGGCAACTCAAGAGGTATAAATATCACGGATTTCGCATCATTGTCTGATGCCAACAAAGAAAAGTGCAAATTCAAATTAGTTGTAGACAATGAAGGTGGAACAACAGGCTTTTATAATATTGACGTAAAAGCAAACCAGACCTATTATGGTTTAAATAAGCAAAATGGTAGCGCTAATGCGGACAATCCTATTAGATTAACAAATGATGACTATATCCATGATAGCAACTCAAAGTGGAAGTTTGTACCCTTTAATGGAACATATGTCTGGCCAACCCCTCCTTTTAAGCCATCCACTGATTCAGACAAGCATTTTTATAAGATTTCTAATGTAAGTAACAATGGCTATTATGTATCAACTGACGAAACGCCAGAAAAGGTGACCTATGCAAATACCGAAACTGACCGCATGGTATGGTATCTTAAAGAGGCTTCGTCAGATCCTTGGTTTAAATACTATTACATCATTAATCCGTCAACAGGAGGCCGCTACATGTATTATAACGGCACTGCTATTAATGGAAGTGACCAAGCAGATGCAGTCAGTGTAAAAGAGTATAATTCCGAAAATGAAGACCGTTATCAATTTGTTGTAATTCAAGCAGCAAGAGGTGACGGAAATAGCCGTGTTACGTGTTATGCTATCATACCAAAACTGCTCAAAGATCAATTATGGAAAAGTAATAGCATAGGTTCTACGAGCGTTAGCGATGGTGCCAATATGGGCATCATTAAAAGCAGAGGAGGAGCCACCTACGCCCAATGGAAATTTGAGGTTACAGATTATAGCACAGAATGTGCCAACCCGACTATTACTTTTTCCAGTACTACTGGAAAGGTAACCATAACGACATCTACCTCTAGCCCATCAATCTTTTATACTACAGATGGAACAGAACCTTCATCCACTAATGGTATATTATATAGTGAACCATTTGATTTAACAGAAGAGACCACCATTAAGGCTATTGTTACGAGAGCAGGATTCACAGACTCAGAGGTGACAACAGAAACATTTTACCAAGTTGCGACTCCTACTATTCAATATAATGGTTCCAATGCTGTATCTATCACATCTGCAACAGAGGACGCGACTATCTACTATACTACCAACGGCGATGATCCTACTACCTCATCAACAGTCTATTCTGGTCCATTGACAGAGAATATTTCAGGAGTAACCATTAAAGCGATAGCTGTTAAGGACGGGATGATTAATTCTGCCATTGGTTCAGGTTCTGTAACACTTGGCTGTGCCAATCCTGTTTTCACCAAGAACGGAAATAACCTAACCATCAGTTGCTCATTCCCTACTGGAGCTGTCATTTATTACACAACAAATGGAGAAGACCCAACATCTTCCAGCTCGCCATATACAAGTCCTATACCAGTTGGGCCTGGCGATGTCATAAAAGCCATAGCTATTGCTTCAGGGTATAATAACTCTGACGTGATTACAAAAACGATATATGATGATTTGACACCTACTGATGGGAAGTATCTCATAAATAGTCAAACAGACTTTGATAAATTTGTGGATATGGTTAGTACCACGGAAGGAGCAACTTATCATTATATTCTTAAAACAAATGTAGATGCAGGCTCTTCTATTACAGAACCCTTTACAGGTACTTTAGAGGCAGATGCTGATGAAAATGGTAACTTCTATAAGATAAGTGGTCTTACTCATCCTCTCTTCAATACCATCAATGGCGGTACGGTGAAGAATGTCATCCTCTATAATGTTAATATCCCCAGTGGAGGCACTAATGTAGGTGCTATCTGTGGCGAAGCTACTGGAGCTTCGCGTATTTACAACTGCGGTGTGCTGGCTACAAATAGCACAGTGGAGAAGGACAAAGATGGATATGATGTTATCACATCTTGTGGTAGTACCATTAAAGGTAGTGGTTATGTCGGAGGCATTGTTGGTTTGCTTGACGGTAGTTCTCGTGTCATCAACTGTTTCAGCTATGCAAATGTAATAGGGGGTAATAGTAGCACTGTTGGTGGTATTGTAGGTTATAATAATGTTGCTACGACAGCCTCAAACCTCCAGACCATGGTGATGAACTGCATGTTCTATGGTGAGGTCAGTGGGTCTTCAGTAGCACCAATTTACAATGGCTCGATTATTACCAACGATGGTGATGCCGATGGTGTAAATAACTTTAATTATTTCTGGGCAGGAGCCTCTTATGTCCAAAGTATTAATGTCTATAACTGTGCGCTTTCTGCTGAGACACGCTATCTGCAACGCTTCGAATTTTACCGTCACTTGCTGAACAGCAACCGCGAATTGGCTGCATGGTGGGCAACGGATAGTCGCGACAATAAAGATAAAATGGCAAAATGGGTGCTGGAACCGTCACAAATAGGAAGTACCACCCCATACCCCATCCTTAAGGAACCAGGCCGTTACAGGTCTATGGTTTATATTGATGACTTACAAATAAATGAAACAGCCCATACAGGTAGTTCAAATAGTACAGGTACTAAACTAGGTACAATTTCTGTGACCGTAGAGAAGGGAAGTGGTAATGCTGGGGATGATTGCCCAGAAGATGCCTCTATTATTAACTCATCGCTAACCCTTGACATCCTTGATAAGGATCCTGAACACTTCAACTTCAACTATTACAAGGTACAGTTACCTTATTATAATGACGTGGGCACAGACAACTATACCGACAATAAGGTTGTGACGGGTTGGAAGATAGTTAGCATGAGTAAGTCTGCAGGCAGCTTTTCCACTGGCTCTGACGCATCGGCGGAAGTAGATGAGAATGGTAATATTTCTCTTACTACTCCTTACAACTTTGCAGATCGTAACTGCACGGCTAAAGATATATATAGTGAAACCAATAAACGCGTGTTTAGCCAAGGTGCTTATTTTGATGTGCCTGAAGGGGTAACATCTATTACCATTCAGCCTTATTGGGGCAAGTGTGTATATGTGTCAGATGCATACCCTGATGTGGTGTACAATCAAGTCATGTCGACTGCTACCAATGTTACAACCGTTGGTGGAGGACAACATTATACGAATGGGCAAACATACGATATCAATGGTAGTAGCAAGATAGTCTATACAAAATTTGGGGGAAACGATGGTGCAGTAAAAGCACTAAATTCCTCTGGCACAGTTTACGACAATGCCATCGTGCTGGTGGGTAATTTCCATAGCTTGGCACTTTCTGATAAGACTGATGCTAATCCATATACTATTATGTCTATTGACAAGGATAAGGATAATGAGCCAGACTACTCCTATATTCTTCGTTTTAATGATCGTGTTCGTGTACATCCTGTCAGGGTTGATTTCTTGAATGTCATTGGTCTCGGTATGGCGCAGAAAACAACAGGCGGTCAAGGTACATACAACTTAGGTATCATGCAGCCATTAGGATGGTTCGAATCGACTAATACATCTCTCTTCCGTTTCACACAGTTTGAGTATGATAGAAGTACCAGATCATCTGCACCAATGATTTTGCATGGAGGTGTGATAGAACAGTGGGTAACTGTAGCAGAAACAGCAGGAAATGTGACAGCAGCAAATGCAGTGGATTATTACCATGTTGGTAGTAATGTATGGTTTAAGGAGTTCCATATTGGAGCCCATCAGGATAGACAGCAAGTCGTAAGCTCTCATCCTCCCATCTCGGTAACAGGTGGAGACTTTGATATTTTTTATCTGACAGGTATGTATAATACCCCCAATACCAATTATAATGATAACGCAGAATGTTATATCAATGGCGGTCGCTTCGGCAAGGTGGCAGGAACCGGTATGCAAGGCATTGGTGGATTTACAATGAATGGAACTACCAAGACAAATTATTCCAACGGTAATATTATCTGGCAGATAGACAATGCCGATATCGATGAATTCTATGCTGGTGGCATCAATGCCGCACATATCGCTGAGGGCAACATTTGGACAGTTATCAGAAACAGTCGTGTAGATCAGTTTTGTGGTGGACCTAAGTTTGGTAACATGAACAGCGATAAAAAGGTGGTTACCAATGCTACCAACTGCACGTTCCGAACCTTCTTCGGTGCTGGCTATGGCGGTAATTCCTATAACCGGGAATATCCTACTAATAAATATAATGATTATAACTATGGTTGGAATGATTGGCTTAAAAGTGTATATAAAAAGGAGTATAAAGATGCCTTTAAAGGTGTATCAACACGTATAGACTATCAGTTTATACCTAAGTCTGATAATACACTGAACGTTGGTCGTTTGTTTGTTGACTACATAAGTTTCTCATTAGCGACTACACATGATGTAACGTCAAAACTGACAGATTGTACTATTACCATCAGTCCGCTTGGAAGACTTTCTATTTCTGATGACTATCAGTGTCTTGGTAGCTTCTATGGCGGTGGTAGTCTTGGCATGGTTGATGGCCCTGTTAAGTCAACGCTTACCAACTGCATTGTGGAAGGCAATGTGTTTGGTGGTGGTTACTCAGCGACATTGCCTACTGTTGCCGTTATGAAAAACAGTTTCCAAAGTGAACCAAAATATGACACGAATACAGGAGCCTATACGGAGGGAATACTTCCATCTACAGAGTCTTACACTTGGGAACAGGTGACTGAAGCAGAATTCAGTAGTAAGCAGATTGATACGGGAAAAAATATTCTATATACCACAGAAAACCTTACGGGGCTAGGTGCTGTCACCGGAAATGTAACGCTCACTATTGATGGCAATACCACACTTACAAATGGTAAGAGAATGTCCGTTGCGCACAGTGTCTATGGCGGGGGTGAGGAGTCGAATGTAGAAGGCAACACTTCCGTGAATATCACTGGTGGTACTATCACTGAGAACGTCTTTGGAGGCGGTAAGGGTAGTGATGATAATTTCACGTGCGATAAAGCCATGGTTGGCGTTAATGATGATGGTGCGTGTGATGATCCTGCCTCAAATGAAAATAAAGATAAGGGAACGAAAGTCAGCATCAGTAACGGCATTGTGAATGGTAATGTCTATGGTGGCGGTGAAGTGGGCCGAGTGGAATGGAATACGCAGGTGACGATTGGAGCTGGAGAAGGTACACCTATTATTAATGGTAACGTTTTCGGTGCCGGTAAGGGTAAGGAAACACATGGCTATGCCGCTTTGGTACGTGGTAACAGTACTGTCACTATTCAGGGCAATGCCAAGGTGTTGCAAAACGTCTATGGTGGTGGTGAACAGGCTACGGTGGGCAGATATTGGGTGAAAGGCATTCTTACTACTCCGTGTCCTGAAGAAACACAACCAACAATTCCTGATGGTTTGCCTGACGGAATGCCATATCATCAGCGAAGAGGTGGAATTTGTAAAGTCGTTATTCAAGGCGAGGCACAAATTGGACCAGACGAAGGAGGAACTGAGATCGCAGGACATGTGTTTGGTGCTGGTAAGGGAGTTGTACCTAATTTTATCGCAAGTGGGGAAGGGGCATCTCAAAAGATGATTAAAGGTGATGAGAATAACCCTGATAGACTAGTTGAATTCGATAGCGAGGATGCTTATTTGGAGTTCCTTCAGACTTTAGCATTAGTCACCAATACTGAAGTGAAGATTGATGGAGATGCCAAAGTTAAAGGCTCCGTCTATGGTGGAAGTGAGAGTGGTTATGTACAGCACAATACGAATGTATTAGTCTCAGGAGGAACAATCGGTACAGCAGACCAGGGCGGAGCTTTCTATGGCAATGTTTATGGTGGCGGTAAAGGTGACGCAGAACATACAGGTTCCACTAATAATTATCTCGCCGCTGGTATTGTCAAGGGATATACGAATGTGAAGGTTGAAGATGGAACCATCTTGCATAATATCTATGGTGGTGGCGCATACGGATCAGTGGGCATTTTTGACTACGATGCGAATGGGATGCCTACCGGCTTGAATGCTAATGCTCCTGAAAATAGTGGCAAAACTGAAATATTTATTACGGGTGGTACCATCGGTACAACAGGAGAGGAGAATGGTATGATCTTCGGTTCTTCACGTGGTGATGTGGGAGCTCCTGGATCCATTCACGATAAGCTGGCTTGGGTATATGATACGCATGTGGCTATTGGCGATACAACAGAAAATGCTACTATCACAACAGCTACTCCCCTTATTCGAGGTTCTATCTATGGCGGTGGTGAGAATGGTCATAACTTCCGCAATAGCTATGTTCGCATCAATGGTGGAACGATTGGTATCAGTGACACTTCTATTGATGGCGGTGCTGCCTATCCATACCGTGGCAACGTGTATGGCGGTGGTTGCGGTACGGATAAGTATGACAATAATACAAAATACAATCCCAAAGCAGGTATTGTGCAAGGCAATGCCTTTGTCAATATGACTGGTGGTTTTGTGGTTCATAATGTCTATGGCGCTGGTGCTATGGGCTCAGTGGGCACTGATACAAGCGGTGGTAAGACTACTGTTTCTGTCAGCGGAGGTCGTATCGGCTATGATGGCAGCAATAATGGTAATGTGTATGGTGCAGCCCGTGGTGACCTTGAAGCGACAGATAACGTCGCGCAGGTGCGTGAGACAGCGGTGAACATCAACTACACAACAACACCTTCTGCTGACAATGAAGGAAAGACAGTTCAACTCATTGCCGGCTCTGTATTCGGTGGCGGTGAGGCCGGTACTGTGAAGGAGTGTGTCGCTGTTAACATGACGGGTGGTTTGGTACTGAAAGATGTCTATGGTGGTGGCGCTTTGGCTCACACCCAGACGAGCAACTGGAACTCAACGAATAATACTTGGGCTGAAGGTAAAACTTCCGCATCGAACACGACTACCGTTCGCCTGACAGGTGGCACCATCTCTGGCGATGCCTATGGTGGCGGTTTGGGACAAAAGACGGGAGTGAATGGTGCAACCAGTGATATCCCAGCTTACGTATATGGTGATGTGCTGTTGGATTTGAACGGTACGACATCTATAGATGGCAACACTCATAAACCGTTAACTACTGGTACAGCTACAACCAATGAAAGCGGTTGTGCTGTTAGTCAGATATTTGGATGTAACAATATCAATGGTTCACCGAAGGGTGATGTGATGGTGCATGTCTATGCGACGCAAAATGCAAATGCAACCAGAATAGCAAATCCAACAGAGGGTGAACAAACGGCTAAAGTGAAGGCACGATATGACGTGAATGCCGTCTATGGTGGTGGTAACATGGCTGCGTATAATCCAGTTTCTCCATATACTACTTCTAATACTTCGGGAGCTAAGACGCAGGTTATCATCGAGGGTTGTGATGAGACCAGTATTGAGACCGTCTATGGTGGTGGTAATGCTGCTGCTGTGCCGGAGACGAACGTGGTAATCAAGGCGGCTTATGAGATTCAGGCAGTCTTCGGTGGTGGTAATGGTAAAGACAACTTGCCCAATGGCGATCCTAATCCTGGTGCTGATATTGGTACGCTTGACCAAGGTTCAACTACCTATGGTACGGGTAATGCGAACTCTGTGCTGAAAGGCGGATATATTCATGAAGCCTATGGTGGTAGTAACACGAAGGGTATCGTGAAAGGTAACCTTAACCAGACGAGTGATCCAGAGGGAGATTGTGAATTGATATTAGAGAAGGTTGTTGGTGCCGGTAAATATGCCGATATCGATGGTGATGTGAATATGACGCTGAGCTGTCAGCCATCAAGAAAGGTTCCTGAGTTATTTGCGGGTGCTGACGAGGCGAATGTGAATGGTAATATCACGCTGAACATTACCAATGGTCACTTCGGCAAGGTGTTCGGTGGAAATAACCTGGGAGGTGCCGTGAAGGGTAAAATCACGGTGAACGTAGAGGAAACGGGTTGCCAGCCCATCAGAATCGATGAGCTCTACCTGGGTGGTAACGAGGCTGCTTATTCCGTCTATGGCTATTATGAGAGTGACGAGGTTCATCCAGTAACAGGCAAGAAGATACTGAAGCCGAGAACCGCTGAAATGCATGCTATAACCGATCCATCGGCAGAAGGCTATAAGGCTCCAGACACCAACCCCGATGCAGATGCTACGCATTCATTCCCATACGCCCAGCCCGAATTGAACATTATTTCCTGCACCTCTATTGGTAAGGTGTTCGGTGGTGGCTATGGAGAAGGTGCTATGATGTATGCCGATCCGACGGTGAATATTAATATGATTCAGGGAACAGCAACAGGTTCATTATCTGGTATTGGAGCTATTGGCGATGTTTATGGCGGTGGTAATGCGGCCAAAATCATTGGTAATACGACAGTTAACATTGGTACAGATAAAACCGCTCTTGGAGCTAATATCACTGGCAATGTCTATGGCGGTGGTAACCTGGCTGATGTCACCGGTAATACCTATGTGAATATCTGTGCGGAGTATGATAATGAGACTGAAAAGTTTGTAGCTGTGGCTGAAGGGACTTCTGGTGTTACTATCGGTGGTAATGTGTTTGGTGGCGGTAAGGGTGAAGCAGCAGAAAGCGGCGATGACGCATTCTTGTGTGCGAGAGCCATGATTGGCGAGAATGGCCTTGGTGCCAACCCAGATTATCCTAATGGCAATACGAGTGTCAGAATTGGCAATGGCACAGTAAATGGTAATGTCTATGGCGGTGGTATGGTTGGTCGCGTGGAAAAGAATACAGTGGTGACAATCGGTCTTGAAGGTACACCCACAAGTGAACCAGAGATTATAGGTAATGTCTATGGTGGTGGTCAGGGTGAAAAGCACCATGGGTATGCAGGTCTGGTGCGTGGCAACCCAACAGTCACTATTCAGGGTAATGCCAAGGTGAGAAAGAGTGTCTATGGTGGTGGTGAGATTGCTTCGGTGGCAAGATATAAGGTTGCAGCAGACGAGACAGAAGCAGCAGCACATGGCGTAGAAGTCGGTATGCCATACGTTTTGGCAAACGCTAACAGTGGAAAGTGTACCGTTACTATCAAAGGCAATGCCGAAATTGGTCCAGATGATGCAATGAAAATGTATCATTCGAATATAACGGATGGAACGGATAAGCCAGATGATTATGGTCATGTGTTCGGTGCTGGTAGGGGAGTTCTGCCTGAGATTTTTACTTATCAGGGTAATGATAAACCCTATCGTATAGATAATGATGGTAACAAGGAATCTTATGATAATGAGAATGATTATTTTGCATTCATTCAAACCTTGGCCCTGTCAACCGATACTCATGTGACTATAGATGGTAATGCTTTCGTTAAGGGCTCCGTCTATGGCGGCAGTGAGAATGGACTTGTGCAATACGATACGTATGTGACTATAAACAGTGGACAGATTGGTTGTGGTAAGAATGCGACAACACCTTATGAAGATGAGGTATGGGCAGACGATTATACGCCATCAGTTGACTTGGAGTGCGCCAGTTGGGATTATGGAAAGGATACAAATGGCGATACCAAGAAAGACCAGTTTGCGCCATACGACCCGTATGCGAAGTATCTGTATGATGGTAAGTATTATTATGATGAGGCCCACACGAAATACGCTGAGGGCGGTGCAAATATCGCAACGGATGGCCATACTTACTACGGAAACGTGTTCGGTGGCGGCTCAGGTAGCGTACCTTATTTTGATACCCAACAAGGTATCAGTAGATACATTCCTACAGCAGGAGAAGTTAAAGGTAACACAAATGTAACCATCAATGGTGGACATATCCTGACGAACGTCTATGGTGGTAACGAGGCAACTAATGTGTTGGGTACTGCCAGTGTCACCATGACGGGCGGAACGGTTGGTGTGCCACGTACTGCTCAGCAGATAAAGGATCACCCAGTGACCTGTTATGTCTTCGGAGCGGGTAAGGGTGACCAGCGTATTTTCTTTAATAAGGAAACGAATGTGAATGATGCTGTTGTCACGATTACAGGCGGTAGAATCTACGGATCTGTGTTCGGTGGCGGTGAGGATGGTCACGTGCTGAGAAACACGACGGTTACCATTGGTGATAACGGAACTGGGCCAACGATAGGTACAACGGGTACCACGTATGTGGATGGTAACGTGTTCGGTGGTGGACGTGGTTTCGGTGGCGAGGCTCTAACTGCTGGTAACGTGGGTGGTGCTGTTGATTTAACCATCAATGGCGGCACTATGCTTGGCTCTATCTATGGCGGTGGACGACTGGCCTCTGTGGGTTATGGCTTGTACTTGGTAGATGAAGAGGTTGGCGGAGTAAAGCCTTATGGTGTGATGCGTGATGACAATGTAGATGATAAAGGCAATTCTGTTGACAACTTCAAACGAGGATATATTACTGTGACGGTTAATGGTGGTACGGTCGGCAAAGAGTTCGCAGACGACGCAGAGGGCGAACATAGTGGTAATGTGTTCGGTGGCTCTATGGGACGTCTCACGAAACTAGATGGTTCTTCTTTCGATGATCCTAAGCACTGGACATTGTTGGCTACTGCAAAGCAGACCACGGTTAATATCAATGGCGGTACCATCAAGCGCAGCGTCTATGGCGGTGGCGAGATGGGTACAATAACAACTAATGCTACTGTGAATGTCTCTGGCGGTATTATCGGAACCACTGGCAAGGGCGGTGCTGAATTTGGTAACGTCTATGGCGGTGGTAAAGGTTATGTGGATCCTGCTGGTGGCAATTATATGGCAGCTGGTATCATTAAGGGTAATACGACTGTAGCTGTCAGTGGCACGCCTCAAATATTACATAATGTATATGGTGGAGGTGCATACGGTTCTGTGGGAACTTTTACAGACTTTGATGATCAAGGATTCCCAACAGCTCTTACTGCCGAAACAGGTACTGCTAATGTTACCATCACGGGTGGAACCATTGGTAGCACCGGTAAGGATAACGGTATGGTGTTCGGTTCTTCACGCGGTTTAGAAGGCAACCCAGAAACAGATGCCAATGTCGATAAGATTGCTTGGGTCGGTAATACGATTGTGACGATTGGTACTCAAAATTCAGAAACGGGTCCTTCTATTAAGGGCTCGGTCTATGGCGGTGGTGAGAATGGACATAACTTCCAAGATGCGTCGGTGACTGTACATAGCGGTACTATTGGTATTCCTGAAGGAGAAGATATTGTCGATAATGGCGGTACGCCTGACGACACTTCTGATGATATTACCTATTCAGGTGCGCGCTATCCTAACCGTGGTAATGTCTATGGTTCTGGCTGCGGTACGGATACCTATACAGGAA
>CAMJGE010000008.1 GCA_946405145.1 uncultured Prevotella sp.
AAAAGACAGAACATAGCATTGACAACGACGATGTCGTAGGCGGCATCAACAAAGGGTCATAAAAGAGACAGCGCAGAGGGAACCCCCTCTGCGCTTTTCTATTCAAAATCCCAGTCTGTCACATAGTGGTCGAACCTGACGCCCTCTACGGGGCAGAATTTGGCGATGATGGCCAGAATATCTGCCTGCTGTTTGGGCGATAGCTTGTTTTCGCCGTGATGGGCACGGTAGTATGGTCCGTTACCACTACTGAAGTAACTCCTTACACACTGGCGTGCCTCAGCCCTGTCACGACTGGGAATCTTATCATAGAGCTTTGTGAAGCCCCAGGCCTTCTTCACCAGTTTCTTCTCACTGAAACATCGGCACTCGCCGTCCTGCCAGGCGATTGGAAACACAGCCTGACCGATATCACGCCCATCCGATTTCATCAGTCGGGCCAAATGGTGCAAGCACTTGTCCTTCAGACTGCATGCATCGTTAAAACACTGGGCATAGCCCCAAGGAATGTCTTTCGCTTTCAGTTCTTTTTCTTCCATTTTTCTATTTTTTTCTGTAAAACACCTAACATCTAACATCGATAACAGTTAACTATCTCATTTTGTGAATGTTAGCTTCTCCAGATGCTCTTAAACACCTAACAAACACCTAACATATCACCTAACATCTCAGGCTGCTGTGATGGGTACGACCTTGTAGAAAGGCACATTGCTGTGATCCGTCCACTCGTAGCCCAGCGACTTCATGGCCAGTCCTACTTTGATACGGTTGCTGTGGTTGATCTCCACCGAAGGATAGTCCTTCTGCATGTACTTCAGCATCATCTTCGAGTTCATCGACTTGGCAGCTTCACCCTCGTGAGGCTTGCGGAAGCAGATTTCCACCATCTCAGCGATGTCCTTCTGTTCCAGATAGTTCTGGTTCAGCTCCTGAATACGCGCCACCTCACTGTTGTCAAACCAATAAGGCGTCTTGGCAACTGTCAGCTCGTAAACCACCTGCGCATAAAGCTGTCCGTAGTCGATCTCCCCCGAGTTGTCGATATACTGCCCATCGGGAATCGTCAAGCAGATATAACGACGACTACCTGTGGCATCCGTCAGCGGATGGGGATTGTTCGTGGTAGCCACAAACGAGGCATAGCGGGGCCTGTCTTCCTGCGTGGCTCCATAGATGGGTCGTCCGTTGACCTTGCTCTTCGAGAGTGTCTGTTTCAGGGCTGCATGCTGAGAGCGACGGATGGCATCGAGCTCATCGAGGTTCACCAGCAGATTGTTCGTCAGTGCCATCTCCTTATCAAACTTATTCGAGAGGTTCAGGTGATCCAGATAATACTGGCGCAACGATGGTGGCAGCAGCCGATGGAAATAGGTGGTCTTGCCACAGCCCTGAGCACCAATCAGCGTTGGCACACACTCATTGCCATGCAGCTGATCCATCTGAAGCCAGTGGGCCACGACGGAGCGCAGCCAGATGGTCAGGAATCCCTGCTGCTCAGAGGTGATACCAGGCAGGCGGTTGAAGAGCTTGGCGATATGGTTCTGTCCGTCCCATTTGGGCAGATTCGCCAGATAGTCGCCGATGGGATCATAAGTCTGCACATCCTCAGAGTGTACAAACTCCATAATCTCTGTCTTCGGACTGCCTTTCTCGCACACCTGCTCCTTCTTGGCCCTGCGGATGATGCTGTTGAGGGCCTCCTGAGTCAGTGGACGAAAAACAGGCTCGTGGTCTTCAGACTTGATAGCAAATTCCACCTTTCCGTTCAGCACATTGTGACGGAAGAGGTAGTTGTCATTAAGAAACAGCTCGATGGCGAGCGTTGTTTCGAGAGAGGCGTTCATAGTCTCTCCCATGATAAGATTTTTCTTACTCATAGAGATATGATCAATTAATAAATTACTTCCTTAATTCCGTTTCCTTAGTACGATTTGCGCTTTCCACAGCGTTTTTCGTTTTTGTGGGCAGAATCGCTTCCGCTTTCGGTGTGCAAAGATAATAAAAAAAATCGCCAAATCCAAATCTTTCCCCAATTATTTACCAGTTATTTTGCAATAAACGTGCTTTTTTCTTCTTACTGAAATTATAAGGTGAACCCCGATGTTAGGTGTATGTTAGGTGTTTGTTAGATGATTGTTAGGTGTTCTGTTAGGTGATACGTTAGGTGTTGGCTGGCTCCTTTTCAACCTCGAACCCCATTCCCATTAAGGGAACCAATTATTCCCATACTGGGAACATAATATTCCCAGCCTGGGAATCAAACATTCCCACGTTGGGAACATAAATCAAGCCTTGTAGAAACATCCTTTAAACCTTAATGTAGCATAGGTCTTCATTTAATATATAATCCTAAGTTTTATAAGATTTCTCTTAATTTGCTTTATTATTTCTGTTTTTTATTCGTATATTTGCACCAAAGATCATAATTAAAAAGTCTGGGTTTTCTGACCAATCTATTCATGTCATCGAGCAGAGCGGCATTTGAAAAGACAATGCCATCCTGTTTCACGATACCATAGTCCTGATGGGCGTGTCCAAAAAGGTGGTATCGTGGTTTTACATCCATTACTTTTTTACGTAATGGAGCATTACCCCAATGAATACTAATCGATTGGTCAAGTATCATCACAGGTGGTTCATGGGTAATAACTATATCCGTTCCATCTGGAATTAATGCTTCTGAGTGATTGTAGGCTATACCGAAGAACCTTACGCCATCAATCTCCACACCCTTATCTTGAAGGAAGTGAATGTTCGTGGGCAAATCCTCTATCCCCTCAGCATCCCATAGACAAAGATCATGGTTGCCTGTAACGAAAATCTTATGGTGATAAGGTTGCTCTATGAACCAATTCAAGAAGTCAAGAACCTCTTCCTCTGTACCATTATTGCTGATGTCACCGCTATGAACGATAACATCAGCCTCAGGCATATCTTTGATCCTATGGTGTAGCCCGTGTGTATCAGAAAGGTGCAATATCTTCATTCAGATATTTTTAGACTTGACAAAAGGCCATCTTCTCTCTTATGGTTAGTCGCATCTTCTTCTTCGATTATCTCATAACGGGTTTTATTGGTAGTTCCAAACACAGTATGAGCAAGTGCGATACGAGCGTCCTCATCAGACTTGAAATAACCGATGCACTTCTTTTTCTTACCACTCACCACCATTGCATATTCAGAATCCACACAACTGTCAGTAAAGGGTGAGATTAAATTTCCATCGGTAAGAACGATAACAGGCCACTCTTTACAGAACAACTTGGCAAACGCTTCTGGATTGTCCGTGTGAATAGGGATAATGGCTCTTGGGTGCAGCATTTGGAACAGTCCATTCAGACTATCCATATCACAGTGACCACTAGTGTGCATATACAAATAATTATTGCCTACTGATGCGGTCATCGACTCATTGTAAGCCTCGTTCTTCGGATCAACATAGCCTTTCCACATCGAGAGATATTTCAGCTTTTCACCAGGAATACGTACAATGAAGTCATCGAACAGAGGATTGGCACGAGCAATCAGCACATAACCCGTTTGGTCAAGCAGCCACTTAAATTTGTCATTCGCTCTAAATTCACCATCCTCAAACTGGAGTACCATCGGCATGTTGTCTTCTTTGAACTTATACAAATTCGACTTTCCCCACATTGTATCACGTTTCATGACCTCCTCCATGATACTCATCTGGTAGTTATCAACAATGAATTTCCGACCAACCGCTATCGCCGCATGATACAAAGCGAAAAGGCGGTCAACATTGGTAGATGAAACATAGACAATGTTACTCTTGTGCTCAGCAAAAGCCTTTTTAAATTGCTTCTGGAGTTCATGTTCAGGCAGACTGGCAGCAGTGGGACGAGATACATTCGTGCCCTCGCAAACCACATAGTTGACTTCGCCTACATATTTCTTGATAACCTCAGGCAGCTTCTTGCTGCGAAAACCATGCGTACGGAAGTCGCCCGTATGGAATGTTGTTACACCACCACCTTCAATTCTGAAAGCATACGCATCAAAAGCAGAATGATCCATGACGATGGGCATGATGGTAAAAGGCCCAAAAGCGAAACTCTTGCCAGCCTCGAAAGTACGAACATCCTCTAAGCGACTCAACATCTCTTTATGAGTGGTTGATACCGATTTCAGACGATTAGACAGAATCTTCTGTATCTCACGACCAATTTTACCCATGTATATTGGAAGTTCTTTAGGCAGTTTGGGGATACTACCGATATGGTCGCCATGATAGTGTGTGATAAGTAGCGCACTCTTCGACAAATCACCATGTGTCAAGCACTCGACCCGTAAGTCACTGGACTTCGGACCACCAGGCAGCTCTTCGCCATAATCGACGAACAAATGCCAGCCATCATACTCGTATTCTGTGATACAACCACCTATTTGGTGAGTACCTCGATGGATTTTAATGTTTAATGGGTTATTAACACGTTCCCTAACTGCACTTTTTCTTATAGTAGCCATAGATTCCTGTTTTATTTCGTATATTTAAACTCTCCATAATTCACGAGAAAGGTAATAGTTACAATCCCAATTATCTTCATTTCATATATGATTTTGTTAGCTTGTGCCCATCTGACGAAGGATTATCATAATCTTTTTCCACAGGAAGATATATTGTTTTAATGTGGGATAAATGATTATTTACTAAATGTTCTGCAAAATCCATCTCATCGGCTTCTTGTTCTTTTTTCATGATAAAGGCAAATATAGGTTTCTTATCTGCTATATTTACTTCTTTATCAACAATTTCATCAACAATGAGAAGATTCTTTTTTGCTTGAAGTAATATCTTCACATCTTCAATGAATGACTTCCACTTAGAATCATCTCCCACTGTAGCTAAGTAGTCGTCGTAATGCTTTTTAGCACTAGCTTCACCATCGACTGACTTCATTCCGTATTTTAGTTCCATGACATAAACCTGACCTGTAGCCTTCTCAATAGCAAGAATATCTATCCTTGGCTGTTTTTCTCTTTCTATCTCTTTGGCATAAGGAGCATTTGTGCTAATTGCATATTCAAGGTCTAATACCAGAAAATCCGTTTTGTCATCGAATTGTTTATTCTGTAGGGAAATATAATGTTGAACGGTTCTTTCTCCAACTTCAGAATCTCTGATATCGTTATCAGCAAGACGTTTTTTCCAATCATCCATTGTCTTCTTCATCTCTTCAATAACTTTAGCAGTACTCTCAAAGCTATTACCAGACTTCAAGCGATTTATTATATCATTATTTTTATCGGTCAAGTTTTTCTTAATATCAAAAGCTACTTTACGAAGTGAACTTAATTCATTTTTGCTCTTATTACTTAAAAACTTAGACTCTTCGGCCTTTGTAATATAGTCTGAGTGGCAAAGCCTCCCTACATCTGTCATTCGTAGCCCACCTTTTTCTGGCAAATAAAAGTAGTTTTTTTCAAATTCACATGTTTGTTTACCAGATAATTTAAGTAGATTGCCACCTTTATAATATATATTAATATAGCGACCACGTAACTGTACGTCCAATCCATTGGCTTCATCTTTGGCATATTGCATGATGAAAAGATAGCTCTTCAAGCCAGTCATTTTACTTACCTTACTGCCTCTGGGATCATATTTCCCAATAACTACGTTAAGTTTTCTTTTAGCCATACTTAAATATCAATTAGTTTTAGACAATTCTTTTTTAAAATACGATGTCAGATACTCGTCAATCTCTACTTCAGAAAAATGAGTGTGCCAATCCTCATTTAGCATCCCTGTAAGTATTGAAAGAATTGTAGCATAATCATTAGGGGACTCCAACTCGTATGCCTCATAGTTGTCCACCACGTCTTTAAGTTCTGTGACGAGATACTGCTTTTGCTGCGAAGTTAATCTTACTCTTTCCATATAATTGCTAAGTTAATTATACACTTATATATATTCGTAAGTTTGGAACGATTTTTATACAGGTTTTTGAGTTTATTAACTACTATGCGATGCTTTTAACCAATCATAACACTAAATCTCCCACCATTCGACAGCTTCTTGAATTTCTTGTCTTACTTCTTCTTTAACTTTCTGCCTTACGATTCCACTTATTCTTGTACGTCCATGTTTGTCTGGATGATGTCCCCAAGTGGTGCAATGTCCCTGTACCCATTCAACCTTTATGCTGGGGCATCTACACGATATATACTTTGATGGACTGTTCTTCGGCATCTCGTCTATGCGATAGGGATTTCTCGATATTTTATATTCCCTTCCTGCCTTTAAGAATTTGCTTTTTAAATAACTTCTGCTCATTATTTCAAATATTTATGTTAGACATGCAGTTGCTTACATCTTGATTAGGTGCTGGGGCAATTAATAGATATCGCCAGTTTCCATCAACCATCTCAACATTACAACAAGCAGTTTTCTCCTTTTAATAGACTTTTGTATTATCTCTTTCTCTGTTTGGACGCGCCTCAACTCAGACAAGTCCATGTCTAAAATTCTCTCCAAATAGTAAGTTCTAATTCCATATTTCGCCTGTAGCTGCTCAATAACTTCGCCAGGTGTGCCACACCTAATAATTCTAATTGTTGCGTCAATGTTTTCTTTCCCTGCTACTAACAATAAAGCCTTCATGAAAAGCATCTCACGCAGTTGGATGGTGCACCATTCCATAATATGACGTTTGTTAATATGGCCCTCGATCAAATCATAAATCATTCTGCAACTAAGGTTTTCCCCCTCTGTTACAAACACATCTTTAACTCTTAATTCCAGTAATTCTTTCTTTGTAATTTCCATCATAATAAAACTCTTTAGTGACTCATAATTCCTAATACGAAAAACTTTGCAATACAAAATATTGTTTTCGCACACAACGGAGACTTTAAGAAACTTTAAGAATTTTAATGGGAGCCTAACTATTCACGATAGGGATCACAGTTACTAGATCACAGGGGGGCTGTGAAGTGAAATGCCAGTCTCGAATTCGAACGTAAAAAGCATAGTCATGTGGCTTATTACGAAGTCGTTCCCCTTTGGTCTGCGTGAGGATAAGGGAGTGGAAACGGGAGTGAGAAGGGAGAGAAATTAAGTTCTCAAATGTTTGGTTGGTTCATGAGAAATGCTTACCTTTGCTGCCGAAAACATATTGTATAACTTTAAAACTGAATGCGTATGAGAAATCAGAATGCTAAATTTCGTGTTAAATCCCCAAGATTTCTTGGAAGTTTGGAACTTATAATGTATCTTTGCCGATGAGTACGAGACGTGTGCGGGCAAAACAGCCTAATACACAGTTGAATCGTCAACTGTTAGAGCGTGAGACTTATGCAAAGCTCCAGGAAGAAAAGAGAAAGAAAAGTCTCAGAAAGGCAGATATTTGTACAGACCTGTCAAAGCTAGTGTTTGCGAGTGTGATACTTGGAGGTCTCTTTGAAAATGTGGCTCATCCTTATCTTCTTTTCGGAGCAGGTTGTATAGGATTTACAGTATTGCTGTGGTATGGAAATAGATATTTTGAAAAAGGAATTAAAGAATAAACATTATGGTAGCTATAGGATTTATTATAGTAGTAACTATTGGTGCAACTATCGTGTATCTGCATGATAGAAAGACTTTGTTAAAGGATTAATTACAAGAAATCAAAAAGGACAGGGCTGATTTTGGGAGATTAATAAAAAGGATGTGGAAGCCGAATTGACTTCCACATCTTAATGTATTTCAGAATAGATAAAAGAGCTGTCCACTTGATTCTATAAGGGGATATCAGTTCTATCCGACTACCAAAGAGAACCTTAGCCCCAATGCGTTTGCTATAAGCATAAACGTGCTAAGTTGCATATCCGTCTGTCCCTGCTCAAGTGCAGAAATATACTCACGCTTCTTGCCGATGCGCTCACCTAACTGTTGTTGTGTCAGCTTCTGGCGCTTACGTTCATCACGTAATATTTCAGCAAAGTACCATGCTTTGGCCTTTGCCTCGAATTCTTCTCGTGAGGGAGTGCCTTTCTCACCATACTTCTCAGTCAGATGCTGAGAACCAGTCTTCAATTCTGCCAGTTTCTTTTCGTCAATCTTTACCATTTTCTTATCCTCCTTCAAATATATTTATTCAAAATCCTGCGGGCAGTTTCTATCTCGCCCTTATATTGCTTAGTGCCTTTCTTCAGAAAAGAATTCAGAAAGAGTACACGTTTACTCTCTATAAACGACTGAGTATCAATAGCAAATATGATAGTACGATATTCGTTGTTACCCACAGAGATACGTGCCTCATAGAATTCCGTCCCTTCCAGGGTCTTTACGAACTTCTTGTTGACCACATATTGAGTTCTAATCATCGTTTCCACGTAGTCATACTTTGTCTTGGTCTTTTCGTCAAGACTAGCGTAGTATTCATCATACTCCACCGAATGGAAAGTTTCTCTTATATCTTCATTCATGTCGCAAAGGTAATATATTTCTTCCAAATATACAAGGATTTGGAAGAAAAAAATTATTTTCTATATTACTTCAGGCTCACATGGGGACAGGCACGGTGTGAGGTCCACAGATTTTACTTTGTTTCAGTTTTTTATCTCAACTAGTTTGGAATCTCGGAAATTATGTATAAATTTGCAGACGACAACAATTGATTGAAGATAAAAATGAGAAAGGTATTACTATTGACAGTCTTGCTGATCCTAGGAGCTAATGCCTGGGCAGGTCATCACAAAAACTTCAAGACAACGGCTTATGTAATGGTTCAGGATGTGAACCGAGTGGGAACCGTGGAAGGGTGGGAGGCGCTATGGCCCGACTACTCCAAGAATCTGAAACTGGACAAGGTGTATCTGGAGACCTTCCGCGACAATGTGTTTGTCGATGACAAGGCCATGCAACAGGCCATCAAGTTCTTCAAGTCGAAAGGTGTCGAGGTGTCGGGAGGCATCACCTATAACTTCTCTGGCAGCAAGCGCCAGCGTTGGGAGAGTTTCTGCTACAGCAATCCCGAGCATCTGAAGATGATCAAGGACATCGCCGAACTGACAGCCCGCTATTTCGACGAGATTGTTCTCGACGACTATTATTTCACAAACTGCAAGTGCGACCTCTGTATCAAGGCGAAGGGTGATCGTTCGTGGGGTGATTTCAGGATGGATCTGCTCGATAAGGTAGGCAGGGAGATGATTGTAGAGCCAGCCCATCGCGTGAATCCGAAGTGTAAGGTAATCATCAAATATCCTAACTGGTATGACCATTTCCACGGCCTGGGCTTCGACCTGAAACTCGGCCCTTGGACCTTCGACGGCGTCTATACCGGCACAGAGACGCGCAACCCTGAGAGCGAACAGCATCTGCAGGCTTACGAGAGTTTCGGCATCATCCGCTATTTCGAGAATATCCGTCCACAGCATAACTTCGGCGGATGGGTTGACGCTGGCGGTGCCTGGTATCCCGAGATCTTCGCCGAACAGCTGTGGCTGACGTTGCTGGCAAAGGCTCCGGAGATCACGCTGTTCAACTTCTCGTCGATGATGTTCCCGTCGTCCCAAAAGGGTGCTAATCCTCCGACATGGGGGCGTATCGCCAATGACGCCTATGACAAGATCGATCCCCTGCTCGGCAAACTGGGTACGCCCAAGGGTATCAAGGCCTACAAGCCCTTCAACTCGTCGGGCGACGACTTCCTGCATAACTATATGGGTATGGTGGGTATCCCCGTGGAGATAGTGCCCGAGTTCCCTGAGGACGAGCAGTTAGTGATTCTGACGGAGTGTGCCAAGAACGACCCAGAGATCCTGTCGAAGATGAAGCGGCTGATGGGGAAAGGTGGCGACGTGATTGTCACTTCGGGTTTCTATCGCGCCATGCAGGACAAAGGTATCAAGGATATCTTCGAGATGGTGGCCACAGAGCGGAAAGCCGATATCGACACCGTGATTGTGAGTGGCGGATACGGACGTGGACAGAATATCGGACGTACAGCCGTCAGCGTGAAGATACCCGTGTTTATGTACTTCACCAACGACTCGTGGGAGGACATCACCACGCTGTCGTATGGCAACGGCTGGCCGCTGCTCCAGCATAGTGTCTATTCACAGGGCAACATCTATGTGTGGGTGATTCCCGACAACTTCAGTCATCTGTATGCTCTGCCTGCCAATGCGCTGAACCGCCTCCGTGCCGTTATCTCCCGCTCGGCTGATGTCTATATTGAGGGACCCTCGCAGGTGGCTTTGATGACTTACGACAATGGCACCTTTGTCGTGCATTCGTTCCATCACGAGCCAGTAACCGTCAACCTGGTGACACGCAGCAAGAACGGTCTGACGGATCTGGTGTCAGGCGAGGTGTTCAAGGGCGAGACAAAGCCCAGTCAGAAGATCAACGGGCGCGAATCGTTTGACACCAATGTCGTGACAGTCACCATTCCGCCGCATTCATTCCGCGGCTTCAAGATCATGTAAGTTTGAATAATTGTCTATATAAATATGAACGATAACAACAAAGAGCAGCAGGGTCTGCAACTGGAGTTGCCACAGGATGTGGCACAGGGTGAGTATGCTAATTTTGCCATCATCACGCATTCGAGCAGTGACTTTATCATCGACTTTGCACGGGTGTTGCCTGGGGTGCCGAAGGCGCCAATAAAAAGTCGTGTTATCCTTGCACCAGAGCATGCCAAGCGACTGCTTGCTGCGCTTCAGGAGAACATCATACGTTACGAGAAGGAGTATGGACCAATCCGTATTCCCAGTCAGCAAGAGCCCATCAGTCCCTTTGACCTCCCTCAAGGAGAGGCTTGATACCCTTCAGCTGTGTTGCAAGAAACCTATCCTATATTAAAGAGTCCAGCTCCAGGAACTGTGCTCTATCCCTTTCGTGAGGACTGCCGCCATGAGGTGAGCAGGCTGAAGGCTCGTTTCTGTCAGTGGTTGGGTGAGCAGATGCCTGAAGAGGTGACGTTCCGAAACGATGTGGGCATCTGTGTGTCAGATCAGTTGCCGCTGATCTGTCCTGATCTGGTTATCCTGGTAGAAGGTCGTCCAGAGGTGCGGATAGCTGTGCAGATAGACGAGCCTTTCGATGTTTGCACGCGAGAACCACAGCATTATCTGACGTGTGGCGATGATTATCTTGATGGTCTGATGACTCGTCTGGGATGGACCGTTGTGAGGTTTGCCGAACGGCAGGTATGGAACTATCATCAGGCTTGTGCCGACTATCTGACAGCGCTGTTGAAGACACTTGTGACAAGTCTGGAATGTCCGCATTTGTCGGATAAGCCTTTACCGCCAGTGAAACGTTGGACAAAGGCGGAAGCACAGAAGATGGCTGCGAGGGTGCAGGCGAAGATGCCTGTTCAGACCCCGAATCAAGCGACATGCTATGCGATGACATCTGAGGAATGCCAGTATATGACGCAGGTGAAACCTTTCCCCCGAACTGCTGATATGCAGGAGAAGATGGCTACCTTCAGGGACGCAGGCCGCTATGAGCAGGATGCCTACATCGATTTTGAGCCTTACGAACATATCTATATCTATAACGGCAGACAGCGGCTATTGCCTGTCAGTTCGTTGGTAGGCTATTTCTTCGAGAGTTTCAACGCTTTGGCAGCAGCAGAGCGAAGGTGTCAGAACTATAGCATCCCTGTTGAGGAGTCACTCAACCAATGGGACAGAATCGGCACGATGGCAAGCGAAGTGGGAACGTTTATGCATGCCCAGACGGAGAACTATTTCCGTGACGGCACGTTTGAGACCATCTATCCCTTCTGTTACAATGGCGAGACGGAAGCAATCTCATTGGAGAAAGAGAAACAGTATTTCCTGCAGTTCATCAATGACTATGCCATCAAACCCTATCGTCAGGAGTGGCCCGTCTATGATCTGAAGCTGAATGTGGCTGGTACGATCGACCTGATCTGTCAGGAAGATGACGGCACCTTTACGATCTATGACTGGAAGCGCAGCTCGAAGGTGGTGAACGCCCTGGGACAGCCTATCACCGAAGGCTTCAATGGGAAGATGAGTCTGAATGGCATCAACCTGCCTGATACCTCGTTCTATCACTACTGTCTGCAGCAGAACCTCTACCGCTATATGCTGGAGACGCATTATGGCATCCGGGTGAGAGCCATGAATCTGGTGGTGCTATGTGCAGACTATCCCTCATATTATGTGGCGCAAGTGCCGAAGATGGACGAGGTGGTCAATACGATGGTAGGCATCTGCCAGCGGGAAGATTTAGGCCATTGCCTGCTCACATAGGTAATTTTTGTGAAAATTGTACGTGTTTCGCAATTTTTATGTAACTTTGCAGCGCAATGAGGCGAACCAGACACATACTACTGATAGCCTGCCTAACGATGAATATCGTTCATGGGCAGGCTGTTCGTAATGATACTATTACGGACAGGACACATCAGCTCCGTGAGGTGACGGTGACAGAGAGCCGCAGGCAGCACGAGGTAAAGAGTACAGCACCTCTCCGTATTCTCGATCGTGAACAGATGCTGAGTCTGGGTGTGACAGATGTGGCCGACGCCTTGCATCGCATCCCTGGTATCACCTTGCGCGACTATGGTGGGGCAGGGGGATTGAAGACAGTATCTGTTCGTGGTTTCAGTGCCAAGCATACGGGTGTGAGTTATGACGGAATCATGCTGAGCGACTGTCAGAGTGGTGAGATAGACCTCTCCCGTTATTCGCTCGACAATGTGGATCATCTCTCTTTGGTGATAGGCGATAATGACGACATTTTTATCCCCGCCCGTAATGCCTCAGCCTCTGCCGTACTGAATATCCAGACGATCGGTATGCCGACAGAAGACCTGCGTCCGCATCTGACGGCTCAGTTGAAAGCAGGCTCCTTTGGCTATGTGAGTCCGTTCCTACGCTATGAACAGAATACCAGCGAGACTTTTGCCATTTCGTTGGTTGGAGAATATACTTACGCAGAGAATGACTATCCCTATGAGGTGAAGAATGTGACAAAGGTAGTGAAGGACACCCGCAAGAACAGTCGGATGAACACTGGGCATGGGGAGTTCAATTTTGTGTGGTCGCCTGATGCCTTTAACCGTCTGAGTGGTAAGGTGTATTATTACGATAACGATCGTCAGCTGCCCGGACAGGTGCATTATTATACGGATGTGTGTAAAGAGACCCTTCGTGATCGCAATGCATTCGGACAATTACAGTATCTGACGCATAACCGTTCGGGCTGGTCGTTGAAGTGGAGTGCCAAATATAACTGGAGCGCCTCCATCTACAAAGATCCTTTAACGGCGAAGAACCAGAATGATGCCAGCTATTGGCAGCGCGAGTTCTATACCTCAGCAGCCGTGCTCTATGCGCTATCAGAGGTGTGGGCTTTCGACTATTCGCTGGACTATGGTTATAACAATCTGACCAGTTCGGCTGAGCGAACCATCAACAACAAGCCCTATCGCCACACGATTCTTCAGTCGGCAACAGCCAAGTACCGAAAAGGAAGGCTGACCGCTTTGGCTCGTTTGCTGTATTCGCTCTACCTGAATGATTCCCAATATGGGGAGAGCGCCCGAAACATGCGTCGCCTGTCGCCTTCTGTCTCATTGTCCTATCGGCTGGTTGAGGATCAGGATCTCTACCTGAGAGCATCCTATAAGAATATCTTCCGTTCTCCAACCTTCAATGAGAGCTATTACTATCATATGGGCAGTACCGATCTGTTGCCAGAGAGCACAGACCAATATAATATAGGTATGACCTATAACACGAAGTCGGAAAGCTGTGATTTCCAGATCACCTTTGACAGCTATTATAATCATGTCAAGGATATGATTGTGGCTGTACCTTATAATATGTTTATATGGACCTGTGTGAATGTGGGAAAAGTAGGTGTGCTGGGAGGAGAACTGACTGCCAATACCAACTGGCGTCTCAATGCGGAAAACAGTTTGAAGATTTCGGGCAGCTATTGCTATCAGCAGGCAGAGAACCGCACGAATGCTGATTCGCCTTTCTATGGCTATCAGATTGCCTACATACCAAAGCATACCGGTAGCTTGGCTGTCGGGTGGGAGAATCCTTGGGTGAATCTCTCGCTGCATGGTTCTGGCATCAGCAGCCGTTGGGCAAACAATCAGCATTATGAGGGAACGGAGATCGACGGCTATTGGGATACAGGACTGACGGCTTGGCGCACTTTCTCTTGGAAGGGACAGTCACTGGAGGCCCGTTTCGATCTGAAAAACCTCTTCGACCAGCAGTATGAGATCGTACGTCTCTATCCCATGCCGGGACGCAGCTGGCAAGTATCATTGAAATATCAACTTTAAAATAAAAAAACGCAACAATGAAAAAGTATCTGTTAAGTTTAGCTGTGATGGCGATGGGTTCAACCCTCCTCACAGGCTGTTTGGGAGATGATTCAAATAGTAACACGCCAACTGAGATTCCTGTGACCAAAGGTGTGTTTATCATCAACAATGGTAGTTCTTACCAGAGCATCGATGGTAGTCTTACCTATATCAATTATGCAACCATGACACCTTCAGCCCAGCAGAATGTATATCAGATGGTTAATGGTGAGAGCCTTGGTGGTACCCCTAATGATGTACTGGTATATGGACAGAAGGTTTATATCGTAGGTTCTGACGAGAACACCATCTTTGTATTGGATGCTAGAAACTCAAAAGAGCTGAAGAAGGTCAGCACCACATCTTTGCTGGGTGAAGCAGAGGGTAGGACTCCCCGTCGTTTAGCTGCTTTTGACGGAAAGGTCTATTTCACCACATACGGTGATGGTGACAAAGGCTCTGTAGCTGCTATCGACACCACGAGCTTCGCTCTTCAGAAGCAGTATCAGGTTGGTTCTCACCCAGAGGGATTAGCTTTCGGCATTGACGACACAAATACCGTGACACTCTATGTGGCTAACAGTGATTGGAGCATGGGTAACGGTTCTATTTCAAAAATTGATATAACGAGTGGCAGCGTCACTAATAGCGAGTATGAGAAAGTAAAGAATCCACAGGAAATAGCTGTGGCAGGCGATGTACTCTATGTACTTGACTATGGTCACTATGATAGTGATTATACTCAACATGATGCTGGTGTATATAAGATTAGTGGTAATAGCGTTTCACTGGTTGTTCCCAATGCTACAGGTATGGCTGCTGCTGGCTTTTATATATATACTTTCAACGATCCTTTTGGTGGTTCCGAAGGTCCAAGCTATTATGTTTATGATGCCAGCTCGAACTATTTGGCAAAGCTGAAACTGAGCGGTGATTCTGAACATCAGATTGTTTCTCCTGCAGCTATTGCCGTTGATTCGAATACAGGCAATATCTTTATTGCTTCCCGTCAGAAGGATCCCGATACAGGTTATCCCTCTTATGCGATGCCTGGCTTTGTGAATGTATATCAGGGATATGGCCCTAATGCTAATCCCGGTCAGTTTGTAGAGTCTTTCCAGACAGGTGTAGAACCTCATAAGATCGAGTTCGTTCACGGTACTGCAAAAATACAGTTTCAATGAGAATTCTCTGTAGTCTCATCCTCGCTTTGTCACTGCTTTCCTGTGGCGGTCCGTCTGCCCAGCAGGGAGGCGGTGACAAGGTTGATTTCAAATACGCCTCACTGATCTCTATTGTAGAGTACGACGGCTATACGGTGGCAACCATTGGCAATCCTTGGGAGGATGGCAAGGCGCTCCACACGTATGTGCTGGTGCCTCGCGATAAGCAGTTGCCTGTTCATCTGCCTAAGGGTACAGTGATTCGTACACCGTTGCAGAAAGCCGTTGTCTTCACCACCGTTCACTGCTCACTGTTGATGAATCTGGGGTGTAGAGACAGGATTGCCGGTGTGGCTGATTTGAAATATATCAAGATACCCTGGATACAAAAGCAAGTAAGAAAGGGACGTATCAGTGATTGTGGTGATGGGATGAGTCCAGTGATAGAGAAGATTATTGATTTGCATCCTGACGCTATCCTGTTGTCGCCTTTTGAGAACAGTGGTGGCTATGGCAAGTTAGAGGATCTTGATATTCCGCTTGTGGAGTGTGCCGAATATATGGAGGTATCGCCGTTGGCTCGTGCTGAGTGGATGCGTTTCTATGGTCTGTTGTTTGGCAAACAGAAGAAGGCCGACAAGCTCTTTGAGGAAGTGGATAAGAACTATAATGATCTGAAACAGAAAGCCAAAGAGGCCGGTGAGGGTCGTTCTATCATGATGGATAAGCAGTTAGGTTCTGTCTGGTATGTACCTGGTGGGCGTAGCACCATTGGTCAGATGATCAAAGATGCCGGAGGTCGTTATCCGTGGGCTGATGATGAACAGAGTGGCTCACTCCCTCTGTCGTTTGAGTCTGTTCTTGAAGATGCCTTTGATACGGAAGTGTGGATGTTCCGTTATGAAGGCGACAAGGCGATGACCCTCGAACAGTTTGGTGCCGAAAGGGATGGCTATAAGCAGTTCCGTGCTTTTCAGACAAAAGAGGTCTATGGCTGTAATGTGCGTACTTCCCGTTTCTATGAGGAGTCGCCTTTCCATCCAGACTGGTTGCTCAACGACTTTATTCACATTCTTCATCCGGATGTCAACTTAAAGAGTCCGCTCAAGTATTATAAGAAATTAAACTAATTCATTTAAGATATGAAAATAGCATTAATCGGTTATGGAAAGATGGGCAAGATGATAGAGCAGATTGCCCGTGACCGTGGACATGAGATTGTGAGTATCATCGATATTGACAATCAACAGGACTTTGACAGTCCTGCGTTTGCGTCGGCTGATGTGGCCATTGAGTTCACAGCGCCTCAGGCGGCTTATGGCAACTACCTGAAAGCCTGGTCAAAAGGTGTTAAGGTGGTCAGTGGCTCTACGGGTTGGATGAAAGATCATGGCGATGAGGTGCGTCAGGCTTGTTCGGAAGAGGGGAAGACACTTTTCTGGGCTTCCAACTTCTCTATCGGTGTGGCTATCTTCTCTGCCGTGAACCGTTATCTGGCAAAGATTATGAACCAGTTCCCACAGTATGATGTAGAGATGGAGGAGACGCATCATGTGCATAAGCTCGACCATCCTTCTGGTACTGCTATCACCCTGGCAGAAGAGATTGTAGAGAATATCGACCGCAAGGAGGCTTGGAAGGAAGATACGACCGACAAGAAGTATTTGCGTGTAGATCATATCCGTCGTGGTGAGGTGCCAGGCATCCATACCATCCGTTATGACTCAGATGCCGATTTGATTACCATCACCCACGATGCTCATAGCCGTAAGGGCTTTGCCTTGGGTGCTGTGCTGGCTGCGGAATATACGAAGGATCATCAAGGTCTGCTGACCATTTCAGACATGTTTAAATTTTGAAACATAGGTTAAAGGCGCAACTATTCTGGATAGGCATTGCGTCAAACCTGTGAGTGAAGTTTTTATAATCATGGAGAAAAAGAAAGAATTCAATCCTAAAGTGCAGTGGGCTAAGTTTATTGGCGTACTGGTGCTGTATCTGCTCTTCCTTTACTGGGTAGAGAGCTGGTGGGGCTTGCTCGTGATACCTTTTATCTACGATGTCTATATCACCAAGAAGATCAAATGGCAGTGGTGGAAAGAGACTGAGCGTCCCGTGAAGTTCGTTATGTCATGGGTTGATGCGCTGATCTTCGCCTTAGTAGCTGTCTATTTCATCAACCAGTTCTTCTTCCAGAACTATGTGATCCCCTCAAGTTCGTTGGAAAAGTCGCTGCTGACAGGTGATTATCTGTTTGTGTCGAAAGTGAGTTATGGTCCCCGTATCCCACAGACACCCTTGACGATGCCGTTGACGCAGCATACACTACCAGTCATAGAGAGTAAGAGTTATATCGACTGGCCGCACTGGAATTATCGTCGTGTGAAAGGACTGGGTAAAGTGGAGCTGAATGATATCGTGGTGTTTAACTTCCCTGCCGGCGATACACTTTGCTCTGCACCACAGTATCAGGCATACGACTATTACCAGATGTGCTATGGGATTGGATATCAGTTATATCCGAACCGTCCGGATCCCGATTCGTTGTCGCCAGAAGATCGTATCAAATACTTCGAGACGATCTATGAGGCAGGGCGCAACGAACTGTGGAAGAACCAAGGCACATACGGTGAGATTATCACGCGCCCTACCGACCGCAGAGAGAACTATGTGAAGCGCTGTGTGGGCCTGCCTGGTCAGACATTGGAGATTCGTAACCGGATTATCTATCTCGACGGAAAGAAGAACAAGGAGCCTGAGAATGTCCAATATACCTACCACGTAAAGTTGAAGCAAGCCATTCCTGAGAAGCTGATGGATGAGCTGGGTATCTCAATGGAGGATCTTACGAGTTTGAATACCGCAGGCTATATGCCTCTTACCAAATATGCCGTAACCTCGCTTCAGGCTAGAAAAGACATCGTGGAGAGTGTGACACTGAATAAGGAGGCTAACGATTTGGAAATCTATCCCCTCAATGGTAATATGCACTGGACACGTGACAACTATGGCCCTATCTGGATTCCGAAGAAAGGAGAGAAGATTCGCCTGACACTGGATAATATTGCCATTTATGAGCGACCAATCCGCGTTTATGAGGGTAATACGCTGACGATAGATGACGGACGTATCTATATCAATGGCAAAGAGGCGCGCGACTATACATTTAAGATGGACTACTATTGGATGATGGGTGACAATCGTCACAACTCCGCCGACTCACGTTATTGGGGGTTTGTGCCGGAAGACCATATCGTGGGTAAACCGATATTCATCTGGTGGTCAAGCAATCCAGACCATCGTGGCTTTGGAGCTATCCGATGGAGTCGTTTAGGACGTATTGTGGATGACATCAAATAAGGTTCTGCTCAGTACAACTTATTTCGGCCCGGTGCAGTGGTATCAGAAACTGTATCGGGCTGAACATGTAACGATAGAGCAGTGGGAGAGTTTCCAGAAACAGACCTATCGCAATCGCTGCCTGATAGAGACGACTCAGGGTGTTCAGGCTTTGACTGTACCCGTTGAGAAACCAGCAAATGGCGGGAATTGTATCAAGGATCTGCGTATCAGCGATCATGGCAACTGGCGGCATCTGCATTGGAATGCCCTACAGTCGGCTTATGGCGAATCGCCGTTCTTTGAGTACTATCAGGATGATATCCGCCCTTTCTTTGAAAGGCGATGGACGTTTTTGCTTGATTTCAACGAGGCCATCAGACAGAAAATGTGCGATTTAATCGACTTTGAGCCTAAGCTGTCGTATAGCACAGAATATGTTGTTGACAGCAAAACGTTAGCTGTAGATGATTTGCGGGCTACCATCAATCCGAAACATCCTGCACAAGATGATGAATTTGAAGCAAAGCCCTATTATCAGGTCTATCAGACGAAGCATGGCTTCCTTAGGAACCTCTCTGTCATTGACCTGCTTTTTAATATGGGGCCTGAGAGTATTTTCTACCTTTGAGACGCTGAATGAGACATTTTTGAAACATTTCCACCATAAAATGCTGTTTTTTCGTTTATTCTCCTTACCTTTGCAACACAATAACTAACAGCTCTATGAGGAAAACTTTGTTTTTACTATATAGTCTGGTGCTTTGCCTCACAACTTTGGGGCAGACGAGGCATTTCTATACATCTGAGAAACTGTCAAGTAACCTGATTACATGTATCAATCAGGATCAAACGGGATATATCTGGATTGGTACCGAGTATGGACTGAACAGGTATGATGGCTACCGTTTCACCAACTATCTGCATGATGCCAAAGACAACACTTCACTCCTAAGCAATAACATCACTTCGTTGTTTGTCGATAAAAACGGCAGTCTTTGGGTGGGAACGGGTGTCGGACTGGTGCGCTATAACGCAGCAACAGAACGATTTGAGCGCATCGCACTTCCTATTTCTGCAGCACCGCGTGTCAATGATATCGTACAGGAAGACGACAGGCATCTGCTGATAGGTACTGCTGGTTATGGACTTTTCAGAGTGGATATAGCTTCTCGTAAGTCGGACAAGGTGGAGAATTATTCGCGTGGAGACGTTGATTACTTCAATCATATCCTGATAGATATGGATGGAAACTTCTGGAAAGGCGGTTCTGGCTCAGACTTCACTTGTAGAAAACCTGATAAGAGCATTCATCATTTTAACTCACCTTACGGGCCAGTAACCACTTTCATCAACTATCAAGGTGGTGTACTGATAGTGTGTCAGCATGGTTTGTTGTACTATCGTGACGGACAGGTTTATTCCGATTTCATCGACTTAAGCATCTTCGGCAATGAGGATGTACAGTTCCGCCCGGCACATTGTGATAAGAAGGGCAACCTCTTTATAGGCACGTTAGGCAAGGGTCTTTGTTGGATACCGCAGGGATCGCATAAACTGAGACGTTATGAGTATCCTGGTTCTTCGTTCGACCTGAATACAAGTAATGTCTGGGCTTTGTTTGAAGACGATCAGGACAATCTTTGGGTAGGTTGTCTGAGGCGTGGCCTGCTATTGTTGCCTCAGCATGAACCCCAGTTCACAACTTGGAGTCTGTCTGCTCAGAATGTGAAGATTGGCGGTTCTGTGACTTCGTTTTGTCAGGGTGACAATGAAATGGTCTGGTTGGCTGTGCAAAACAATGGCATCTATGGCTTCGACGGTAAAGGTAATATGGTTGCTCATCCTGCGGCGCCGGCAAAGACTTACTCCATCTACCGTGATAAGGGGGGAAGTTACTGGATAGGTGTCGATGACGGTCTGTATAGTTATCAGCCATTGACAGGAGCCTATACGAAAGTGGTAGGTTTTGTAAGCGATTATATCAACACTATCCTTGATGATGGAAATGGGAAGCTCTATTTCTCTACCTATTCCAAAGGTTTCTGTTCGTATGATGTGAAGACTAAGGCCTTTAAGAATTACTCCATGTTCAATAATGATCCGAAGCGGGGACGCCTTCATAATAACTGGGTGATGGCCATGATGCTTGACAGCAGAGGTCTGTTGTGGATTGGCACCTCGTCGAACTTGAGCTGCTATGATCCCATTAAGGATAGTTTTAAGTCCCTGGGCTGGGAAGTTATGCTCGAAGGAAAGACCGTTACATCACTATACGAGGATGTGGATCACCGTATTATCATCGGAACGGATATGGGTCTTTACTTTTATAATAAGCAGAAGGCCACGGTTGACCCTTATCCTGGTGCTGAAGGACTGGTAGATAAAGTGATTAGCGGCATCGAGCAGGATCAGTTTGGCGATCTTTGGTGTAGCACGTCAATGGGTATTTGGCAATACCAGCGTGACAAACAGCGTTGGGTTACCCATGTGAATGGTAATGGTTTGATGACGCGTGAGTATGTGCGTGGCTTGGCGATGCAGCAAGCTACTGGCGACATATACTTCGGTATCAGTGATGGTTTCACCTCTTTTCATCCAGCAGCCTTGCGTGAGAGCCATCAATCCCAGTCAGAGGTACATCTGACTGGTCTCTTGATAGGTGAGACACCTGTTAATAGCGGTACATTATCGGATGGAGCCCCTGTGATGAAGCAACCATTGGCTGAGAACCACCATTTCTCACTATCGTATATCGACAATACCTTCTCGATGGAATTCTCGCTTTTCAACTATTCAAATGCAGAGAATGTCATCTTTGAATACAGGATGAATGGCACGAAAGAGTGGTCACAGACGGCAGTTGGCAGTAATATCATCTCGTTTAGCCACATCCAACCAGGCTCCTATACGCTGGAAGTCAGGGCCTATGATAATGGTGTCTATACTGAATCACAGATTTATTATCTGGTTATCAGGGCACCATGGTATCGTTCCGCGTGGGCGTACCTTATTTATATATTAGGAGGTCTGATATTCATAGGCTACCTTGCATTCAGCTGGCGGCGCCAGACCCGGCAGCAGCTGGATGAGGAAAAGATGAAGTTCCTGATCAATGCCACGCACGATATCCGTTCGCCGTTGACTCTGATCATGAGTCCGTTGAATAAACTGCTGCGCCGTGATTTCGATCAGGAGACGAAGACAGAGTTGAAGACCATTGAGCACAATGCCCAGCGTATCCAGAATCTGGTGAACCAGATCCTTGACATCCGTAAGATTGATAAACAGCAGATGAAGCTTCAGTGTCAGGAAACGGATATAGTACAATACCTGGGCAACATCCTGAAGTCGTATGATTACTTGGCTAAGGAGCGTCATATAGACTTCCGTTATCAGCCTACCATAGATAAACTAGACGTATGGGTTGATCGCAATGCACTCGACAAAGTGGTGGATAATCTGCTATCGAACGCCTTTAAATACACTTTCGACGGTGGTGCCATAGAAGTGCGCGTGTCTAAAGGAGAGCATGAAACAGCTGTTTTGCAGGTTATAGATAACGGCATGGGTATCAAAGGTGATCTCAATAAGCTCTTTGACCGGTTCTACAGTAATTCCCATTCACTCCATATTGAAGGAACGGGTATTGGCCTGAATCTTTGCAAGATGGTGGTAGAGATGCATCATGGTACCATTGAGGCAGCTAATCGTGAAAATGAGCAAGGCAGCGTGTTTACTGTTCATCTGCCCTTGGGTAAGACTCATCTTACTGCCGAAGAGATTATGGTAACCACAAAGGAGCAGGGACAGAAGCAGAAAGCAAAATCAAATTATAGAGTGCTGGTAGTGGATGACGATGTAGAGATTGGGAACTATATCTCACAAGAGTTGGGCGTTTACTATCATATTACAACAGTCACTAATGGTCGTGAGGCCTTACGAAAGTTACTCTCTGCTGATGGGGATTGTCAGTACGACCTTGTAGTCAGCGACGTGATGATGCCAGAGATGGATGGCTTTACGATGTTGCGTATGATCAAGACGAACATGAATATTAATCATATTCCTGTGGTGATGCTGACCTCAAAGAGTGATGTTGGCAATCGTCTTGAAGGATTGGATCGGGGAGCTGATGCCTTCCTTGCTAAGCCATTTGATATGGCTGAGCTGCATGTGGTCATCAATAACCTGATTACCAAGAATATTCGATTGAAGGGCAAATTCTCCGGTTCTCATCAAAAACAAAAGGTCAAAGTCATCGAAAAAGCAGCCGTGAAAGGTAATGATGAACTTCTGATGGATCGTGTCATGAAAGTCATCAATGATAATCTGTCTGATAGTGACTTCACGGTGGACATGATAACCAAGGAGGTGGGCATCAGTCGTGCCCAGTTGCACAGAAAGATGAAGGAAATGACAGGTCTGTCCATCAGCGATTTCATCAGAAATATTCGTCTCGAACAAGCTGTGAGGCTCCTGAAAGAGCAAAAAGTCAATGTGACACAGGTGGCATATACGGTTGGTTTTAGCAATCTGGCCCACTTCTCAACCGTGTTTAGGAGGCAGTTTGGTGTCTCACCGACTGATTTTATTGAGCAAAAAACGCCGGATGAGACAAATGATAAATGAAGTGAGACATAAAGAAAAGCCTATTTAGAGAAATCTGCCTACCTTTGCGGCAGATTTTTTCTTTTTATTAACTAACAAAACCAAAACGTATGAGTTTCAAAGCAATGAAAACAACCGTGTGTGCTGGATTATGCTTAATGGGCATGATCAGCGCACAGCAGGTGTATGCAGCTTCCGAGCAGGTAGCTGCTGTTCAGCAAACGAGACAGGCAACTGGTCATGTAACAGACTCTCAGGGTCCGCTGATCGGTGCCACGGTCATGGAGAAGGGTACCAACAACGGTACAGTAACTGACTTCGATGGTAACTTCTCTCTGAATGTTAAGCCGGGCGCAACGCTCGTCATCTCTTATGTCGGCTATGAGTCACAAGAAGTGAAAGCCGGTGATAATGTACGCGTGAACCTTAAAGAAGATGGTCACGTAGTCAATGAAGTTGTCGTAATTGGTTATGGTACCCAGCGTCGTGAGGCTGTGACGGGTTCTGTTGCCAATATCGGCGGTGAGAAACTGAATCAGATTGCAGCTTCTAACGCAGCTGAGGCTCTGCAGGGTCGTGTAGCCGGTGTGCTCATGACACAGACCTCTTCAAAGCCTGGTGCCGAGATGCAGATCCGTATTCGTGGTCAGCGCTCACTGAGTGCAACTAACGACCCGTTGATCGTGCTCGATGGTATTCCTTTCATGGGACAGCTCTCTGATATCAACCCCGCAGACATCAAGTCAATGGATATCTTGAAGGATGCTTCTGCAACTGCTATCTACGGTTCTCGTGGTGCGAACGGTGTGATTATCATTACCACTGTAAAGGGTAGTCAGGGTACACCTGCCAAAGTATCTTATAATGGATATGTGAGCTTCAAGAAGATTTTTAAGAAGTATCCTATGATGGATGGTCCTGCTTTCTCAAAGATGCGTGAGTTGGCAGGTAAGTATAAGAATTCTCTTGATGAAAGTGATGATAACAACTTCGATTGGCAGGATCAATACTATCAGACAGGTGTTGGTCATAGTCACGATATTTCTGTTGCTGGTGGTACCAATGGTGGTAGCTACAGTTTTGGTGTAGGCTATTATCATGATGAGTCTGTTGTTCCTACTGAAGGTTACGACCGTATCTCTGTTCGTGGTAACTTCGATCAAAAGGTCGGTGAGTGGTTCCGTTTCGGTTTGAGTACTAATACCAGCTACCGTAAGTCAGAGGGTGTTAACAATATCTACGCTGTTCTGGCTTCTTCTCCACTATCTACTCCATACGATGAAAATGGAAATTTGAAGCGCTACAACAAGTTGCCTGCAGACGACCAAATTGTTATCACAAAGGATGTTGTTGAGCGCGATAAGGATCAATGGTTGAGCGAGAACCGTGGTATCGGTACTTACAACACCTTCTTCGCTGAGGTGAAGTGCCCATGGGTTGAGGGATTAAGCTACCGTATCAACGTCGGTCTGAACTATCGCACCTCTAAAGGTGGCGGTTTCACCGGAACTGGTATCAACAATGTGAACCCGAGTCAAGTCAATAGCGGTTGGGTAACCAACAACCAGACTCGTAACTGGGCTGTTGAGAACCTGCTGACTTATGATCGTGTTTTCGCTGAGAAGCATAACGTGAATGTTGTTGCTATGTACTCTGCTGAGCAGACTCGCTATGAGTCATCAGGTGGCTCCGCACTCGATATTCCTGCCAATTACATGCAGTACTATAACCTTGCTTCTGCTGTAGGTGAAGTCAACCTTAATAACTTTAACTATTGGCAGAGTGGTCTGATGTCTTGGATGGGTCGTGTGATGTATTCTTATGATAATAAGTACATGCTCTCAGTCGCTTTCCGTGCTGATGCTTCTTCTCGTCTGGCTCCTGGCCATAAGTGGCATGCCTATCCCGCCATCAGCGCTGGTTGGAATATTGCCCGTGAGGAGTTTATGGAGAGCACTAAGAACTGGCTCGACAACTTGAAGCTCCGTGTAGGTTATGGTGAGACCTCTAACCAGGCTATCAATCCTTACTCTACACTCGGTGGACTGGCTACTCGTAACTACAACTTCGGTTTAGCTGATGCTGGCAGAAAAGCAGGTTATTATGTAAACGCATTGCCTAATGACGCATTAGGTTGGGAGTATTCAAAGACTTGGAACTTTGGTCTTGATTTCTCACTGTTCAATGGTCGCCTCTCAGGATCATTCGAGTATTATATCCAAAAGACCAGTGACATCCTGCTTGATGTCACCATGCCTCCCTCATCTGGTGTAGGTAGCTATACTGGTAACATCGGTAAGACCCAGAATAAGGGTTGGGAGTTCACTTTGAACGGTATTATCATCGACAACAAGAATGGGTGGAACTGGTCAGCAGGTATCAACCTCTATCAGAACCGTAATGAGCTGACAGAGTTGGCTTCTGGTGCTACACGTGATGAAGGTAACCGTTGGTTTGTTGGTCATCCAATTGACGTAATTTATGATTATGAATATCAGGGCCTGTATCAGGCTGGTGAAGAGGCTGCGCTGAACATCCTTGAGCCCGGTGGTAACATTGGTATGATCAAGGTGAAATATACTGGTGACTATGGTGCTGATGGTCTGCCTACCCGTAAGATTAATGCTGACGACCGTCAGATCATGAGCATGGAGCCAGACCTTCTTGGTGGTTTCAATACAACGGTTGGCTATAAGGGCTTCGACCTGACTGTGATTGGCGCCTTCCAGATTGGTGGTAAGCTGATTTCTGCCATCCACTCTTCAAGCGGTTACCTGAATATGCTGACTGGTCGTCGTAATAATATTGATGTGGATTACTGGACTCCAGAGAATACAGGTGCTCACTATCCGAAACCCGGTGGTGTCCTGAGCGGTGATAACCCCAAGTATGGTTCTACCCTTGGTTACTTCAACGCTGGTTACCTGAAGATTCGTACCATTACTCTTGGTTACAACTTCGAGAACTTGAAGGCCATTAAGAGTCTGGGTATCGACCGTCTGCGTCTCTATGCAAGCGTCCAGAACCCGTTCGTTCTCTTCTCTCCGTTCAACAACGAGAGTGGACTCGATCCCGAAACCAACTCGTGGGCTAACGAAAATACTGCTGTGGCTGTTGATGGTTACACAGGTAAGCACAAGATGCCTATCGTAGGTTACAACACTCCTGTTACCCGTAACTTCATTTTCGGTCTTAACGTAACGTTCTAAGGGTACAAAAGGTATTAAAGAAAAAAAGTTAAAATTATGAAAGCAAAAAGTATTAAATATATTCTTGCTGCAGGTCTTGTATGCTGTGGTATTTCCACAACCATGATCTCTTGTAGCAGTGTGCTCGACGAACAACCACGTAGCACATACGACCCTTCGTTCTTCAATACGCCGACTGGTATTGAGGGTGGTCTGACAGCGCTTTACGCTCACCTACGCTATTTTTATGGTAATGGTTATTATCTGAACACCCTTGAGACAGGTACAGACGAATATACCTATGCTCAGTCTGCTGATGGCAACTTCAAAGACGCCGATCTTTCTGGTGTAGGTTCTGTTACTCCTACCAGCACGGTAGCTGGTGGTGCCTGGAATGAGCTTTTTTACAACATCAACACTAGTAATGGTATTATTGAGAATGGTACTGCTGCCAATTTATCTGATGCTCTTTTGGCAGAGGCCTATTTCTTCCGTGCGTTTGACTACTTAATCTTAGTGCAGACCTATGGTGGTGTGCCCTTGGATCTCGGTGCTGGCGAACTGAAGTTCAATACCACAACTGTTCGTACTTCTGTACGTAATACAGTTCCTGAGGTTTATACCAAGTGTATCTTCCCAGACCTGGAGAAGGCTGTTAACGATCTGCCTGACAATCCTCGTATGACTGGTACTGCTACCAAGAACCTGGCCCGTCTGTATCTCTCAAAGGCTTATCTGACCTATGCATGGTGGTTGGAGAATCCAAACAATATTCCTACCTATCCAGAGACTACTCGTGATGCCGGTCAGGCTCAGAGCTATTTCCAGAAGGCTTTTGATATGGCTAAAGCCGCTATCGACAATCCTGGCCCTTATGGACTGATGCCAACATTCTATGACGTGAATGTAGCAAAGAATGATCGTAACAAGGAAATTATGCTTTATGCAGATCATAGCGAGAACGAGAAATTTGGTAACGGTGGTGCTGGCTACGGTTGGGGTAACGGTGGTTCTCCTGAGAACTTTGCTTACTGGATGGAAACTTGGAATTATACAGAAATGACTGCTGTTGGTACATCTGGCGACATGAAGGTTAACCCAGTTCAGCGTGAGACTATTCAGGGACTTGGACGTCCTTGGACTCGTATGGCTCCTGTTGCTGATGCCTTCCTTGAGGGCGGTGTATGGGAGGATGATGTCAAGGCTATTGACTCCCGTTATGATGCAACTTTCACCCTTCGTTATCATTCAAACACAGGTAAACCTGGTGCAAATGCAGGTGCTTGGGTATATGGTGCTAATGGCATGAAGATCAATTCTGGTGAGGTCTATTTCAGCTTTGTTGATGAAGCTACTGAAGACGACATCGACTGGACTCCTACTAAGGCAATGATCAAAGATGGTGATAAACTGGTGGAACAGGAGGTAACTCGTTTCGACTTTGGTAAACTGCCCGGACGTGCCGATTTCGTACGCAGTGTTAAGAACATCAGTCGTAAGTGTTACCCAATCAACTGGAAGATTAGCATTTCACGTACTGACACAGACAATAGCTATAATAATATGGTAAATGGTGGTAGCCCACGTCCTTGGAATGTTGCTAAGTTCTCTGAGTTCTATCTTATTGCTGCTGAGGCTGCTGTAAAACTTGGTAAGAACGCAGAAGCTAAGCAATATGTGAATGTGCTCCGTGCCCGTGCTGGTAAGCAGACTTTCAACCAGAACGACAACGTGGCTGTATCTGTTGACAAGAGTGCTGAGATGCTGGCTGCTACACCTGACGTTATCGACATCGACTTTATCCTCGACGAGCGTAGCCGTGAGTTCTGGGGTGAGGGTTACCGTTGGTTCGACCTCGTTCGTACCCAGAAGTGGGCAGAGCGTGCAAGCGTTTATCATATTGCAGGTAATGATTTTATTGATACTGAGTTGCAGGAGGTTAAGCGTGATATCCCCGCTGGTTACTACATCCGTCCTATCCCACAGGGACAGCTCGACGGTATGGAGATGACTGCAGAGGAGAAGGCTAACTATCAGAACCCTGCTTACAGAAACTAAGCATTCTCTAAATTCTCTTATATGCAAGAGGTGCGCCATGAAAGGCGCACCTCTTCTTTATGATAACCTTTTTTACCCTTAAAGGGGAAATTTGCTAGAATTAAATCTGGCACTTCCTACATTTAAATGTAAAAAGTGCCAGAATTAAATCCCGCAAAAACTGCGTTTTGAGTAGTCTTTACTCGGGCTTGAACTGATCTTTGCCTACGCCACAGATGGGGCATACCCAATCATCGGGGATATCCTCAAAAGCTGTTCCTGGCTCGATGCCACTGTCGGGATCACCTTCTGCGGGGTCATAGACGTAACCGCAAACTTCGCAAATGTACTTCATAATCGTAAGTGTTTAGTTATTAATAATTGAAGTTATTCTCTCAACAATCCGCTCAGGCGGAATGTTATAAAGACAAGCATAGTCGCCGCGCTTGCAGACCTTATTGCCATAGATACTGCAAGGACGGCAGTCAAGATCCACCTGGATCGCATTCTCCTTGGGTTGATTATACCCCAGGAATCCTGCCAGTGGATGGGTGGCCCCCCAGATACTGACTACTGGGATAGCCGTCAGCGATGCCAAGTGCATATTGGCGGAGTCCATTGAGAGCATCACATCAAGATGACTCATGAGAATCAACTCCTGGTACATCGACTCACAATGCTGTCCGACATTCACACAGGCCTGATACTGGCTGCACCACTGTTTAAAGTATTGTTCTTCCTGCTCACCTTTCCCAAAGAGGAAGATGCGGGCATTTGGATATTTCTGTATCAGCAGGGCAATCACCTTCTCCATCAGTTGGGGAGGATAGATCTTTCCCTCGTGTGCGGCAAATGGGGCGATACCAATCCATTTCTGAAAACTGCGCTTCGGTCCGAAGATGGCTGGCAGCATGTTCAGATTGCCACCCTCTGGGGGGAAGATAGAATGGAAATGGCTTATATCTACGGGGTAGCCCAGGCGCTCAAAGACCTCAGCATAGTTCTCAAAAGAGGTTGGGAGCTGTTGTCTTACCTTATTCTTATAAGAGGTTAGCTGGCGGCGCTGACGGCGGTGCTTATGGATATGCTCCACACGGTATCTGCCCAGATTGAAGCGCATACGGAGATAATCAGAACGCAGCACATTGTGCAAATCGGCTACCTTGGTGAACTGCTTTGCCACCAAGCGGCGATAGAGTGCATTCAGTCCTCTCACACCATGATATTCCTGTTTCAGGTCGGCTTCCATGAAGTTCACATTTGGAGCCAGATCCTCAAAGAGCGGGCGCACCATACCACGACTTAAGACCGTTATGCGGATATCAGGATACTGGTTTGCCAGTGCCCATACCACCGGAACGGCCATCGCCACATCACCCAGTGCAGAGAAGCGGATGACTAAAATGTGCTCTTTTCTCACTTTTTGTAGAGTATCGGATTGGTGTTGGGGTCGTTATACATCTTCATCTGAAGATAGACCTTCATATACTTGCGGCCTTCTTTGATATCCTCCAATAACTGGTCGATAGCCAAGGAGAGGTCTTTCTGTTGCTCTTCCAGAACAGCAAGCTTGGCCTGACACTTCTGGATGTGTGCCGGCTCTGCATCCTGACGTTTCACCTGCTCCTGCATATGATAGATCTTCAGGGCGAGGATGCTCAGACGGTCAACGGCCCATGCGGGGCTCTCTGTGTTAAGTCTTGCATCTGGTAGTGGCACCACATGACTATAAAGGGTGCGGAAGTAGGCATCGATCTCTTCTACCAGGTCTGTACGATCCTGGTTGCTGCTGTCGATCCTGCGCTTCAGTGCCAATGCCTCAACAGGGTTGATGTGTGGGTCGCGGATAATATCCTCGTAATGCCACTGTACGGTATCAATCCAGCACTTGAGATACAGGCTGTGTTCAATCGTATTCTTGGCATAGGGATTATGAATGGGCGTATTCACATCATCGGTCAGATGATAGTCGCTAATCGCCCTGTTAAAAATCTGATTTGCTTGTTTGGTAAACGACATAATAATTGTTTTATTCCGCAAAACTACAGAAACTTTTTCAAATAACCAACTAATTCCAGATATTTTCAGCTAATTTTGCACTTTTATGATTGGTAACGCACACAAAAACGGCCCAAATATGCACACTTTACCCCCGTTTGTGCAATCTAACGTAAGATTTTCTAAGAAAAATTTGCGTAAGTGAAAGAAAATGTGTTACTTTGCACCCGATTTCAGCAGTGTGCTGGAAAATTTCAAGATAGCAAAAATCATTATTAACATTTTAAAGTATTACAATTATGTCAGAAATTGAAAGCAAAGTAAAGGCAATTATCGTTGATAAACTCGGTGTAGATGAGGCAGAAGTAAAGGCTGAGGCCAGCTTCACAAATGATCTGGGTGCAGATTCACTGGATACCGTTGAGCTGATTATGGAGTTCGAGAAGGAGTTCGGTATTTCTATTCCCGACGACAAGGCAGAGAAGATCGCAACTGTAGGTGATGCTATTGCATACATCGAGGAGAACGCAAAATAAATTATGAATAATAACATAAGGGTTGCTTCGTCATACTTGAAGCAACCCTTATGCTTTAATCTAAGCTTATGGAATTAAAAAGAGTAGTTGTAACAGGTCTTGGCGCAGTTACGCCAGTCGGCAACACTCCAAAAGAGATGTGGGAGAACCTGCTCAATGGAGTCAGTGGTGCCGCTCCTATTACACTTTTCGACGCAACAAATTTTAAGACTCAGTTTGCTTGTGAGGTTAAGAACCTCAATATAGGTGACTATCTCGACCGTAAAGAGGCTCGTAAGATGGATCGCTATACCCAGTTGGCACTGGTTGCTGCCAAGCAGGCCGTTGAGGATTGTGATATGGATTTGGAGAATGAGGACAAGAACCGCATTGGTGTTGTCTTCGGTGTAGGTATCGGTGGAATCAAGACCTTCGAGGATGAGGTGAGCTACTATGCCACCCATAAGGAGGATGGTCCGAAGTTTAATCCTTTCTTCATTCCGAAGATGATTGCCGACATTGCTGCCGGCCAGATCTCTATCATGTATGGTTTTCATGGTCCTAACTATATCACATCATCTGCTTGTGCTTCCTCTTCGAATGCATTGGCTGATGCCTTCAACCTGATTCGTCTAGGTAAGGCTAGTGTGATTGTGGCTGGTGGAGCTGAGGCTGCTATCTGCGAGGCTGGTGTTGGTGGCTTTAATGCCATGAAGGCCCTGTCAACACGCAATGATGAGCCGGAGAAGGCCAGTCGTCCATTTAGCGCCAGCCGTGATGGATTCATCATGGGTGAGGGTGCAGGCTGTCTGATTCTCGAGGAGCTGGAGCATGCCAAAGCTCGTGGTGCAAAGATCTATGCAGAGATGGTTGGTGCCGGCATGAGTGCCGATGCCCATCATATCACTGCTTCTCATCCTGAGGGTCTCGGTGCCAAGCTTGTGATGCAGAGTGCCCTTGAGGACGCAGGTATGAATCCTGATGAGATTGACTATATCAATGTGCATGGTACTTCTACCCATGTGGGTGATATTTCTGAGGCTAAGGCCATCAAAGAGGTATTCGGTGATGCTGCCTTCAAGTTGAACATCTCATCTACGAAGTCAATGACCGGTCACTTGCTGGGTGCCGCTGGTGCCGTAGAGGCTATGGCTACTGTTCTGGCTGTCCAGAATGACATCGTTCCTCCCACCATCAACCATGAGGCTGGTGACGAGGATCCCGAGATTGACTACAATCTGAATTTCACATTCAACAAGGCTCAGAAGCGTGTGGTACGTGCTGGTCTCAGCAATACTTTCGGCTTTGGTGGCCATAATGCTTGTGTGGTATTCCGTAAGTATGAAGCTTAATAATATCATTGACAGAATCAAGCTCCCTTTCCGCAAGGAGAAGGAGCTTTTTTCTGCCCTTTACAGTATCCTGGGATTCTATCCCCACAACATCGAATATTACAAACAGGCGCTGATGCACAAAAGCATTCGCAAGCGCAACGACAAGGGCAAACCACTTAACAATGAGCGGTTGGAGTTCTTGGGTGATGCTATACTCGATGCTGTGGTTGGCGATGTTGTCTTTCGCCACTATGAGGGTAAGCGTGAAGGGTTCCTAACAAATACGCGCTCCAAGTTGGTGTCGCGTGATACCTTGGGTAAGGTGGCCAGTGAGATGGGATTAGGAGGATTGTTGCTTTCTGCAGGTCACTCCACTTCCCACAACAGCTATGTCGAGGGTAATGCTCTGGAGGCACTCGTGGGGGCCATCTATCTGGATCGGGGCTACGATACTTGCATGTGGTTCTGGGAGCATCGGATACTTGGTAAGTACATCAACATCGATAAGGTGGCTTTCAAGGAGGTCAACTTCAAGTCGAAGCTGTTGGAGTGGTCACAGAAGAACCGCGTGCGTATGGAGTTCCAGATGCTGAGGCAGAAGAAGGATGACAACGGCAATCCGATCTTCAGTTTCTTGGTGATGATTGAAGGTGTGGAAGGTGAGCAGGGTACTGGCTTCTCTAAGAAGGAGGCACAGCAACAGGCCGCCAAGGAGACGCTACAGCGTCTGAAACGGGAGCCTCAATTTGTAGATGCCGTCTTTGCTTCGAAGACCAATCGTACGAAGATGGAAGAGGAGCCAGCTATGGCTGTACCTGATACAGAACAAGAACAAAACTTCATCATCGAGCAGCCTCACGAGCAAGTTGATGAGGAAGTGCCAGAACAACAGAATCAGTCTATGAGCGATGAAGACTACGATCTCTCAGACATCTCTGCAAAGCCCAAGGAGAAGTCACGCGAGGAAATCATCGCTGAAGCCGAAGCAGCAGCCTTCTCTGAGGAATAATTTTATTCTATCATGAGAAGGCTCTCGTGGCTTTTATACCTTATTATACAAAAAAAACGTAATTTTTTCAGACTTTACGTGGGATTTAACTAATTTTGCAGGCAAAATTGCGCAACAAAATGAGTTTGACTCAGATTATAGGAAAAGTTTTTGTGCCACGTCAGCATGCTTTGGAAAAGCACCTGAATGGGGGAGAGGCATTGCAGCGGGCAGTGCTTGAACACTTGATCCATTCTGCCAAGGATACGGAATATGGGCGGAATCATGCTTTTGGTACTATTAAGGGCTATGATGATTTCATCATGCAAGTACCAGTCAATACCTATGAGGAACTGAAAGGCGATATCGATCGCATGCGTCAAGGGGAGGCCGATATTCTTTGGCCCGGACGTGTGAAATGGTATGCCAAATCGTCGGGTACGACAAACGACAAGTCGAAGTTTATCCCTGTTAGCGGTGAAGGTCTTCAGAAAATTCACTATGCGGGTGGTCGCGATTCTGTGGCTATCTATCTTCGTAATAATCCCAAGTCTCGCATGTTTGATGGCAAGGGACTTATCCTTGGTGGTAGCCATGCACCTAACTATAACTTGCCTGATTCGCTGGTGGGCGACCTTTCGGCTATCCTTATCGAGAATATCAATCCGTTAGTGAATCTGGTGCGTGTACCGAAAAAGCAGACTGCTCTGCTGAGCGATTTCGAGGTTAAACGTGAACGTATTGCTTGTGAGGCGATGACGCAGAACGTGACGAATATCTCTGGTGTGCCCTCTTGGATGCTATCTGTGCTCACTTGCATGATGGAGAAGACGGGAAAGACGCATCTTGAGGAGGTATGGCCTAATATTGAGGTGTTCTTCCATGGTGGGGTTGCTTTCACGCCTTATCGTAAACAGTACGAACAGCTTATCACCTCGCCAAATATGCATTATATGGAGACCTACAATGCCAGTGAGGGTTTCTTCGGTATTCAGGATGATCCGGCAGATAAGTCGATGCTTTTGATGCTTGACTACGGGGTATTCTATGAGTTTATCCCGATGGAAGGCGGTGACCCAGTTCCCCTTTGGGGTGTGGAGACGGGTAAGAACTATGCGATGGTCATCTCTACCTCATGTGGCCTTTGGCGCTATGAGATAGGTGATACCGTACAGTTCACTTCTACTAATCCTTATAAGTTTATTATCTCAGGTCGTACTAAGCATTTCATCAATGCCTTTGGTGAGGAGCTGATTGTGGATAATGCGGAGCAAGGACTGGCTTATGCCTGTGAAAAAACGGGGGCGGAAGTCTCTGAATATACCGCAGCACCGGTATTTATGGATGCCAATGCGAAGTGCCGTCACCAGTGGCTTATCGAGTTTGCCAAGCCTCCTCAGGATTTACAGCTGTTTGGCGACTTGCTCGACAAGCGCCTGCAGGAGATAAATAGCGACTACGAGGCTAAGCGTTATAAGGATATCACCCTTCAGCATCTGGAGATTCTGGAAGCCCGTCAGAATCTCTTTAATGACTGGTTGAAGATGCATGGCAAGTTGGGCGGACAGCATAAGGTGCCTCGTCTGAGCAACTCACGCGATATTATAGAGCAACTCATAAAACTGAACCAATGAAGAAACTGATCTATATCTTTTGTATGGCTTGTGTCATTGTTGGATGCGCACGCATGGGTCAACCTGATGGAGGCTGGTTTGATGACGATCCCCCAGTAGTCATCGGTAGTCATCCTGCAGACCAGTCAACCAATGTCTCAGACAAGAAGATCTCGATCTACTTCAATGAATACATCAAACTTGAGGATGCCACCAATAAGGTGATTGTCTCACCGCCACAACTTGAAATGCCGGAGATTAAAGCTGCCGGTAAACGTATTGTGGTGGAACTGCAGGACACATTAAAGGAGAACACTACTTATACAATTGACTTCAGCGATGCTATCAGCGATAACAATGAAGGCAATCCGCTAGGAAACTACACCTATAGTTTCTCAACAGGTGATCAGATTGATACGATGGAGGTGTCGGGCTATGTGCTGGACGCCAGCAATCTGGAGCCTGTGAAGGGAATTCTTGTAGGATTATATGATGATCTGGCAGACTCTGCTTTCAAGACTAAGCCAATGCTTCGCGTATCGCGTACCGATAGCCGAGGTTATTTTGTTGTCAAGGGCGTTGCTCCTGGGACATACCGCGCTTATGCATTAAAGGATGCCGACGGTAACTTCAGTTTTAATCAGAAGAGTGAGATGATAGGTTTTAACCATGAGACATACGTACCATCATCGAAACCTGATATTCGTATCGATACTATTTGGCGCGATACCTTGCATATTGATGCTTTCAGACAGACACCTTATACCCATTTCCTACCCGACGACATCACGCTTTTGGCGTTTACTCAAATTCAGACAGATCGTTTCCTTTTGAAGACGGAACGTAAGGAGGCTGAGAAATTCAGTATGTATTTTACATATGGTCATCCTGAGTTACCTGTCATCAAAGGCCTAAACTTTGATGCTGACAGTGCCTTTGTCATTGAAACTCAGGAACGTCAGGATACTATACACTATTGGTTGCGAGATACCACTCTTATCAATCAGGATACGCTGCGCATGGAAGTCAGCTATATGATGACCGACACGCTGGGTAATCTTGTCAACCAGACAGATACCATCGAAGCACTTGCCAAGGTACCTTATGCCAAGCGACAGAGGGATCTAGCCAAGGAAATCGATAAATGGAAGAAAGAACAGGACCGTAGGAAGAAGCGTGAGGAGGATTACGACTCCATCTATCCAGCCAAACCTCTGCAGCCAAATTTCAAGCTTTCTCAGCAGATGGATCCTGACAACAAGATTGAAATAGAGATGCCCACACCATTGCAGCGTATCGATACGGCATCCATCCATCTCTATTCGATGATTGATTCTGCTTGGTACGAAGCGCCTTTCACTTTCCGCCCTATACCATACAGGCTTCGTTTCTATGAGATTCAGGCAGAATGGCGACCTGATACAGAATATAGTCTGGAGATAGACTCCGCTGCTTTTGAAGACATCTATGGTCATGTCTCGGAAAGTTATAAACAGGGTCTTAAGGTGAAGAGTCTTGATGAGTACAGTACGCTGACCATGAAAATTACTGGTGCAAGCGACTCCTTGCCTCTGCGTGTTCGTTTGCTTAACAAGAGCGATGCTGTGGTGAAAGAAGTACTTGCCAAAGATGGGGTAGCCCGTTTTGATCATGTCAATCCGGATAAATATTATCTTAGTGCTTTTGTAGATGCTAATGACAATGGTATATGGGACACTGGTGACTATGACGAGGATCGTCAGGCGGAATCAGTCTATTACTATCCCCGTGAGATTGAGTGCAAAGAACAATGGGATGTTACCCAACAATGGAATCTTACGGCTGTACCTCGTTACAAGCAGAAGCCTCAGGCCATCACCAAACAGAAGGTTGACGGCGCAAAGAAGTTGAAGAATCGCAATGCTGAGCGAGCTTTACAACTTGGCATTGATTATAATAAGGACAAGACTGTTAAAGTTGAAAAGGAATAGAAGTTATGAACAGAATATTTGTAATTATCTGCATGTGTTGTGGATTGTCTATGACAGCTGTTGCCCAGTGTGGCATTGAGAATACAGCATTTAAGTCAGGTGAGTCACTTTCTTATGATCTTTATTTTAATTGGAAGTTCATCTGGATGAAGGTGGGATCGGCTGAGATGGATACGCATCTTGCGAAATTTGAAGGTCAGGAGGCCTGGAAGTCCTACCTGATAACTCGTGGTAACGACAAACTCGATAAGTACTTTACGATGCGTGATACATTGCTCTCCTATTGCGATAAGAATCTCTCACCGCTCTATTTCCGTAAGGGTGCTCGTGAAGGCGATCGGTATTATGTCGATGAAATTTGGTATAGCTATCCGCATGGTTTCAGTAAGTTGAAGAAGCACCGCATTGATGCCGATGGGGAACAGCACTGGAAGACCTCTGAGTACAATGCCTGCATCTACGATATGATGTCAATATTCCTTCGTGCCCGTAACTTTGAAACATCAAAGATGAAAAAAGGAGATATTATTCCCATGCCTATCAGTGATGCACGCCGACTGACCAACTCCTGGTTGGAGTTCAGGGGTAAAGAGAACTTCAAGATGAATGGTTCAAAGGAGAAGTTCCGTTGTCTTGTCTTCTCGTTCTATGAGCATGAGGATGGCAAGACACATGAGTTGGTACGTTTCTTTATCACTGACGATCAGAACCACATTCCAGTTCGCCTTGATATGTTTCTGAGTTTCGGATCTGCCAAAGCTTTCCTAAAAGAGTATAAAGGAGTTCGAAGCCCTATGACGTCTAAGATTAAGTAATAACAATAGAAACAAGATAATGATACAATCAATGACGGGTTACGGCAAGGCTGTCGTAACCTACAAAGAAAAGAAAATTAATGTAGAAGTCAAGTCGTTGAATTCTAAGCAGCTTGACTTGAATACCCGTATTGCCCCTCTCTATCGTGAGAAGGAGATGGAGATTCGCCAGATGGTTTCGGAGACATTGATTCGCGGGAAGGTGGATATGAGTGTGTGGATAGAGAAGGATATGGCCGTTGATGCAACGCCAATTAATGCTGCATTGGTTGAGAACTACTATCAACAGATTAAGGCAATCTCCTTCAAGACAGATATTCCTCTGCCAGAAGACTGGTTCAGTACCCTGCTTCGCATGCCTGATGTGCTGACAAAAACAGAGACGGAAGTACTCGATGAAGAGGAATGGCTCGTGGTGCGCAATGCTGTGAAAGAGGCTTTGGAGAACTTGGTTGACTTCCGTACTCAAGAAGGGGCTGCCTTACAAAAGAAGTTTTCTGAGAAAATTGACAATATCGCTTGTCTGTTAGCTGAGATAGAACCTTTTGAGAAAAGTCGTGTAGAGAAAATCAAGGCGCGTATTATTGACGGATTGCAACAGATTCCTGGTGTTGAGTACGATAAGAACCGTTTGGAACAGGAACTGATTTATTATATTGAGAAACTCGACATCAGTGAGGAAAAGCAGCGTTTGACAAATCACCTGAAGTATTTCCGTGATACGATGAACGAGCCTGCTGGACAGGGTAAGAAACTGGGTTTTATCGCTCAGGAGATGGGACGTGAAATCAACACTACAGGCTCGAAGTCGAATCAGGCCGAGATGCAGAACATCGTGGTGAAGATGAAGGACGAACTGGAACAGATTAAGGAACAGGTTCTTAATGCTTTGTAAAAGGCAAACGAATTAATAAGTAAACAGATGAAAGGGAAACTAATCATTTTCTCAGCTCCCAGTGGCACAGGAAAGTCAACCATCATCTCATGGCTGATGAAGGAACATAAGGAATTGAATATGGCATTCTCTATCTCCTGTACGTCAAGGGCGCCGAGAGGTTCAGAACAGAATGGGGTGGAATATTTCTTCCTAACTCCAGAGGAGTTTCGTGCGCGAATCGAGGATGATGAATTTCTGGAGTACGAGGAAGTTTATACCGACCGCTATTATGGCACATTGAAGTCTCAGGTGGAGAAACAATTAGAGGCAGGTCAGAATGTGGTCTTCGACGTTGATGTGAAAGGTGGCGTTAATATCAAGAAGTTCTATGGTGATGAGGCTCTGAGCATTTTCATTCAACCTCCTTCGATTAACGAATTGCGCCGCCGCTTGGAGCACCGTGCCACCGATGCTCCTGATGTTATCAATCAGCGTATCGCAAGGGCAGAGTTTGAACTTACTTTTGCTGATAAGTTCGACAAGGTGATTATCAACGATGTTCTTGAGTATGCTGAAGCCGATGCTTTAGCAACTATCCAACAATTCTTGTCAAAAGATTAATCTATCCTCTTATAGATGACTAGGACGGGTATCTTTGGTGGATCCTTCAACCCCATTCACAACGGACATATTTCTCTGGCAAGACAACTGAAGGAGGCGGCTTGTCTGGATGAGGTGTGGTTGATGGTATCGCCCCAGAATCCGATGAAGCGACAGGCAGACTTACTCAGCGATGAGGCCAGATTACTGATGGCTCGTTTGGCTTTGGAGAATGAGCCAGGTATTGTAGCCAGTGATTATGAGATGCATTTGCCAAAGCCATCCTATACATGGCTGACGCTTCAAGCCTTGAGTCGTGATTTCCCTGATCGTCAGTTCGTGCTGATGATTGGTGGGGATAACTGGGCAATCTTTGACAAGTGGTATCATTCAGCTGATATCCTACAGAACCATCAGATAGTGGTTTATCCGCGACGAGATAAACAGCCTGTCAGGAGGGAACTGCCTGCATCAGTGACTATCGTTGAGGCTGAGTTACTCGATATCAGTAGTACGGAAATCCGTCAGCGAATCCGCGAAGGGCGAAGTATTCAGGAAATGGTGCCGCCATCGGTAGAGGCATTTATCAAGCAAGAAGGTTTATATGTTTAAACGGATGAATATCAGTAAATGGCTGGGAGCATTGTTCGCGCCGATAGAGAAAAACGGTGCGTTCTTTGTCTTCATGTTCTCGTTGGGCTATCTCTGTACTCAGCTTGAAGTCATGCCTTTTTATTTGCGTGATCGTGGCGCGAAGCCTTATGAGTTGTCAGTCCCTGAGCTGTTTTTGGATATTTATATCATTTGTGTTCTGCTGGCATTGATTCCCCGTAAGGTTCGTATTTTTGTAAGAGCTCTGCTTTATGTGATTCTTTATGGCGTAGCCATTGCAGATATGTATTGTTATGAGCGGTTTGAATCGACGCTCACACCTACGATGCTGATGCTGGTAGGCGAGACAACGCCCCAGGAGGCAGGCGAATTTCTGACAGGCTATCTCAGTTGGGATCTTGTTAGCTCTCTGGTAGGGTGGGTCTTGCTGTTGATGCTGGTTCATGTTCTGTGGACTTCTGTACGTTGGTGGCTGCGCAAACAGACTCAGAATATGGTATTGCCACAGATCAATCCGATGGTGGTGACCAGCCTAAAGGCTACTCTGAGTCTTGTAGTGGCTTGTTTACTTTTCGTTTGTATTTCCCAGACTAGGGATAATAAGGCGGCAATGCATCGTATGTTTTCTTATGATACCATCGGACAGGTGGAGCGCGAACTGACGAGAAAGGATCAGGCCAACCTTTATCTTCCAATTTACCGCTTAGTGTTCAGTGCTTTTGCCAATCATCTGGCATCCCACCAGTTGATACAGTTGAAAGCTGCCAGTGGGAAGATTCAGATTGACAGTTGTAGTTATCGGGTGCCTAATATCGTTTTGGTGATAGGTGAAAGTTACAACAAACACCATTCCCAGCTTTATGGTTATAAAAAGCCTACAACACCTTTCCAGAAGGCGTTAGCTGAACAAGGAAGCCTGGTGCCCTTTACCGATGTGGTGGCTCCATGGAATCTCACGAGTTTTGTCTTCAAGCACGTCTTATCGCTTCATGCAGTCGGTGATAGTGGTGAGTGGTGCGATGCACCGCTCTTCCCCGAAGTATTCCGTAAGGCGGGTTATCACGTGACCTTTATTACCAACCAGTTTCAGTCGCAAGCCAAAGAGGCGGTCTATGATTTTAGTGGCGGATTCTTTTTGAATGACCCAGAGATGAGCCAACGTCAGTTTGACACCCGTAACACCACGCTTTATCGTTTCGATGAGGGAGTACTTAATGCTTATGATCAGCTGAAGGCTCAGAATAAGGAGCATAATTTGGTCATCCTGCATCTGATGGGTTCGCATGTGGAGTATAGAGCCCGCTATCCCCAACCGGCCCGCCGTTTCTTTACCCCTCAGAATGCTAATCGTCCGGAACTTACCAAGAAACAGCGTTATATTCTTTCCGACTATGATAACTCTGTGCGTTATAACGACTCAATCGTGGGTGCCATCACCCAGCGTTTCATCGATAAGGATGCAGTGGTAATCTATATGCCCGATCATGGTGAGGAGATTTTCGATGGTTCACCGTTTATGTATGGTCGTATGCATGGAGCTAATATCGATTACCGCCTGGCTCGCAATGAGATGGAGATTCCGTTTTGGATCTGGGGCTCACCTCAGTATGTTGAGAATCATCCTTATGGTTGGCAGGCGATACAGAATGCTAAGGATCGGCCGATGATGACGGATGTGCTACCTCATCTGTTGCTCTATCTGGCTGGTATCTCTACACCTGCCTATCGTCCTGAGTATAATGTGATAGCACCAGAATACAATACGAAGCGCCCTCGCATCCTGAAGGGCACCACCGATTATAATCTGTTGAAGAAGAAATGAAAGAGCTGTTATCAAGAAAAGAGTGTTCTGCCATGCGTGGTGTTGCTATTATGGCCATCATGCTGCACAACTATTGTCACTGGCTCAGGGGAATAGTGCGGGAAAACGAATACACCTGGCAACAATTCAAGTTCGACGAGCTTTGCCGTCTCACACTTCATCCTGATGAGCTGCTACCCATGCATCTTGTGTCATTTTTCGGACATTATGGTGTGCCTGTTTTCCTTTTCTTGAGCGGTTACGGACTGGTTAAGAAGTACGAGCAGGGCAAACTGCCAGAGATTGGCTTGTGGCGCTTCGTACGCTACAATTATCTGAAACTGTTCCGCATTTTTATCGTTGGCTTTGTGGCTTTTATCATGCTTGATGCCATCACCCCAAGTATGCATCGCTATGCTTGGGCAGAAGTGGTTGGCATGTTAGGTATGTTTGCCAACCTGTTTGAGGATCCCTCGCATGTGGTTTGGCCTGGTCCATACTGGTATTTCAGTATCACGCTTCAGCTCTACATCCTCTATCGGCTGCTATTCTATCGTTGGCGCCACTGGGGTGTTGTTCTGGCTGCCATCGTGCTATGCTGGATAGGCCAGTTGTCTTTTGAGAACGATGCAGTAACACTTGAGCGCCTGCGCTATAACTTCATTGGTGGCATGCTGCCATTCGGTATGGGCTTGTTGCTGGCACGATTCGAGCCTAAATGGGTTAAAGACTGGGTCATAACCAAAAGTCCATCGCTGATAATAGCCTGGATCGTCAATCTTTTGTTAGCTATCGTATTCTGTTTTATGTTCAGTTCAAGATTTGATAACTGGCTATGGGTGCCTGCACTTATTGTTTGGGGCACCGTTCCTCTGGTAAAACTCATGCCAGAGCGTGTGCTCAATCTTTTTGTCTGGTTAGGCTCTATCTCTGCAGCTATCTTTGTTACCCATCCGCTGGTACGTAAGATATTCGTGCGTCCTTATATCCAAGATGATATGTATGCTGGTTTATTGCTTTATATCGTTGCAACATTGCTCATGTCGTGGATTGTTAAGCAAATCATTGATCGTATCCCATCACCCAAGTTATGAAGAGAATCTACGCTTTTGATTTCGATGGGACACTAACCACGCGTGATACACTTTTGGAGTTCATACGCTATGTTTGTGGTACCAAGCTCTTTTTATGTGGTTTTTTGCGTCATGCCCATCTCTTGGTATTGATGAAATTGGGCCTTTATCCGAATTGGAAAGCTAAGCAGTGTATCTTCTCTTATTTCTTTAAAGGGATGGATATGGGAGCATTTAATTCCCTTTGTCAGCAATTTGCTGCAGATAACAGTCAGCTATTGCGCCCTAAAGGTGTCCAAAGACTGAGACAGGCAGAATCTGAAGGAGCGGATGTAGTTATCGTGAGTGCGAGTATCGACAATTGGGTACAACCATTCTTCCCTCAAGTTAAAGTCTTAGGCACGCAGGTAGAAGTTCAAGATGGCCATCTCACAGGTCGTTTTCTCACCAATAACTGCTATGGACAAGAAAAAGTGAACCGTATTCTTGCCCTTTATCCGAATCGACAGGAATATGAACTCATTGCTTTTGGTGATAGCCGAGGTGACAAAGAACTTCTTGCCTTCGCTGATGAGGCACATTATAGACCATTTTGCGACAGAAATTGAGGCAATTGAAGTTGCCGATCATATCGCATTTTAAAGAGTTGCAATCTATCTTGCGACAGATTCCGGAGTTGTTTTCTGAGTCTGTCGCAAGATTGTTTTCTTGTCGTCACAACTGCGAATAAAATCTTGAAAAAAGTTTGGAACGAAACAAAAGTCGTCGTATCTTTGCAATGTCAAAAGTCAACAAAGCGACTCGAGACAAACAAAAGAAGTGAAAATTAAATAGATAGTATTAACAATTAAATTAAGGAAAGGAAAAGGATTATGGCAACAACACCAGTAGTAATGAAGGTAAAGGATTACAAGGATCGTGAAGTCCAGATGGTATCCTATGAGTTTGATCAGGAGACAGATCGTGAGGGTCAGATGACTGGTATCCCCCGTTTCCAGATGCTCCGCGTCAGAGTGAAGGCCTTGAACGACGGTACACCCGAACTGATGGCTTGGATGTGTGACCGCTTCCTGAAGAAGGACGGAGAGATTCAGTTCTTGGAGACGAAGACCCTGAAGGTGATGAAGACCATCAAGTTCACTGGCGCCTACTGCGTAGATTTCCAGGAGAACTGGGCAGATAAGGAAGGCCACTACGAGGAGATCCTCATCTCTTGCCAAAACATCGAGGTCGGCTCAGTGAAGTTTGAGAATGCTTGGGCATAATGCCAATTTCAAACATGCGGCATTGAAGAAGATTAAGGTTTAACAATTTAAAGAATAGAAAGGAAACAAGATATGGCAGAGAATGTAACACCAGTTGTGCTGAAAGTTAAGGATTTCGCACCCCGTGAGGTATTGTTGGTAAACTACAAGTTTAACCAGGCAACAGACCAGGAAGGTCAGGTAGCAGGTATCGTCCGTGGCGGACAGATCACAATTCGCGTAAAGGCAATGAACGATGGTAACCCCGAGTTGCTGGCTTGGATGCTTGATCCGGCTGCTCCCCATGACCTGGAGGTATCGTTTGAGAACACCAAGGATGGCTCAGCCATGAAGACCCTGAAGGGTACTGCTTGCTACTGCACGCACTACAAGGAGTACTGGGCAGACGGTGAGGAGCACTTCGAGGAGATTCTGCTCAGCTGTCAGAAGCTCGAGAACGGTCCCGTAAGCTACGAGAACCCTTGGAAGTAAAAAAAACACCTTTACATGGTCAGAACCGCAGTCTTCATACCAAGAGACTGCGGTTTCTTTTTTAGACATTTGATCGTAATTCGTCACCTCAAGTAGGTTTGAAGATGTTCGTTTTGTCCTGCATTATGTCTGTTTTGTTATAAAACAAACAAAATGAACGTTAAATACGAATTACGGAACGTCGATTATTGCGTAAAAATATCTAATTTTGCAGCCGAAAATACTAATTATAACGTATGGGTAACACCAAAGTGATATTAAATAACGATGGCGGGATGCCTATTCCAGGCGTTGGTTCATTACAAACAACGGAAGATGATGTACTCTTTCTCGATAATATTCGTGAGATTGCCAATCTCTCGATTATGAGATCAGAGTATAATACTATTATCCATTGTCGAAATGGAAGAATTCTTGTGGAAGTGGGCGGTAACCAGCAAATTAAGGTAAGACCAGGACAATTGTTGCTGATACCGGCAGGCAAAGTGGTACAACCAATCATGGTAAGTACCGATGTAGATGCAGGGGTACTTCTTGTTTCAGACAAGACATTGAAGACTGTACTTGCAGGCCAGATTAATATTTGGAACAAAGCCATGTACATGAAGGAGATCTATGTTGTAGAAGAAGCTGGTTGGGTAGAGGGAATCGAAGTCTATGCCAAAAGTTTGTTCAAGGCGGCAACGCCTCCTGTACTTTTTCGGGAAATGATAACTTCTTTTCTGCGCACTATGCTGCTGATGATTTGTGAAGGACTGATCCAGCATAAGGAGATGAATACATCCGATGATGCGTCAACCACCCACGACAAGGATCTTTTCAATAAGTTCTTGCAATTGTTGGCTCAGCAAGATCAGAAACGTCAACAAGTATCTTATTATGCCGATAAGCTGAATATCTCACCTAAATACCTATCTACCGTCTGTAAGAAGGTAAGTGGCAAGAATCCGATGCGATGGATTACAGAGTATGTGATGCAGGATTGTTATGCCCTGTTGAAAAGTACTGATTTGAGTATCAAAGAGATTTCAAACCGTATGGGATTTCCCAATTCCTCATTCTTCGGACAATATTTCCGTGAACAGGCAGGAATGACACCGATGGAGTATCGTACAGAACATAAAATGGCTATATGATGGGCGAGATAACAATCAAGAAAGTTAGCTGTCCACGGGAGATGGATGACTTCATACGTGTGGTGAAGGTCATCTATGCTAATTACCCTCAATATGTGCCCGAATTTGAAAGTGATGTACGCGGATTATTCGACATTAGAACCAATCCAGGATTGGAATTTTCCAACATTCAGCCGTTTGTGGCTTATCAAAACGGAACAGTGGTAGGTCGTATTGTAGGCATTGTCAACCGTAAGGCCAATGCTAAGTGGAAGACGAACAACGTCCGCTTTTCAATGATTGAATTCATTGACGAAATGGAGGTATCGCGAGCTTTGATAGAGACTGTAGAGGCTTGGGGAAAAAGCTATGGCATGACAAGTATTCATGGTCCATTGGGTGTTACTGACTTCGACAAGGAGGGTATGTTAATAGAGGATTTTGATCTGATGGGATCGATGACAGCCATCTACAATCCCCCATATTATCCTCGCCATATGGAGGCTTTAGGGTTTACGAAGGAGGTGGATTGGTTGCAGGTGCGTATCAATATTCCTGAAGAAGTGCCTGCTCGTTATGCCAGAGTTGCCCAATATGCTAAGGATAACATTGGATTGCGCGTTATCAAAGGAACCAAAAAGCAGATCAGGGGAGAATATGGTCATCAGGTATTTGATCTGTTAAATCAAGCCTATGAGTCTATTTTCGGTTTCTCAGAGCTCTCCTCCAAGCAGGTAGATAGTTTCCTTCATAAATATGTCAGTCTGATAAATACAAAGCTGATTCCAATTATCGTAAATGATAAGGATGAGGTTGTTGGTGCTGCTGTTACAATGGGTAGTTTGGTAAAAGCCATTCAAAAATCAAATGGCCGATTACTGCCTTTTGGCTGGTTCCACCTGTTGCGTGCCTTATTGTGGAAGCATGAGGAATGCGTTGAAATGCTCTTAATAGCTATCCGTCCCGACTATCAGGGGCTTGGTGTGAATGCCATGTTCTTTGACGATTTGATACCCATTTATAATAAAATAGGTATTAAATGGGCAGAGACCGGTCCTCAGTTGGAAGATAATGTGCGCGAGTTGACACAGTGGAAACCGTTGAAGCCAACTTACGTCAAGCGTCGTCGTTGCTTTATAAAAGAAATAGGAAATACAATTAATTAAAAATAAAATGGAAAGAAGAGTTGTAATCACAGGACTGGGTATCTGGTCGTGCCTTGGCACAAACCTCGACGAAGTTCGCCAGTCACTGTATTCAGGAAAAAGTGGTATTATCTTTAGTCAGGCCCGTAAGGATGCAGGCTTCCGTTCTGCCCTTTGTGCCGATGTACCCAAAGCTGATTTGAAGAAGTATTTGAGCCGTGATTTGCGTAAGCTGATGCCTGAAGAGGCTCAGTATGGTTATTTGGCTACTATTCAGGCTATGGAGCATGCAAAGCTCGATCAAGACTTCCTTGATCAGAATGAAGTAGGCGTTATTTATGGTAATGACTCAGTAGCTGAGGCCACGATGACAGCACTTGACAAGTTCCGTCAGGCTGGTTCAACTGCTGCTTGTGGTAGTGGTGCCATTTTCCAGTCGATGAACTCGACAGTCACAATGAACCTCGCTACTCTGCTTCACTTAAGAGGTATTAATCTGACAGCTTCAGCAGCTTGTGCTTCAGGCTCACACTCTGTAGGTCTGAGTTATCTGCTCATCAAAGATGGTCTTCAGGACTGTATCATCTGTGGTGGTGCTCAAGAGGCTAATATGTTTAGTGTTGCATCGTTTGATGGTCTGATGGCATTCTCTACTCGTGAGGATGAGCCCACAAAGGCCAGTCGCCCGTTCGATAAAGACCGTGATGGACTGATTCCTGGTGGTGGTGCTGCTACGCTCGTACTTGAGAGCTATGAACATGCAGTAAAACGTGGTGCGCCCATCCTGGCAGAGATCGTTGGTTGGGGCTTCTCAGGTAATGGTGACCATATCTCTACACCTAATGTAGCAGGTCCGACCCGCTCACTCGAGCTTTGTTTGAAGAATGGTGGTATCAATCCTCGTGACATCGGCTATATCAACGCTCATGCTACCTCAACACACGCAGGTGATGGCCGTGAGGCCCTTGCCATTGCCAATATCTTTGGTGATTATCGCGTGCCTGTGACATCTACTAAGAGTCAGACTGGTCATGAGATGTGGATGGCTGGTGCTTCAGAGTTGATTTACTCAATCCTGATGATGAAGAACGACTTCATTGGCGGTTCTCTTAATTTTGAGAATCCTGATGAGGATACAGCTTGCATCAATGTGATACCCGAGACTCGCGAAGCCCACTTCGACATGTTCCTCAGCAATTCATTTGGCTTTGGAGGAACCAATTCATCACTGATTATCAAAAACTTATAATAAACAACTTTTTAAATTATGACACGTAATGAAATTATTGAGCAGGTAAATGACCTGCTGGAAGAAGAGTTCGAAATCGAGAAGAGTGAATTTGCTCCTGAGGCCTCTATGAAGGAGGTTCTCCAGCTCGACAGTATCAACCTTGTGGATCTCGTAGCTTTGGTACAGTACACCTACAAGATCACAATCCCCGCAGAGGATCTGCCAAAGATGAAGACTTTCAACGATCTCTACGATTACATTGAGCAGCACCTCGAGAAATAATGACACAGCTATTCATCAGGCTCTCTGAGTATTTCCGTAACCATCGGGCCATTTGTTGGCTCTCAATGGTAGCCTTGTTTGCCTTCTTTGGCTATTTTGCCATGCAGATTCATCTGGAAGAAGACATCAACAAGTTGATGCCGTCCTCAAAAAACGAGGATGGCACCACCAAACTGGCTTTTGCCAATCTGAAGATTAAGGATAAGACATTCTTATTATTCGAAGGAAACAATCCAGAGCGTCTGATGGAGACCTGCGACAGTTTCATTGACTCGCTGTTACTACGCGATTCCGTCAGTCAGACCATCGGCGACGTATTCTATCGTCTGCCCGATGACCTGATGATGGACGGCGTGGATTACATGAGTGGGCATTTCCCCGCTTATATCGATACCTCAGCTTATGCCAGATTTGATACGTTGCTGACTTGTGAGCACATGCTCCGACAGATGCAGCAAAACCGTGAGGATCTGACGGGGGAGTTTGGAGAGATGTTCCCAGAACTGATCCAGATGGATCCTATTGGTATGAGAACGGTACTGGCAGAACAACTGATGCCTTTGCTTGATGCAGGCAGTGGTTCCTACAAAACTATTGAGGGACATTTCTTTGTTCCCGACTCAACTGTCTGTATTGCCTTTATCACTCCTCGTTTCTCATCAACAAACACCGGACAAGGCTCAACACTCTTCCAGATGCTGAACACCCAGATGGAACAGTATGCCCAAAGCCATCCCGATGTGCGTATCAGCTATCATGGTACTCCTGCCAGTGGCTATTATAACTCGACACAGATTAAGCATGACCTGACGACTACCATTACAGGGGCATTGATTCTTGTATTGATATTCCTCTTTGTATGTTTCCGTAACTGGAATACAATCCCATTGCTATTATTACCAGTTGCTTTTGGCACACTCTTCGGACTGGCTATGATGTACTGGTTGAAGGGGCAGTTCTCGCTGCTGGCACTGGGTATCGGAGGCGTTGTTCTCGGTGTAGCACTGAGTTACGTACTCCATGTGCTCACTCATTTTAAATATGTGGGTGACACCACACAATTGCTGCGCGACCAAGTGAAACCTGTTTGGTTGGGTTGTTTGACAACGATTGGTTCCTTTGCTGGACTGATATTTATCCAAACAGATCTCCTTCAGGACTTTGGCCTTTTTGCAGCCTTTGCCATTCTTGGCACAACCTTGTTCAGTCTGACTTATCTGCCTCAGTTGCTGAACACAAAGAATAATAAGGTTAATCAAAAAGCTTTCGCACTGATTGACCGTATCAACACTTACCCCGTAGATCGCAAGTCTGGGTTGATAGCTATTATTGTTATTGTAATGGCTATCTGCATTGGTGCCTATTTCTATGGCGGCACCCGTTTCGATGCCGACATGCACAACCTTGGTTATCTGGAGGAGATGACAGAATACTCAGAGAATCTCTTGCGTGATAAAACTTATACGGGTGATAAACAGAAATACTTTGCCAGTGAAGGTAAAACGATGGAGGAAGCCATAGAGAACTTTGGCATTCTCGATCGTAAACTTGACTCACTGCAACAGCTTGGACTCGTGAAGAGCTATACTCATACCAGCCAGATCTTCGTACCTATGAAGGAACAACAGGTACGTATCAATGCTTGGAAACAATATTGGAACGATGAGCGACTCGACAAGGTGAAACGACTCATCGCAGAGACAGCCCCACAGGCAGGTCTGAACGCCAATGCCTTCGAGAATTTCTTCGAAGCTGTTAAAGCTGATTATGAGCCAGATTCACTCTATGGAGCCAGCCTCATCCCTGAAGGCTATCAGTCCACATTAATGGAACAGAGCTACAACGGTGACTACCTGTGTTTCACTTCTGTCCGCTGTGCCAACGACTCTGTGCGCAGTAGCGAGAGCGACTACATACGCATCTGTGATGCTATTGCACAGGATCCTCATCTTCTGGTTCTTGACACCTATTATTATACTACAGACACGCTGATTCAGATGAGTGAGGATTTCAGTGTGCTACAGTGGATTTCAATGCTGTTCGTATTCCTAGTATTACTGATCAGTTTCCATTTCAATGTCAAGAATACCGTCCTTGGCTTCATGCCTATACTGCTCAGTTGGTTGATAGTTTTGGGAGCAATGGTATTGTTCGACATGCGCTTCAATCTGATAAATATTATTATCTCCACCTTTATCTTTGGTATTGGTGTAGATTATAGCATCTTTGTCATGAATGGTCTGACTGACAACAATAGTCAGAAACTTGCTTACCATAAGACAGCAATCTTCTTTAGTGCTGTCACCCTTATCGTTACCGTCAGCAGTATGGTGCTCGCTGTGCATCCAGCCATCAAGTCTGTGGGATTTTCTACGCTTGTGGGACTGCTCTCGGCTGTAATTCTCTCATATGTCTTACAACCTGCCGTCTATCGATGGCTCAACCGAAATAAATAGGAATGAGATACGATATAGTCATCATAGGAAGCGGTTTCGGCGGACTTGTCTGTGCCCACCTGCTGGCTAAGGCTGGCAAGCGGGTTCTAGTGCTTGAACGTCAGCAACAGCCAGGCGGTTGTATTCAGAGCTACCAGCGCAAAGGTCAGACCTTCGACACTGGTCTCCACTATGTAGGTGGCTTGGGAGAGGGACAGACGCTCAACCGGATCTTCTCCCATCTGGGACTGATGCGGTTGCCCTGGCAACGACTTGACCCTAAGGGCTTCGATTTGGTGACTATCGGTGAAGAGACTTTTGCCTTTGCAGAGGGCTTCGATCGGTTTGTTGACAATCTGGCTGTACGCTTCCCTCAGGAGAGAGAGGCTCTTCAGCAGTATGTGCAGACTTTACAGCAAGCTGAGGCTGTGGCCTTTGGCTCAAACGATGCCTATCGTTTATTTGGCATTAGTGCTTATGACTATCTGACAAGTACCTTCAAAGATCCACTACTTATCAATGTGCTTTCGGGTTCAGCTTTGAAGATGGAATTGCGCAAGGCATCATTGCCTCTTTTCACCTTTGCCCACGGCAACAGCAGTTTCATTCAAAGCAGCTGGCGACTTAAGGGAGATGGTAATCTCATTGTAAATTCTCTGATTGACGATATCCACAGCTTTGGCGGAGAAGTAATCTGTCAGGCAGAGGTGGATGAACTCATCGAGAAAGACGGACGCATTATCGCTGCCCATTGTGTGAATGGTGAAACTTATGAAGGCGACACCTTCATCAGCGACATCTATCCGTCACTCACGTTTGAAATGGTGAAGGATTCTGCAGTATTACGCAAACTCTTCCGCCGTCGTATGAGCAATATGGAGAATACTTTTGGTTTCTTTACTGCTTCATTGGTACTGAAACCTAATATGCTCCCTTATTTCAATCACAACAAGTTTGTGTATCGTGAACCCAACGTGTGGACGTTCTATGATAAGACAGATAATGTGAGTGGCCTGATGATCAGTTGTCGTGTACCAGAAGAAGGAGATTATGCCACCCAGATTGATTTGCTCACACCTATGCCGTGGCATGTATGTGAGCCATGGACTGACACCCATATCGGGCATCGAGGTGCCGACTATCTCGCCTTAAAGGCACGTTATACTGATGAGTGCATCTCTTTGGCTGAGACAGTGATCCCTGGGCTGCGTGAGATGGTTAGCCAGACCTACACAAGTACACCGCTCACCTATCGCGACTATACGCTGACGCCTAACGGATCGGCTTATGGCGTGAGAAGAGATTGCAAGAATTTGGTGATTACTATGCTCTCACCACGTACACCTATTCCAAACCTGTTGCTGTCGGGACAGAACTTGATGCTGCATGGACTGGAGGGTGTAAGTATGACAGCTCTATTGACTTGTAAGGAGATTTTAGGAACAGAATATATTAAAAAGATTGTAACAGAGTAAAATAGAAAGGAAAAACGATTATGAAACGAGTATTATTGATACTGATACTTTTGTGTCAATTGACTATTAGTGTAGCCCAACAAGCTGATTTCCAAAAAGCTGTGGCTCGTTATAAAGATGCTGTTAATGTGACAGCTTCTGTTACCAAAACCACACATAAGCAGGCTGTAGCCAAGGATGTGACCAGTAAAGGTACGCTCACGATGAAACGTCCTGCTACGGTAAGCATTGTGATTGATGGCGGGAAAGACCAGCTGTTGATGGAGGGTAGCACCTTCACAATGGTTGTAAAAGGTAAGAAACATACGACAAGCAGTCAGAAGAATGTACAGTTCGCCTCTTTCCAGACCGTCTTTGAAAGCATTTTGTCTGGTGGTCAAAAAGACATCTCTAAGCTGGGAGATCTGGCTGTCAGCAAGCAAGGTGGCAATCTTGTGTTGACTATTACTCCACAGGCTGCAGACAAGAAGTCAGCTCGTAGGATGTTGTTTTCATCGTTTGTTCTGACCATTGATACCAAGACGTCAGAATTAAAGTCGCTCCGTATGAATGAGCGCGCAGGTTATACTGATTATACTTTCTCAGGATTCCAGTTTAAATGATTAGACATCAACATATTTTTAGCATAATCCTCTTTCTGCTATCCAGCATGCCTTTGAGCGCTCAGCAGATAAAGGGAACTATCACCGATGGGGAAACCGGTGAGACAATCCCTTATGCCAGCGTTATCTATAAAGGCCATCATGTTGCTGTTATTTCTGATATTGACGGCCAGTATTCGATAGGACGACATGAAGGATGGGCTATTACATTCAGTGCTGTAGGTTATAAGACTCAGGTCATCAATGTCAATAGCAAAACCCCCAGCAAGCAGGATATTGTGCTGCAACCTGACAGACAGCAACTGGCAGAGGTTACCATTCATGCCAAGAAAGGCAAATACAGTCGCAAGAACAATCCAGCCGTGGAGCTGATGAAGAAGGTGATTGCCGCTAAGAAGTTGACAGACCTTTCGAACCACGATTATTATAAGTACGACAAGTATGAGAAGATGACATTGGCTGCTAACGATCTGACACCAAGTCGTCTGGAGAAGAAACCTTACTCCAGTACACCATGGCTGTTAGATCAGGTGGAGTTGTGTAAGTATAATAATAAGATGATTCTGCCAATCAGTGTCGAAGAGACTGTATCTGAGACTGTTTACCGCAAGGATCCTCAGTCGAAGAAGGTCATCATCAAAGGTCAGCAATCGTCAGGTGTCAATGACCTGTTTCAGACTGGTGATTTCCTGAACGTCATCATGAAGGATGTGTTCACTGATGTCGATCTTTATGAAGACCAGATCCGTCTGTTACAATACCCTTTTACGTCACCCATCGGAAAGGATGCGATCAGCTTCTACCGTTTCTATATTGAGGATACGCTTAAGATTGATCGTGATTCATGTATCCACCTTCATTTCCTTCCCAACAACCAGATGGACTTCGGTTTCCGTGGTGATATCTATATCTTAAAGGATTCCTCCTATCATGTGCGCCGCTGCGAACTGACGTTGCCCAAACAGACTTCTGTCAACTACGTGGAGAATCTGCGTGTCGAGCAGGAGTTCGAACAACTTGACAACGACGAGTGGGTGCTCACACGCAATGACATGATTACGGAGTTGAAATTTGCAAAGTTCATAGGAAAGGCCATCGCTATTCGTACAACCCGTCTGACGTCTTATTCATTTGACGAGCTACCCAAGAAGCTCTTCAGAGGTAAGCGAACGGAGATCCGTGAACCGGATGCCGGCATGCGCGGTAAGTCGTTCTGGAACCAGTATCGACAAGTGGAGCTTACGAAGAGTGAGGACTCTATGGGTAGTTTTGTGAAGAATATCCAGAACATCAAGGGCTTTAAGTATATTATGATTGGTCTGAATGCCCTGATAGAGAACTCTATTGAGATAGGTGGTAATCCCAACAAATTTGATATTACCCCAGTCAATACTTTGCTTTCCTATAACAAGTTCGATGGCATGCGAAGTAAGTTCAGTCTGCAGAGCACAGCCAACCTCCATAAACGATGGTTTGGTACCGCCTATTACGGTCGCGGTTGGGGAAGTAAGTACAACTACTACGGAGCATCGTTGACCTATTCGTTTATCGACAAGCAATACATGCCGTGGGAGTATCCGAAACGCACGCTGACATTGGAAAGCTCTTATGATGTTGAGACACCGAGTGATCGCTATCTGCCGACTGATAAGGACAACTTCCTTGTGGCATTCAAGTGGACGAGTATTGACAAGATGATGATTTCTAACCGCCAGCGTCTGGGCTTTGAGTATGAGATGTATGGTGGTCTGAAGACAACTCTTAGGTTGAAGACGGAAGAGATGGAGGCTTGTGGCGCCATGTCGTTCCGTAAGCTCAGTGAGCCGATGCCGGATTACGATAGCAAGATGGTGGCCCATCATGAGTACCTGCGCACAACAGAACTCTTTGCAGAGTTGCGTTATGCACCTGATGAAACCCTTATCAACACCAAGCAGCGTCGTATCGCCATCAACCATGATGCTCCCATACTGAGTCTGAGTCATACCTTTGGCTTCAGGAATTTTTTGGGTGGTCAGTATTCCAGCAACATCACTGAGGCAAAGATCTATAAGCGTTTCTGGCTGAACAGCTGGGGTAAGGTTGACTTGTTCCTCAAGGCGGGAGCCCAGTGGAACCAGGTACCTTACATGCTACTTATCCAGCCACCAGCTAACCAGTCGTTCGTTATTGAGGAAGAGATGTTCAACCTCATCAACAATATGGAATTCCTCAACGACCGTTATGCTTCTATGATGCTATCCTGGGACCTGAACGGTAAGTTCTTCAATCGTATCCCGCTTATCAAGAAGTTGAAGTGGCGTGAGTACTTTGCAGTAAACATGCTTTGGGGCGATTTGACGGATAAGAATAATCCCTTCCTACCTCAGAATGCGGGCAGCGATAAACTGATGTACTTCCCTAAAGGCTGTCACGTCATGGATCCAAAACGACCTTATGTGGAGTTGGTTGTGGGTATTCACAACATCTTCAAGCTGATACATATCGAATATGTACGCCGTATGAGTTATCTGGATCTCCCCACCAGCGAAAAATGGGGTATCAGATATATCTTCAGGCTTACATTCTAAATTGAGATACAGATCATGAACGAGCAATATTATCAGACACTGAAATCTGTTGAGACAGAAGACTGGCTTGACTTCCATATCATCCGTCCCTTCTGTTTCCAGTTGGCACGTCTCTTTGCGAAATTTGATATACACCCTAATACCGTGACCATTTGGTCGATCTTTATTGGAGCAGGTAGTTCCCTTCTCTTTGCCAGCGGCTGCTATTATTATGAAGGTGGAGTAGGGCTGCTTTATAACCTCGCAGCTATCTTCCTATTGATGTGGGCTGATTTCTTCGATTGTGTTGATGGTCAGTTGGCCCGTCTTACAGGGAAAAAGAGTCCCATGGGCCGTATCCTCGATGGTCTGGCAGGTTTCACATGGTTTGTGCCTATCTATCTGGCTCTTGACTATCGTTTCTATTGTCATCACGAGATTGAATTTGGCTGGTTGGGTATTGCTGATACACCAGAGAACACCATGATAGCTACATTCATCGTGTTTATACTGAGTCTTATCTCTGGCTTTGTGGGTATGGGTGGACAGCAGCGATTGGCCGACTATTATATCCAGGTGCATCTTTTCTTCCTGAAGGGTGAGAAGGGTAGTGAGCTTGATAGCTCCAAACGTCAGCAGGAAATCTACGATCAAATGCCAAAGGATGCCCCATGGTATGAGCGTCGGTTCCAGAAGTCGTATATTGGCTATACACGTAACCAAGAGAAATCAACCCCTCAATTTCAGCGCCTGATGGCATTGCTGAAAGAGAAATATGGCAGTGCAGATAACATGCCCGAAGAGGTACGTGCAGAGTTCCATCGTCACTCGCTGGCACTGATGAAGTGGAATGGTCTGCTCACCTTTAATTTCCGTGAGACTTGGTTCTTCCTGTTCTGTCTGTTAGACATCCCTGCCATGACTTTCCTCTATGAAATTATCGGTATGGGACTGCTTACTTGGTATATAAACCACAGGCATGAATCATTCAGTCGTCAGATTGCTGACAAGCTATAAATGGTACTCAATCTATGAAGTGGACTAAACAACGCCTGAACAACCTCTTCTTCCTCCTCGGCATCGCTGCTGTGGTGGTGATGCTCCTTACGTTTGATGTCAGTTTCATCGAACTGTGGGATCACCTTTGCCATGCAGGCTATTGGCTGATTCCCATCATCGGTATCTGGGTAATTGTCTATGGGCTGAATGCGTTGGCGTGGAAGTCTATGATTGAAGGTAACATTGGGGGCAAGGCACCACTCAGTTTCTGGCGAATCTATCGTCTCACCATTACGGGCTATGCCTTGAACTATGCTACACCTGTAGGCGGATTGGGTGGTGAACCTTATCGTATCATGGAGCTCTCAAAAGATATTGACAAGCAGCATGCCACGTCAAGTGTTATCCTCTATGCCATGATGCATTTCTTTGCCCACTTCTGGTTCTGGTTTATCAGCATCTTTATCTACCTTGGTCTGGTTCTTGTAGGCGATCTGCCTATCAGTCCTGTCATCGGCATTACCTTGGGTGTCATCGTAGTGTTCTGTTTAGTGGCATTCTACATCATCTCAAGGGGGTATAAGAATGGATTGGTGAAATATGTATTAGGTGTGATTAGCAGGATTCCTGGCATGAAGCGATGGACACTTAAGTTCTGGGCGCGTCATTCAGAGGCTATCAAGAATATCGACGAACAGATTGCAGCGCTCTATGCACAAGATACGAAGGCCTTCTACAAGAGTCTGGTACTTGAATATCTCTCCCGTGTTGTTCAGAGTTCGGAGGTGATGTTCATGCTGCTTCTCTTCGGTATCGACTGTGGCGGAGGACTCGGTGGACTAACACTCACTTTCCTGCATAGTATCCTGATTGTCTCTTTTACGACACTCTTTGCCAATCTGATTGGTTTCCTGCCTATGCAGTTGGGTGTTCAGGAAGGTGGCTTTGTGCTTTCTATCGCTGCCTTGGGTCTCTCTGCAGCCCTTGGCATCTTTGTGAGCATCATTTGTCGTGTACGTGAGATCATCTGGATCATCATCGGTATCGGCTTGATGAAAATGAAAGAATGAAATAGTAAAGAATAAAAAAATATAATGTCATGAATTATCTCGACAGAAATGAATTTAATTTTGAGCCTAGCCAGAAAGTGGTAGAGGCTATTAAGAGTTTCGACCCCAAGACACTGTGTTTCTATACCCGTATCTATGACCAGGGTAAGAAGAGTGTGATCTCCGTCAAGTTGAGTGAGATCTACGGTGTTCCTGAAGAGCAGGTGCTGCTGACCTACGGCGGTGAGGATATGTTGAAAAACGCTATCCACTATTTCCTGATGGTGGGCGACAACAAGAAGATTCTGATTCCAGAGTTCTCTTGGTGGTATTATAATCGTGTAGCCAGCGAGTGTGGCGGTACATTCGAAATGTATCCCCTCCACGAGCAGGACGACACTTTTGCCTACGACATTGATGAGGTGATTGAATACACCAATCGTGTACATCCCCGTATGCTGTTGCTCGCTTCACCTAACAACCCCACAGGTAATGGCTTGAACTCTGAGGAGATTGGTCGTATCATGGAGCATATCCCTAATGATACAATGGTGCTCATCGACGAGGCATATGCCAGCTTCATCACCAGCGACACAGACTATATCGCCCCGTTGGTTAACAAATACAACAACCTGATTATTTCTCGTACGCTGTCAAAGTTCTATGGCCTGCCTGGCCTGCGTGTAGGTTTCGGCTTTATCGGTAAGGGGCATGATCAGTTTGAGAGCTATATCAACAAATATCTGGGCTATAACCGTTTCTCAGAGGCAGTAGCATTGGCTGCTCTCGACTCTGACGAACATTATCGCAAGGTAGCTGACGATATGGAATGGGGACGTCAGCTTTATAAGAAAGAACTTGGTAACCTGCCTGGTTTCAAGGTCTATAAGTCAGTGGCTAACTTTATCCTTATCAAATATCCGCTTGAGATCAAGGAGGCTCTGATGGAAGCTTTGAAGATTCAGGACTACAAGATCAAGTTTATGAGCGACAAAGGCCTGGAGTCTTGTCTCCGCATCACACTGGGTCGTAAGGAACAGACACAGACGGTAGTGGATACCATCCTAAAGGTTATCAAGGCATGATAGGAGTAATATTGGCTGCAGGTATGGCAAAGCGCCTGCGCCCTCTGACAGATACAAAACCCAAATGCCTGTTGAAGGTAGGCGAGCGCACCTTGTTGGAGCGCACCGTTGATGCCATGCGCCAGGCAGGGATCCAGGAGTTTCTGGTTGTCACAGGCTATCGTGGAGAGATGATCCGCGATTTCCTGGGAGAATATTCTAGTCGTACTAGTCAGTCTAGTATGCCTAGTCAGCCTAGTTTCACCTTCCTCGATAATACTGACTACGAGCACAACAATAATATCTACTCGCTCTGGATGGCGTGCCAAAAGGTGCGTGGATGCGATTTCCTGCTGATGGATAGCGATATCCTCTGCGATCCTGCTGCCGTTGTGCGCATTGCTCAGGAGCCTGTATCAGCACTCGCCGTCAACCGCCATGAGCTGGGTGAGGAGGAGATGAAGGTTGTTGTCGATGCGGATAGTCGTATTACGGAGATCAGCAAGACCTGTAGCCCAGAAGCAGCAATGGGTGAGTCGGTAGGTATTGAGAAAATTTCTGCTGATTATAGTGAGGCGCTGGCACGCGAACTCGATCAGATGATCTTGCAGGAGGGCTTGATAGACATCTTCTATGAGCGTGCCTTTGAGCGTCTGATACCTCAAGGACATACATTCAAGGTGGTGGATACGACTCATTATTTCTCCTACGAGCTTGATACGCCTGAGGACTTCAAGAGGGCTCAGGAGCTGATGCCAAAAGAACTGTTATAAAAAAAGTTTCTCCAGATTCGGAGAAACTTTTTTCTTTCTATTTCATGATCACTTCCAGCGCTTTCTTTACCATCTCACTTTGTTCATTTACCACGGAGAAGTATTCACTCATATCCCACAGGTCTCGGGCCACAAGGGCCTTAAGCTGCATCTTCAGATAGGGCAGCGTTTTCTCGAGTTCTGCCTCATCTTTAGGTTTGATGTTTTGTTTCTCTCCTTCTGCTATGATGGCATCTATCAAACTCTGAGGCACCTCATACTGCTGTTTGAAGTCGGCAAACGAAGGCCAGCGGCTCTGCAGCTCCTTACGGTTATTGTCCACATAACGCAGGTTCTGCTGAATCACGACTCCCTTTGCTGCCAGCTCTCGATGGAACTTGGTGTAGAGTGTGGTGTCAAGAGGTACAAACTCGTCAGGCATGATACCGCCACCACCATAAACGGTACGATGCTCACGCAAGGTCTCATATTTCAGGGAGTCAGAAAAGTGAATACTGTCGGCATTTGTCAGCTCACCGCTCTTCAGGCGCTTCATCATATCCATTGCATAATCCTTGCCGCCACCCTTGGTATAAGGTTTTTGGATACAACGACCTGAAGGTGTGTAATAGTGGGCGATGGTGAGTCGGATCATCGAGCCGTCAGGCAGATCGATAGGGCGCTGCACGAGACCTTTTCCGAAGGTACGGCGACCTACCACGATACCACGGTCCTGATCCTGAATGGCACCTGTCACAATCTCTGCAGCCGAAGCGGTATAGCCATCTACAAGCACCACCACCTTACCTTGCTGGAAGGCACCATTACCATTGGCAGTATAGTTCATGCGCGGCACCTTGCGCCCTTCAGTATAGACAATCAGGTCGCCCTTCTGAAGAAACTCCTCGGAGATATCCACCGCAGCCTTCAGATAGCCTCCGCCATTCTCCTGAAGGTCGAGTATCAGATGCTGCATACCCTCGCCCTTCAGTTTGTCGAGGCTTTCTATGAACTCCCGATGCGTGGTAGCGCCAAAGCTGCCAATACGGATATAGCCGATACCTGGGCGGATCATATAGGTGGCGTCAATCGACTTGACGGGAATCTTATCGCGCACCACTGTGAACTTCAGGCGATCCTTGATACCCTGACGCACCACACCGAGATGCACCTTCGTGCCTTTCGGACCACGCAGGCGTTTCATAATCTCCTCTTTCGACATCTTCACACCTGCAATAGCAGTATCGTTCACAGACACTATTCGGTCGCCGGCAATGATACCTATGCGTTCCGAAGGACCGTTGGTCACAGGCTGGATGACGAGCAACGTATCCTCAATCATATTAAACTGTACGCCGATACCTTCGAAATTGCCGTTAAGCGGTTCATTCAGGCTCTTCACTTCCTTTGGTGTCAGGTAGCTGGAGTGGGGATCAAGCTTGTCGATCATCCCTCGGATGGCATCTTCCACCAGCTTTTTCTCATCGACGCTATCCACATAGAGGTTGGTGATGGCCACCTCTGCATACTGAAGCTTCCGCAAGGGAGGCTCATCATTTCCCTTCAGCCTCAGTTGGGCGGAAGCGGTGAGAAGTGAAAAGTGGAAAGTGAAAAGTATAAATAGTATTCTACCTGATCTGGTCATCATAATCTTAATATCCTTAGTTTTTATCATTCGTATTCTTCCTCTTCCGGGCGGTCTTCCTCGATTACCAGGTTATCAATGATGAAGTTCTGACGCTCCATCGTGTTCTTACCCATATAATACTCCAGGAGTTTCTGTACCTGATCATTCTTGTTGAGTGTCACCTGTTCCAGACGGATGTCAGGCCCGATGAAGCCTGCGAACTCGTCAGGCGAGATCTCACCCAGACCTTTGAATCGTGTGATCTCCGGATCAGGACCCAGTTCACTGATGGCTGTCTGGCGCTCCTCGTCACTATAGCAGTAGCGGGTGATGAAGTCGCTCTTCTTATTGCCTTGTATCCTTTCACTCTTGGCGTCGGCATCGGCAATCACCTGCTTGTTCCTGATCTTCGTCCTGCGGTTGCGCACACGGAAGAGTGGTGTCTGAAGGACATACACATGACCTTTCTTGATGAGCTCTGGGAAGAACTGCAGGAAGAAAGTGATGATGAGCAGACGGATATGCATACCGTCCACATCGGCATCAGTAGCCACAATCACCTTATTATATCTGAGGGTGTCGAGTCCGTCTTCAATGTCGAGGGCAGCCTGGAGCAGATTGAACTCCTCGTTCTCATAGACCACCTTCTTTGTGAGTCCGAAGCAGTTGAGGGGCTTGCCTCGCAATGAGAAGACTGCCTGTGTGTTTACATCGCGGCTCTTCGTGATGCTTCCGCTGGCAGAATCACCCTCAGTGATGAAGATGCACGATTCCTCCTTGCGGTCGTTTTTCACGTCGCTGAAGTGGATACGACAGTCGCGCAGCTTACGGTTATGGAGATTAGCCTTCTTGGCGCGCTCACGCGCCAACTTCGTCACACCAGCCATCGCCTTGCGTTCCCGCTCACTCTCCTTGATCTTTCCTTCCAGCACCTCAGCAATATCACTATGGATATGCAGGTAGTTATCTACCTCCTGCTTGATGAAGTCGCCAACATATTTGTTGATGCTCACGCCGTTGGGCGACATTGTCAGCGAACCCAACTTGATCTTCGTCTGACTCTCGAACATCGGCTCCTCCACGTTGATGGCGATAGCTGCTGCAATACCTGTACGGATATCACCATACTCATATTTGCCGAAGAAGTCGCGGATGGTGCGGGCGATATGCTCCTTGAAGGCACTCTGGTGAGTACCGCCCTGCGTGGTATGCTGTCCGTTCACAAACGAGTAGTACTCCTCACCATACTGGTTGGAGTGGGTGAAGGCAATCTCAATATCCTCGCCCTTCAGATGGATGATGGGGTAGAGCGCCTCGTTGGTCATACGATCCTTCAGCAGATCCTCCAGACCATGACGCGACAGGATGCGACGACCATTATACATGATGGCGAGTCCTGTATTCAGATAGGTATAGTTGCGGAGCATGTTCTCCACTATCTCATCGTGGAACTTATAGTTCAGAAACAGGGTGTCATCGGGCTCGAAGAAGATATAAGTACCATTCTCGTCCTTCGAGTCCTCTGACACGTCGCTCAGCATCTCACCACGGGCAAAGACAGCCTTGCGCACCTTTCCCTCACGATAGCTGTGCACTTCGAAATGAGCACTCAGGGCATTGACAGCTTTTACACCCACACCATTCAGGCCAACAGACTTCTTAAAGGCCTTAGAGTCGTACTTACCACCTGTGTTCAGCACCGATACTGCCTCGATCAGTTTCCCCTGAGGAATGCCTCGTCCGTAGTCTCGAACGCTGACACGCAGGTTCTCGTCGATGTTCACCTCGATACGGTCGCCTGCATGCATCTTAAACTCGTCGATAGAGTTGTCGATTACCTCTTTCAGCAACACGTAGATACCGTCCTCAGGCAAGGAGCCATCGCCCAGTCGTCCGATGTACATACCAGGACGTGTACGTACATGCTCCATATCACTCAAATGACGGATGTTCTCATCGTCATATCTTACTTGTTCGATCTGTGGTTCAATGTTATTGTTTTTTTCTGCCATAGTGACTATTGCTTTAAGTCGATGCAAAGATAATAAAAAAAAGGGATTATCGTTGATAATCGGCTCAAAATTGTTGCAATTTACGCATTTTTAATTTTAAAATGAGCCGATTACATGATACATGCGAAGCGAAGTCCTTATTATTTCACCCTCGGAATCAAGTTTTATTTGAGCATGATTAAAATCTAAATACGTTCCAAATATTTCGGAATGTTTTTCCAACTGATAGGGCGGATTGCTATATTTAATTCCTGCAATTGTTAGATTTAAATGTAGCAAGTTCTATATTTAATTCCCGCATAAATTGCATCTAAGGGCAATTATTGAAAATTTTGGTTGACTAACTATATTTCTTAACCCTAAGATTGTTTGACGGCTTTTTTTCAGATATAATTGCCACTAATTGCAGGATAAACCAGCCTTATTTGCCAAGCCGTCGTTCATTAAGGCTCGCAAAAAGTCCCATACTTGGGAACTATTTAGTCCCAACGTGGGAATATTTTAGTCCCATGCTGGGAATAATTGTTTCCCTTAATGGGAACTAATGTCTGACTTATAGGTTGCAATGCGCTTTGCTACGTTGGCATGCGTCACAATCGAGCCTCGGGCAAGACAATCTTTAAAAAATGATGATAAAAAAAGTAATTAATGAGGTATTCTGCACTTTTTTGTGTACCTTTGCACGATGCAAGAGCACATCTGCATAGAAATCTGAATAACTACCAAAATGACAATGAAAACTATACTAAGTATCTTAATGCTGATGGCGGGAGCAATGCTTCCGCAGGCTTGGGCAGGTGAGAAACTGCCACTGATCCAGAATGTAAATGCCTACGAGACAATGTTGCTCAATGGCGAGTGGAACTACATCGTTGATGTGCAGGAGGAGGGCTATTACGACTATCGTATGAAACCCATGCAATGGGGATTCTTCCTCAATGCCAAACCGCAGAAGCCCGAGGACCTGATAGAGTACGACTTCGACAAGTCGCCGAAGATGCGGATTCCTGGTGACTGGAACACGCAAGATGAGCGATTGTTCTTCTACGAGGGTACCGTCTGGTTTAAGAAGAGTTTCCAGGCTGTGCCGATGCAGGAGTATCGCACGCTGCTCTACTTCGGTGCCGTCAACTACGACTGTCATGTATGGGTAAACGGCAAGAAGGCTGGTCACCATGTGGGGGGCTTCACACCTTTCAACTTCGACATCAGCGACCTGTTAACAGAGGGCGAGAACACCATCATCGTCAAAGTGGATAACAAGCGACATGCAGAGGCTGTACCCACCTTGATCTTCGACTGGTGGAACTATGGTGGCATCACCCGTGACGTGATGCTCGTGAAGGTGCCGCCTGTATATCTCGAGGATTACAATCTGCAGCTCACCAGTCTTGAGGGGCGCCAGCTCTCTTTCAGCGTCAAGCTGAACAAGGCTGAGGCTGACCATACCGTAACCCTGAATATCCCTGAACTGAAAATCAAGAAGACCATCAAGACTGCTGCCGACGGCACTGCCTCTATCAACATGAAGGCGAAGCCACAGCTCTGGTGCCCTGAGAACCCCAAGCGCTATCAGGTGGAGATCACCCTCGACAACTCAACCATAGCCGACAGTATCGGTTTCCGTAAGATTGAGACACGTGGCAAGCAGATCCTGCTCAATGGCAAGCCGATCTTCCTCAAGGGTATCAGCATCCATGAGGAGAAACCTAACGGTGGGGGACGTGCCAACAGCACAGAGGATGCCCACACCCTGCTCTCATGGGCCAAGGAACTGGGTTGTAACTTCGTGCGACTGGCTCACTATCCGCACAATGAGTATATGGTACGCGAGGCGGAGCGCATGGGGTTGATGGTGTGGTCGGAGATTCCCTGTTACTGGACTATCGCCTGGAAGAATCCGAAGACTTATGATAATGCCTGCAACCAGTTGACGGATATGATCTGTCGCGACCATAATCGTGCAAATGTCATCATCTGGAGTATCGCCAACGAGACACCTCACTCAGCAGAGCGTGACGCCTTCCTCAGTCGTCTGGCCAAGCAGGCGCGCAGCTTAGACAACACCCGTCTGATCTCAATGGCGATGGAGGTGACTGGTGCCGCCAACTATGTGAATCGTCTGAACGACAATATGAACGAGTATGTGGATGTGGTGAGCTTCAACCAGTATATCGGCTGGTATCGTGACGTGAACGATGCGCCGAAGATGACCTGGGATATTCCATACAATAAGCCCGTCATCATCAGTGAGTTTGGAGGTGGCGCGAAATATGGCTATCACGGTGCCAAGAACCAGCGCTGGACGGAGGAGTTTCAGGAGAACCTCTATCGTGAGAACACTGCTATGCTCGATAAGATCGACGGGCTGGCAGGTACCACCCCGTGGATCCTGAAGGACTTCCGTTCGCCCCGTCGTGTACTGCCTGATATTCAGGACTACTACAACCGCAAAGGCGTATTTAGTGACAAGGGCGAGAAGAAACTTGCTTTCTACGTGCTCAAGCAGTGGTACGAAGGGAAATAAATACAGAGCGGCCTCAGGATTCAATCTCCTGAGGCCGACTCCTTTCATCAAATACTTACACCTGTCATTATTTCCAGGGGTTCTCGTAGCTTACGGGACCGTTCTCGAGCTTCTGACAGCTGAGCAGAATCTCCTCGAAGTGCTCCTCACCGTCTGCCCAGTACTCCTTGTAGTGCGTGCAGTAGCAAGCAGTACCCTTCAGGGTCTTCATGGCTGAGCCATCCTTGGTGTTCTCAAACGATACCTCCAGGTCATGGGGAGCAGCCGGATCAAGCATCCAAGCCAGCAACTCGGGGTTACCATCGTTCATTGCCTTTACGCGAATTGTGATCTGTCCGCCACGGACGATACCTGCTACCTGACCTTCCTGGTCTGTTGCCTGGTTAAACTTGTAGTTTACCAACAATACCTCACGGGGTGCGAAATCCTTAACTTTCAGCACAACTGGTGTTACATTCTCTGCCATATCTTGTTTCCTTTCTATTCTTTAAATTGTTAAACCTTAATCTTCTTCAATGCCGCATGTTTGAAATTGGCATTATGCCCAAGCATTCTCGAACTTCACAGAGCCAACCTCGATGTTTTGACAAGAGATCACGATCTCCTCGTAGTGGCCTTCCTTATCTGCCCAGTTCTCCTCGAAATCTACGCAGTAGGCGCCAGTGAACTTGATGGTCTTCATCACCTTCAGGGTCTTCGTCTCCAAGAACTGAATCTCTCCGTCCTTCTTCAGGAAGCGGTCGCACATCCAAGCTGCCAACTCGGGAGTACCGTCGTTCAGAGCCTTTACGCGAACATGAATCTTACCGCCACGGGGGATACCTGTCATCTGTCCCTCACGATCTGTCTCCTGGTCAAACTCATAGAATACCATCTGTACTTCACGATCCTTGTAATCCTTTACCTTCATTACTACTGGTGTTGTTGCCATAATCCTTTTCCTTTCCTTAATTTAATTGTTAATACTATCTATTTAATTTTCACTTCTTTTGTTTGTCTCGAGTCGCTTTGTTGACTTTTGACATTGCAAAGATACGACGACTTTTGTTTCGTTCCAAACTTTTTTCAAAATTTTATTCGCAGTTGTGACGACAAGAAAACAATCTTGCGACAGACTCAGAGAATAATTCTGGGATCTGTCGCAAAACACTGAAATTTAATTGAAAAAAAAGCTTATCTGATAGCGTAGAGATAACCTAAGAGAGCCATCTTGCCACGCATGGTCTCACGAGGTGTGAACTCACCGTTCACCCAGAAGTAACGCTGGTTGAAGAACGACTCCTGACGAGGCCATCCGCCTTCGTTCCAATCAGGATAGCAGTATTTCAGGATCACACGGGCATCACCACCATTATGACCAGGCGACCAAGTCTCTGTTCCATTGAAGGGCGTCTGTCCTGGATGACTCTCTGGTGCACCGTCGTTACGACCTGTGGTGTAACAGTCGGTGATGTGGCGCTCGCCGAGTCCTGTCATCTCTACGATATTACCTGGATTGCGCCCCATAGCCCAGCTGGCTTCTGTGTACATCACATGCTCCAGCTGCTTTTTACGCGCCTTGTCTTTAGCGATGTAGTGGGCGAGCATCACGAGTTGCAGGTTCTGTGACACCTGCCAGCGACGATCGTTAGCGCTGCGGCGTGAGGGGCGCTGTGCCATATTAGCGATGTTGTAGCTCTCTGACAGTTTCTCCACACTGGAGAGAATCTGCTGGTATCTGTCGGTAAAATGGCGTGGCTGCGGACAGGTGAGGTAGGCTGCAGCAATCCAGGTGTTTGCGATAGAGAGCTCATACGCCTCCTCTGCGAAAATCTTCTCCCATTGCTGATCGCCTGTCAGATTATAGAGATAGGCAGCAGCCATCTGACGGAAATCACGTCCCCTTAACTGCATACTGCCAATGTCCTGGCGGTCGTCAAGCTGCTGATTATCCTGTCTGCTGGCGAAGAAGAAGGCTTTGATGGCCTCGTCGGTATAATACTGGCGCAGCGAGTCATTGCCTTGCAAACGGAAGGCCTCACCGATGATGGCGCAGTTGGCGGCATTTGCCCAAGCTGCCATCGTGGTACATCCGGCCTGGAACATCACACTCCAGTCGGTACTTGGGTTGGTGACACCTTGTGAGTAAGCCTCGCCATCGCGGATGGAAAGGAAGAAATCAACCTCGTTACGAGCCTCGTCGATGATGTCGGGAATACCATTGCCGCTCTCACGGATACCGAGATTATCTTCCGACAGGCGACCTCCAGAGAGAATATAAGGCAGAAGCATGTCGTAGATGTTGCTGACATGAGCCAGGTGACGATCCCAGTCGAAGGCATCAGAGTGACCACCCTTTACTTCTGTGTTCACAGGGTTGCCAGGCAGACGATGCTGCCAGAAGATAGAGGCGAAGACGGGTTTGAAGTGGGGCTCATCCCATACGTCGGTATGCAGGTCGCGCCATTCCTTATCCCAAGGGGTAAGGTCGGTCTTATAGACAGTCAGTCCTTTCGGATCCGTCTCTGGGATGAATTGTGGCTGGCGGGGAACAGGCCATACGTTCTCAGGATCCTTCGGCTCGCCAAGACGCATATAGTAGTAGCCACGAACGGAGTAGCGATAAGGCTGGAAATAGATATCCGAAGCAATGTCGAAGTCCATACTGCAACCTATGTCCTCTACTACCAGGCGATAACGGCCAGGTGTGGTAGCCTTGAAGTCAATGTTCCAAACATCGGTGCCAATGAGTGCCTTCTTGCCGGCTTCCTTTTCGGCATCGGCAGCTGACTTCCAGAACTTCACTATACCTACGTTCTGCTTCTTTTTGGTCTTCACATTATATATATATACCTTGCGACCTTCCCAACTGCGATAGTCGCGCTGTCCACCGTCACCCAACCACTGATAGAGGTCAGCGGCATGAATCGCCTCTGCGGGTGAGTAGCCGATGATATTCACATGAACAGCTTCCGACTGGGTGTTCCAGACATCGAAACACACGCTAAGCTTCTCCTTGTCGGCACCGATGCCCTGAGGAATGCTGACTTCATAGGTGCAGCCTTGTTTCATGGGCTGGGGCAATTGGAGGAAGAGCCAGTGGTCGCACTCGCTGGTAAGGGTGTGATCAGTGTTCATCGGCTTTGACTTACGCCACACGTTCAAGGGTTGGCTGCTTGCAAAGCTCTTGTCGTCAGGCGAGCTGATCTGCCAGAGAGCTGCCTTCTGGGCATCAGCCTTCAGGCGTTCGCCAAACACCAGCAGGGTGTCGTCGCCTTCTGCGAAAGAATGTCCGAGATAGGCACTGGGACCAGTACCATCGTCGCGATAATGAACTTCTCCATCACGGAAATGAACCATCAAGTAATGATTGTCAATCACTTTCAGTCCGAGGACCTTAGTGGCTGTGCTTGGCGTGGCAGTCAAGAGTAACAAACCTGCCAATGCAGTCCTGAATAGTTTTTTCATCTTTTTATTGTATTATGGTTAGTGTGGGTACAAAGGTACAATAATTTTGTGATTTCAGACTAAAAGTTCGTAAAAAAGTTGTAATTTTGCACCGCAAAGCGTGTTCATCATGAGCAGGGGGGTATTATATTGCATCGGACTTAGTTTGGTCATCGTGGTACTTTTCGCCTCGAATCTGTTACTGGGATCTGTGTCGATTCCTGCAGAAGATGTCGTGCGTATCTTGTTGGGTGATACCAATGAGAAAGCATCCTGGCGCTTTATCGTCATGGAGTCGAGACTGCCCCAGGCCATCACGGCTGTATTCTGCGGTGCCTCGTTGGCGGTTAGTGGTCTGATGCTCCAAACGGTATTCCGTAATCCCCTGGCTGGTCCAAGTATCTTCGGTATCAACAGCGGTGCAGGATTAGGTGTAGCACTTGTGATGCTCTTTCTTGGAGGTGGTCTCTCTGTGGGTTCCCTACAGTTCAGTGGCTTTGCTGCAGTCCTGATGGCAGCTTTCTTAGGTGCGATGGCAGTGATGGCTATCATTTTCTTTTTCTCTACGATCGTTCGCAGTCATGTCATGCTGCTGATTATCGGCATCATGATAGGCTATCTTTCCAACTCTGCCATCTCACTGCTTAACTTTTTAGCTACAGATGAGGGCGTGAAGTCATATATGGTATGGGGACTGGGCTCTTTCGGCGGTGTGTCGATGGCGAATATGCCAGTATTTCTTGGTGTGTCGGTTATCGGACTGGCTGGTGCCTTATTACTCATCAAACCGTTGAACGCCCTGTTGCTTGGCGATCGCTATGCTGAGAACTTAGGGGTGAATATCATCGCTGTGAGAAACTGGCTGTTGGTGGTGACGGGATTGTTGACAGCTGTTACCACTGCCTTCTGTGGTCCTGTGGCATTCATCGGACTGGCTGTCCCCCATTTGGCACGCCTATTGCTCACCACTGACAATCATCGTCAGCTGTTGCCTGCCACGATGCTTTGTGGTGCTGTGGTGGCACTGGTCTGTAACCTGCTTTGTTTCCTGCCTGGCGAGGGTGGGGTGATTCCCCTTAACGCGGTGACGCCGCTCATTGGTGCGCCCGTCATTATTTATGTGATACTTCTGAACCATGACAGCATTTAAGTTATTCAAGATCAAACCTGAGGAGCGTTTTCAGAGTATGGTGGCTTTGGTGGTCATCCTATTTCTCAATGCCTTGTTCATCTACCGCATGCACGACCTGTTCATGCAAGAGGGCTTCGGCCCATATTGGAAAGTGTTTGAACACGAGTTACATCTCTCAGGTTACGATCCATTGACTTATCTGGGTGTCACCGACTGGGACGTGGTCTATCAGGTATTCCGTCATCCGCTGTTGGCGTTTATCATCTGGCCATTATACCTTCTTAATGAGGGGTTGACATGGCTCTTGGGTGTTAACTGTGTACAATATGTAGTGGCATTACCATTGATCGTCAGTTCGTACTATTCCTATATATTCCTCTATCGCATCCATCGTGAGGTTATTGCCTTGAATCGCTGGGATGCCACACTGCTGACAGTTTTTTATTTCTCCTTTGCCTATATCCTGATGTCGGTGATCGTGCCCGATCACTTTACTGTCTCCATGTTTCTCTTACTCATCACGCTTTACATCTCTGGTGTCTGCATCCAGAAAGGTAGGGAGTTTAAATGGTGGCAGTCGGCAATCTTTTTCTATATCACGGCAGGCGTTACACTCTCCAATGGTATCAAAGTATTCCTTTCAGGGTTCTTCGTCAACCTGAAGGATTTCTTCCGTCCTAAGTATCTGTTGTTGGCGGTTCTATTGCCTGCAGCCCTGTTGTGGGGAACAGCTACTTGGGAGTATCGCACCTATGTCTTACCCAAGGAGAAAGTACGCGCAGAGACGAAGGCACGTCAGGAGAAGGCATTGAAAGAGAAAGTGGCAACGATGTCGCCAGAGGAGCAGAAAGCGTTTGAAGCCAAACAGGCACGGAGGGAACTCAGACTGAAGTTGCAGAAGGAGAAGGCTGGGAAACCGATAGAGGATCATGGGTTCCTGAAATGGACGGATATCTCGACTTCCCGATGGCAATCGGTCTATGAGAATCTCTTTGGCGAATCGCTTCAGTTCCACCGTCAGCACTTCCTGGAGGATACGTTGGTAGGCCGGCCTGTGTTTGTGAAGTATGATACGGTGTTCAACTATATCGTAGAGGCTTTGATCCTGTTATTGGCTTTAGCAGGTGTCTGGTTGGGTCGGCAGCACCGTTTTCTCTGGCTCTGTCTGTCGTGCTTTGGCTTCGACATGTTCATCCATCTGATACTGGGTTTCGGACTGAATGAGATCTTCATCATGGCACCTCATTTTATGTTTGTACTGCCCATTGCCACTGCTTATCTCTTCAAGTGCATCCGTTGGCAGTGGTTACGACTGACGGTGTTTTTTCTCACCATCTATCTGCTGGTCTATAACGGTTATCTTCTGACGGATTTCCTGTTGTCTCCTATCAGGACGGTACTTTAAACGTGTTTTTCTATGCCGAGCCACTTGCGGATACGGCGTGAGATAGATTTCTGGATATGTGTGAAGTTGCCGTAACGTAAGTTCAGCAACAGCTCTTCGATGGAATTCTGAATCTTAATCCATGGATGATTCCAGGCATTAGCCTTGTAGAGTCGTTCCAGATAAGCGTAATGCTCTGTCACCTGTTTGGGATGACGGAGTGGGAAGGTGAGTTCATGTCGCTGCATGGTGAAGATGCGACGCAGGCGATGCGGCGTTGTCTTCAGGTCTGCAGAGAAGTGGGTAGAGTCAGCCATCAGACCGATATTACTAATCTGGTTCTGTTGTGGCATGATGGCCATCGTATCGTGCAGCAGCATATCTGCCCAGTAGATGGTTTCAAAGTATTCCTTACCGCTCTTGCTGTGATCATGAAACATCTGCAACATGTCGCTGCGCAAGTTGCGCTCCTTGGCAACGGTCTCCAGTTTCTGCAGTTTCTCCGGTTGATGCATAAAGCTATAGGTGGGATCCCAACGCTCAGCTACCCTTCGCCATGAAGCCCATCCCCAGATGCTGAAGGCGGTGGTAAAGAAATAGCTGTCCTGACAGTCAGGCGTCATCTCATCGATATTAAAACCAGCAATCATCGAGATGCGTTCGTCATGTTCATAACGGTCTAACATCTCTTTGCAGAAGGGGAAGAACGACTGGGCTGGCACGACATCATCTTCAAGTACAATCACCTTGTCGGCTAACGAAAAGGCCCATTGATGGGAACGAAACCCTGAAGGGTCACAGCCCTGATTGTGCTCTAGATACTGGCGATGTACCTCACACTCCCAATCGATATGTGCGTCGCTGACAATCTCCCTACATGCCATGATACCTGCCATATCCTTTTCGCCACGAGGACCATCTTGATAGAGGAACAGCTTTGAGGGACGTGCCTGGCGCACAGCCTCAAACACCTGGGCAAAGGTGTCGCTGCGGGTAAAGAATAGCAGCAGAACGGCGATATCGGTCTTGGCGGGATACTTCATACGAGTTCAGGCATGATGAATACGGAATGGATTTTCTGTTTCTCCTTGGGCGGAATCTCCATATAGTTACGGTACAGGTCGCTCAGGTAAGCATCAGGATTGCAGGGCGCACTGAAAGTCTTGCCTTCGAAGGTGATGGTGCCCAAAGGGAACACGGAGTCCTGACGATGCATGATACCATAACCGTTGTTGATAAGAATATTCGAGAGATAGACGTTCTTCGGACGAACGGCACAAAGCAGCCCCCACAATGCTTTGTTCAGCAGGTATTTCCCACCAAACCAGAAGAACTCTGCAAAGGCCCGCAAGGAATAGTAGTGGGCTTTATGCAGGATAGAGTAACTGCGTGAGATACCTAAAGTAACCCGCTTCACCAGTTTCTTAGGCAGAGTGGGGTAGTTGATCATGGGGAAGATATCCACATAGAGCCCTTTCTGATAGTCGGCGGCGAAGTTGTCGGCTCCTTCCACATAAAAAGAGTTCAGGTCGCGCACTTTCACGATGGGTTCTTTCGATTGTGGTTCGTTCTGAGGTGTCTGTAGGAACAGTCCTTCACGCAGTTCTTTAGGGGCGATACTGATAAAGCGCTCCAGGTCTTCCTGTCGCATGGCAATGTCGATATCATCATCCCAGGGGATAAAGCCTCCGTGCCTCACAGCCCCTAACAGCGTACCACCATCGAGCCAATAACCTATCTGGTGCTTCTGACAGATACGGTCGATCTCTTCGAGGATCGAGAGCTGTTTCAGCTGACAGGCACGTAGTTGCTGAGCCTTGTATTGTTCTAAATAGTTATTCTTCAATTCTTCAATTTTTCAATTTTCAGTTTTCAATACTTCCAACGTTCTACTGATGGCTGATTTCATATCGTAATTGGGTTGCCAGCCAATGGCGCAGAGACGCTCATTGTCGAGTATGGCGCGCATGGCAATAGAGAACCCCTTCTGTTCAGTCTCCGACGGCAGGTCAAATACAACCTCCTTACCAGCCCATTCGGCACAGAGACGAGCAAAATCCTTCAGTTGCACATCACAACTCTTGTTGGCGATGTTATAAGGCACACCATTCTCGCCGTGAATCAACACGTGCAGCATCGCACTCACGGCATCAGCCACATAGGTATAGGAGAACAGCTGTTCACCCTTGCTCTTCAACACGATGTCCTCACCCTTCAGAGCCTTTACGATAAACTGCGATGAGGCTTTGCTGTCGCTCATCAGCATCGTAGGACCAAATACACGACTCAGTCGCACAAGCTTCACCTTCACACCCCGTTCTGCGATATATGACTGACAGAGTGCTTCACTGAGGCGCTTCGACTCTGGATAACAGGCACGGGCATTACGCAGGTTCAACTGTCCTGTATAGTTCTCTGTGAAGATATCCTCACCTCTGGCATTGCCATACACCTCAACGGTAGAGGGGTAGAGCACAGTAGCTCCATCTGCCAATGCTTTCTCTAAGGCATGTTCAGCACCTTTCACATTGATCTCGATGGTCTCTATGGGGAACTGCGAATAGGCCAGAGGATGGGTGTTTGATGCCAAGGGGATGATGACATCCACAGCGGGCAGATCAGAGAGCGACTCACGGGCATCGTGCTCCACAAAGTGGAAGTGTGCATCGTCGTAATACTCCCCTAACCGACTTGCTGCTTTCTCCCGGTTGCGCCCCAAGGCGTAGATGGTGATGTCTGCTCCCTCGGTATTAGCCTTCATCAAGGCATCAATCAGGCACATGCCGATCAGGCCTGTAGCTCCAGTAATAAGAAAGCGCTTGCCCTGCAGACTTGCTATATCCACAGTCTCACAGATCCGCTTCAGATCCTCCTGATACAATATTTGTTGTTTATCCATAACTTCTCACTTCAACCAAGTGTCCTTATCCATTTTCATATATCCCTTAAACATCTCCAGATCGTCCTTAGTGGTGAGTTTGATGTTCTTGTCTGAGCCTGCGGCAAAGTGCAGTGTCTCACCCAGTTCCACCATCATCGTGTTGGTATATGATGAGCCGTGAATGCCGATACCCTTCTCGAAAGCCTCATGATAAGCTGAGTCGAGTCGCTCGAACTGATAAGCCTGCGGTGTTGAGACACGACGCAACGTCTCTCGGGGGATATACTGGCGCGTGGTAGTCTCATCTTCGGGGTTCACGATAAAGATCTGCTCATTATAGGGCAACGAGGTCACACCATTGCCATATTGACGGGCTTTCTGGATCACATCAGTCAGAACGGTATCATCCACCAAGGGGCGGATGCCGTCGTGGATGATGATGATATCGTCGGACTTCGCCTTTGTTTCAAGATGGAACACACCATTGCGGATGCTCTCTTGCGCACTCTTGCCACCAGATACCACATCCTGCAGCTTGGTGATATTAAACTGGTTGGCGTAGGCCCTCAATACATCGTGCCACCCGTCGAGACACACCACATCGATGGCATCCACCATCGGGTGGCGCTGAAAACTCTCCAGCGTATAGATCAGCACGGGCTTGTCATAGACATTGATGAACTGTTTGGGAATGTCTTGCCCCATCCTGTTGCCGGAGCCGCCGGCGATAATCAAAGCATAGTTCATATCTTATCGTTTAAATTTGTTCTTTAAAAAGGTCAGCGTCTCGTCGAGCATCTTCGCTCCTGCTACTTTCATCACAAGCAGATAGAGCAGAGTCGCTACTATCACTCTGCTAAGCAACAGTTGCCAGAGGCTTTCTATCGGCATCGTGATGTAGCCTGTAGCCAGCATCACCCCTGCTGCGGCAAGTCCGAAAGGCACAATATCCTTCAGGAATAATAATAAGGAGTAAGCCGTCAGTCTGCTGGCAAAGGCGAACCATACGAAAAGCCATATCAGGTTCAGTGCCACATAAGCCAACACCATTGTGCGGATGCCATAGGGGTAGAGAAGGAGCATAGCTATAATCTCCAATAGTCCCAGTCCGAGGGTTGCCCCCATGAAGATACCTGAGCGACCATGACTGATAATCAGGTCTGCCAGTAGCACACTGATAGGAGCCACAGCACCACTCACGCAGAGCCATTGCAGATATTGTGCTGATACCAGCCATTTCTCACCGATGGCAAGCACAATGAACTCCTTCGCCACCAGGCCGAAACCCAAAAGCAACGGGAATGAGATAAAAGCGGCAAAACGTACCATCTTCCTCAGTACGGCGAGCTGTCGCTCACGATCATCCCTTACACTCACCAGCACTGCCTGATCCACCTGTTTCACCATCCCCTGAATGAGCGATGTGCACTTGTTGTTCCACTGGTAAGCCTGATTGTAGTTGCCTGTATCATGTGCCGAATAATAGCGTCCTAACAGGATGTTCATCACGTTGTTATTCACGTGGGTGAGCACATCGCTGATCAAGATTTTTACGCTGAAGGGGAAGGCCTTACGCACAAATGAGAAATCAATTTGAAGCGAGGGTCGCCAGTCGCTGTAGTGCCAGCGCAGCAGCGTTGAGATCAGAATGAAGAGGTTGGTCTGTGTGGCAAGACTCCAATACGAAAAGCCCTGCCATGCCATGATGGCAGCTGTACAACTTGAGATAATCGTTGCAGTGATGCTTGCCTTAGCCAGTTGCTTGGCTTTCAGGTTTTTATAGAGATAAGCCGCCTGAGCCACACCCGAACAACTGAAGAGCAGTCCGATAAACGCATAGCGACAGAGTGCCACTAGTCGAGGCTCGTGATAGTAGTCGGCAATAAGAGGTGCTGAGAAGAAGAGGATCAGATAGATGGAACCACCCATCAAGATGTTAAACCAGAACACAGCGTTATAGTCGCTGTCCTTTGGCTCCTTCTCATTGACAAGTGCTGTCGAGAACCCGCTGTTCTGCAGGGCTGTGGCAATCAGCGAGAAGATGGTAATCATGGCAATCAGTCCATAATCCGACGGCGAGAGCAGGCGCCCCAGTATGATGCCGAACACCAGTCCGAGCAACTGCTGCACGCCGTTGTTCATTCCGCCCCAGAAGAGCCCTTTTGCCGTTTTCTCCTTCAGTGATTCCATAATCCGCTGCAAAGATACAAAAAAGAATCGGCACCACCCAAAAGTAATGCCGAATCTTTTAAATTATTCCTATTAATGGGATTAATTGCGAGCATTAATGTTTTCACTATCCGACGGTTCTTTCACGGGGTGCCCATGTGCCTTTCAGGATCTCGTCAACCAGATCGCCGCAATAGAGTGTGAAGAATACTGTACCTGTGCCTACATGCAAAGAGACGTACGACTGGAACGAGAGGGTTTGGATCTGGTCAGTACCCCAGGTGTTGCGTACACTTTCAAGGTTGCAGTAGGGCACTACCTCGTCGCCTGTAGAGTGGAAGAAGGTAAAGCCTTTTCCTGGCTTGAAGTTGTCGGCTGTCAATGCATTCTTGCTCAAGGACTTCTCCAATGCCTTCAGCTTTGACTCGGGCACATCGCCTGTAATGGTACCATCAGTGAAGTAGGCTATGACACCTGGCTTGAGGCATTGGTCAACGGTGCAGAAGTTGTAGCCCTTGCCGTTCTCGAGTTCGAAATCGCGCTTATTGCCACTCTCATCAACAAGATTGTTCTGAGTGTAAGGCACGAATCCTTCACTGGTAAGAGCCTTCATCACGAAGCCGCCAGCATCACCAAAATTGAGAGAGTGATCCAATAGTGCTGCCTGAACATCGTCGGTAGTTAACTGCTTGTCCCGAATGATGTCAAAGATACCAGTCTGGTAGAACTTATCGGTGACGAAGTCCTGGTAGATGCAGCCTGCGGCCTTCATCTCAGGATCAGTATCAATGGAACCCTTTAGCAGCAGAGCGGGAGCTACAGGCATATAGAGCTTATCCATCACGATATAGCGCTTCAGTGTGGCCAGTGGGTCGTAAGGACCATCACCGCATACGGCACCTTGCAGTCGGAGGGCACTCTCACCATGATCCTGGCAATAGCGCAGTACACCTGCAGCTACGGCACCACCCTGTGAATAGCCGATAGCAGCAGCTGCCCAGTTGTCATCCATCATCTTGATCTGATCCTCAAACCAGCTGAGTCCAGCCTTTGCGCCTGTTACCACCTGCTCAGCAGTGAGTTCACGGTTGCAGTACGGATGAGGAGAAGATACGGTAATACCATAACCTTCGTAGTCGGGCACGATAACAAGTGCATTCTGACTCAGCACGTTGGCAAACAGCGCCAGCATATTGATCTCGCTGGCAAACGACATATTAGTGAAGTTAGTGGGGCGCTGTTCGTCACTGGTAATGGTACTGTGACAGCCAATAATCAGCTGACTTGGTGTGCAGTCTTTACCCCAGCGATAGGGCCATACGACAAGTTCTGAGAGATCCTTCTGTGAACCGTCAGCAGTCTTGCAGCGATAAGTCAGTGTAGTCCATCTGTACATCTCGATAATGCTCGAGCCGCCTTCGCCAGTGTCGCCATCATCAAAGGCTTTTGCTTCTTCTTCTGATACTGGTATAATCACGAAGTCCTCGGGCTTGAACTCGTTGCCTTCGCCAAGAGTACCTGTTTTTTTATTCTTTAGAGTCTTTACATAACCTGATGCCATCACATGGACATCTGAGAGGGGATAGCAATTATTGGGGCTGGGAATTTGACCAGTGGGGTCGAGATCGTCCGAACAAGCTGTAAAACTGAAGGCAACTAAGATACTACCAAGTATCATAAGTGCAGATGTCTTGATTGTATTCATAATCTCTAATTTTTAAGTTTAGCTAATAGACTTGATTTTTATCTGGTGCAAATTTACGATTATTATTAGTCTCAAACCAACTTTTTGACCACTTTTCTTCTGAAAATGGAGCGACATGAGCATGTATTTGCGACAAAATCCAAGCAAGGGGTTTGAAATCTGTCGTAATCATCTGTCTGCTAATTATTATTAATATGGTAAACTGACAATCGTTGAATCAATTCTTTTTTTCTATCTTTGCCTGCGGATTCACATTAAGTGGTCCGCAATGAATATGAAAAGACTAACTTTATCAACGATGTTTGCCTTGTTGGTGCTCATGGCGCAGGGGCAAAACGAAAGGATTCCACAAGTGTATGATGTAGAGAACACTGGGTGGCATCTGGCGAAACCAGAGTTGCCAGAACCAGCTCAGTTACCTGTAATTCATGAATTACCTGATGCTTTAGAAGGTGTGAACACCTTTGCCGACTGGCAGAAACGCCGTAGCGATATCGGGCACATGATTCAGCATTATGGCATTGGGCAGAAACCAGTCGTGAAGTCTGAACAGGTAAAGGCACGGATGGAAGGAGATTCTGCTTTGGTGATTGATGTCACAGTGAATGGTGAGACGCTGACCTTGCGTTCTGTGATTCACTATCCTGAAACGGGTAAACCACCATACGCCCTGATGATAGGCACGAGTATGATCTCGCTACCCAAGCAGTTGTTCGACAACCGACCTATCGCTCTGATGACTTATCACGAGAGTCAGGTGAACGACTACTCGCAGTGGCGTCCGCATCACGATAGGGGAGAGCATAACTTCGATCGTCTGTATCCTGATCTGGTCAATAATGGAGCCTATAGTGAATGGGCATGGGGCTTGAGTCGTCTGATTGATGGCTTACAGCAGTTGGGACCTGAGGTGACGAAGATCGATACCCGTCATATTGGTGTGACTGGTTGTTCATATGCAGGTAAGATGGCACTTTATTGTGGTGCCTTCGATGAGCGTATAGCTCTGACGATAGCCCAAGAACCTGGTGGCGGCGGTGCTGCTGCCTGGCGAAAGTCGCATGAGTCGAAGGAGAACGTCGAGAATATCGACAAGACAGACTATCACTGGTTCTTAGAGAGCCAGCGTGAGCACTTCAAGGGCGACTCTGTGTATCAGTTGCCTTATGATCAGCATGAGCTTTGTGCGATGGTCTGTCCGAGGGCTCTGTTGCTATTGGGCAATCCTGACTATCCTTGGTTAGCCGACGATGCCATGCTGCCCTCTGCAGAAGCTGCCAAGAAGGTGTGGGAGCGCTTTGGTATCAGCGACCGCATGGACTGGAGTATCATCGGTGGACATGGGCACTGTCAGTTGCCTGAAATACAGTTCCCCATCGTAGAGAAATTTATAGATCGCTTTCTCTTAGAGAGATAACAAAAAGAGGCAGAAAAACGTTTCTGCCTCTTTTTATTTAACCAAGGTGGAAATTATCCTACCTGACTACCAGGCTTGACATCCTTCGTTGTTGTCACCACGCTGAGGCTCTCGTCAGCATCGACGGCAGAGAGAATCATTCCCTGACTCTCGATACCCATCATCGTGCGAGGGGCAAAATTGGCTACGAAGAGGATGCGTTTGCCAATGAGTTCCTCGGGATTCTCGTAGAAGGCAGCGATACCAGAACAGATGGTGCGATCGGTGCCAGAGCCATCGTCGATGGTGAACTGCAGTAGCTTCTTGCTCTTCTTCACCTTCTGGCAATCCTTTACCAATCCTATACGGATATCGAGCTTCTCAAACTCCTCGAATGACACAGTATCCTTGATAGGCGCAGCCTTGTAGTTGGCAGCCTCATTAGCCTTCTTGGTAGCCTCCAGCTTGTCGAGCTGCTTCTGGATCACCTCGTCCTCAATCTTCTCGAACAGCAGCGCAGGCTCGCCCAGCTGGTGTCCAGCTTTCAGGAGATCGGTGCTACCCAACTGCTCCCACTCGAAGCTATCAATATTCAGCATCTCGCGCAGTTTCTTTGAAGAGAACGGCAAGAATGGCTCGAAGGCGATAGCCAGATTTGCTGTGAGCTGCAAGCAGATGTTCAGGATGGTCTCGCAGCGCTTGGGATCCTGCTTCCATATTTTCCAAGGCTCGCACTCGGTGATGTAACGGTTGCCGATACGGGCGAGGTTCATCGCCTCGAACTGGGCATCACGGAACTTGAACTGCTCCAGCAGCGCCTCTACCTTAGCCTTTACATCCTTGAACTCCTCAAGAGCCTGCTTATCTACATCTTGCAGTTCGCCACAAGCAGGAACCACACCGTTCCAATATTTCTTGGTGAGCTGGAGCGCACGGTTTACGAAGTTACCATAGACAGCAACCAACTCGTTGTTATTGCGATCCTGGAAGTCCTTCCAAGTGAAGTTGTTATCCTTGGTTTCTGGTGCATTGGCTGTGAGTACATAGCGCAACACATCCTGCTTGCCAGGCATATCTACCAGATACTCGTGGAGCCATACAGCCCAGTTGCGTGAGGTAGAGATCTTATCATTCTCTAGATTCAGGAACTCATTAGCTGGCACGTTGTCAGGCATGATATACTTGCCGTGAGCCTTCATCATCACAGGGAAGATGATGCAGTGGAACACAATATTGTCCTTACCGATGAAGTGAACCAGACGAGTATCCTCATCCTGCCACCACTTCTCCCAGTTGCCCCATTTCTCAGGCTCCTTCTGACACAACTCAACCGTATTCGATACGTAGCCGATAGGCGCGTCAAACCATACATAGAGCACCTTGCCTTCAGCATCCTTCACAGGCACAGGGATACCCCAGTCCAGATCGCGCGTCATCGCACGTGGCTGCAAGTCCATATCCAACCAGCTCTTGCACTGACCATATACGTTAGGACGCCACTCCTTGTGCTCCTCCAGGATCCACTGCTTCAACCAGTCCTGATACTCGTTCAGCGGCAGATACCAGTTCTTGGTCTTCTTCAACACAGGTGTAGAACCAGAGATAGTTGATTTTGGATTGATCAGTTCCGTAGGCGAGAGGTCGCGTCCACACTTCTCACACTGGTCGCCGTAGGCACCTTCATTATGGCAATAGGGGCATTCGCCAGTTACGTAGCGATCGGCCAAGAACTGCTTAGCCTCCTCATCGTAGAGCTGCTCGGTGGTCTCCTCAGTGAGCTTGCCCTCGTCGTAGAGTTTCTTGAACCAGTCTGCGGCAAATTTATGATGCGTCTCAGAAGTTGTACGGCTATAGATATCGAACGAGATACCAAACTCCTCGAACGAGTCCTTGATCATCTTATGATAACGATCTACTACATCCTGTGGAGTAATCCCCTCTTTACGGGCACGCACTGTGATGGGCACACCATGCTCATCGCTACCTCCTATAAACAATACCTCGCGCTTCTTCAAGCGGAGATAGCGCACATAGATATCGGCAGGCACATACACACCAGCCAGATGTCCGATATGCACGCCACCATTAGCATAAGGCAGCGCCGACGTCACCGTCGTACGCTTGTAAGTCTTGTTTTCCATTCTTAAAATACGTATTTTTAAAATTTGAGTGCAAAAGTAATATTATTCGGGCAAAATACCAAATTTTCGTCACAAATGAATGTTAATGTCTTATAATAATAAGGTACAGGGTTAGACTTTTAGCCTTTTTGATAGTCTAATTTTAGCAATAATGACACAAAAGTATAAATCGAAGAATTTATGAAGAATTTCAATTATTACGCACCCACAGAAGTGGTGTTTGGAGATCAGTCAGAAGAGCAGGTGGCTCTTTTGGTGAAGAAATATGGTGGCACAAAGGTGCTGGTACATTATGGTGGTCAGAGTGCCGTGCGTTCAGGACTGTTGGACAAGATCTGCGGTCTGCTGCAGGAGGGCGGTGTGGCTTATATCACCTTAGGTGGTGTGGTGCCAATCCTCGTCTCTCTTTGGCTCAGCAGGGTATCGAGCTGTGCCGTAAGGAGGGTATTGACTTTATCCTTGCCGTTGGTGGCGGTAGTGTGATTGACTCTGCCAAGTGTATCGCCTATGGTGTGCCTTACGAAGGTGATGTATGGGATTTCTATCTGGGCAAGGCTGAGCCTAAGGAGATGTTGCCTGTGGCTTCTGTGCTCACCATCCCTGCTGCCGGTAGTGAGATGAGTGAGTCGAGTGTGATCACCAACGAGGATGGTGATGTGAAACTGGGCTATTCCAATAATCTGTCTCGCCCCAAGTTCGCCATCATGAACCCCTGTCGCACGTTTACGTTGCCTCCTTATCAGACGGCAGCTGGTGTGACGGATATGATGATGCACACGATGGAGCGCTATTTCACCAAGGATGACGATATGGACTTTACCACTGATTTGGCTGAGGCGGCATTGCGCAACATCAAAGATGCCGTATTCGCTGTGCTGAAGAACCCAGAGGACTATCGTTATCGTGCTCAGATTATGTGGGGCGGTAGCTTGATGCACAATGGACTGACTGGCTGTGGTGTGAGCGACGACTGGGCTACCCATCAGCTGGAGCATGAGCTGAGTGGTATGTTCGATGTGACACATGGTGCCGGTCTGGCTGCCATCTGGCCCAGTTGGGCTCGTTATGTGATGCATGAGAACCTGAGCCGCTTCGTTCGTTTTGCCGTGAATGTGATGGATGTGCCTAACGACTTCACTGATCCTGAGGCAACAGCCTTGAAGGGTATCGAGGCCATGGAGCGTTTCTATCATGCCATCGGTATGCCTATTAACATCAAGGAGCTGATAGGTCGTGACATCACGGATGAGGAGATCAAGGAGATGACGCGTAAGTGCAGTCGCGACTACCAGATCACCTGCGGCTGTTTGAAAGTGCTACAAGCCGCCGATATGGAAGCTATCTATAAAATGGCGAGAGGTTAATCCTCTCGCTTTTTTGTCTATATCGCTATTTTTGTAGGCAAAAGTGATACTTTTATTCTAATAAATTCTAATAAGGTAAGGAAATTCAAAAATTATGCTTACCTTTGTGCCAAAATTAACAATGACCCCAAAACTATACGCAAAAAAATGAACCTAAGTATGAGATTTTCTTGGATACTGATATTGTTGCTTGTGGCAGGTCATGCTCAGGCACAAGATCGGCTCTATGCCGATGAGTTCCCCTTGGGAGATGTAATTTTACTTGATGGACCACTGAAGAAAGCACGTGACCTGAATATCAAGACACTGCTGCAATATGATAACGACCGTTTGTTGGCACCTTATCTGAAAGAAGCAGGACTCACCCCCAAAGGGAAGTCGTATCCCAACTGGGATGGACTCGACGGACATGTAGGCGGACATTATCTGACAGCGATGGCTATCAACGCTGCAACGGGCAGTGACGAGTGCCGTCAGAGACTGGAGTACTGGATCAGTGAACTGCAGGCCTGTGCTGATGCCAATACCAAGAACCACCCCGATTGGGGCAAGGGTTATGTGGGTGGCGTGCCTGGCAGCGATCGCATCTGGTCGGCTTTCAAGAAAGGTGACTTTGGCCCCTATTATGGTTCTTGGGTACCTTTCTATAATCTGCATAAGATGTATGCCGGTCTGCGCGATGCATGGGTGTATTGCGGCAACGAACAGGCCAAGCAGCTCTTCCTTGGTTTCTGCGACTGGGCCATTGACCTGACATCAGGACTGACTGATGCTCAGGTGGAACATGCCCTTGATACAGAGCATGGTGGTATGAACGAAGTGCTGGCTGATGCCTATGCTATTACTGGTGATCAGAAATACCTTATTGCAGCCAAGCGTTTCTCACACCGCCGACTGCTCAACCCGCTGATGCAGCGTCGCGACATTCTCGACAATATGCATGCCAACACGCAGGTGCCTAAGGTGATTGGTTTCGAACGTATTGCTGAGTTGGCAGGCGATGAGGCTTATCATACAGCAGGTGCCTACTTCTGGGAGATAGTGACAGGTGAGCGTTCACTGGCCTTTGGTGGCAACAGTCGTCGCGAGCACTTCCCCAGTAAGGAGGCGTGTCAGGACTTCGTGCAGGATATCGATGGTCCTGAGAGCTGTAACACGAATAATATGATGAAGCTGACAGAGGATCTGCATCGTCGTAACCCAGAGGCTCGCTTCGCTGATTTCTATGAGCTGGCGATGTTTAACCATATCCTCTCCACCCAGCATCCAGAGCATGGTGGATATGTCTATTTCACCTCAGCCCGTCCACGCCATTATCGCAACTACTCTGCTCCCAACGAGGCCATGTGGTGCTGTGTGGGTACAGGAATGGAGAATCACGGCAAATACGGACAGTTTGTATATACCCACCACGAGAATGCTCTGTTCGTAAATCTCTTTGTGGCTTCAGAACTGAACTGGAAAGAGAAGGGCATACAGCTCCGTCAGGAGACAAACTTCCCTTATGCCGAGAGCAGTAAGATCACCATCACTCAGGGTAAAGGTCAGTTTGCCCTGCAGGTGCGTTATCCTGGTTGGGTCAAACCAGGTCAGTTTAGCGTGAAGGTAAACGGTCAGCCAGTCAGCATCATTTCAGGTCCGTCATCCTATGTCACCATCGATCGCCAGTGGAAGAAGGGTGATGTGGTGGATATCCAATTCCCCATGCACAACAGCGTAAGATATATGCCGAACCTGTCGCAGTATATCGCCCTGATGCATGGTCCTATCATGCTGGCGATGAAGACAGGTACAGAGGATCTGGCTATGCTGATAGCTGACGACAGCCGCTTCGGTCAGTTGGCAGTTGGCAAAAAACTGCCCATTGATCAGGCACCTATTTTAATTAATAACGACATTGAGAGCATCGCCGATCAGTTGCAGCCCATCGATGGCAAGCCGCTCCATTTCACCATTTCAACGAAAATGGTGCATGAGCTCCGCAATGAACTCATGCCATTCTTCGAGCTCCACGACGCACGTTATATGATGTATTGGCTCGCTCTCTCGGAGGACAGCTACAGGGGTTACCTCGACAATCTCGCTAAGCAGGAACAGGAGCGTCAGGCTCTTGAGGAGCGCACCACTGACAAGGTGCAGCCTGGTGAGCAACAGCCTGAGAGTGATCACTTCATGGAGACCGACGACTCGTTTGTGGGTAACACCAATGATGTGTTCTTCCGTGATGCCCGAGATGGTCACTACTTCAGTTACCTGATGCAGACAGGTGGTAAGACCGACCTGAGTCTCCGTCTGAAGTACTGGGGTGTAGGCGAATGGAAGAGTCATGAGTTTGATATCTTGGTGGATGACGTGCTGGTGACATCAGTCAACAACACTGGCAAGTATCGCACCTCACAGTTCAAGTACGAAGAATATCCCATCCCCGCCGAAGCCCTGAAGGGTAAGAAACAGGTTCGGGTGAAGTTTGTGGCTAAGCCTCAAAAGCAGATTGGCGAGATTTATGAAGTAAGACTCATTAATAACAAACAATAATATCAACTATGTACAAACGATCTATTCTATGTGCTGCCCTTGTAGCAGCCACCATGAGCCTCCATGCTCAGAAGCCGATGAACGCCCCAGCTGGCGGAAAGGCAATTAGTGATGAATTAATCGGTATTTTCTTTGAGGACATCAACAACTCTGCTGATGGTGGTCTCTATGCAGAGTTAGTGCAGAACGGCTCTTTCGAGTTCAGTCCGGCCGACCGCGATGGTTGGGGGCCGGGTACTGCTTGGAAGCAGATCCGCCCAGGTCATTCTTTGGGATTCCTGGAGACCTGTGTAGAAAACCCCGTTCATGCCAACAATGCCCACTATATGCGTCTTCATGTAGAGCGCACGAAGGAATTTTATGACTACAAGGGCTGGCGAGGCTTCGGTCTGCAGAACGATGGTTTCGACGGCATCTCGGTGAAGGCTGGTGAGAAGTATGATTTCTCTGCCTTCATGCGTAATGTGAAAGGTGATGCCAAGAATGTACGTGTAGCCCTCGTGGAGCAGAAGCCAGGTTGGCCCCCAGCTGATCCTAAGCTCCTGGCAGAGGCATGCTTCAAGGTGGAGGCAGGCAACTGGCAGAAGTTTGAGGCTGTGCTCACACCTGATTCAACTTGTCAGAAAGCCTCTCTGATGATTCTGGCGCTTGACAATGGTGATATGGATGTAGATGTGGTATCGTTGATGCCAGAGGATACCTATAAGGGGCATGGTCTGCGTAAGGATCTGGCTCAGGCATTGGCTGACCTCAATCCGAAGTTCATGCGCTTCCCTGGTGGTTGTGTGGTTCATGGTGGAGGTGATGGTTTCTGGAATACCTACCGTTGGAAGACTACCATTGGTCCGAAGGAGACACGTCGTCAGCTCAAGAACACCTGGGGTTACCATCAGAGTTGTGCCCTCGGCTACTTCGAGTATTTCCAGTTCTGTGAGGATCTCGGTATGGAGCCCGTACCCATCCTGCCTTCAGGTGTGAGCTGTCAGGGCACCAATGGTGGTTGGAACATGTGGCCTACCCAGGCTCAGGATGTCGTGCCTATGTCGGAGATGGACGAGTGGGTGGCTGAGGCTATCGACCTCATCGAGTGGGCAAATGGCGATCCCGCTACCAACAAGTGGGCAAAGATGCGTGCTGATCAAGGTCATCCCAAGCCCTTCAACCTGAAATATCTGGGTATCGGTAACGAGGAGAAGATCTCTCCAGAGTTCATCGAGCGCTTTAAATATATATATGAACGCGTGACGAAGGCTCACCCTGAGATTGTCATCGTTGGTACTGCTGGCCCTGGCTCACATGCAGACAACCCCGACTATGAGGCTGGTTGGAAGCTCGCCAATGAACTTGGCATGCCTATCCTCGACGAGCACTACTACGAACCCAATGAGTTCTTCCTGAACAAGCGTCAGTACGACAGCTATCCCCGTGATGCCAAGACGAAGGTTTATCTGGGTGAGTATGCCGCTAAGGACAAGAAGCTGATTGATGCTCTTGCTGAGGGTCTTTATCTGCTGCATGTAGAGCGTAATGCCGATGTAGTGGCTATGACTTCATACGCACCTCTCTTCGCCCGCAAGGACGGTACCCAGTGGAATCCCGATATGATCTATTACGACAACGAGCGCCCGTTCCTCACCTGCAGCTACTATGTACAGCAGCTCTTCGGACAGTCTTCAGGTAACTATTGGTATGGCGACTGCGTGAAGTTCGAGGGTGATGCCGCCGATGCCATCCAGCCGATGGAGAATGTGCACTATGGTCAAAGTGTGATCTTGAACACTAAGACACGTAAGCTCTTCGTGAAGATCTGTAATGCCAGCGCCGAAGCCAAGAAAGCCAATATCGACCTGAGTCGTTTTGGTGTGAAGAAGATGGCAACCAAGACAGTGCTTGCAGGACAGCCGAATGATGAGAACAACTTCGAGGCTCAGCCCATCGCTCCTGTGAAGTCACAGGTGAAAGCCCAAAAGAAGTTCTCGCTCGATGTGGAGCCTTACTCCTTCGTAATGCTGGAGTATTCACTCTAAATAATAAGTCCTCGCTCAACCAGCGAGGACTTTTCTTTTCCATTTATTGTTCTTTGTCTGGCCAGGGCTCGAATTCTAATTCTAATTCACGCCATACCACCTGGCGAGAGGTTAGTCCCCCGTTATTTCCTGGATTAGATACGCCTAAGCCTAACAGACGGATGGGGTGAGAATGAAATTCCACACTTTGTATCAGCTGCTTGGCCAACGGCAGAATGTCGTCTTTGGTTCGGAGAATATGGTCAACAGTGATACTGCGGGTGATTTGTTGAAAGTCCAGGAACTTAACCTTCAGTGTCAGTGTGCGCCCCTCGAAGTCATTCTTCTCGATGCGCCTGACTAGTTCCAGCACTGTGTGATACAGATGGATGGTGACAATAGAGTTCTCGCTGATGTCCGACTCAAACGTCTGTTCACAACTGACAGACTTGCGCTCCCATTCGGAGATAACGGGTCTGTTGTCTATCCCTCGTGAGAAGTCATAGAACATCTGCCCCATCTTGCCAAACTCCTGTGACAGTCGGCTGAGCGACGTGTTCCTCAGATCCAAACCTGTGAAGATACCCATTCGGTGCATCTTCTCTGCCGTCTTCTGCCCAATGCCCCAGATCTTTTCTATCTTCAGTTGGGCGATAAAGTCTAAAGCCTTGTCGGGATGAATAATGGTCAGCCCATCGGGCTTGCGCCAGTCGGAGGCGATTTTTGCCAGGAACTTACAGTAGCTCACACCTGCCGATGCCGTCAGTCCTGTTGTCTCACGGATCCGCTGCTTAATCTCACGGGCAATATCCACGCCTAACTCTATCCCTTTCTTATTCTCCGTTACGTCGAGGAAGGCTTCGTCGAGTGAGATAGGTTCAATCAGATCCGTATAGTCATGGAAAATCTCATGCAACTGTGCCGACACTTCCTTATACCGTTGAAAGTGTGGCTCAACGATAATCAGTTGCGGACACAGACGCTTGGCTACCTGAATGGACTGGGCAGAATGCACCCCGAACTGCCTGGCCTCGTAGCTGGCCGTTGACACCACACCGCGTTCGGCATCATGTCCCACCGCTATTGGTTTGCCCTTCAGTTCTGGATTGTCACGCTGTTCCACAGCTGCATAGAACTGGTCCATATCGACATGGATGATTTTCATCTACTATCCTTTTTATCCTCTTTCATCCTACAAACCCTATGTGTCTCCTTGCGGGCTTCACGCCAGCGAGGGAAATATTTGTCCATGAGGGCATAGAAGCAGGCATTATGGCTTGGTTCTATGAGATGGCACAGTTCGTGAACTACCACATGCTCGACACACCACTCTGGTAGCAACAATACGAAGGTCGAGATGCAGATGCTGTGATTGCGGATGTTACACTGACCCCAGCGCGAGATGGTGGGCTTGAAATAGACGATACTCGGTTTAACGCCCATCTCTTTAGAATGCTTTTCCACCATTGGCTCCACCAGCGTCTTCAATCGCTTCAGTGCTTCGTCAGCCTGTTCTCGAGTGGCTAATGGCAGTTTATTGAAGAATGTCGCTCGTTGCTTCTGACGCTCATACGACTTCTTCCTAGCCTTGTCAATCCAGTCTTGATGTTCCTCGATAAACGCCACCACTTTTCCTCGAGGCATACCGATAGGAGCCGACACATGCACATCGCCATTTTTGACGATGCGCATCGACAACCGACTTGTCAGCCTATATGTTACCTTAATGTCCACCATACGGCTGCAAAGGTACGAAAAATAATTCGGAATATATGTCAGACCATCCGCCCGAATCCAAATATTATACAATCAGAGACTGATCTCAATCTTCTGGCCTTTGTAATCAACAGTCTTCGAGGTGCCATCAGGTAGAACGATGACGAACTGGCGTGACTTTAGCATACCTGGATAGCTGCCTTGCTGTGCCCCGATCGTCAGCGTGTTGGTGGCGTTATGCCACTGGAAGGCGATGGTGGCGTAGGCACCCTTCTCATACTGATAGCTGTCACCCTCGTCTTCATAGAGGAGGAAAGAGCCGTCGGCACCAGGATAGACACGGATCTCAAGCTGATCCCATGCCTTCTCACCTACATACTGCATCTCTGGGGCAAGGGGCAGGATGCTACCGGCACGTACAAACATCGGCACGCGGTCGAGTGGAGTCTGGAGCGTAATGGTCTGTCCACCTCTGTACTGCTGATTAGTCCAGAAATCGTACCATGTAGCGCCTTTCGGCAGGTACTTGGTGGCAGTCTTTGGGGCTGACCAGTCAACACGATTCGCCTGTTGGGTCTTCACTTCTTTTCTGTCCCAACCTGTCATCGCATCTTCCTTGATGATCTGCTCCTCAGTAAACTGGGCTTCCACCACAGGCGCTGCCAAGATAGAACGACCAAACATAAACTCATCGGTCATATCCCAGACGCGCTTGTCGTGAGCGAAGTCGCTGAACAGTGGACGGAGGTAGCTCTCGTTGTTGCTGGTTACCTGCCAGGCGGTACTATATAAATAAGGTATGAGGCGATAACGCAGACGGATCATCTTCTCGATGGCGTCATAGACGGGCTCGCCTTTCTTACCAAACTGCCAGATCTCTCGTGGGGCATCGGCACCATGACTGCGGAAGATGGGACAGAAGAGGGCATACTGCATCCAACGCACATAGAGCTCCTGGTATTGCGGGTTCTTAGGGGCGGAGCCACTTCCCTGGGTGTTATAGGAACCGCAGAAGAAACCGCCGATGTCGGTATTGAAGTTCGGATTGCCTGTCAGCGAGTAACTCAGTCCGGCAGGCAGCTGCTTGCGCAGCATATCCCATGAAGAAGCCACATCGCCACTCCACATATTCGAGCCGTAGTGCTGCTGACCCGCAAAGGCAGAACGCGTCATGATGAACACACGTTTCTGTTCGGACTCCTTGCGCTGGGCCTGATAGACACCACGAACTGTCTCCAAGGGGAAGGCATTGCGCAGGGAGCGCCAGGTGCCGTTGCCAGCCTTGTGATCGTAGTCAGCCTCCTTCGGATCAAAGAAATCGGGATCAGTAGAGTCCATCCACCAGCCATCGACACCCTTATCAAACAGGTTCTTCAGGTTTTGCCAGTAGATGTCACGAGCTACAGGTGAGAAAGCGTCATAGACACGCACACCAGAGGGATAGTCCAGGCGTGGGGGCCAGAAGGTCAGTCCGCTCTGGGGCCATGTGGCAAAGTCGAAGAGCAGTCCTTTCTCATCGAGCTGACGATAGGCCTTGGTCTTCGGACCAAAACTCGCCCAGATGGAGATCATAAAGTGGGCGTTCTTCTGGTGTACCTCATCGATCATCTTCTGTCCGTCGGCATATTCTTCCGTCAGGAAGTCCATCGCGTTCCACAGATAGTTGGAGCCCCAGTACTGCCAGTCCTGGATGATACCATCGAGTGGCACCTGCAACTGGCGGTACTGATCAACGACACCTAAGAGCTCCTGGGCACTCTTATAACGCTCCTTGCACTGCCAGAAGCCGTAGGTCCAGAGCGGGAACATCGGCACATCACCAGAGAGGTGGCGCATCTGGGCAATGACACCATCGGCAGATCCGCCGTACATGAAGTAATAGTCTTCGCAATCGCCCACCTCTGAAGAGAACGACATGCCTTTGGTTGCATCATCGTCGAACTGGGTGCGGGAGTAGTTATCCCAAAAGATACCCCAGCCCTTGATGGACTGCAGGACACTTTGGAAATCCTCTAAGTTCGACTGCTCCATCAGCTTATGTTCCCCCCGGCGGTTCATCTTGCCGTTCTGGATGGTGCCTAAGCCGTAGATAGCCTCGTCTTTGTCAAGCTGGAAGGTCTGTGTTACACGATAGGCACCAGCATCTGGTCCCTCCGTGCGTGGCTCAAAGGTGCAGGCTCCCTTCTCACGAAGCAGGGTCTTACCCTTGGCGCTGAAAGTGATGGCACCCGTCTTGGCATCAACCTTTACAGTGAGAACGTCACTCATCAGGGTGTTCCCCTTCTGAGTGACGTTGACATTCTCAGGACTGGCGATAACCACCAGACTCTGTTTGGAATATTGATGACCAGTTGGCGACTTGACGATATGAACGATCGACGGGGTGTAGAACTCCACCTTCACGTCTGTCTTCCCTGCCTGTATCTCCACAGGGTCTCCATAGACAGTAGCAACTGTCATACAGAGCAGGGCTACCAAAAAGCATCCTCTTTTCATAAAGATCTTCTTTTTAGCTGCGGGCCTCAATCTTCTTGTTGATATCGTCGATCACCTCGTCGGTTAGTTCGTACTTAGAGATGATAAACATAGCGAGAAGCAACAGGGCTGCGGGGATGACACATACGAGCCAGAGGATACCCTCCTGAGCCTCGGGAGTCTGCTCAATCACCTCAGGATTGTAAGATACGTAGGCGAGGATAGCGGGAGCCACCACACTGCCTAAGGTCATACCAGCCTTGAAGAAGATACCCGTCAGGGCGTTCACGATACCGGCAATACGTTTGCCGCTGACATACTCACCGTAAGAGATGACCTCAGGCACCAGTGCCCACATGTAACCTGTAGCCACGATAACACCCGTTGACTTCACGAACTGGGCGATATAGACAATCGTCATGCTGGGCTCTTCCATCTTAGCTGCTACATAAAGGAATCCCATACCGATGATGGCGATGCCGAGGAAGATATAGAACATATTCTTCTTACCCACCATCTTCTTGATCATCGGCACAAGGGGCATGAAGATGAACGAAGGTGCAGAACCAAGTCCCATGAAGATTGACAACTGGTCGGGTGAGCCGTGCATGTTGCTGTTGATGAAGTAAGCACCGGCGGCATTACCGATCGACATCATGGCGAAGGCGGTGATGAAGAAGAAAGCGATGATACGCAGGGGACGGTTGTGGAAGAACTCCATCCACAGGTCGCTGATCTTCACGTTAGCAGCCTCGCTGGCATCCATCACCACGCGCTCCTTACACTGGCTGAAGCAGAAGAACAGCAGGGCCAGACCCACACATGCATAGATGGTCATGGTGGTAAACCAGGCAGCAGGATCCTTCGGCAGACCCTCGGCAGGCTCGTTGGTGAAATAGGCAATCAGCAGAGGCAGACCTGAACCTACGGCGAGACCACCACAGTTTGCCATGAACATACGGACTGAGGTGAGGATAGTGATCTCATCGGTGTCACGGGTGAGTGAAGAGTTCAGGGCACCATAAGGCACGTTGATAAAGGTGTAGAGCAGCGTCATGGCGATATACGTGATATAAGCGTAGAGCAATGACGGAGCAAAGCCGTTCCAGAAGCAGAGGATGGCAAAGCCCGTGAGGGGGATACCTACGAATACCAAGTAGGCACGATACTTACCCAACTTAGGATTGTTCTTGTCGATGAGGGCGCCTACGATGGGATCCCAAATCACATTGGCTACATTACCCACTGTGAACATCACAGAGACATCAACGGCATCGAGTCCGTAGATATCAGTGTAGAAGAACAGCAGATACATACATGTAGTCTGGAAAATCAGATTCTGCGCCAGGTCACCAGAGCCGAAGCCGATGCGCTGGAGCCAAGAAAGCTTATAAAAGCCTTTGTTTTCATTAGATGTTGCCATAATTGATAATAATTGTTATTTGGTTCTTGTTATTTCTTCACTTCGAGTTCAAACGACGACATGGGGAGCCCTGATAGAGAACGGACATTAGCCGTCTTCGGGTCGTCTTTCCAGGCATAGCGCACTTTCAGCGGTAAGGACTGAGAGGTAAGAGGTGAGAGGATGGTGATGTTGTTCCCATCGGCAGTGGCCTCTGCGTTTTGGAAGATGCCATCAGAACCAGCCACCTCGAACTCGTTGAGTTTGCCAGGTTGTATGGGCTGGTCGAGTGTGAGAATGATATTTCCGTCCTTCACTTCACTTGAGATTACCTCAGGTGAGAGGTTCACCTTATTATTATATATAAGGCGATCGAAGCAGAGACCGATACGTTCTGCCACTTCCTTCTTACGGAGCGGGTGGATGTCAACGGTTTCTCCGAGATCGTTGATAACAGCCAGTTCGGCTCTTGGATCATTCTTGGCAGTGATGCGCTGAGCCTCGCGGAGAGCAGCCCATCCGCTTTTGACTGGTGATGTCTGGGGTGTGATAGGTGAGGGGAAACCTGTCTGCTGACGTCCGTCATGGTTGGCAAGCTGTACGATGACGAATGGCATCTTCTGGTCCTTCCAGCTGTCGCGCCAGCAACCCATCATCTTCTTCAGGTAATCAGCATAGGGAGCAGGATTGCCTGTGTTCGACTCACCCTGATACCAAACCACACCAGAAAGGGCGTAGGGGGCCAAGGGATAGAGCACAGCATTGTAGAGGGTGGTAGGGATATTCTGCAGTGAGATATCGCCACTTGGACAATTGGGCATCTCTGCACCCAGCTGCATCTTCCAGGTCTCGCTCAGTGGAATCACGTCGGCCGGCATAGGGTTCTGACTGAAACGGTCCTCTCCGAAAGCGATCAGATAGGGCTTTTCAGGAATAAAATGTGCTAAGCCGTATTTGTTGATGAAACGGACGGTAATCACGTTATCACCCTCACGTAGCAGTCCTTCAGGGATGTCATAGCGGCGTGGAGGATACTGATAGCCCGTATGGCCGATCTGCTGTCCGTTCAAATATGTAAAGTCCTGATCGAAGAGAGTTCCTAACAGCAGGCGAGCTGGTTTGCCGGCATGAGCCTTGTCGATCGTGATATGTTGGCGCAGCCAGAGTGTACCAACCACAGGGCGGTGGGTTGTCGGTGAAATGGCCCATTTGGTGTCCCACTGGCTCACGGGCTTCCACTCGCTGTCGTCAAATGATAGTGCAGTCCAGTCTTCCTGGATACCTGGGTCGGTGTTCTTAAGTATCTTCTGCCATTGCCTTTCCGCTTGCATATTTGCCTGTGCCTGAGCCTTCACGTAGTCGTCGTTCTTAAAGAACTCCGCTCTCTTAATCAGTTGGGGGTAGTCCTCGCGCAGTGAGTCGGCAGAGATCCAGGCCTCGATAGGTGTTCCTCCCCAGCTGTTCACGATAATGCCTTGAGGTACGTTGGTCTTTTCATACATCCGTTTACCAAGAAAGTAGCCAGCGGCGGAGAATAGCCAGGCATTTTCCTTATTGACAGGTTTCCAATTGATGGATGTAGGACGGATATCATCCTTTACACCCTGTACGGCAGTCTCGTTCTGTACACGGAAAAGACGGATATTAGGATTCTCGTAGGTATCAATCTCTTTGGTATATTGCGGATAGACACGTTCTATTGTGACATCAATGTTCGATTGTCCGGAGAGAAGCCATACGTCACCTATTAATATATTAGTAAGCACAATATCGCCTATAGTCATAGTATATGGACCGCCCGCTTTCATCTTCGGCAGGTTGATATGCCAATGACCTTGTAGGTCGGCTGTCGTCGCATATTGCTTGTTGTTGAATCTGATGGTAACCAGTTCGCCTGTCTCTGCCTTTCCCCAAACAGGGATGGATTTACCTCTCTGAAGGACCATACCCGATTGGAATAATTGGGCAAGGCTGACTTTAGCTTCGATAGTAGAGACACAAAGGAGTGTCGCAATGATACATAAGATTTTTCTCATAATTGTTGATTTGACGTTGCAAAAATACTAAAAAATATCGGTTAAACGGGTAAAAAATGTTTTTTTCTTTGCGGAATGAAACAATTTCAAAAACAATTGTGACATATGAGATTGTCTTTTGAAGATTTTTTCTCTATCTTTGCACTCAGTTATCATTGTTCAGTATTTAGAAGAAATAAAGAAATGAAGAGTTTTGCAACTCAGAAAGTATCATTTGGTGAGAAGGTCGGCTATTCAATGGGGGATGCTGCTGCCAATCTGGTGTTCCAGATGATGATGATATTCCAGTTGAAGTTCTATACGGATGTATTTGGACTGGATGGTGCTGTGGCAGGCAGCATCTTGATGATAGGTAGTCTGTCCGCCATTGTCGTTGACCCGCTGGTAGGTATTCTCTCCGACCGTACCAAGACCCGTTGGGGAAAGTTCCGTCCTTGGGTTCTCTGGACGGCAATACCTTTCTGTATCTTCTATATGCTTGCCTTCTACAATCCTGGCATTGAGGAGAAAGGGATGGTTGCCACCTATGCCACCATCTCTTATGTACTGCTGATGACCGTATATTCCTTTAATAATATACCTTATACTTCATTGGGCGGTGTGATGACCAGCGATATCCGTGAACGCACCAGCATCACCACCATCCGTTTCATCTTGGTGACGATAGCTCAGTTTGTGGTACAAGGCTTGACACTTCCGCTGGTGAATCAGTTGGGAGGTGGAGACCAGCCGCGAGGATGGACAGCTACGGTGATGCTGTATTCTGCTGTCGCCCTGATCCTGTTTGGCGTGACGTTTTTCTCTACCAAAGAGCGTATCCAGCCGCCACCAGCCCAGAAAGTGAATATCAAAAAGGATATCAAAGACACCGTTTCGAATATCTCCTGGAACTCGATGGCCTTACTGACCTTTGCGCTCTTTATCACATTGGCTATGTGGGGCTCCGCCATGAATTTCTATTTTCAGCATAATGTCGATCAGCGCTCACTCTATGAGTTCCTGACATTCTTCGGCCTGTCAATCGATCAGGAGCAGGCTTATTCTGCAGGATTTTCTGTATTCAATATGATGGGTGCCGTCGTGCAGTTCTTGGGAGTGATCTGCTTGTCACGTTATCTGGCAAACAGATACGGAAAGAAGAATACCTTTGTCGTCTGCCTGTCGCTGACGGCTTTCTTCACGGCTCTGTTCTATATCCCCTCACCAACGGATGTCAGTCTGCTGTTTGTCCTCAACTTCTTGCGCTCACTGGCTTATGCACCAACTATCCCTTTGTTGTGGGCAATGATTGGTGATGTGGCTGACCATATAGAATATGAGAGTCATCGTCGTGCTACGGGCTTCTGCTTCTCGGGCATCGTACTTGCCCTGAAGTTAGGCTTGGGCTTTGGTGGTGCTATCGCAGGTATCATCATCTCGATGTTCGGTTATGTCTCTGGCGATGTGTTTGTACAGAACGACAGTGCTTTGGAGGGTATCCGTCTGGTGTCGAGCATCATTCCAGCCATCCTGTTTGCTATTGGTGTGGTAGCACTCCATTTCTATCCGATCACAAAAGAATATAATGAGAATATGCAAGCTGAGCTGGCTGCACGGCGCAGAATCAGTAATCATAACTAATAATATATCAATAAACAATCTTAAAAATTAACGATTATGGCAAAATTACCACGTTATTTGTTCCCGAGTGATTATATGGCTGACCCTTCAGCCAATGTGTTTAACGGTCGTCTGTACATCTATCCCTCTCACGACTGGGATGCAGGTGAGTGCTTCGATGATGATGGCGGACACTTCCAGATGAAGGACTATCATGTGCTTTCATGGGATGATGTAGAAAACGATGAGGCTACCGATCATGGTGTGATTCTCGATGTGAAGGATGTGCCCTGGGCTGAGAAGCAGATGTGGGACAACGACTGTGTGGAGAAGGATGGCAAGTATTATCTGATCTTCTCTGCTAAGGCTTCTGATGGTGTGTTCCGTCTTGGTGTAGCGGTGGCTGATAAGCCCGAAGGTCCGTTCAAGCCAATGGACAAGCCTATTCGTGGTTCGTTCTCTATCGATCCCTGTGTGTTTAAGGATGATGACGGACAGATCTATTGTTACTTCGGAGGTCTTTGGGGTGGACAGCTCCAGTGGTGGCATCCGCTGCCTAATGGTCTGGCTCCGATTTATGGCAAATATGGCGATGAAAACGGTCTTATCGACCTGGGTGCAGCACCTGACCACAAAGGTGAACTCTTCACTACAGCCGATTCACCAGCCATCAATAGCTGTGTGGTTCGCATGAGCGACGATGTTCAGCAGTTCGCAGAAGCACCTCGTGGTGTGGTGGTTCTCGACGAGAATGGTGAGCCCATGAAGGCTGGCGATCCCCACCGTTTCTTCGAGGCCTCTTGGATGCATAAGTATAATGGTAAGTACTATTTCTCTTACTCTACAGGTGACAGCCATTATCTCTGCTATGCTATTGGTGACTCTCCTTACGGACCTTTCCGTTATCAGGGTGTGGTTCTTGATCCAGTAGTAGGTTGGACCACTCATCACTCTATCGTAGAGTTCAAGGGTCAGTGGTATCTGTGCTATCATGATTGTGTGCCTTCAAATGACATCACTCATCTGCGCTCATTGAAGATCCAGCGTTTGTACTACAATGCGGATGGAACGATTCAAAAGGTTGTAAATGAGTAATCAGACGCTGATAACCAATTATTACATCTCTCACCGTGACGAGCTGCTGGCTTATGCCGGCAGTCGTCTGGGTGACTGCTATCTGGCGGAGGACATCGTGCAGAATGTCTTCCTCCGTCTGTTGACCTCCGACAAGATGATCTCTGAGATCACCTTGCCGGCTCTGGTCTTTGCCATGACACGCAATCAAGTGTATGATTATTTCCGTCACCACTCAGCTGTTGAGCAGTATGAGCACTATATCAAAGGTGTTTGTAGTGAACTGACCAGCGACGAGTCCATCCTTTCAGCCCGTGAGGTGATGGAGCAGATGGAGCGTGGTCTGGCCCGTCTGCCAGAGAATTGCCGTGAGATCTATCGTATGCATATCTATGATGGTATGAAGGTTGGTGAGATCTCCCGTGCATTAGGTGAGGGGTATAAAAGTGTGGAGCACCGCCTCGGTTCAGCCCGCAAAGCGATGCGCCACTATCTTTGTAAGTATGCATGATAACTGAAAACAACTTTAAAAAGCCCTGACGCGTGAGCACCAGGGCTTTTTACTATTTGAATATCAGTGTGGTCATATTGTTGGGGTCGAAGAGATCGCAGGCAACAGTCTGGAGTTCTTCGGCGGTGATTGTGTCGATTCGTCGATAGAGCGTTTCAAGGTCGCGCTCGTGCCCATGGTGGAGATAGCTTCTTCCGAAGTCAAGGGCAAACTGTTCGCGGTTATCGCAGGCAATGGCGAGCTGTCCTTTCAGCTGACGCTTGGCTGCAATCAGCTGCTGGCTGCTGAGGGGCTTCTGCATCAGACGGTCCAACTCATGGCGCACCAGTCGGCGACAACGGTTGATGTCGTGGTGATCGCACCCGAAGTAGATGCTCCAGATGCCGGTATCACCATAGGTTGCCATCGTGCTCTCTACCGTATATACCAGTCCGTGCCGTTCTCGTAGTGAGAGGTTCAGCCGGGCATTCATGCCTGGTCCACCTAATATATTATTAAGGAGGTAGAGCGTCAGTCGGCGGGGGTCATTATAGGCATAAGCACGACAGCCAGTCATCACATGGGCTTGGTGGGTAGAGCGGTTTTGCTCGATGAATTGGGCTTTTTTCTGTGTTACCGATGCCTGCTGGGAAGGTTCGGCAGGTGGTAGGTTATTGTCAGGTGTCAGCTGTTCGAGGTTCTTACACAGGCGCTTGAAGTCGATGTCGCCATAGACGAAGAACACCATGTTCTCTGGTTGGTAGTTACGACGAACGAAGCGGAGGGCATCAGTGGTGGTGTAGGTATGCAACTGGTCTGCATTGCCAAGGATATTATGACCGAGGGGATGCCCTTCGAACAGTAAATTCTCGAATTCATCGTAGATCAGTTCGGCTGGAGAGTCGTTGTAACTCTCGATCTCGTCGCATATCACCTCCACTTCCTTGTCGATTTCTTGCTGAGGATACTGACTATGGAACACGATATCAGTCAGCACATTGATGACCTGAGAGAAATGCTCTTTGGAGATGGCGGCATAATAAACCGTATCTTCCTTGTTGGTGAAGGCATTCAGTTCGCCTCCTAATCCTTCAATGGCATTGATGATCTGAATGGCATTGCGACGGGCGGTACCCTTGAAACTCATATGCTCACAGAAATGGGCAAGTCCTTCTTCGCCAGGTAGCTCATTGCGTGTACCGGCAGCAATATCGTAACCGCAGAATACCACCTGAGAGTCTGATGGCAGATGGATGATGCGGAGACCGTTTTTGAGGGTGTATGTGTTATATTTTGTCATTTTGCGTGCAAAGTTACTCAAAATCACTCGATTTTTCGTGGGAACTCCGATTTTTTTTCGTAACTTTGCGCGCTGAGTAATAAATGATTCCATAGGAGGGATATTTTAATCATTATGCGTAAGGTAATTGGTATAGGTGAAACGATTCTCGACATCATTTTCAAAAACGAACAACCTATAGGTGCTGTTCCAGGCGGTTCGGTGTTCAACGGTCTGATCTCATTGGGGCGTGTTGGCGTGAATGCGGCATTTATCAGTGAGACGGGTAACGATCGGGTGGGACAGAGAATTATCCGTTTCTTGGAAGACAATCATGTGGATGCCAGTTGTATGACTGTCTATCCGGAGTCGAAGTCGCCTATCTCATTGGCTTTCTTGAATGAGCAGAACGATGCGGAGTATATCTTCTATAAGGATCATCCGCACGATCGGCTCGACTTCAACCTCCCGGATATTCAGGCTGATGATATCGTGATGTTTGGCTCGTTTTATGCGGTGAATCCGGTGATTCGTTCACAAGTATTCTCCTTTTTGGAATATGCCCATAATAGGGGTGCTATCCTTTATTATGACGTGAACTTCCGTGCCTCTCATGCCAGTGAGGTGATGAAGGTTACGCCTAATATCCTTGAGAACCTGGAGCTGGCTGATGTGATCAGGGGCAGCAAGGAAGATTTTGAGGTGATGTTCAACAAGTCGGATGCCGATAGTCTCTATCGTTCGCAGATATCGTTTTATTGTAAGAACTTCATCTGTACCAGAGGTGCAGAGCCATTGGAGTTGAGGGCTCAGGGGGGTATCAGTAAGCAATATGCTATTGCTAAGACAGAGACAGTCAGTACCATTGGTGCAGGCGATAATTTCAACGCAGGCTTTGTCTATGGACTGGTGAAATATGGTGTTACCCATCAAATGCTCGATGAGGGTGTGCCTGAAACCTTGTGGGATCAGGTGATTGCTGAGGCTCAGCAGTTCTCTGCTAATGTGTGCCAGAGCATTCACAACAGCGTGGATCTGACATTTGCGGAGAAAAAGAAACAAGAGTTGGAGGCGGCTCTGAAGGAAATGGAAAAGAATAATTAAAAGATATGGACATGATTAGTGATACGATTAAGTACATCGGTGTTGACGATCTTGACATCGATCTGTTTGAGAGTCAGTATGTGGTGCCTGAGGGCATGAGTTATAATTCCTATCTCATCGACGATGAGAAGATTGCAGTAATGGATACTGCAGATCGTCGCAAGGGTGAGGAATGGAAAGCAAACCTCCAGGCTGCTCTTAATGGTCGCCAGCCTGACTATCTGGTGGCTCATCATATGGAGCCCGACCACTCGGCACTGATTGCCTGGATGCTGGAGACTTATCCGGGATTGCAACTGGTGTGTAGCGCTCAGGCTGCGAAGATGCTTTCCAATTTCTTCGAAGGCTTTAACTTCGAGGGGCGCGTGATGACAGTCAAGGAGGGTGATACTCTCTCGTTAGGCAAGCATGAACTGAAGTTTATCACGGCTGCAATGGTGCATTGGCCTGAGGTGATCATGAGCTACGACACCTTTGATAAAGTGCTCTTCTCTGCCGATGGATTCGGCAAATTTGGTGCTTTGGTCAATGAGACTGACGACTGGGCTTGTGAGGCTCGCCGTTACTATTTTAATATCTGTGGCAAGTATGGCATACAGGTTCAGAACGTCCTCAAGAAGGCAGCTGCCTTAGATATCCAGACCATCTGTCCGCTGCATGGTCCTGTGCTCAAGGGTGAGGCGCTGGCTGAGGCAGTGAAACTCTATGATACTTGGAGCAAGTACGAGCCGGAGAGTGAGGGCATACTCATTGCCTATGCCAGTATTCATGGTGGAACGGCTGCTACTGCAGAGCGTATGGCAGAGATTCTCAGCAAGAAGGGAGCTAAAAAAGTGGTAGTGAGCGATCTGAGTCGTTCGGATATGGCTGAAGTCATCGAGGATGCTTTCCGTTATCCTACTGTTGTGGTGGCTGCATCGAGCTACGATGGTGGCGTGTTCCCCATTATGCATGATTTCCTCTACCATCTGCAGATCAAGAACTATCAGAAGCGTCGCTTCGGTATCATTGAAAATGGTAGTTGGGCACCAGCGGCAGGAAAAGTGATGCGTTCGATGATTGAGGGTCTGAAGGACTGTGAAATAGTAGAGCCAATGGTTACTATCCGCTCTCGCATGAAGTCTGCCGATGAGGCACAGCTGGAGCAGTTGGCCGATAGCCTGCTGTCATAAGACAGATACCTTATTAATGTAAAAAAGCCCCGTTTCATCGGGGCTTTTTCATTATTTCTTCTTCTTTCGAGGTTTGCGCATCGCCCAACCCTCTTCTGAGAAATCGGGCTCCTCACCCTTGAAACCACGCTGTGATTTGTTCTTGCCTTGAGAGCGCCCTTCTGACGAACGGATCAGCTCACGCCAGTTGTCCTTCTTCTGAGAGTGTTTGGGCTTTGATGGCGATTTACCTGGTGCCTTATCAGTATCATCCGCATCGTTACACCTAACTGTTCTGCCTTTATAGCGGATACCTGACAGTTGGATCATCACCTTCTTGGCATCCTTCTCCGGCACCTCGAAATAAGAGATCGTGTCGAGCAGGTCGATATGTCCCACCTCTTGGCGACCGCCTACAAAGCGATTCAGCGTCTGCATCAGTTCACCAGGATAGAAGCCATCACGCCTACCAAGGTTGATAAAGAGGCGCTTGTAACCCTTTGCTGCCTTATTCTGCAGTTTCTGCTTGTCGCTCTGGGGCTTTTTCTCCTTTTTATCGGGTTTCACCTCTTCAATCTCAGGCGCTTCAGCATAGTAGGCAAGGAACTTACCAAACTCCAGCGACACAATTTTCTTGATCAGCTCCTCCTTGTCGATATACTCGAAATAGCGGTTGATGTCCTGCATGAAGGGTGCGATCTCCTCATCATCGACATCAGTCTTCACGATTTGATCCATCACCTTGTAGAGCTGTTTCTTACAGATCTCTTCTGCCGATGGAATCTCTGATTTTACGAATTCCTTACCTATCTCTTTCTCGATATTGCGGATCTTGAACTTTTCACGACTGTGCACAATCGAGATAGAAGTTCCTTTCTTGCCAGCACGACCTGTACGACCAGAGCGATGGGTATAGTTCTCGATATCATCAGGCAATCCGAAGTTAATCACATGCGTCAGGTCATCCACATCCAGTCCTCGTGCTGCCACATCCGTTGCCACGAGCAACTGTGTCAGGTGGTTGCGGAACTTCTGCATCGTCAGGTCACGCTGCTGCTGACTGAGGTCTCCATGCAGCGACTCAGCGTTATACCCATCCTTGATCAACTTGTCGGCTATCTCCTGCGTCTCAACCTTTGTGCGACAGAAGATGATGGCAAAGATACGTGGGTAGTAATCTACAATACGTTTCAAGGCAAGATACTTATCCTTGGCATTCACCATATAATAGATATGGTTCACGTTCTCTGCCCCCTCGTTGCGACTACCCACCACGATCTCCTGATAGTTGTTCAGATATTTCTTGGCCACACGCTCCACCTCCTTACTCATCGTGGCAGAGAACATCAGGGTGTGATGATCTGCTGAGAGCGACTCGAATATCTCGTTGATACTATCCGAGAAACCCATGTTCAGCATTTCATCGGCCTCGTCGAGCACGATATTCGACACTTGCTCCAGACGAGCATAGCCACGATGCATCAGATCCACCAACCGACCAGGCGTAGCCACGATAATCTCAACACCCTTCTTCAGGGCCCTCATCTGGGGCTCAATCGCAGCACCACCATAGACTGCCTCTACGTGTATGCCATCCATATATTTTGCAAAGTCGCGCAGGTCGTCGGTTATCTGCAGACAGAGCTCACGAGTTGGTGAGAGAACCAATGCCTGAGTCTCACGACGTGAGGTGTCGATGCGCTCTATCAGGGGGATGCCGAAAGCTGCCGTTTTGCCTGTACCCGTCTGGGCAAGAGCTATCACATCATTCTCGTTGCCCAACAGATAGGGAATCACAGCCTCTTGCACAGGCATCGGCTGCACAAAACCCAACTCCTCGATAGCCTTGCGTATTGGTTCGCAAACGCCTAACTCTTCAAATGTCTTCATCGGCTTATCTTACAACTTCAGTAAATTCGGGCTTAGCACCTTCTTCCTTACCAACGGTGACGAAAATGGTAGAGGTAGCCTCTTCGCCATTCATGCCTTTACTCTTAACAGTATATTTATAGTCTATGCCGTCAGGAGTCTCACGCTTACCAACGGTCTCAGGTGTGCCGAGAGGGAACTGATAGTCGGAGCAGGCAGCATCGAAGATGGCCTTATCCTCATCCGTCACAGGCTGCTGTGCAGAATACTCAGGCAGTTTCTCTACACTTCCTTCCTTGTAACCGTTCTCTATCAGGAAACGCTCCAGCTCCTTTGCAGCCTTTGTTACGCGAGCTGCACGAACACCGTAACCTTTCAGGATATGGGCCTTCGGGAAAGCTTTCTCCAGATCAGCTGTCGAGGTGTTCAGTCCACCACTTCCGAAAGTGCAGAATGGGATGATGGTCTTACCTTCGAAATCCTGTTCTTTTACAAGTGTTGCTATAGGCATCGCATAAGTACCAAACCAGATGGGATAACCCAAGAAGATGGTGTCATAGTCAGCGATATTCGACTTGAGAGCCTTCAGTGCTGGTGTCTGATCACTTTCTCTCTCCTTATTGCAACGCTCAATGGTAGCTTGGAAGTCACCACTGTAAGGTTCTACAACCTCGATAGCCTCTATATCTGCACCCAGTTGCTTCTGCAACTCTTCTGCCACTGCCTTGGTGGACCCGTTCTCAGAATAATAAAGCACAAGCTGACGATTAGATTTCTCCGCCGCTTTCTGCTGTGTGCAAGCAGTTGTCAAACCTGCAACCACTGCGAGTGATAATAAAAGTTTCTTCATAAGTCGTTATGTTCAAATGATATACCTATTTTATTTTTGCTGCAAAGATACCTTATTTTATTGGATGCGACAAACAATTATCCAAAAAAGAATTCCTTTTTGGTAAAATGCTTTCTGCATTGAGCAAAAATAGATTGATAATGCTTTTTTAAGTGACTAGTCACGGAAACAGGTGTTAGGGTATGACGGCAGTATGACTCAGACACCTGTCCCCACGACTATCACAAACCTGCCTCTTTTCTAACCCCCTCGAATTCGAGGGGGTTAAAATTGGGGTTGTGGAGTGTCTCCCATACACCAAGAAATTCTACGGTATTGCGGTTACGCATCCAGTTCGCTATTACTACTCATTCTATACTGAACCAGAACTGTTGGTTGGTGTAATCCCATCTGACGACGTGGAAGCGGATGAGGCGGGCCAGGAGGGTGATGACTTTATGGCGGGGGATTTTTGAGAGGCGGACAAGTTGGTTTAGGGTGAGTTGTTGACCTTGTAGGGTGTCAATGAGTTTGCGAACGGTATCGGTATAGGTCATCATGGTGCCTTGGGGCTTTTGTGATTCGCGCCAGATGGCCAGATGCACGGGAGAAGCCACGATGTTCTCATCTGCAATGCGGATATAGGCGCGCTGATGACCTTCGTCATCGATCACACAGATGGGGCGCTTGTCAGATGGCGGAACAGTAGCAATAACGATGGTTCGCCCCTCAACATGATAGGTATCGAACTTGATGCTGGCTTGCGGACGACAGTAACGATAGGCAGCCTGATGCATCATATAGATTTCCTCTTCATCGCGAACACCCGACATGTGGCCATCGTCGCGAACGCCAATCAGCAGTCGCCCACCATCAGTATTAGCAAAGGCTGAAACGGATTTTGCCAATTTCATCGCATCAGAAACACGATATTTGAAGTCTTGTTGCTGATGTTCGCCTTCGCTAATGAGGTTTCGGATATAGCGTTTATCATCCATTTTTGTCTTTCTCGAAAGTGATGCCTTGGTAGAGGGCTTGGGTGCCTTCGGAACTTGCTGGTAAGAAATGGAGACGGACTCCGCGAATGTGCTTCTTTGCCTTGAAGTCCTTAAGATTGTCAACCTTCTCGCTTTCAATCTCCAGTTTCATCATGCCCCAGTCTTCCAAACGCACGCGATCACCCTCACGAAGATGATTATTGATAACCTCAGCCAGACTTAATAGTACACCACGAACATTTGAAGGGTGGGTGCCCATTCGTTGGGCTGCTTCCTTGACAATCTGTCTGCTTTCAACAGTCTGATAGTGTACTGCCACAGCCTTATATTTACCATAGGTTGGCAGCGTTGGTTTGGTTTCTTTCTTGATTCGATACTTCATATTGCGTTTTATCTGATTTTGGTGCAAATATAAGCATTTTCTAGAGAATTACAAAGAAATTCGTTGAAAATACAAATTTTGCCTAATAAATTTGTAATTGCAAAATCATTATTAATAAACTACATACATAACTACATGAATTAGTACTAATTAATTGCATATTAGAGGTTTACTAATTTTTCTACATACATTATAACTACATATAACTACATTCTACCTACATACATTTAGTCGTCTAAAGGCTTGGAACAAAACATAATTGCTCTATTTGCAAGTTTTATCCTTAATACTTATTGATAAATTCTCTAGAGAATTTTAGAGCTTTCTTACTTATTAGCAATTGCTAGTAAGGCTACTTGATGGAAAATTCTCTAGAGAATTTATTTGCTATCATTAATGGTAGAGATTGCAGATGGGTATAATTGATTCTAAAACTAGGTTATCGAGATGTATTTATGTAGTTTAAATGTAGTTATATGTAGTTTGAATGTAGTTATCATGTAGGTAAGAAACTTTCGAAATGCCAGTATTTATAGGCATTTTGAATGGTTTTATGTAGGTATGTAGGTAAAATGATAGATATTTCTTTCAAATATGTTTTGCAATTTTGTATTTTTGTTATACCTTTGCAAGTCGAAACCATCAATCATATTGGAGACATGAATATTACATTACTTAAAAAAACAGGTTCCAAAGAGGTCATCAACCGTATTGAACTCTCAGAATTAGCTGCAGCGATTAAAAACGGCGTGTTTAAAAATACGGTTACCAGAACGCGTGAGGTATATCATCTGATGAATCCTCATCGTTTGCCCGACGGACAGATAGACACGCAATGGGAAGGTGGCATCAAGTTGCCAAGAATCTGTTTTACTGCCGACTATATCAATCGCAAGGGGACGTGGGCGATGATTGCCTACAACGGCCTTGTGGTGATAGAGGTTAATGACCTTCAGACTTATGAGAAAGCAGTAGAGGTTAGGGAGTTGGCAAAGAAACTGCCAGAGACGATGATGTGCTTTCTTGGTGGCTCAGGCAGAAGTGTTAAGATCGTTTGTAGAGGCCAGTTGTTTGGTGGAGATTTGCCCAAAGGCGAAGAGGATATCAGGCAGTTCCACCTTAATCTTTATAACACAGCGCGTAGGGCGTATCAGAATCAGTTTGGCTTTGCTATTGAGTTCCTGCAGCCTCGATTGGATCGCACCATTTACATGAGTGCAGATCCTGAGATGTGGTTTAATGCAGACGCTCGTCCGTTTTATGCCGACACAGAGAACCACGAGTTGCCTCAGCCTGTAGTGATCAGTCGCGAAGAGGATCACTTGATGCCAGGACGAACCGTAACCCGCACCTATCACTTGAACTGGACCTTTATTGTTGAGACCGTGATGGGCCATTATTTCGAATTGCCCGACGAGAACAAAGAAGCCACTTTGCTGATGCAGATAGCCTCGATGTGTCTGGACCAAGGTATTCCACAGGCTCATGCCAAGGGATTGACTTTGCTTCATCCTGTCCTGAACCGTGACAAGCAGTTGGTAGAGAAGATTTTCCAATGCGTTTACAGCGTTTTGGAACAGGAGGATTATCGCGAGAAGCACAAGATTCATCCGCTACGTAGCGTTCCTGATGATACTATCCAAGCGATGAAAACGGAGATTTTTCTTAATTCCAACTTCGATATGCGCAAGAATCTGTTGACTGGTGTGGCCGAGTATCGCGAGAAGTTCAGCGATGACCAGCGATTCAAGCCTCTGACAGAGGAGGTGCGCAACGATATGACACTACGTGCTACGGAGTTGGGCCTGAAAGCATGGGACAGGAACGTGAACCGTTTTATCGATTCCACCCGTATTGAACAATACGACCCAGTAAACACCTGGCTCGACAAGCTGCCCGCTTGGGATGGGCATGATTATATCGCTGACCTTGCCGCCCGCGTGCCAACCTCCCAGCCCCATTGGCCCAAGTATCTTAAGTTCTGGCTGACGGGTATGGTTGCCCAATGGCGCGAGAGCGACAAACAGTTGACTGGCAATGCGTTAACGCCACTACTGATTGGTCGGCAGGGTTGCGGAAAGACGCGATTCTGCAAGATCATCCTGCCTCCGGAACTGCGTGATTACTATAACGACAAACTGAACTTCAAAAACGAGTTCGATTTGAATATTGCTCTTACCTCGTTTGCTCTGATAAATATCGATGAATTCGATAAAACCACGAATTCTCAGCAGATTGTACTCAAATATCTGTTGTCATCGAGCGATGTCAAGTTCCGTCCGCCATACGGCAAGACCATCAAGCTCTATCGCCGTTATACCTCGTTTATCGGCACCACTAATCAGTTGAAACCACTGGTGGATCCAACAGGTAGTCGTCGATTCGTCTGCGTAGGTGTCAATGGCAACATCAACTTCGAGGATAATCTCAACCATGAGCAACTCTTTGCCCAGGCCTTGCACCTATTTAATCATGGTGAGCGATTCTGGCTGGACGATGATGAGATCAAGACGCTGATAGCAGAGAATGAGCCCTATCAGCATCTGAACGACCTGGTAGAGATGATTGGCGAGACTTTCCGTGCTCCAAAGGAAAACGAAATAGCCAAATGGTGGAGTCTTGGCGAAATCAGCGCTTTGCTGGCCACACGGTATCCGAACTTCGATCCAGAGACGTCGTTCAAGAAGATCGGCAACGCCCTGAACGACATCCAGTTTAATTTCAAGAGCAAGCGCACCACCAAGCACATGCAATACTGGCTGATAGAGAAAGAATAACATCACTGAATACGTTTAATGATTACTGATATGAAGATTTGTGTATTTTGTTCTGCTAACCAGCAGATTGACCCTGAGTTCTTCACGATGACAGAAGAACTGGGAGCGTGGGCAGCAAAAAATGGTCATTCCATCGTGTATGGTGGCGTGAATCAAGGTCTTATGGAGTGTCTGGGTAAGGCAACAAAAGAGGCCGGAGGTCGAACGATTGGTATGATTCCAATGGTTGTGGAGAAGTCTGGACGCATGAGTGACTACGTGGATATCGAAATCCCCTGCGATAACCTGACAGACCGCAAGCAGCTGATGATGGATCAGAGTGATGCTTTTATTGCCTTGCCTGGTGGCATCGGCACGATGGATGAGGTGTTCACTGTTGCAGCCTCTGCCACGATCGGCTATCATGACAAGCCACTTATCCTGTATAATATGAAAGGTTTCTGGAATCCGCTGATAGCGATGCTCGATGAGCTGCAAGGCAAAGGACTGATTCGTGGGAGTTGGCGAGATATCATTAAAACGGCTGATTCCATCGAAGAAATCAGTCAGATTATATCATAGAAAAAGCCTCGCCAAATGCGAGGCTTTTTCTTGGTTTATTGCGCGTTGATCTCCTGGATCAGTCGATCTGCCTTTCCCCAGCTCTCCATCATGTAGAGCACGTAGCGGATATCAACACCGATACAACGGGCCAGTTGGCGATCGAAGAAGATGTCTGAGGCCAGAGAATCCCAGTTGCCGTCGAAGGCTAGGCCGATGAGCTCACCCTTGCCATTGAACATCGGTGAACCAGAGTTTCCGCCTGTGATATCATTGTTTGAAAGGAAGCAGAGGTGCATCTTGCCAGTGGTCTTATCAGTATACTTGCCATAGTCAGACTTAGAGAGCAGCTCCTTCATGATGGGTTCTGCCTCGTAGTCGATGGTGCCAGCTTCGCCTTGCTTCATCTTCTCCACGATGCTCTCTGCTGTGGTGTAGTAGCCTGAAGGTTTGCCACCCAACAGGTATTCGCCCACCTGACCATAAGAGAGTCGCATGGTGAAGTTGGCATCACTGTAGTTGGGCATATCCTGCTCCATACGCAACTTGGCAGCACAGAGATAACGCTCCTGAATAGCGATGGAATCGTAAACTTCTGCAGTTTCGTCGAAAAGCTTGAACAGAATCTCGTTGAGGCTCTCGCCATAAGCCACACCAGGATCCTTACGGAAGCTCTTCTTGTTGATGTAGATCTTCTTACCATTCTTCATCAGCTGCGACTTCTTGTACAGGTAGTCAAGATACTTCTGATAGTCGCCGCCAAAGTCGCGATCCACGATCTGATAGAAGCTGGGCAGATATTCCTCCTCTACCTGCTCGCGATAGAACTTCATGGCTGCTGCCATAATCTCCTTGTCGGTAGCCTCGTCCCATTCGTCGCTGTTGTCCTTGAATTCAATATACTGTTTCTTGGGTTTCTCCTTATCACCCTTGACGATAGAACCGTTATGGGCACGATAGGCGCGACGAGTCAGTTCATCAGAGCTACGTCTTCCGAAGCTCTCAGTAAAGTAAGTCATACCCCTTATAGCTTTGAACTGCTTGGCGTAGAGGCGCTCCAGAAGCTGGAAGTCGAGTTGGCCTTTCAGATAGCCTGTTGAGTCCTGCCACTGGCGGATCTTCTGCTCATAGGCGGCTTTCTGCTGAATCAGTCCGATGGAATCGATACATTTGTTCATACCGATGGAGTTCTTCCAGTAGTTCGAGCTCTGGGCGTATTTCGAGTCATATTTGATACGCACAGCCTCGTCGGCACGCATGTGGCGGATCATGATGTTCTGTTTCACCTCACGAGTCTTATAGCGTGGCTCATTCTCTGCATCACGACGCTCCTTGATACCATAGCTGGAGAGATAGCGGTTGGTGCTGCCAGGATAGCCGATGGTCATTGAGAACGAGCCAGGCACGTAGCCCTGCAGTGATACAGGTGCCCATTTCTTCGGTTTCATCGGCACGTTATCTTTTGAGTACTCAGCGGGACCACCAGTCTTGGGATCGACATAGATGCGGAACACAGAGAAGTCGCAAGTCTGTCGAGGCCACATCCAGTTGTCTGTCTCGCCACCAAACTTACCCATCGACTTAGGCAGCGCAAACACCAGTCGTATATCGTTATAGTCGCGATAGGTGGTCAGATAGTAGGCATTACCCTCGTAGAATGGCTTGATCTCCACACGCAGTGTTGAGTCCTGCTTACGGATATCTTTCTGCATGATATTCTCGATGGAATCGACGAAATGGCTGCGCTTATCTTCAATCATCTTGTTCAGACCAAGTGAGTCCAGATAGGCTGTCACATCCTTCTGTTCCACCATAAAGCTCACGAAGAGGCGCTCATTAGGCAACTCCTCCTCATACGACTGAGCCACGAATCCGTTCAACATATAGTCGTGCTCGACAGTAGAATGCGAACGGATGGCCTCGAAGCCGCAGTGATGGTTGGTAAAGACCAGTCCGTTGGGTGACACCACAACGCCAGAACAGAAGCCACCAAAGTTCACCACACAGTTCTTCACCGCATCATCACCCTGATACAGCGCCCCATAAGGCAACTCATAATTCTCCTGCTTCATCGTCTCATAGACGGCATTTGGCAGGTTATACAATGTCCACATGCCTTCATCAGCCTGTGCTGTGAGAAGTGATAAGTTGAAGGCGAAAAATAAAGTCAGTAATTGCTTCATATTTTTGTTACTATTAAGTCTAAAAATTGCTACCATTAATGCTTGAAAAATTTCCCAATAATGGGAATCTTTGAGAGTGGGAGATCACGCTTCACGATAAGGGCGGCAAAGAGTGCGATCAGCAGCGTGTTAACAGCCAGTTTCAGGAAGTCTGACCATGAGTCAGGCTGCAGCTGCATCACAGCGAAGAGCGCAGCTGTAGCCAGCACGTAGATAGCCAGATCCTTCATTGGATAGGGGATGGGGTTCTTCTGCTGTCCGATGATGTAGCTCAGCACCATCGCTGTACCATAGCCCGCAACACCACCCCAGGCACAAGCCCAGTAGCCGTATTCGGGGATGAACAGGATATTCACGGCGAAAAGCACGATGCAGCCGGCGAGTGAGAACCAAGCTCCATAGATGGTCTTGTCGATGAGCTTATACCAGAACGAGAGGTTGAAATAGACACCCATCATGATCTCAGCTGCCATCACGATAGGTACGACACCCAATCCTGCACGATATCTCGCACCGATGATATACTGTAATACCGGCATCCAACCCACAACGCAGAGGAAGGCCAACAGCGTGAAGATCAGGAAGTATTTCATCGCCGCAGCGTAGTATTCGGTCTTGTCGGCATCTTTGCTCTTGGCAAATACGATGGGCTCGTAGGCATAGCGGAAGGCCTGCGTGATCATCGCCATAATCATCGCAATCTTCACACATGAGCCGTAATCGCCCAACAGTACATTAGCCTGCGACTGGTCGGGATATACCAGCGGGAAGATGATCTTATCAGCCACCTGGTTCAGAATACCCGCAATACCTAAGATCAGAATGGGCCAAGAGTAGCTGAACATCGTCTTCAGCAGCTGTCCGTCGAACTTCCAATGGATGCGGAACAAGTCGGGCAGGAAGAAGAAGGTGATCAGGCCTGTACAGAGCAGATTGATAAAGAACACGTAGAATACCGAAGTCTTGCCCAGCACCACGAAATAAATCACGTTCAAGGCGATGTTCAAGAGGATGAACAGCATCTTCAGCGAGGCAAAGCGGATGGCACGTTTCTGGAATCGCAGATAGCTGAAGGGAATGGCCTGGATGGCATCGAGCGCCACCACGACTGCCATCATCAGGAGATAGTCTGGATGCGCTGCGTAGCCAAGGGCACTGCTGATAGATCCGATGAAACCGAAGATTAGCAGCAGGAAGACAGCTGTCAGCGAGCCCACGGTAGCCATCGCTGTAGAGAAGACTGTATCAGGCTTATAGCGCTCATCGTTGGCAAAGCGGAAGAGGGTGGTCTCCATACCGAAGGTCAGCAGCACGAGGATGAGTGCTGTGTAGGCATAGATGTTAGTGCTAATACCATAATCGCCTGTTTCGTGAGGCATATAATAGGTGTATAGCGGCACCAGCAGATAGTTCAGGAACCTGCCCACAATACTGCTCAGTCCATAGATCGCAGTATCTTTTGCTAATGATTTCAGATTTGCCATTTTTACCTTTTTAACTTTTTACCTTTTTATTTTTTTACCTTTATGCAAAGAAAAGGTATGCTATTGCAATCGCCGCGATGATGCCTGCAAGGTCTGCCAACAGACCACAGGCCACAGCGTGACGCGTCTTAACGATACCCACACTACCGAAATAGACAGCGAGGATATAGAAGGTGGTATCCGTAGAACCTTGGAAGATACAACTCAATCGTCCGATGAATGAGTCGGCACCATAGGTTGTCATCGCATCCACCATCATACCTCGTGCACCACTTCCGCTCAACGGCTTCATGAGTGCTGTAGGCAGTGCTCCCACGAAATCTGTGTTTCCGCCGCAAGCCTGGATACCATAGGCGATGCCGTCGATCAGCATATCCATAGCGCCAGAGGCACGAAACACGCCGATGCCCACCAGGATGGCTACCAGATAGGGAATAATCCTTACAGCCGTTGTGAATCCCTCCTTAGCGCCCTCAATAAAGGCGTCATAGACATTCACCTTATGGCGCATGCCTGCCACGATGAAAACGATGATAATCGTCATCAGCAGGATGTTGGCTGTCGAGGTGCTCACCTTGTTCATCAGTATCGAGTCCATCTGTCCGAAACCCCAGATGATGGCTGACACCAGGAGGGCTGCGCCACCTAATGTCAGTAATATTGTGCGATTAAACAGGTTGATCTTCTGGTATAGACTGGTGATGATGATACCTGCTA
>CAMJGE010000009.1 GCA_946405145.1 uncultured Prevotella sp.
AGAAAGATCTGATGAAATATGTGCAGCCACAAGACCTGAAGTCCTTTGGACTTATTCCCGAGATTATCGGTCGTCTGCCTGTGCTGACCTATCTGAATCCTCTCGACCGTGAGGCGCTGGAGAAGATCCTGACAGAGCCGAAAAACTCGATTATCCGTCAGTATCAGAAACTCTATGAGATGGATGGCGTCACCCTGACTTTCGCAAAGGAAGCCCTCGATGTGATGGTGGATAAGGCTGTGGAGTTTAAACTCGGTGCCCGTGGTCTGCGTTCCATCGTGGAGAATGTGATGATAGACTCCATGTATGAGACACCTTCCAAGAAGGTTAAGAAATTTGAAGTTACAGCCGACTATGTCCGTCAACAGCTGGACAAGTCGCATCTTAATCAATATGAAGCCTAATTTATAACTAAGATTGTATGACCGAAAAAAGAAATCTTACCGATGCTCTGAAGAAGTACTTTGGATTTGATACATTCAAAGGCGATCAGGAGCGGATTATCCAGAACCTGCTGGACGGCAATGATACTTTCGTGCTGATGCCTACCGGTGGCGGCAAGTCACTCTGTTATCAGCTCCCCTCCCTGTTGATGGAGGGAACGGCCATCGTGATCTCTCCACTGATTGCCTTGATGAAGAATCAGGTGGATGTCATCACGAACCTCAGCGAGCAGGAAGGTACTGCCCACTACCTGAACTCATCGCTCAACAAAGCAGCCATCGATCAGGTGAAGACCGACATCCTGGCTGGCAAGACCAAGTTGCTGTATGTGGCACCGGAGTCGTTGACCAAGGAGGATAATGTGGAGTTTCTGAAGACGGTGAAGATCTCGTTCTATGCCGTTGATGAGGCGCATTGTATCTCGGAGTGGGGGCATGATTTCCGTCCGGAGTATCGTCGTATCCGCCCCATCGTCAACGAGATCGGTAAGGCACCGATCATCGCCCTGACAGCCACAGCCACCGACAAGGTGCGCAGTGATATCAAGAAGAACCTCGGTATGGTGGACGCCCAGGAGTTCAAGAGCTCCTTCAACCGTCCGAACCTCTATTATGAGGTACGTCCGAAGACGAAGGATGTGGATAAGGATATCATCAAGTTTATCAAGCAGCATCCGGGAAAGAGTGGCATCATCTACTGTCTGTCGAGAAAGAAAGTAGAAGAGCTGGCTGCCATCTTGCGTGCCAACGATATCAAGGCGGCAGCCTATCACGCCGGTCTTGACTCTACCACCAGGACACAGACACAGGATGCCTTCCTGATGGAAGATATCGATGTGATCGTGGCTACCATCGCTTTCGGTATGGGTATCGACAAGCCCGATGTGCGGTTTGTGATCCACTACGACATCCCAAAGTCACTGGAAGGCTATTACCAGGAGACCGGTCGTGCCGGTCGTGACGGTGGTGAGGGTATCTGTCTGGCCTTCTATTCAAATAAGGATCTGCAAAAGCTCGATAAGTTCATGGAAGGAAAGCCAGTGGCAGAACAGGACATCGGACGACAGTTGCTGGTGGAGACAGCAGCCTATGCGGAGACCTCGGTCTGCCGTCGTAAGATGCTGCTGCACTATTTCGGAGAGGACTATCCGAAAGACAACTGTGGCAACTGTGACAACTGTCTGCATCCAAAGACGAAGATAGAAGCAGAAGATCAGCTGGTGACAGCGCTCCAGGCTATCCTGTCGGTGAAGGAGAACTTCCGCAGCGACTATATCATAGACTTTATCACAGGTAAGGAGACCGATGAGATTCTGGCTCATCATCATGAGGAGCTGGAGAATTTCGGAGCGGGTGCCGACGAGGATGAGAAGATATGGAACCCAGTGATTCGTCAGGCCCTGATTGCCGGTTACCTGAAGAAAGAGGTAGAGAACTACGGTCTGCTGAAGGTGACAGCTGCCGGTAAGAAGTTCCTGAAGGAGCCTCACTCCTTCATGATCGTGAAGGATGCTGAGTTTAATGAGGATGAAGAGGCTGCGGAGCATGAAGGTGGCATCAGTGCCCTCGACCCCATGCTGAGTGCGATGCTGAGAGATCTGCGTAAGAAAGTGTCGAAGCAGATGCAGCGCCCACCGTATGTGATCTTCCAGGATGTGTCGCTGGAGCAGATGGCGACTGACTACCCCGTCACACTCGATGAGCTGAAGAACATCCAGGGTGTGGGTGAGGGAAAGGTGAAACAACCCTATGCCCAGGAGTTTGTGGATCTCATCAAGCGCTACTGCGAAGAGAACGGCATCGAGCGTCAGGTGGACATGCGTGTACGTACGGTTGCCAAGAAGTCGATGCTGAAGGTGAAGATCATCCAGAGCATCGACCGTCAGGTGGCACTCGATGATATTGCCGATGCACAGGGCATCGACTTCAGTGAGTTGCTCGATGAGGTGGAGGCCATTGTCTATAGTGGTACGAAACTGAATATCGACTATTTCCTTGAGGAGGTCATGGACGATGAGCATGTGGATGATATCTACGACTACTTCTGTGAGTCGGATACCGATAAGCTGAGTGTTGCCCAGGATGAACTTGGCAGTGACTATTCGGAAGATGAGATCCGACTGGTGCGCATCAAGTTCCTCTCGGAAATGGCGAACTAGAAAGAGTAAAAGGGTAAAAAGGTAAAAGAGTAAAAAGGTAAAAAAGTAAAAAAAGTAAAAGATATGGCATCATTTATTACAGACAAAATCGTGATGGACGGTCTTACATTTGACGACGTCCTGTTGATCCCGGCTTATTCTGAAGTATTGCCGAAGACGGTAGAGTTGAAAACCCGTTTCTCTCGTAATATCGAGTTGAACGTACCATTCGTGACGGCGGCCATGGACACCGTCACAGAATCGCAGATGGCCATTGCCATCGCTCGTGAGGGTGGTATCGGCGTCATTCACAAGAATATGACGATTGACGATCAGGCCCGTCAGGTGGCTATCGTGAAACGTGCGGAGAACGGAATGATCTATGATCCGATAACGATCCCCCTGGGCGCTACTGTCGCACAGGCCCTCGACATCATGTCGGAGTATCATATCGGCGGTATTCCCGTAGTGGATGACGACCGTCATCTGGTAGGTATCGTGACCAACCGTGACCTGCGTTTCGAGCGTCGTCTGGACCGTCCCGTGGATGAGATCATGTCAAAGGATCATCTGGTGACGACCCATCAGCAGACAGACCTGACAGCTGCCGCCCAGATCCTGCAGGAGAATAAGATCGAGAAGCTGCCGGTGGTGGATAAGGACAACCGTCTGATCGGTCTGATCACCTATAAGGACATCACGAAGGCGAAGGATAAGCCCATGGCGTGCAAGGATGAGAAAGGTCGTCTGCGTGTGGCTGCCGGTGTAGGTGTCACCTTTGACACCCTCGACCGCATGCAGGCACTGGTGAATGCCGGTGTTGACGCCATCGTCATCGATACGGCCCACGGTCACTCAAAGTCTGTGATCGAGAAGCTGAGAGAGGCTAAGATGTCATTCCCCAATATCGACATTGTGGTAGGTAACATCGCAACAGGCGAGGCTGCCAAGCTGTTGGTGGAGAACGGTGCTGATGCCGTGAAGGTTGGTATCGGTCCGGGTTCTATCTGTACCACCCGTGTGGTAGCTGGTGTCGGTGTACCCCAGCTGAGTGCCGTCTATGATGTGTACAGTGCCCTGCAGGGCTCTGGCGTACCCCTGATTGCTGACGGTGGTCTCCGCTATTCCGGCGATATCGTGAAGGCACTGGCTGCCGGTGGTAGCTGTGTGATGATCGGTTCACTGGTGGCAGGTACCGAGGAGAGTCCCGGCGACACTATCATCTACAATGGTCGTAAGTTTAAGAGCTATCGTGGCATGGGATCCCTTGAGGCTATGGAGCATGGCTCAAAGGACCGCTACTTCCAGGCTGATACCAAGGATGTGAAGAAGCTGGTGCCCGAGGGCATCGCCGGTCGTGTACCTTACAAGGGTACCGTTCAGGAGGTGATCTATCAGATGGTAGGTGGTCTGCGCTCTGGTATGGGCTACTGTGGTGCCGCCACTATCGAGAAGCTGCACGATGCTAAGTTCACCCGTATCACGAATGCTGGTGTGAACGAGAGTCATCCGCACGATATCACCATCACCAGTGAGGCTCCCAACTATTCACGTCCTAATGATTAAAGGTAAAAGGGTAAAAGGGTAAAAGAGTAAAAAGGTAAAAGAGGGGAAAGGTAAAATGTTCTTTGATCATTTGTTCAGAAAGGAAATAAAAGGCAAGGTAAGATGGGTTTTACCCTTTTACCTTTTTACCTTTTTACCTTTGTCTGCACAGCAGTCTGACCCTGTGGTGATGACGGTGAATGGCGTGCCTGTTACCCGTTCGGAATTCTGTTATTCCTATTATAAGAATAACGGTAACGGGCAGGCTGACAGGAAGTCGGTGGAAGAATATGCACAGCTCTATGCCAACTATAAGTTGAAGGTGGCAGCAGCCCTTGATGCCCGCCTTGACACCACGACTGCTTTCAGACAGAAACTGGCGATGTATAAGGGTCGTCAGGGTGGGGATGTAGCAATGGCCAGCACAGACCTGATGACGGAGGCTCGGCGCCGCTACGACAGAATGAGAAAGGCGGTCGGCAGTCAGGGACTGGTCAGACCAGCGCAGATCTTCCTGCAACTGTCAACGCGCGCCTCCAACAGAGAACAGCAGCGTATCGCCCAGCGTGCCGACTCCATCTGGCGTGCTTTACAGGCAGGGGCCGACTTTGCATCCCTGGCTCGTCGGGTTTCCGAGGATCAGCAGACAGCTGCCAAGGGTGGTGAGATGGGTTGGATACAACCCTACCAGACCTTTGTGGAGTTTGAGCAGGCTGCCTATGCCTTACAGCCCGGTGAGTTCAGTCGTCCGGTTCTGGCGCCTGACGGTTATCATATCATCTTGATGAGGGAACGGAAACAGCTGGAGCCGTTTGATGTGCTGAAAGATGACCTTGTCCGTTCGTTACAGCAACAGGCCGTGCGACAGGCCATAGCCGGAGAGAAGGTCCGGTCGGTAGTCGGACAGGCAACAGACACCCAACAGCCATACGTGACACAGGAATACTACGACGGACTGCTGGTGTATGAGCTCACCAACCATGAGATATGGCAGCGGGCAAAGACCGACGAGATTGGTCTGCGCGCCTGGTTCGATGCGCATAAGAAGACGTATGTGTCGGAAGGACCTCATTATCGTGGTGCTGTCTGTTACACCAAGACCAAGGCAGATATGAAGGCAGTGAAGAAGCTGTTGAAACGTCTGCCTTTTGAACAGTGGGATGCCGCTTTACACTCCACCTTTAACAGTGATGGCGATGAGCGTGTGAAGATGATGGTCGGTGTGTTCAAACCAGGCGATCATGCCGCTATCGACCGTCAGGTGTTCAAGCGTCGCGACGTGACAGAACAGGTGGATGCAGCATACCCCTTCGAGGCTGTCTATGGTAAGAAACTCAAGCGATATCCAGAAGGCTATAACGATGTGAGAGCACAGGTTACCGCTGACTACCAGCAGATGCTGGAGGCAGAGTGGGTCGCCTCGCTGCGCAGTCGTTATCCTTTACAGATAAACAAAGAAATATTGAAAACAGTAAACCAGTATCAATGAATTTTTTAAGAAGACTTATCCCGGTTGTCATGATAGCGATTCCCGTTTTCGGCATCGCTGCATCTAGTTTTTCTGCTATGCCAAGTTCTGCCACCCCCTCAGATTCGGATTCTGTTTCTATGGGAACAGTGATCGACGAGGTGATATGGGTGGTTGGTGATGAGGCTATCCTGCGCTCTGACGTGGAGACCATGCGTATGCAGGCTGCACTGGAAGGGGTGAAATGGTCGGGTAATCCTGATTGTGTCATCCCCGAGCAGATTGCTGTTCAGAAACTGTTTAAGCATCAGGCTGCCATCGACAGTATCGAGGTGACAGATGCCGATGTGTCTCAGGAGGTGGAACAGCAGATCAACTACTGGCTTGACATGGTTGACGGTTCCCGTGAGCGTCTGGAGGAGTACAAACACCAGCCGCTGTCACAGATCCGTAATGACCTGCGTGACGAGATGAAGGACCGTCAGATGGTACAGCGGATGAAGCATAAGCTCGTGGAGGATATCTCGGTGACGCCTGCAGAGGTGCGCCGTTATTTCAAGGATATGCCACAGGACAGTATCCCCTTTGTGCCGACAGAGGTGGAGGTGCAGATCATCCAGATGACACCACGTATAGAGACAGAGGAACTGAATCGTGTGAAAGACGAGCTGCGTGACTATACCGATCGTGTGAACAAAGGTGAGGCGACGTTCCAGACACTGGCGCGTCTCTATTCCGAAGACCCGGGAACAGCCCGTCGTGGCGGTGAGCTTGGTCTGGTAGGTCGCGGTACCCTCGATCCTGCCTTTGCCACTGTGGCTTTCAACCTGACCGATCCGAAGAAGATATCGAAGATCGTGGAGTCGGAGTTTGGTTTCCATATCATCCAGCTGATCGAGAAGCGCGGTGAGAAGGTGAACGTGCGACATATCCTGCGTAAACCTGTCGTGTCAGAACAGGCTATTGAGAAGGCGCTTGTGCGTCTGGACTCTATTGCTGATGATATCCGTGCCGGTAAATTCACCTTCGAGGCTGCTGCCCCTGTGATTTCTGATGATAAGGATACGAAGAACAGTAAAGGTCTGATGTCAACCAATATGATGCAGACCGGTCATACCTCCTCCCGTTTCCGTATGCAGGACCTGCCGCCAGAGATCGCCAAGGTGGTGGATACCCTTCAGATAGGGCAGATCTCGAAGTCGTTCCAGATGATCAATCAGCGCGGTAAGACCGTCTGTGTGATTGCCAAGCTGAAGAACCGTATCGAGGGTCACAAGGCCACCGTTACAGAGGACTTCCAGGTATTGAAAGACGTGGTGCAGAACAAACGTCAGGAAGAGCGTATTCACGAATGGGTGGTCAATAAGATCAAGAATGTCTATACCCGTCTGAACGACGACTACAAGGACTGTAAGTTTGAGTTTGAAGGGTGGATAAAGTGAAAAGTGAATAGTGAAAGGTGAAGAAATCATTTATTTACATATTACTTTTTGCCCTCTCGTTGGGGATGATGTCAGCCTTTGCGCAGCAGAAACAGCAGAAGAAGCGTCCTGTGCGTAAGGCCAAGACGCAGGACACGCGTGTCTATCTGGTACATGCCGACCTCTTGCATTACGACGAGACGATCAACCGTGATGCTACCATCCTGAATGGCAATGTGCACTTCACCCACCAGGGAGCCAGACTGTATTGCGACAGTGCCTATTTCTATGAGGCCAGCAACTCGTTTGAGGCTTTCGGACATGTGAAGATGTATCAGGGTGACACCCTCTCGCTGTTGAGCGACTATGCCTTCTATGATGGCAACGAGCAGCTGGCGCGAGCCAGATATAACGTGGTGCTGACCCATAAGAAGACCAAGCTTTTTACCGACAGTCTTGACTTTGACCGTCTTTATAACAACGCCTACTTCTTTGAAGGTGGTAAGATGATTGATGGTGAGACGACACTGACTTCCGACTGGGGCGAGTATAATACGGAAACCAAGATGTCGGTGTTCAACTACGACGTGAAGATGCAGAGTCCGAAGTTCTTCCTCACCACCGACACGCTCTATTACGACACCCGTGAGTCGATGGCTCATATCGTGGGTCCGTCGAACATCACGTCGGGTGAGAGTCATATCTACTCGGAACAGGGCTACTATGACACGAAGAACGATATTGCCCGACTGATGAACCGCTCGGTGATGACCAATGGTGGTAAGATGATGGTGGGTGACAGTGTGTATTACGACAGTAAATCGGGCATGAGTCAGGCGTTCCGCAATGTGGTGTTTGTCGATTCGCTGAACCGTAATAAGCTGACGGGTAATTATGGCGAGTATTTTGAGAATACCGGTTACGCCATGTGTACCGACAGTGCGGTGGCTATCGATTTCTCTCAGGGCGACTCGCTCTTTATGCATGCCGATACCTTTAAGATCATCACGTTTAATATCGAGACCGATTCGGTCTATCGTAAGATTCATGCCTACCACCGCGTCAGGGCCTATCGCCGTGATGTGCAGGCGGTATGCGACTCACTGGTCTATAACTCCAAGGACTCCTGCATGACCATGTACTATGACCCGATCCTCTGGAACAACGGTCAGCAGCTGGTGGGTGATCAGGTGGATGTGTATATGAAGGACTCGGTCATCGACCGTGCCCATATCTATTATAACTGCTTCTCTATCCAACAGCTGCAGACCGACACGGCCTGTTATAACCAGGTGTCCTCAAAGGAGATGTTCGCTTTCTTTGTAGATGGCGACATCCGTGAGGCGAGGGCAAAGGACAATGTGCTGATCGGCTATTATTTTGAAGAGGGCGACAGTGTGCCTATCATCTATAACTACCAGGAGACCTCCGAGCTCCGGATGTTTATGAAAGACAAGAAGCTGGAGAGTGTGTGGACACCAAAGACGAGTGGGACGATGTATCCCCTGAACCAGATTCCTGAGGACCGTAAGCGACTGCCTGGTTTCATGTGGTACGACTATATCCGTCCGCTCAACAGATACGATATCTTTAATTGGCGTGGAAAGAAATGAGTGATGTGATTCATCTGCTTCCTGATAGTGTGGCCAACCAGATTGCTGCTGGTGAGGTCATCCAGCGACCGGCTTCTGTCATCAAGGAGCTGGTGGAGAACTCTGTGGATGCCGGTGCTACGACCATTCATGTGGTGGTGGTGGATGCCGGACGAACGATGATTCAGGTGATCGACGATGGAAAGGGTATGTCTGAGACGGATGCCCGCCTGTCGTTCGAGCGTCATGCCACCTCAAAGATCGCACAGGCCGACGACCTCTTTGCCCTTCATACGATGGGTTTCCGTGGCGAGGCTCTTGCCTCGATAGCTGCTGTGGCTCATGTGGAGCTCCAGACCCGTCGTGAAGCGGATGAGATAGGCACCTGTATCAGAATCGCCGGTTCAAAGGTGGTGTCGCAGGAGCCCGTCTCTTGTCCTGTGGGTAGCAACTTCAAGATCGAGAACCTCTTCTTCAATGTGCCCGCCCGCAGGAAGTTCCTGAAGTCGAATGCCACCGAACTCAGTAATATCCTCACAGCTTTCGAACGGATCGTCCTGGTGTATCCCGATATCCACTTTACGCTCCATCATAACGGCACGGAGATGATGAACCTGAAGAAGGGGAGTCTGCGTCAGCGCATCAGCGACGTGTTCGGGCGACAGTACAGTCAGGACATGCTCCCTGTAGAGGTGCAAACAGCGATGTGCACCATCACGGGTTTTGTCAGCAAACCCGAAGGGGCACGGAAGAAGAGTGGTCACGACTATTTCTTTGTGAACGGTCGTTACATGAAACATCCCTATTTCCATAAGGCTGTTGTCACGGCCTACGACCGTCTGATCCCAGACGGGATGCAGGTGCCTTATTTCTTGTATTTCGAGGTACAGCCAGGAGATATCGACGTGAACATCCATCCCACGAAGACGGAGATTAAGTTTGAAAACGAACAGGCGATCTGGCAGATCCTTACAGCAGCTGTGCGCGATGCCTTGGGTAAGTTCTGTGAGGTGCCCACCATCGACTTTGACACACAGGGGAGCCCGGAGATTCCTGTTTTCGATCCAGGGCGCCAGGTGCCTCCCCCGCAACTAAGCTATAATCCGGATTATAACCCATTTGCTAGTAATCCTAGTCGGCCTAGTAATCCTAGTTCTCCTAGTCGGCCTAGTGGTTCTAGTCAGGCTAGTTCTTGGGAGGCGCTCTACGAAGGCCTGGAGAAGAAACCCTCGTTTGCGCCAACCCCCGAAGAAGGTGAGATGTTCGCTCCCTTAGAAGAGCCGGCTGATGACAGCCAGACCCCGGAGATGATCCTCTCGGAGAAATCGCCTGCACATTATCAATATAAAGGAAAGTACCTGATGACAGCCGTGAAATCAGGTCTGATGATTATCGACCAGTATCGGGCTGATGTGAGGATCCTCTATGACCGTTACATGGAACAGATGGCTGCCCATACGGCTCATACCCAGAAGCTGCTCTTCCCTGAGGTGGTGCAGTTTGCACCTTCTGATGCGGTATTGCTCGAGAAACTGCTCCCCGAACTTGCCAGTCTGGGCTTCGATCTGAGTGACCTCGGTGGCCATAGCTTCGCCGTCAATGGGGTGCCGGCAGGTATCGATGGGATCGATCCTGTGCGCTTGCTCCGTCAGCTGGTTGACGACTCAGGCACATTGAGTTCACAGGTGGCTACGCTCCATTCTCAACTGGCATTGAGTCTGGCGCGCCATGCAGCGATTCCCTATGGACAACTGCTTAATAATGATGAGATAGAGAATATCATCAACCAGCTTTTCGCCTGCTCGAACGTGAATTATACACCCGATGGAAAAGCGATACTTTGTATCCTTCCACAGGCTGAAATCGAACAACTTCTGGGTTAAAATATTAAAGAGTGTTAATTTAGAGTAAGTTTTTGGGATAATATGCTTGTAATTCAAAAAAACTCCATACCTTTGCACTCGCTTAACAAAAAGGGCGCTTAGCTCAGCTGGTTTAGAGCATCTGCCTTACAAGCAGAGGGTCGGCGGTTCGAATCCGTCAGCGCCCACTAAAAAAAGGATGTGCAACTTGCGCATCCTTTTTTTAGTGTCCTTTATGTGATGATCACATCGTGGTGGTCTCAGAGAAATAATGATCTCTCAGCGGTTTAACAACGGGTTCCCCTTTCAGGGTGACGGTCTGCTGCAGGCGGATATCTGTAGAAGAGGCACCGATCTTGACGATAAACAGTCCGGGAGCGATGTTCCACTGACGTTTGTCCTGATGACTGTAGAAGCCAAACTGCTCCGTATAGAGCTTAGCCTTCACCGTCTTGGTCTCTCCTGGCTGGAGTGACACACGGGCAAAACCCTGCAGCTGGATAGGACGGATCTTTTGACTGGCGTCTTTTGGCGACAGATAGATCTGCACAATCTCGTCGGCAGCCATCTTCCCTGTGTTCTTCACCTCAAATGTCACATTGACACTCTCGGCAGCAGTTTCCACCTCCGTATCTGCCTTCAGGTTCTGATACTCAAATGTGGTGTAGCTCAGACCATAGCCGAAAGGCCACTGCACGCGGGCGTCCTTCTCTAAAGCACGGTTATAGCAGATAGGCTCGTAGATCTCCTCTTTCGGATAGCTGACAGAGAGCTTGGCAGAAGGAGAGATCTTACCATAGAGGATATCAGCCACAGCCTTACCACCCTCCTCACCGGGATACCAGGCCTGGATGACAGCAGCACACTGTTCGGCAATGCCGGAGATCACCTGCGCACGACCACCGAAGACAACGAGCACGACGGGCTTACCTGTTGCCAGCAGTTCCTTGACATACTGTTCCTGTTTGCCTGGCAGGCGTAGTCCCTGACGATCGCGGTTCTCGCCACAGAGCATCACGTTCTCACCTACTGCGGCGATGATCACGTCGCTCTGCTTTGCCATCGCAAGTGCCTCTGCCTTGTCAATCTTCTCACCGGCATCCACCTTACGGTGTAACAGCTCATATTCCCAGGCACGCTCGTCGCCCAGCTCAGAGAACTTGGTCTCGATTGCCTCGGTCCAGTCGCAGCCACGACTGTACATCAGGTTCACGCCCTTAGGCTTGTTGGCGGTCAAACCTTCAAACAGGGTTACTACCTCAGGATGCTCCAGGTCTTCCATGTTCTTTTTCCAGAAGTAGGTCATGGCAGGGAAGGAGTAGTCACCACACATCGCCCACATCGAATTGGCATTAGGACCAGTCAACAGCACCTTCAGACTGTCGGTTTTCAAAGGCAGGATTCCATTGTTCTCCAACAGCACCACTGACTGTGAGGCGATGTCATAGGCAGTCTTTCGCTCCTCTGGGGTGTCGAGCACAATCTGCTCATTGCTATAGAGGTAGGCGTCCTGGTCGAACAGACCGGCACGGAACTTATAGCGCAGCACGTCCTTCACAGCACGCTCCAGCGCTTCCGATCTTGCCAGGCCCTTTTTGAGGGCTTCTTCCAGATATTGGTAGTTGGCGCCTGTGGGGAAATCCACGTCGTTGCCGGCATTGATGGCGGCAGCAGCCTTCTCCATTGGGGTGTCCAGACCTGGCAGCTGGTCGATGGCGGTATAGTCGCTCACCACCATACCATCGAAACCCAGATAACCGCGCAGGATGTCGGTCAGGATCAGACTGTTAGCTACACAGTTGTTTTTCTCACCATTGGCATCGGCCATCGCATGGTAGCCGGGCATCAGGGCTTTACTGCCTGCCAGACGGATCATCGTCTCATGCGGCAGCAGTATCTCTTCCATCAGCTCCTTCTCTTGGGCATCGCCACCACCGCCATAGCCGAGGTAGTGCTTGGAACAGGCACCAACACCTTTCTTCAGGTCGCCCTGCTGCAGTCCGTTCACGAAGGCTGTGCCCATCACTGCCGACAGATAGCCGTCCTCGCCATACGACTCTTCTAGACGATTGAAGCTGGGGGTGCGACACACATCGACCATCGGTGACAGCGACAGCACACCGCCCATCTTGCGCATGGCGATACCTGTCTGTCTGGTCTTTAACTCAGCCAGTTCGGCATTAAACGAACAGGCCTGTCCGATCTGTTGCGGATAGATGGTGGCACCACGGGTGTTCACACCTGAGAGCACCTCTTCGTGGAAGAGTGCCGGGATGTTGCTGGGTGTGTGGTGGGTGAGCCATTCCTGTACGGCTGCCACACGGTCGCGTAGCACATTGGGATCGGTGGGCTTCTGCATGGCGAACTGTGAGAAATGACCGATGCCGTAAGGAATCAGCTCGCGACACTTGACGGTGTCCAAGTGCCCTTGTTCGTCGAACAGCTCGTCCATATACATGCTTCTCAACTGGGCGATGCGTCCTTTCGGCGACATCTGCTCATAAAGCTCGTCAACCTGTTGCTCCAGGTCCACACTGGTATTACAGCCTGCCAACAGGACTGCGATACCGATCATCAACGTTTTCTTCATCATTTATGTTTTGTATATATGTTTGCAAAAATAAGTAATAATCTCAAAAGATTCTGATTTTGTTAACGTTATTTATGGAAATAGTGAAATCCTAAAAAACTATAAGATATTGGCAGATGTTTGTCATCTATCGCAAATTTTTGTACCTTTGTGATAATATAACTAGTCTAAATATTACTGTTAACAAAGAAACGCGTATGGTTAGTGTTGGTCTGGATATGATACAAACAGCTGGCATCGGTGCTTTAGCCCTCATTGTAGGTATGGCTTTAACGCGAAATGTCGGATTCCTCCAAAAATTCTGCGTACCGTCGCCCGTGAGTGGTGGTATTATCTTCTCACTGATGACTCTGGCTCTGTATGGCTGGTTCGATATAGAAGTATCGTTTGATGGCACACTGAAGGATGTGTTTATGCTGGCATTCTTTACCAGTGTTGGTTTTCAGAGTGATCTGAAAGTGCTCAAGAGAGGCGGTAAGTTGCTGCTCTTCATGCTTGCCTTGCTGGTTGTCATTATTACGCTGCAGAACTTAATGCCAATGGGAATTACCCGGCTCATGGGTGCTAATCCTTTGATCGGTATGGCTTCTGGCAGTATCTCCATGACAGGCGGACATGGTACGGCAGGCGGATTTGCGAGAGTTCTTGAGGGTATGGGACTGCAAGGTGCAGGAACCATCGGCATGGCGGCTGCTACCTTTGGCTTGATAGCCGGTTCTATGATAGGTGGACCATTGGCTGAGCGGATTATCCGTACGAAGCTGACGAATGAGCAGATGCAGCCCCAGGATGATGAGATCGACCCTGCCATGGCTGGTATCGAGAGTGATGAGGCCTCTCCGGAAGGTCGTAAAAAGCGTATCAGTACCAATGAGCAGGAGTTTCAGCGGTATACAGGCGCTTTCTACTGGATATTCCTGATTATGGGCGCTGGCACGTTATTAAGCTGGTTGTTGGCAAAGACAGGTGTCACGTTTCCCACCTATTTCGGTGCCTTGATATTAGCCGCCATCGTTCGTAACATATTGGGACTTATCAGATACAAGGAGGAAGGCAAATGGGAGAAAGCCGATAAACTGCTGGATATGGAGCGTATCATCAGTGTGGGTAATATCTGCCTGTCATTCTTCCTTGGTATGGCTATGATATCCCTTAGACTGTGGGAGCTTCAGGACCTGGCCCTTCCGCTGGTCATCATTCTGGTATGTCAGGTCGTTATGATGGCCTTATTCGCTTATTTTGTAGCCTTCCCTGTTTTGGGGCGCAATTATGATGCTGCTGTCCTGTGTGCAGGCATCTGTGGCTTTGGTCTTGGTGCCACGCCCAATGCCATGGCCAACATGAGTGCTGTGTGTTATAAATACCGCTATACTGTGAAACCCTTTCTCATCGTTCCCATCATCGGTGCGATGTTCGCTGATTTCATCAACACAGGCATCATCACCCTCTTCCTTAATCTGCTGTAACTAAAAAACGTGCAGCCCGAATGAGCTGCACGTTCTAAATATATAGGCTTCAATCTTTACTTCACCTCCTCGAATTAGACATTCATTGATTTACAACTACTTGCGTGAGCTTGGTGTCAAAATGTTGCAAAATGCTTATAAGCATCCGTGTAGCAAACATCTAACAACCAACGGCAAAGGTATACATTTTTTTCAAAATAGAGATAAGAAAACCAATATAAATGCATCGGAATAGTCAATAAGTCTTAAAAAAGCGTCTAATTTCGGACAAAAATGCAAAAATTCCATGCTTTTTCTTGTTTGTTCCGAAAAAAATATCTAATTTCGGACAGAAATTTAAGGATTAATTATAATTGTATGCCCCAGATACTATCAAAGGAGATACGGAATCGCATCGTTTCAGGTGGTGAAAATAAGATGTACACCATTAGCGATTTTGCCGACTTGAACAACGACTCGTTGGTTACGAGAGTGTTGTCAAGGCTGGAAGAGGAAGGTATGCTTGTGCGATTGACCCAAGGACTATATCTCTACCCCAAGCAAACTCGGTTTGGCATTGTTAAGCCTACCCCATATGAAATTGCTCAGGCTGTAGCAGGAAAAGACCATGCAAAGGTGATTCCTTCAGGAGCAATGGCGCTGAATGAATTGGGCTTATCTACTCAGATTCCTACCAACGCAGTGTTCATCACCAATGGAACACCACGCACAATTAAGGTTGGAAATCAAACCATCACTCTGAAGCGAGCCGTACCAAAGATGTTCTCATTTCAAAGTACCTTGTTCCCTTTGGCCATAACTGCCATGAGGGATCTTGGGGCTGCGAATGTAGATGATGCTATGGCAACTCAAATTATTGAGATATTATCAAAAGATGATCAGGAGGCCATCAAAGCCGACTTCCTTAAAGCACCAGCATGGATTAGGAAGAGACTGGCTCCTCTGTATTCATAATTATAATAAGGTATAAGGAATGAATCGACAGCAGTTATGGACAGACCTTGACATCAGTGAACGTCAGGTGATACTTGAAAACGTCAGGGAGAAACGGAAACTTGACGTTATTGCTGTAGAAAAGGACTTCTGGGTCAGCATGGTCCTGAAAGCTCTATTCTCATTGCGTGTAGGTAAAAACATTGTCTTTAAAGGTGGAACTAGTCTGAGTAAAGGCTGGAACCTCATTGACAGATTCAGTGAAGATATTGATTTGGCTATCGATCGCGAGTTTTTCGGCTTTGCTAAAGAATTAGGCAAGAACCAACGCGACAAGTTACGTAAGACCTCGAAGAAGTATATCGAGGAAACACTTGCTCCAACTCTTGCAAATCAACTTGGAGAATTAGAGCTGGCTGACCAAATCAATGTTGTAGTTCCTCCTGTCAAGGAGTCAGATAAAGACCCGGTAGAACTCTTTATAGAATACAAATCCGTGCTTCCCTCCATCAATCCATATATCAATAAACGGGTGAAGTTGGAGATAAGTTGTCGTTCCATGCGAGAGCCTTTTAAAGAGATTCCTATGCGTTCAATGATTGCAGAGGAATATGGTGACGAGCCTTTCGCTGAAGCCCCATTCCTTGTCCCAACAGTATTGCCAGGACGGACATTCTTGGAAAAGGTGTTCCTTTTGCACGAAGAGTTCAATCGCCCCAATGGTTGCACGCACTTAGAACGTCTGACTAGGCATCTCTATGATATTGAGAAGATGATGGATAAACCTTTTGCAAAAGAGGTGATGAACGATAGCCAACTCTACAATGACATCGTGGAGCATCGGAGTAAATTTGCTGCATGGAGTGGACTTGACTATCATAGTCATCAACCCTCAACGATTTCATTTGTTCCACCATCAGAGGTTGAAGATAGTTTACGACGTGACTATACCAGTATGCAACATAACTTTATATATGGTGACTCACTACCCTACGACGAGCTGATAGATCGCATAAAAGAACTACAGCAGCGATTCAGAGAAATAAAGTTTTGAGACTAAGACATTAGGATATGCCAACAAACAAGAATGCTCAATTACGCTATCAGGTCCTAGATCGATGTTTTAGCGATTTCACCCATAAATATTCTATTGACGATTTGATAGATAAAGTCAATGATGTGCTTTATGACCTGAATGGCACAGAAGTTAGCATGAGACAGATTCGGGAAGATATAAAATATATGCGAGACCGAGTTACATATAATGCACCGATAAAAGCATATCCTTGGGATGGAAAGAAATGCTATTATCGGTATGAAGATAGAGATTTCTCCATTTTCAACAATGACCTGTCTGTTGAAGAAGTAAATAAACTCCGTTCAACTTTAGACATGCTTAACAATTATCGTGGCATTCCTGGTAATTCATGGCTTGAAGAGGTTATTTCTAATCTTGAGTACCGTTTTGGAATTAAGTCTAACAAGGACAATGTTATTGCATTTGAACAGAACGAACAATTAAAAGGACTGGAGTATCTTTCAGAGGTAATAGATGCTGCCGTCAATCATACACCTCTTATTATATATTATAGGACGTATAAGGGTAAGGAATTCACATCAACCATCCACCCCTACCATGTCAAACAATACAATAACCGTTGGTTCCTTTTTGGCTATGAGGAAGAATCTGGAAAGATTGCGAATAAAGCACTTGACCGTATTCAACGTGTATCGTTAGCAAATGTTCCGTTCAAGCCCAATACCTCTATAGACTTTGGTCATTTCTTTGACGAAGTGGTGGGTGTATCTATACCAAATGATGATGTTGAGAAGGCTACTATTATTCTCCGCTTTACTGAAGCACGATTCCCTTATGTCACATCCAAACCGATTCACAAATCACAAACTATCCTCAGTGAAGATGACTGTACGATATCATTAGAAGTCAAACCCACTCGTGAGTTAGAACAGCAGATATTGTCCTTCGGCTCTGATGTAGAAGTCCTTTCTCCAAAGTCTTATAGAGCACAGATTGGAAGTAAAATTGCAGATAATTATAAAAAATATTTTCCTATGCAGGAAGATTGCACAGGAAATTCGTAATTTTGCAGCGTCAAACAAATCGTGAAACTAAATACAAACAAGATATGAAACAAATTGGATTCAAAAACTTCCGAAAATTCGAAAACTTCCCTACGATAGAGTTAGGGGATATCACAATTCTCGTTGGTGGAAACAATGCAGGTAAATCAACTGTAGTAAAGGCGATCTTGCTCATTACGGAGTTTCTTAAAACTACGGCTTTTGTCAATGAAGACGATGATTCTGCCATTTTGAACAATCGTTTTTATTTTGACAAGAACTACTATGCCCATATTGGAACGGTATCTCGTGCCATCTGTAATACTGCAAAAGATAAAGAACTGAAGTTTTATACTAATTTTGGTGATTGTAGTATTTCAATAACATTGTATCAAGACGATGACAGCGCAAATGCGACAAACGCTTTTATAAGAGAGGTGGAATTAAAAGACCTAAATCGTGGTATTGATTACTATTTGGATTTTACCAAAGACCTGCTAAGAGCTAAATTTCAACCAAGATCGTTAGAAGAGCAACCTAACGAAGAGAGAACTAAGGCAGAAAAAGAGTTGAAAGAATTGCGCTCTCAAAAGCGCAAGGAAAAGGATCTTTCTAAAAAGGCAGAATTATCAGATCGAATTAGGGATTTAAACTCGTATTTACGCTATGTCAAAAAACAAAATAAGGCGATTTCAGAACCTCGTGTAATAGAAACCACCATCACAGGATACCGGGGAATGGTTGGAGGTCCATTGTTGGAAATGTGTTTATATAGATTAATTGGATTGGAGCAATATTTCGATACTAATGGTGAACCTAAGCCAAATAGAAAGGAGTCTAAGAAAAACTTCAATTTGACCAAAGAAGATATCGCTTTTTTGGTTCAATATGGTAATCCATTATTTCACTCAATCAGCATGTTTGATGGTTTTGACTTTCATATGCGTAGGTATGAGTACATCTATGCACATTCCGCAAACCAGATGATTATCTACAATTCAAAAGATTCAAATGACTATCTCGTCAAAACTATTCATGAATTTGCGAACATGAGAATTAAGCCTGGTGAATTAGCAAATCGTTTTGTTAAGGAATGGATGCAGAAATTTGAGATCGGAACGGATTACAGACTGAAATCTGTTGGTGGTGAGGCTCATACTCTTGAAATTAAAGATAACAGTAATAATTATGTCTATCTCGCAGATAAGGGTATGGGGTCTATACAACTAATGATTTTATTACTTAGATTAGCAACATTTATAGGTAAAAGACACGAAGTGTCGCGTAGGAATAACATCACCATTATGGTTGAAGAACCTGAACAGAATTTGCATCCGAAACTGCAAAGTGAATTAATGGATCTATTCGTATATTTGAATAAGGAATATGGTTTCAGGTTTATTATTGAGACACATTCTGAATACATGGTTAGGAAATCTCAGGTTATAGTTGGAGACTACAATTTGAAGACCGAAGAAGACTTGGAAAAGAATAATCCATTCATGGTATATTATTTCCCTGAAAAAGGCGAACCATACAAAATGAAATATACGACATCAGGATTGTTTGAAAATGATTTTGATACGGGTTTCTTTGATGAGGCTACAAGGCACCAATTGAAACTTTTACAAAACAAGAGGAGAAATACTAATGTTTAAACTATTTATTTCGGAATCTTCTTTGGAGGACTTTATTCTGAATGAGCAAGATAAGAATGTTGCCCAACAGGATAATTGGTACAAGATTCTCCAGAAACAGAAAAATATCTATGTTCTTTTTGACAAGAATATAGATTACAGCAACTTGAGTGTTGAGGAGGCTCAAATTAATCCTTTGTTTTTATTATTGCAAAGTGGAAAGGAGTTTATAGACTCCACATCCTATTTAAAAGATATTGAAAATCATTCTAAGAATGTACTTGATAATCCTTGTGGTGCATTTTTACTTGATATCGATAAGACAAAGGCTGATGATATTCAAAAAAAATACGGGGTAATTTGTCAATCTACGAATTCACTAAATGGTAGTTTTTGGAAATCCGATATTTATAACGCTCACATTAGTATCTCTCCAAATGACAAAAGTCATTCTTGGGAAGAATTCCTAAAAGGAATAAACAGCATTCCATCCAACTCTCTGTTAATTATCGACAGATATCTTTTTTCGTATGAAAATGATTATAAAACTACCCTTGAAGATGGTATAAACAATTTGTTTTCCATATTAAACTCCTTGCTTCCAGATTCTTTTTCAAAATCTGAAGATTACCATGTAATGCTAATATTTGATGGAAAAGAATTAATAGAAATCAAAAACTCGAAGTTCTTGTTTGGTGACAATTCTGTTCATAATATCGATGAGTGTTTTGCTAAATTAGCTAAATTAATATCTTCTAAAAAGAAAGACTTGAAGAGGGATTATAATATTCTTTTTGAATTAGTTTCCTTGACTTCGGATAATTTTGGATATTCAGACACTCATAACAGACGAATATTGACTAATTATTGTATAATTCGTGCCGATCATCTTCTAAAAGCATTTAAAAACAATTTAGGCACATGTGAACAGAACATAGACTGTGATACGCTTTTTTCTACAGGAATTGATAAAAATACAAAATCAGATGCTCCAGAAAAAGCACATTCTAGTTTATTAACAGCTTTAAGAAGTGTTTTCGATTATGCAAAGGGAGATGCTGCTCCAAATTACAAATATGCGTTGAACAAAAATGGCGAAAAATCTATAAAAGATTTAGTAAATCGGTTATTTTTATGACCAATGCAGAAAGAATGCACAGATTATTTGTAACTTTGCAGCGGAATTAAGAAACAAGGAAAGAAATAAGAGCAATGGAACAAAAAAATAAGAGACCTGACGTAAGTTTTGTATGGCGTATTACAGACAATGTGTTACGTGATACCTTCAAGAAAAATGAGATTGGCATGGTATTGCTGCCATTCGTCGTGTTGCGACGACTGGACTGTATCCTTTCCCCTTATAATGAAAATGTGCGCAAGACTTACGAACAGTTCAAGGACAAGGTGTCGGAAGAGAAATTAGAGCCAATTTTGCGCAAGGCTGCTGGGGGTCTCAAGTTCTATAATACCTCTCGCTTTACCCTGACCTCATTACTCGATGATGCTCGCAATTTGAGCATTAACTTTACGAGTTACCTTCAAAGTTTCAACAAGGAGGTGCAAGAGATATTGGCAAACTTCCAGTTTGCGACTACCATTGCCCGTATCAATCGCAACAATTTGTTGTTCCAACTGATTCAGGAGATTTGCGAACAAGATTTCTCTCCTGAAAAGGTGGATAATCACGATATGGGTTACATCTTCGAGGAATTAATCCGTATCTCGAATGAGCAGAGCAACGAGACGGCTGGTGAGCACTTCACGCCTCGTGACGTGATTCGTCTGATGAGTGCCATTCTGTTTACGCCAGACAAGGAAGTGTTGAACAAAAATGGTATCATTCGTACCATCTATGACCCTACCTGCGGAACGGGCGGCATGCTTTATGTGGGCAGGAACTATATATTAGAAACACTATGTGATGAAGGAAACAGGCCCACTATCCGCACATACGGACAGGAATTGAACGAACAGACCTACGCCATTGCGAAGAGTGAAGCCTTAATAACCGGTGAGGATGCCAATAATATTCGTTTGGGTAACACTTTTACCAATGACCAATTCAAAGGTTCCCATTTCCATTATATTATGGCCAATCCACCATATGGAGTGACTTGGAAGAAAGAACAGGCTTTCATCATCAATGAAAGTCTTGACCCATCAGGTCGCTTTGGTGCAGGTATGCCCAGAGTTAATGATGGCCAGTTGCTGTTCATTCAGCACATGTGCTCGAAGATGGAACGCAATGGTAGTCGAATTGGTGTCGTTACCAATGGTTCTCCGCTGTTCTCAGGTGGTGCAGGAAGTGGCGAAAGTAGTATTCGCAGATGGATTATTGAGAATGACTGGCTGGAGTGTATCGTGGCTCTGCCTAAAGACCTTTTCTATAATACAGGAATCAATACCTATATTTGGTTTCTGACGAACGACAAGAGTGAGGAACGTCGCGGAAAGGTGCAGTTAATTGATGCTACCTCATTCTGCGTACCAGCAATCAAAAGCCTTGGCAACAAGCGCAATGACATCCGTCATGAGGATGTTGAACGTATTCTTGAACTCTATTTGAAATTCGAGGAAAACGATTACTGCAAAATATTTCCCAACCGTTCCTTTGGTAATTATCAGATTACCGTTGAACAGCCTTTATACGATGAACAAGGCCGTGCAAAGGTGGGTGCCAGGAAAGGACCAATTGCTGACCCATCCAAACGCGATACAGAAAATGTTCCTCTTGATGTTGATGTCTATGAATATTTTGACCACGAAGTAAAGCCTCATATTGATCCTGCATCGTGGATTGATTTCTCAAAGATTCGTATCAACTACGAAATCAACTTCCCCCGTTATTTTTATAAGTATCAGGCACCTGAAGATTCTGAAAAGGTTGCCAAGAGAGTTCGTAAGAGCGAAGACAAAATTCGCCAGTTGATGACCGATTTGTTTGGAGAAGAAGCGTAATGAAAAAGTACGAAACATATAAGGATTGTGGTATTGAATGGTTGGGAAAGATTCCCGAGCATTGGAAAGTTGTACCATTGAAATTTAATCTTTCTCTTAAAGCAAGAGTTGGATGGAAGGGATTAAAATCTGATGAATTTGAGAAAGATAGTTATGCATATCTCGTTACTGGTCAAGATTTTAATGGAGAGGAAATCAATTGGTCAAATTGTTATCAAATTGGCAAAGAACGATATGAAGAAGATTCCTATATTCAATTAAAAAATGGCGATTTATTGATTACAAAAGATGGAACAATAGGGAAAGTCGCTAAAGTTAAGAATCTTTCGAAGCCGGCATGTCTTAATAGTGGCATATTTGTTGTCAGACAGATAAATAACAATTATAGTCAAGATTTTTTGTATTGGCTGTTTATGTCAAACCTTTTATCTGAATATAATAAGTCTTTAAGTACTGGCTCAACTATTCAACATTTGTATCAAAATGTGTTTGAAAATATGCCTTTGCAAGTACTTCCGATTTCTGAACAAGAAAGAATTGTGTCATATCTTGACAACACTATTGGTTTAGTAGAAAGTTTGATCTCTGCAAAGGAAAGGCAAGTAGAAGATTTGCAGCAATACCGTTCTTCTGTTATCTCAGAAGCAGTCACTCGTGGCCTTCATCCTGAGGTGGAATTCAGGGATTCTGGTATTGAATGGATTGGCAAGATACCATTTTACTGGGATACGTACAAATTAAAATACTTAGTTAACTTGCAAAGTGGAACAAACCTGACTGCCGAGCAAATCCAGGAAGATGGGCTATATCCTGTTTATGGTGGTAATGGGCTTCGAGGTTATTATAATGAATTCTCAAATGACGGTCTATTCATCTTAATAGGTAGGCAAGGGGCTTTGTGTGGGAATATAAATTATGCAAATGGAAAGTTTTGGGCAACAGAACATGCAGTTGTTTGTTATCCAAAGAAAGATTTTGTAACAAAATGGTTGGGAGAACTACTTCGGGCAATGAATTTAAACCAATATTCTGAATCGGCAGCACAACCAGGATTGTCTGTCGAGAGAATCAAGCAGTTGGTTATACCAGTTCCTCCTATCTCTGAGCAACAAGAAATCGCAGATTATCTTGATAATATGACGTCAAAGATTGATGCGACCATCCAAGAACTGAAGACGCAGATAGAAGACCTGCGACAATATAAGAAGTCTGTAATCAGCGAAGCCGTAACTGGCAAAGTCGATTTACGGGACTGGAAACCGAAATAAAAAGACTATGTTATGACAGGAACACCAGACGAGAAATACTTCGAAGAGTATATAGAGCGTTATCTGACCTCACAGCCTATCACTACCATTAGTGGCGATAGGCTTGACCGTATGGAATATCAGAGCGTTTCGCCAACGGAATACGACAAGAAACTGTGCATGATTCCTAGTGAGTTGATTGCGTTCCTGAAAGAAACGCAACCACGAGAGTATAAGGACTTAGTGGATATTACAAAGAGTGAGGAGCGAGCCCAAAAGTCTATTTTGGAGAGATTGGACTCTGAAATGAAGTATGGTACGCTAAGGCTCTTGAATCGTAATGCAACTTTTCAAGCAGGCTATGGTGTTAGTTTCCGTCTGGCCTATTTCCGTCCGGCTAATGGCAAGAATGCAGAGTTTGAACAGCAATACTATCAGAATAGACTGGCTGTAGTTCGTCAACTCAGATATTCTGTTAAGAAGGATTATGAGATAGATATGGCTATCTTTGTGAATGGTATTCCTGTGTTCACTATCGAACTAAAGAATACGCTGACAGGGCAGACACATATAAATGCCATCCGTCAGTATATGAAAGACCGTCCTACAAAGGGTGAGAAACTATTGGAGTTTAAACGTTGTCTGGCTCACTTTGCTGTAGGTACAGAACAAATATTCATGACCACCAAGTTGGCAGATAATAAGACCAAGTTCTTGCCATTCAATGATGGATTTGAGAATGCTAATGTGAAGGCAAGAGGATATGATGGCTACTTGACGAGTTATTTCTGGGAGGATGTATTACGTCGTGATTCTCTGCTTGACCTTATTGATAACTTTATTACTGTTAAGGAGGAAGAAGAAAAGATTTATGACCCCAAGACTGGTGACTTGAAGACTGACACCCATGAGGTTTTGATATTCCCCCGTTTCCATCAAAGAAGAGCCGTAGAACATCTGGTGGAAGATGCAAAACAGAGGGGTGCAGGGCATCGTTATCTGATACAACACTCGGCTGGATCTGGAAAGAGTAATACCATCACATGGTTAGGCTATAAGTTAGCATACCTCTATCAGCATTATGAAGACGAAAAGCCATTATTCGATTCTGTGATTGTTGTTACTGACCGTAGAGTGCTTGATCGTCAGACTCAACGGAACTTTAAGCAGTTTGAGCAAGTAGAGGGTGAGGCTAAGATGGTGGCAGAAGACCAGACAAGCCAAGACTTGAAAAAGTATATTGAGGACAGGGAGCGTATCATTGTCACTACGCTTCAGAAGTTTTCTGTCATAGCAGATGCTATTGAGCATTTCCCAAACAGGAAATATGCTGTTATCATAGACGAGGCACATAGTTCGCAGACTGGTGAGGCAGCAAGGGATATGCGTAAGGCATTGTCTTTGTCTGAGGCAGAAAAGTTTGATGAGGATATCGAGACAAAAGATAATGGTGAAGATTATATCAATAGAAAGGTTGAGCAAGAGATAGCCGCTAAAGGACAGAAGGGAAACATCTCGTTCTTTGCTTTTACGGCCACTCCCAAGCCCAGAACAATCGAGCTATTTACAGAGCGAGTTAATGGTAAGCGTGAGCCTTTCGATAAATACTCGACGGAAGAAGCCATTAACGAGGGTTTTATCTTGAATGTACTCGAAAACTATATGTCGTTTAAGCGCTATTATAGGTTAGTTAAACGAACAGATATTCCAGATAAGGAGTATTCGAAGAAGAAATCCATAAAATTGCTGAATAGTTATGTGGATTTGCAGGATGCCGCTATTGAACGCAAGGCTCGTATCATGATTGAGCACTTTATGACTCAGACTGCTGATGAAATCCAAGGGAAAGCAAGGGCTATGTTGGTAACACGTTCCCGACTGCATGCAGTTCGTTTCAAACTGAAATTCGACGAGATTATGCAGGAAATGCATCTGCCTTATGGCTCGTTAGTAGCTTTCTCTGGCACAGTTCACGATGGGGAGACAGATATGGACTATACAGAGTTTTCTATGAATCATTTGGAGGGAAAGTATTCTATTCCTGAGGCATTGAAACTCCCAAAGTACAGGATCCTTATAGTTGCCAACAAATATCAGACAGGCTTTGACGAGCCAATGCTACATACGATGTTTGTTGACAAAAAACTGGGTGGTACAAGTACAGTGCAGACACTTAGCCGTTTGAATCGTACTATGTCAGGAAAGACAAGTACGATGGTGCTTGATTTTGTCAATGACCCAGAGGACGTTAAGAAAGATTGTCAAGACTACTATGGGATTAACTATATGCTGGAAGAAGACGAAACGGATCCCAATAGCCTTTATGATTTGATGAGCGAAATCAAGAATTATCAGGTGTTCACACAAAATGATATAAATGAGTTTGCCAAATATGCTTTTGTTGACGTTAAGCACAAAGAAAAAGTATATGTGGTTGTGAATCGTGTTTGCGATTATATTAATAGTCATCTCAAGGCAGACGATAAGGATTCGTTCAGAAAGAAAAGTCGCCAGTTCTGCAATATTTATAAGTTCTTGAGTCAGATAATTTCTTTTAAAGACGTGGAACTGGAGAAACTATATGTATTCCTGCTGGCAATCATCAAGGCTTTACCGTTTGAGAAAGAACATATTCCATACGAGATTTTATTGGAAACTCAGTTGTCAGATTATAAAGTGCAGTATCAATATACGGCAGACTTGAAGTTGGAAAGTGCAGATAGTGCTATGATAGGTATGAAGCCTGGAACTACAAGCCAGCCACCAGAAGATGAATACGACTTGCTGAGTAAAATCATCAAGACATTGAATGACACATACGGGCTGAACTTGACGGATGAAGACAAGGTTGACATGGAAAAGATGAAAGACCGCCTCTATGCCAATGAAGAACTTATGAGTTTCTTCAATCTCGACAACACACGTGACAACGTGAAAGAGCGTTTTGACGAGGAAGTGGATAATGAGTTGTTGGATTTCATCAATACGAAACTCGAACTTTATAACAAGTTGACTGATGACCGTGCTAATGAAACTTTCAAACGACTATGGTTTAACGAATTGTATAATCAGAAAGTCAGAGGAATAAACTATTAATATAAGGATTGCAAAACGAATGGTGATGCTTAGCCACTAATTTAGTTCTTTGATGGATTAACGGGCAGAATGGAAATTTTGCCCGTTAATTATGCTTTTTTGTCAGCTGTGCAGATAGGATGCACAGATTGGCATTACCTTTGCAACGTTAATAATATAAAATTATAGAAAATGGCAAAATTTACAAATGAACAGTTAGCAGCAATGGCTCGTCCTGCCAGTGTAACGGAAGAGCAAAAACTGGAGAATGCAGAGAATGCAGTTAAAAATGCGTTATCAAATTATACATTAGCATCTGGTGAGTATGAAGTGTTTGGTCAAGGCTCGTATGCAAACAACACCAATATTAGAAATAATAGCGACATTGATATTAATGTATGCTATACAGGTGGATTCTATTTTCGCCTTCCTTCGGGGAAAACAAGAGAAGAATATGGTTTAACTAATCCAACAACTTATTCTTATGCCCAATTCAAAAATGATGTGGAAAAGATTCTTGTTGCCCATTTTGGACGGAATAATGTTGTGCGTAAAAACAAGTGTATTCATATAAAGGAAAACACTTATCGCGTAGAGATAGACGTTGTCCCTACTTGGAAATTTAGGAGATATGGAGCTGATCGTTATACATATATCGAAGGGGTAAAATTGTATGCAGATAACAATGGAGAGGAAATCGTAAATTTCCCCAAGCAACATTTAAAGAATGGGGTGTCAAAGAATGACAACACCTCTCGCAGATTCAAAAGGTTAGTAAGAATCGTTAAAAATCTGCATGTCCGAATGGAGGATGAAGGGTATTATAAGAATGCAAATATAACATCTTTTCTCCTGGAGTGTTTGACATATAACTATCCCGATGGTAATTTTCATGTGGACCAAGAATGTGATTGGAATAATATTCTACGAGAGTACATATATTATTTCTGGTCTAAAACCAAAGAGGATTCACAAGAGTGGACCAAATGGCTTGAAGTATCAGAATGTCTCCCTTTGATGTATGGCCATAAGTGGTCAAGGCAAGATGTGAATACGTTTATGCATAAATTGTGGAACTATTTAGAGTATAAGTAAAATGGTAAATTACAATATTAAAAGGTTTTGTTGGGTATTTGGAGTGTTGCTTATAGCCTTATACCTGCTCATCGTTTTTCTACGTGGTCATGTAGGAGACTATAATGTCAGTCACTTGTGGAGTGACCTCAGTTCAAGCATTTCAATAACAGCAATAATTGCTTTTACTTTTGAAAAATGGTTGTGGAAACTGTCGATATTTAAGGGATGGTTGGTTCCTTTTCCTTCTTTAGCAGGAAAGTGGAAAGGTACTATAAACTATAGTTGGAATAATGAGGAAAATAGTAAGGACATACATCTTACAATTCATCAAACGTTCCTTAGGATTCAGATTATTATCGAAACAGATGAGAGCAAAAGCCGTTCTATTTGTGGTTCGTTTGATATTGAAAAGATGCGAGGTCGACAACATCTTATTTATAGTTATCTGAATGAACCTAATGCAACTGTCAGAGATCGGAGCCAAATTCATTATGGTACTGCCATGCTTGAATTTAACGATAGCGGAGAAACTCTGAATGGCACGTATTGGACAGATCGGAAGTCTGTCGGTGATATGAATTTGAAGAAGGTCTAGGCGTTGTCATTAAGGCATGGGCATGTTGTAATTGCTCATGCCTTAATTATGTCCTATTACGACATCAGAACTTATTGGGAGCTTGCTCGTTTTGCTGCCATTACTCCCCCCAAAATGGACTTTTGGGGAATTAGGCTTCCCCGAGAGGAAAAGTGAACTTTCGGGCAAGCCCGTTTGGTACAGCATAATAATCGTTATTTGGGCCTCTTCTCTATAGGCAAATAGGCGAGGTTTATTATGCGAACTTCCATGTTGTAGCCACACCTTTTGTACTCAAGAACTCCCATTTCTTGCAATGATTTGAGGAATGACATGACCGTTTTTCTGTCCCAATTCCATTTCTTGGCAAGATAATCATACGTAATTCCGACAGGAACATTTATACCATTAGGGTGGATTTTACACCGCTCTATTTGAGCTTTATATAGCTCAAGAAACGCCTCAAATCTGGAGGTTCTATTAGGCAAAGACTTTTCCAAGAACAGGAATAAGTTCGCATTTAATTTCGTAAAATATAAATCCTCTACTATCATTTGTTTTCTAATTCTTATGAAAATTTTAAGATAAGTGCCTTAAATATATCCTTGATTATTTCTTCAGAAGTTGTAATAGGTTTTTCTCATATTCTGCCTTGATTCTTCTCATCTCTCGGTCATGTTCATCAATAATGTTTGTGCGCTCCTGAAGAAAACTTGACATACTTTTGATGATAGTTTGAGGATCGAAATAACTATAGAATCGTTCGTAGAAACCGGCCTTGAAATTGAACAAAAACAGCATCACTTCATCAGTTTTTAGATACTTGTATTTGCTCGCAATTGCTGTTGCTACTAATTTGATTTGTGCTTCACTTGCATCCTCCTTTAATCCACAACAGACGCTAATATCTGCTATTTGCGGAACAAGCCAAATGGCAGATGCAAACCTTCCATACGTAACATCAAGCAACCTTAACCATGGTGAATCACCATAAGTACATTGTTCGGGATCTTGACACAGAGATATCTGTCGTGATGGGGTATTGGCAATAGCAAAATCGTTAAAAGTGGGGTACTTCTGTATAAGTTTATTCACGCTTTTTGCATAGGACGGTTCATTCCGAAGTCGAACTAAATCCGGCGATAACTTTAGTAGCGGTGCTAAGTAGGTCCCGCTTTCTTTTTTCCTGTTTATCAATTCTTGAGCTACTGTTGTTTCCATTTGATTGCACTATTGATTGGTTAGACTCCATATTGATGTTGATAGCGTTAGCTATATCATCATTATTCTTACTATTACTTTTCTCATTATTATTGTTACTTATGCATGCGTTCGCCTGCGACGGAATGCGATTGCTTGCGATGGTATCCGACCGTTGAGTCTCGCTTTGGGAAGAATATCTCCTGCGTGCATTCTCTCGATTCTTTTCGCATTTCTGTTCGAATTTTTTCTTGTCTCGGTCTCTTTGAGCCTTAAACATGTTGAATAACGCAAGCAATGATTTGTCATCAATCTTCGGTAACTCTCCAGTGGATCCATAGCAAAGAATGGATTTGAAAAGAACACCTGCAAGTTCGTCAGGAAGACACTTAATAGCATCGTAACAATCCAAATGTATAATGATGCTTGCTACTTCTTCCATGACTATATTGTTTTGCGTCTTTTAATGAACTCAAGAGCTTCATGCTCCAGTTCTTCCTGGCTTTTACAATGACTTTGCTTCATCCAATCATCGATTTCAGACTGAAGGAATGCCAATGCCTTGTTAATCTTATGGTACGGAATCTGCTTGTTGGATACCCAGCCATAGACAGTTTGCTTGACAGGATGGGATGGAACGTAAGAACATAGTTCATCAATATCCATCCAATGAGGTAAGTTACTTGCTTGCTGTTTGTAGCGCAGACTCTGAACAGTCTCTTCTAAGTTCTCAACTTTTGCGATGAGATAGGACAATGCTCCTGGCATTTCCTCCAAACTTTTGACTTCTTTTGTCATAGTGTATTAAATTGTTATCTCTGAAAATTTAATTTTTCAGGTGCAAAATAACAGAAAAAAAAGAAATCGATAAGGAAATATTAGTAAAAAATAAAAATTTAACATTTCTCTTTAAAGAAAAGCCTCTAAATAAAGGGGTTCTGGAAAACTGACAATAAATAGAATGGTAAAAAACAGCCCTCGAAAGAAACGTTCGAGGGCTGAAAAACATAGGAAATCACAGATTATTTCTTCGTTTTATCAGGATTCAAATCATCAATATAGATGGAATTTGCAGCTTTTACTTTGGCAGAATCTACTATGTGGGTATAAATCTGTGTCGTTCGCACATTCTTATGTCCAAGCATTTTCTGAATGGTATAGAGCCCAGTCCCATTCTCTAATTGTAGTGTTGCAAAAGAATGGCGAAAGCAATGAAAGGTAATGTGCTTGGTAATGCCAGCAGCTTCAATCCATTCTTTGACGGGCCGATTAATCCAAGATGGATCCTGAAGTCCTTCAAAAACCAGCCTGTCAGGCTCGCGTCGTTCTCCACATAATTCATAAGCCTGATCAGAAATAGGGTGGTATTCAGGTACTACGGTCTTCTTCTGGACCTTCACAATCTGCCAAGAATTATTAAGAAATTGTAGTCGGCCCCATGTTAATCCCTTGATATCGCAGTGGCGAAGACCAGTCATGATAGAGAAGAAAGATGCCCTTCTGAGAATATCACTTTTACATGGTGTTTTAGCCAATCTTTTGACTTCCTCTAGATTGAGCACCTCGCGGAGTGCATCTTGGGCGGGAATGCCATTTACCTTACTGCTGACATCAACAGTGAGATATTCGTCAATGAAAGCCTGTCTAACTCCTGCTTTTACGATGGCAAAATATGTGGAAGCCGTATTTTGCTTAATTTTCCCTTTCTTGTTTCCACCTTGGGGCGCAGCTAATAAGAACATTTTCAGGTCTTCAAGTAGTTTTACTGATATAGTCTTGAATGGTATAGGCTTGCCATGAGAATAAAGCTTTAGCAATTCAGCGACACGTTCCCAGTTAACTATAATAGAATCAGAACTATTGGGGTGTCGCTTATAGATGATTCCCTCAAAGTATTTTATGAAATCTTGCTCACCTCTCTCGTTCTGTGCAAGTATTTCTGCCTCCTTGTCTGTATAGATGATAGCACTATCGTACTCATGCTGGCGGAGTTTCCTCACCTCGTCAGCGTAGATACATGATTCTTGGTCCAGCTTGGAAGAGCATAGAATCACTCCGTTTACATCTCTCTTAGGACGATATTTATAATCTCCATCAGGTGTAATACCTATCACAGACGATTTGTCCCAAATAGGGGTACGTATAATTCGGTTTATTGATTCGATAACCCTTTTGCGTTTTGGATTACATGGGTCGTAAACAGGATATGCTTCAACAATCAGATACCATTCTTCCTTATATTCCGACTTGCGGAGCTTAACGGTCACTTTTGTGTTTAATAACTTCTTTCTCATATTTTGTTTGTTTAAAGCGATTTATACAAGTTGTCGATTTCCTTTTTGGGTGCATAGACATAGTTCCCAATTTGTCGGGTAGGGATGGAATATTTTCTGATATGTGCCCAAACTGTGCTATCGTCTATCCTGAATTTCTTGGAGATTTCGCCGATAGTATAACAATTTTCTGGTTCCATGTCGTAGAGACGTGGTAGTAAATGCTCATCCTTGATGGGCTCTTCACGCAAAGGAACTATCATTTCCAACTGCTTGCGAGAAATGCGGGTGAGCCTTTCCCCAATATTTGTATAAGGTAGTCGGCCTTTGCGTATCAGACGATAGATGGTGTCCCTGCTGATGGCATACATGGCGACAGCCTCCTTCACACTGATAAAATCTCTTTCACTAGGAATGTGTTGAGCAATTAGGTTCAGTTGCTCTTCTTTGGCTTTTGCAGCCTTTCGTTTCTTGTAGGCAATGTCAGTACAATGTCTACAACAGTAGCGGGAATCTAATGTCTTTGCGATAAAGGTGTTCCCACATACTTCACACTTGCGTTTGATTTGAAATTTAGCTTCTGGCATAATTTAAAAATTTAAGTATGTATAAGTACTAATTAGTATAAATAGGTTGCATCTTGTCGCAAAATTAGTCGCATTACATAAATGTCGCAAAAATGGGATAAATAAAGGCATAATAAAGATATAACAAACATGAGGGCATGAAAAACAAATAGCGTGTAACTCATTGAGCTACACGCTATTTCGTTGCGTTTTGTTATGTCTTTGCCTTTCGGTGTCATTTAACCTCCTCAAAGTCGGCGTCCTGGATATCCTCAGGTTTGGCACCGCCTTGCTGAGACTGCTGCTGACCGCCCTGATAAGTGTCGCCACCAGGCTGTCCTGCTGCTCCGCTCTGCTGGTACATCTGCTGTGAGGCAGTCTGCCAGGCGTTGTTCAGAGCTGTCATAGCTGTGTCGATGGCAGCCACGTCGCCAGACTTGTGAGCATCTTTCAGCTGCTGCAGAGCCTGCTCGATAGCTGGCTTGTGCTGTGCGGGGATCTTGTCGCCGAGCTCATTCAGCTGGTTCTCGGTCTGGAAGATCATAGAGTCAGCCTGATTCAGCTTATCCACGCGCTCGCGCTCCTTCTTATCGTTCTCTGCGTTCTGCTCAGCCTCTGCCTTCATGCGGTTGATCTCATCCTGTGACAGACCGCTGGAAGCCTCGATGCGGATAGCCTGCTCCTTACCAGTAGCCTTATCCTTGGCAGAAACCTTCAGGATACCGTTGGCATCGATGTCGAAGGTCACCTCGATCTGTGGGATACCACGACGGGCAGGAGCGATACCGGTGAGGTTGAACTGACCGATACTCTTGTTCTGTGAAGCCATGGGGCGCTCACCCTGCAGCACATGGATCGTCACCTCTGTCTGATTGTCAGCTGCGGTAGAGAAGGTCTCGCTCTTCTTGCAAGGAATGGTTGTGTTAGCCTCGATCAGCTTGGTCATCACACCACCCATGGTCTCGATACCCAGTGTCAGCGGAGTAACGTCGAGCAGTACGATGTCACCAACGCCACCCTCCTTGTTCAGGATAGCACCCTGGATAGAAGCACCTACGGCCACCACCTCATCGGGGTTCACACCCTTTGAAGGCTCCTTGCCGAAGTAGTTCTTAACCAGTGTCTGCACAGCGGGGATACGGCTTGAACCACCTACGAGGATCACCTCATCGATGTCGGCTGTTGAGAGGTGTGCGTCAGCGATAGCCTTCTGACAAGGTGCCAGACAAGCTTGGATCAGGTCGTGAGCCAGCTGCTCGAACTTTGCACGTGTCAGTGTCTTCACCAGATGCTTAGGTACACCGCCTACAGGCATGATGTAAGGCAGGTTGATCTCTGTAGAGGTAGAAGACGACAGCTCGATCTTAGCCTTCTCAGCAGCCTCCTTCAGGCGCTGCATAGCCATCGGATCGCTCTTCAGGTCTGCACCCTCGTCGTTCTTGAACTCCTGTACCAGCCAGTCGATGATCACCTGGTCGAAGTCATCACCACCCAGGTGGGTATCACCATTGGTAGAGAGCACCTCAAACACACCACCACCGAACTCCAGGATAGAGATATCGAAGGTACCGCCACCGAGGTCGAATACAGCAATCTTCATATCCTTGTTAGCCTTGTCCACACCGTAAGCCAGAGCTGCGGCAGTAGGCTCGTTGACGATACGCTTCACATCGAGACCGGCAATCTGTCCAGCCTCCTTGGTAGCCTGACGCTGTGAGTCAGAGAAGTAGGCAGGCACTGTGATCACAGCCTCTGTCACCTCCTGTCCGAGATAGTCCTCGGCAGTCTTCTTCATCTTCTGCAGCACCATTGCAGAGATCTCCTGAGGCGTATATTTACGACCGTTGATATCTACACGGGGATAGCCACCCTCGTTCACGACTGAATAAGGTACGCGGGCGATCTCTTTCTCGGTCTGCTGCCAATTCTCACCCATGAAACGCTTGATACTGTAAACCGTGTTCTTCGGGTTTGTGATGGCCTGACGCTTGGCAGGATCACCGATCTTTCTCTCACCGTTCTCTACAAAACCAACGACAGAAGGTGTAGTACGCTTACCCTCGCTGTTGGCGATTACTACTGGCTCGTTACCCTCGAATACGGCAACGCAGCTGTTGGTAGTTCCTAAATCAATTCCAATAATCTTTCCCATAATTACTATATTTTTATTTGTTATTAATTCAAAATTGTCAGAAACCCTTGTGCAAACCATGTGCCAAAATGGCGAAATTCGGAAATTTTTCCGTCTGTCACGTCATTTTGGCATAAATAATTTGGGAGTTTTATGGAATTGTGCTATCTTTGCACACAGAATAATATAAAAAACTGTCGATAGTCATGAAAAGAACTCTTTTAACGACCTGTATGGCTTTTATCCTACTGGTGGCCTACGCTCAGGAAAACTCCTATATCGTGAAAACGCGGGGAGCCAAGCATAAAGCTGAGTTGGAGCAGGTAGAGGCAGAAGAACAGGAAGAAGAGACAGCAGTCGATTTTGTTGGTCAGAACTTCAAATTCTACAGTCTGTGCGACTGGCAGGAGGGGATGAAGTTCATGGTGATTCCTGATGAGTTTGATATGGTGATGAAGACCTTCGTCGATGCAGAGACTGACAAGGGTGTGAGCTCTATGAAGCTGCGTCATAAGATCATGATCTACAAAGGTCACGAGACAGACATAGATGGCCGTGATCATATCAATTTCCTTTGCCAGGATAACAATCGTATGTACTACTACGAGATCCCCAGCGGCTCTTTCGATGATTACTGTTTTGGCAAGTTGGGAGTTCCCACCTTGGCTTATCTGGGTGATGTGGATATCGCCCGTGAGAAGCTGGTAGGCAAGGAGCTCTACACGAAGACGCGCGAATACCGTGTCGATACCGAGGTTGAAGGCGATGGCTATAAGGATGTGCTGGTTGACAAGGACATGCAGGTGAAGGTGACAGCCGTTGGCGTTGGCACGCGCAGCTTCCCTGTGAAGATTATCGTCGAGGATAAGGATGGCAATGAGTTCTATCAGAATGTGGCTATCTCGAAGACCAACAGTGGCATGCGCGACGAAGAGTTTGTCATGGATAAGACCAAGAATCTGTTTGCCAACTCCTTCGAACTGGTAGAGGATGTGATGAATATCAACAGCTTCAACTACCGTCAGTACCTGGGTAAGCTGATCCACACGAAGTTCCCCACCAAGATGCTGAATGAGTTCACTAAGAAGATACAGTCCATCCCTCGTCTGACGGAGTATCAGATAGAGACCATCACCCCGCATAAGAACAGCGATAAGTTCACACTGAAGCTGAAGAACACCACCGTGGGCACCTATTTCTATATCGACATGCTGCTCGACGAGTTCCTGGCACAGGATCAGACGGAGTACTTCGGCTATCTCTTTGCCCTGGGTCCAGGTAAGAAGGTGGAGACCTCCGAGGGTAGTCGTGCGATGATCCGTGCAGGACACGTGGGGATTGGCTTCTCAGAGGATGAGACGATGATGGCAGCAGGTGAGCCCGATAGGGTGATACTGGGTGATAACGGCCGATACACCTGGGTGTATCAGCGCTCTAACAACAAGCTGTTGTTTGTAGATTTCGACGGCTCTGGCGTGGTGACAAAGACCTATACCAGGGATGGTGGCAAGCCAGGCGCAGGCACTGCCTCTGGTCGCAGAAGAGCCGCTCAGACCAACTCCAGTAAGATGAGTGTGGCCAGAGGCACACCATTGGAATAATCACGAAGAGAATCATAAAAAATCCCCAACCTCATCACGAGATTGGGGATTTTTTGGTATCGTACACTTCTTAAGCCTTGTCAGTGATGGCCTGCATGATCTTGGCCTCCAGCTCGTCACAGAGCTCAGGGTTATCCTGCAACAGGGCCTTGGTGGCATCCCTGCCTTGTGCCAATCTGGCATCTTCGTAAGAGAACCACGAACCGCTCTTCTTGATGATGTTATACTCTACACCCAGATCCACGATCTCGCCGACCTTCGAGATACCCTCACCGAAGGTAATCTCAAACTCAGCCTTGCGGAAGGGAGGTGCCACCTTGTTCTTCACCACCTTCACCTTCACCAGGTTACCGATCACGTTGTCACCATCCTTGATGGCCTGCGACTTACGGATGTCCAGACGTACCGAGGCATAGAACTTCAGGGCGTTACCACCCGTCGTCGTCTCAGGATTGCCGAACATCACACCGATCTTCTCTCTCAGCTGGTTGATGAAGATACAGGTGGTGTTGGTTTTCGAGATGGTAGAGGTGAGCTTACGCAGCGCCTGACTCATCAGACGGGCCTGCAGTCCTACGGCAGAGTCACCCATATCACCCTCAATCTCCTTCTTCGGTGTCAGCGCAGCCACTGAGTCGATGACGATGATGTCGATGGCACTCGAACGGATCAGCTGGTCTGCGATCTCCAGAGCCTGCTCACCGTTGTCTGGCTGCGAGATATACAGGTTCTCGATATCCACACCCAACTTCTCTGCATAGAAACGGTCGAAGGCGTGCTCTGCATCGATGAAGGCAGCGATACCACCGGCCTTCTGACACTCCGCCATCGCATGGATAGCCAGCGTGGTCTTACCCGACGACTCCGGACCGTAGATCTCGATGATACGTCCCTTGGGGTAACCACCCACACCAAGGGCAGCATTCAGTCCGATGCTACCTGTGGGGATCACTTCCACATTCTCGATTTTCTCTTCACCCATACGCATGATGGAGCCCTTACCGAAATCCTTTTCGATCTTCGACATGGCAGCCTGCAGCGCCTTCATCTTCTCCTGTTGTGCAGTCATCTGCTCTGCACTCTCTTCTTTCTTCGCCATAGCTTTTAGAAATTTAAGCGTTAATAATTATAATTCGAGGTCGCCGTCAAACACTTCGTGCCAGGGCAGACCTTGTTTGTTCAGTTGTTCCATAAACGGATCGGGATCAAAGTCCTCTACGTTCCACACACCGGGCTTCTTCCAGATGCCCTTCACAAACATCATCGCACCGATCATGGCAGGCACACCGGTGGTGTAGCTCACGCCCTGCATGCCAGTCTCCTTGTAGGCCTCCTGATGCTTGCAGTTGTTATACACATAGTAGGTATGCTCCTTGCCGTCCTTGATACCACGGATACGACAGCCGATAGAGGTCTCGCCCTCGTAGTTCTCGCCCAGATCCTGTGGGTTGGGCAGCACAGCCTTCAGGAACTGCAGGGGCACGATCTTCACCTTGGCAGTGCCAGTGCCATCAGCCAATGGTGCCTCGTATTCGATCTCGTCGATGCGGCTCATGCCGATATTCTGTATCACGTCGAGGTGCTTCAGATACTGCTCACCGAAGGTCATCCAGAAGCGTCCCTGCTTGATGGTGGGATAGTTCTTCACCAGACTCTCCAGCTCCTCGTGGTGCAGCAGATAACTCTCGCGTGGACCGATGTTAGGGTAGGTCAGGGGCTTGTGGATCTCCAGCGGCTCTGTCTCAATCCACTGGCCGTCCTTATAGTAGAGTCCCTTCTGGGTAATCTCGCGGATGTTAATCTCGGGGTTGAAGTTCGTGGCAAAGGCATGGTGATGGTCACCGGCGTTACAGTCCACGATGTCGAGATAATGGATCTCGTCGAAGTGATGCTTGGCGGCATAGGCGGTATAGACACCGCTCACACCGGGATCGAAGCCACAGCCCAGGATAGCGGTCAGTCCTGCCTGCTCAAAACGCTCCTTGTAGGCCCACTGCCAGGAGTATTCGAAGTGTGCCTCGTCTTTCGGCTCATAGTTGGCTGTGTCCAGGTAGTTACAGCCACATGCCAGACAGGCATCCATGATCGTCAGGTCCTGATAGGGCAGGGCAAGGTTGATCACGAGCTCAGGCTGGTAGCTGTTGAAGAGCCACTTCAACTGCTCCACATCGTCGGCATCCACCTGTGCGGTCTGGATATCCATCTTATAACCAGCCTTATGGATAGCCTCCACAATCTTGTCGCACTTCTCCTTTCTGCGACTTGCAATCATAAAGTCGGTAAACACATCCGCATTCTGCGCAATCTTGAATGCTGCTACCGTAGCGACGCCACCGGCGCCAATCATTAAAACCTTAGCCATAATTCTTCTATCTTTTACTTTTTTTACCTTTTTACTTTTTTACCTTTCTACCTTTTTACCTTTTTACCTTTCTACCTTTTTACTTTTCACCTTTCCCTGATTTCCTCACTTCGGATGCCGAGGGCAGCCATCAGCGAGTAACCGAGAATCTCCTGCCGGTAGTTACCGCCAGTCAGAGGCTGCATCGCAAAGAGCGTCACGCGTTTCTCTTCGTCGTCCACCCTCCTCAATGTTTCGCGTACCTTATTATATATAGTCTCGTCTTCCAGATTCGGAATCACCATCACGCGCTTCACCTCCTTCTGTGCTGTCACCAGTGCCAGCACATCTGTGAAAAAATCCTCTCCACCAGCTATCTGCTCAATAGGGTAGGCGTTGATGGCAAACTCCCCCAGGTGATCCTTAAAGGCCTTGCCATCGAGATCCGTATAGCTGCTGGGGGCAAAGTTGTCCAGTCCTAGCTTCTCTTTCTGGTGAATCAGCACCACCTGTGTCTCGTGTGCCCCCTCTCGGATGCCGCCGTCCAGTGCCACGCAGTCTATCCATCGTGCGATGTCAGCCTGTGGAATCCTGCGCCCCAGCATCCGTTCGAAGTTCACGATCAGGTTGAATGCCACCCTGTCGATGTAGTCGGCATCAACAAGGATCACGTTCTCAGTCCATCTGACCTCCTGCAAATTGTTGTTCATATTGTGTGCAAAGTTACGAAAAAGAAATGAAAAGAGAATAGTGAAAAGTGAAAAAATTGCTACCGCCGTGCAAAAAAAGGTAAATCGTAAATCGTAAATCGTAAATTATTGCTACCTTTGCACGCAAATTAGAACAATTTAAAAAGCAAATCAAATGTCAACATTGTCAATCGCTATCATCATCGTTTTCTGTATTGGCTATTTCTGCATAGCTATCGAAAGCGTTACCAAGATCAACAAGGCCGCTATTGCCCTGCTGATGTTCGTGGCCACATGGACCCTCTTCATGATCGCGCCCGAGTCCTATCTGCCTGATGCCATTGATGCCATGAAGGCCTCGGTGGTCAGCACCACGATCGAGCATCACCTCGGTTCCACCGCCACCACCCTGTTCTTCCTCATGGGCGCCATGACCATCGTGGAGCTCGTCGATCAGAACGGCGGTTTCAACTTTGTGCGCGACACGCTGCAGACCACGTCGAAACGCGCCCTGCTGTGGCGTATCGCCTGTATGACGTTCACCCTCTCGGCGATCCTCGACAACCTTACCACGTCGATTGTGATGATCATGATCCTGCGTAAGCTCGTTAGCGACAAGGAGGACCGTCTTATCTATGCCGCCCTTGTGGTGATCGCCGCCAACTCCGGTGGTGCCTTCTCGCCCATCGGCGATGTCACCACCATCATGCTCTGGAACAAGGGTGTCATCACTGCTGCCGGTGTCATCATGGAGATCTTCATCCCCTCAGTGGTGTCGATGGTCATCCCCGCCTATATCCTCTCCCTATCGCTGAAGGGTGCCCTTCAGCCTGTGCAGGAGACGGTTGTTGTCGATGACGACGACCCTCTGACGCCTGCCCAGCGTAAGGTCATCTTCTTCCTTGGTGTCGGCGGTCTCATCTTCGTGCCTATCTTCAAGACCATCACCCACCTGCCGCCGTTTGTAGGTATCCTGCTCGTGCTTGGTGTGCTCTGGACGGTCACGGAGATCTTCTATTGCCGCATCCACCAGGAAGGCGAAGACACTAAGAACAGTCCCCAGAAGCGCGTGTCAAAGATGCTGTCGCGCATCGATATGGACACCATCCTTTTCTTCCTGGGCATCCTGATGGCTGTGGCGTGTCTCGAGACCATCGGTGCGCTTACCCTGTTGGGACAGACGCTCGATACCGTCTTTGAGGGCAACCACTACCTCGTCACCGGAATCATCGGTGTGCTCTCCTCGATCGTTGATAATGTGCCCCTTGTGGCAGGCTGCATGGGTATGTATCCCGTACAGGCAGCTGGCGACATGGCCATCGACGGTGTCTTCTGGCAATTGCTGGCTTACTGTGCCGGTGTCGGCGGTTCCATGCTTATCATCGGCTCTGCTGCCGGTGTGGTGGTCATGGGGCTTGAGAAGATCACCTTCGGCTGGTATATGAAGCGTATCACGTGGATCGCCTTCGTAGGTTACCTCGCAGGTATCGTCTGCTACTGGGCAGAGAAGACCTTCCTCTTCTAAGAGGATAGGTCTTCTTTATTCTTCCTGTCACTAGTTTCTTCATTTTCTTTCTGTCACCAGAAAGAAAACCGAAGCAAAAGAAAGAGTGCAAAAACGCTCTTGCGTCCCTTCGGTAGCAAGCGTCACCCTTCGGGATGCCGAGCGCTGAGCTCAGAGGCCGGATGTCCGATTATCGTAATCATTCGAAGAACTCGCTTTGCTCAGACAGCTTCTCATGTCGATTTGCTTGTCTCGCTTACGCGACACAAGAATCGAAGAAGATTCCGATAATAGTACATCCTATAAATGCCTCTTCGTGCGGAATGTTTTTGATTTTGACTGCGCTTTGCGATTACCGCACTTCGTGCTCCATGTTTCCTCGAATAAATTCTCGAAAACATTCTTGGACGAGCCAAGCGACAAAGTCGATTACCGCACTTCGTGCTTCATGGTTCCTCGTCGCGGAGCTCCTCGAAAACATTCCGCACGAGGAGGTCTTTAGAGGAATGCAAATCCTTTGAATCATAATTGAGTCTCTGATTGCGAATAGCAATCTGAGCAACGAAATGCGAAATGCTGTCTGAGCGTAGCGAGTTCATTGAGCGATTTGAAGGATTTGTGTTCCGGCCTCCGAGCTCAGGACGTTTTCGCACCTTTCTTTTTGATTCTTTCTCTTTCGGTGACGAAAGAAAAAGAATACCCCTGCACTATAGCCGTCCCCTCTTGGGGACTCTAAACTTTCGGTGACGAAAGAAAAGAAAGTCTCTTAGTCAAGAGATCTGTGTTCACAAGGAATCCATAGCCAGAAGGTGGAGCCGTGGCCCTCGCCTTCGGAACTGACACCGATATGACCGTTGCAGCGGTCTGCGATGGCCTGACAGATGCTGAGGCCTAAGCCGGTGCCCTGCACGAAGTCGTTGAGCTTCACAAAGCGCTCAAACACGCTGGCCTGCTTCTCCTTGGGGATACCTGTACCGGTATCTTCGCAGTAGAACAGCAGTCCGTCGGCCTCGCCCTGTTCGTCAAGCGTCACCCTGCGATCGTAGTGATAGCCCACCTTGATATGTCCCTGGTGGGTGTATTTCACGGCGTTGGTGACGAAGTTGGTGAGTATCTGTTGTACGCGCCCCTTGTCGAGCTTGGTCACATAGTGCTCGTAGGGGTTGGCCTTGATAAACTCCACGCCAGGCTCCTGTACGCGCTGTGCCAGTGTCTGACAGATATCGTCGAAGAAGGTGGCAAAGTCAACCTCCTCAGGCTTGATGGCGAGTGCCTGTCCCATGTTGGATGCCTCAAGGATATCGTTGATGAGGCGCATCAGCATGTCACAGTTGTTGCGGATGATGCGGATAAACTCCATGCGCTCCTCGGTGGAGTCCACCACAGGCAGGAGGTCGCTGAAGCCAACGATGGCGTTGAGTGGTGTACGTATCTCGTGGGTCATGTTCGCCAGGAAAGCACTCTTCATCTTGCCCGAGTCTTCGGCTCGGGTTGTCTCCTTCTTCAGCTTCTGCTGTGCCACGATCAGCTTGGTGACGTCACGCGACACACCGAAGTAGCCTATCTGAGAGCCGTCTTTGTCGAAGGTGGGGATGCCGCTCAAGGCATGCCATGCCGGCTTGTTGCTCTCCCACGTCGATTTGAAGTGGTGGATGATGTTAAAGGCCTTGCTCATCGTGTCGGGATCTCTGAAGGCCATGAGGGTGGCCTCTTCCTCACCGGGAAAGATACGGTTGATATAGTCGTCGATCGTCTCTTCGAACTCGGGCTTGCGCAACGAGCGGGAGTAGGTGAGCTTGCGCGTCCTCAGATCAGAGCGCCACACAAACATGTCACTGTTCTTCAGCAGATAGGTGAGCTGCTGCTCATAGGCGTTGATGGTGTCGTTGGTCTTGCGGATCTCAGTGTCATGATGCATCTGGTCGAGATACATGGCGCGTTCGGAGGTGACGTCGCGTGCGGTGATGACATAGGAGTGCAGCTCCCCTTCCTCATCGAGCACAGGTCGGATGCGGATCTCGATGAATTTGTCGAGCCCTGCCTCGGGGTAGTTCATGTGGCTGCAGATGTGCAGTGTCTCTTTGGAGCCAGGCTCGTAGGACCCCTTGATCATGGCAGTCTCAAACATGTTGGTCTTTTTGAAGAACTCCTCACCCAGATGCTCGAAGTCGCAGAGCTCCCGCATCTTCGCGTTGACTTCCCTCACCCAGCCATCCTTGTCGTAGAATGACATGGCGATGAGGTTGGTCTCAAACAACTTGGCATACTTGCTGCTCATCTCCTGGTTGGCGCGCTCCGACTCCATCTCCGTGGTGATGTCCTTCACGGCATACACGATATAGCGGGGCTCCTTTTTCTTCAGCTCCACGATGGCGGTTCCTTCCAGGTGGCGCCAGTCCGGGGCTTCTATGGTGCCGATGTTAAAACGGCGGTTGAAGTATCTGTCCTGCTGCTGGCCCTCCATCAGCTGACGGGTATGACTGAGAAAGTCTTGCTGGATGCCGGCGTCTAGTCGTTTGGTGAAGTCATCGAGTTTCAGACCTTCTGCCGGTATGATCTCACCATAGGTGTTCTGCATGAGATCGGCCTTGATGTCGTATCTGAACACGTAGAAGTTACCCATCTGCAACGCCTGTCTCATCATTCCGTTGATATCCTCCGAGCGTCGGGCAGTGTTTCTCACCCTGGCACGTATGAGACGACTCAGCAGGAAGGCGATGACGAAGGCGATGACGGCAGCTATCAAGGCAAACAGGGCGATGGGCGACGAGTCGTTGTGCACGCGCTCGGGGTGGAACCACTTGTCGTGGATGGACTGCAGGGCGCCCGACTGCTCCAGACGTGCAAAGGCATCGTCGATGTCTTCGAGCAGCTCCTTGTCATAGCCGATGATGCGCAGCTCTGCCGCAGGGATGTCGATGTCGTCGAGCATCAGACTGTCGAGACCGAACTCTCTGAATTTCATCTTCAGGGGTATCTCGCCCCATACGAAATAGGCACGCTTCCCATTGCGAATGTCTGTCAGCGCCTCACGCGGGGTTCGCAGCTTCACATGATAGTGCTTGTCTTTGATGCCTTGAACCTGCAGTGCCGCATAGTCGTTCTCCTTCACCATCAGGGTGTCTTCCGGCGTGAGCTGACTGAGGCGCTGGATAGCCTTCTGGCTTTTTCTTCTGACCATCTTGACGGGGTAGTAGGTGATGAGGTTCTGCGTCATCACATACGGGCGCTTCCTGTAGTTGGCCGACAGGGCGTGGATGAGGTCTGCCTCATGATTCTCGAAGGTCTTGGTACACTGGTTCCACTCCTGCATCACAAACTTGTGGGGCACCTTCAGGTCGTCGAGGATCAGGTTGAGCACCTCGACGTTATAGCCGTCGGCTTCACCACGGTCGTTGAGGAACTCATAAGGTGGGAACTCCCAGTCGCTCACAATGATCAGGGGCTTTTCTTTTGTGTATTCACGGGCCGATTGTGCGTCGGCAGACAGAAGGCTGCAGAGCAGTGAGAGACAGGTGAGGAGTATGATCTTTCTTGTCATCATTCGAATCGCTTATACTGGTTAGTTTCGTTCCATTTCAATCAACTTACAGGGGATGGTGAACCACACGTTGGTGCCGCGCCCAACGGTAGAGGTCAGATGGATCTCTCCCCCCATGTACTGCACGAGTTCCTGACAGATGCTCAGACCCAGTCCGGCGCCGTTGCCCACATCTTCCGTCACGAAGCGGTCGAAGATATGCTGGATCTGCTTTTCCGAGATGCCGCGCCCCGTATCTTCCACGGATACGGAGAGGTGGTCGCCCAGGTAGTCGTAGTGTACGAGCACCTTGCCCTGGGTGGTATGCTGTACGGCATTGTTGATGATCTTCTCGAGCACGATACCGATATTGTTCATGTCGATGTCGAGTACGAGTCGTTTGAATGGTGTCTTCACGATGTAGTTCACGCCAGGCTTCTTGTCGTTGACCCAGGTACTCTCGCAGCGGGCGGTGATGCTTGAGGCGAAATCCACGGGCTGTGAGTTGATGGTGATCATATCGGCATCGAGACGTGAGAGGAAGAGGATGTCGTTGATAAGCTTCAGCAACTGGGCTGAGTTCGACTTGATCTCATTGATGAACACGGTCTCGTCGTCTGGGGTGTGTTCCATCTGGAAGAGCTCAGCAAAGCCCACGACCGTGGTCAGTGGGGTACGTATCTCGAAGCTCATGTTATGGAGGAAGGCGTTCTTCACCACCTCCACCTCCTGGGCGCGGAGCGTCTCCTGTGCCAGCTTCTCCTCGATGGCCTTCAGCTCACTGATGTCACGACACATACCGAAGTATTCTGTCATCTCGCCCTTCTCGTTGTGGAAGGGGATGAAGTGGAACTGCAGGTGCAGTGGACAGCCCTGTCGGCAGAGGGTGGTCTTCACGTCGAACTGGATGCGTGTAGCCGTCTTGTTGTCCATGTTGTTCAGCAGGCGCTCTGTATCCTTCTTCCACTCGGCATCGATGAGATTCAGCATCCTGGTCTGTGTCAGCGTGAGCTGGGCGACGTTGGTCTCGTTGAAGAGGGTGAGGGTGTGCGTGGTGAGGTTGTATTTCACCATTCTGATGCCGCCCACCTTCAGCACGTAGTCGATGTTACGGATATACTCCAACATCTCGGCGTTGGCTTCCTGCAGCTCCTGGATATCCTGCAGCAGACGGTGGTAGGAGTCGGCCATCTCCGTCACGTTACGACCTGTGCCATAGATGGCGATCAGCTTGCCGTTGTCGTCGCGCACCGGTGTGAGCAGCAGCTCATAGAAGAGGGAGCTGCGCTTCAGCATACCACGGAGCGGACGCTGATCATCTTCTTTGTAGATCTGCGTCATGTACATCTGCTCGAAGTGCGCCACGTCGAGGTTGGGGTCTCCCACCACGTCACGGATGGAGATCTTCATGTTTTTGATGGTCTGCAGATCCACATCAAGGGCGGTGAGGGCTTTCTGGTTCATGTCCAGGATGTAGCCATCAGCATCATAAACCACCATGTCCACCATCACCGAGTTGAAGATAGCCTGGTAGCGCAGCATCGTGTTCTTCACCTGAATCTGGCGTTCCAGTTCCTTGGTCACGTCACTGCGGGTACAGAGGATGGTCGTCGGGTGCCCGTTCTTCTCACGGCGCAGCACGCTCAGTGCTATGGTGTAGTTGTGGGCATGTGTCTTCTCCTCGTCGTCAAACACCTGGATGTCGAGTGTCATATGATCCACGCGCTCGTTGGCGATGTCGTCGATGGCATGCTGCAGGCGCACGATATCCCTGGGTATGTAACGATACACGAAGGCATCGAGGGTGGTGGTCTGCATGGGATTGCCCTGTTCATCCATCCACGTGAACTGTTTGGTCAGGATGTTATAGGTCCAGAGACTCACATGACTGGTCTTCAGGATGAGTGCCAGACGGGCATTGCTCTTACGCACTGCCTGGGTGAGGTGCTGTTCCCTGTTGCGGGCCATGATGTAATAGATGACCAGCATGAGGGCGATGGCCCCCAGGAAGATGGCGAGATACCACACCCACGCAGGGATACCGGTGTCGCGTCGCTCGGGATAGAACCACTTGTTCTGGATGGGCTGCAGCTTGTTGGCTGCCTTCAGTACCACATAGGCGCTGTCGATACGGTCCAGCAGCTGTTGGTTGAGCGACATGAACTTATACTCGCCGTAAGGCAGGTCGATGGGTTGGAGCTCCAGGTTATCTGCCTGGTACTTGTGAATGAGCCATTTCAGCGACATCGTGTTCCAGAGGATGAGTCCGTCGCCCCGTGTCATCAGATCCTGGATGGCGGTCTTCATGTCGTCGTAGGGCACCACCTCCTTGCCCAGGTTCTTCTTCAGCAGGTAGTAGTGGCTGAAGCTGCCGGTATGCACCACCACGCGGTATTTCTCCAGGTCTTTTCTCAGGCGGATATGGATATGCTTGTCTTTGGGCACCACGACACTGTGGGTGAAGAGCTGCACGATGTTCTTGCTGAACGAGTTGTTGTCCTTAGAGTAGGAGGCATCCATGCGCAGCATCAGGTCGCACTTGCCGTTCTTCAGGTCTTCCTGTGCCTCCAGCGTGGGCTTCAGTTTCACGACATAGGGGATGTCGAGCTCCTTGAAGAGGAGCTTCAGCAGGTCGATGTTATAGCCGTCGGGCTCACCGTTCTCATTGAGGAACACGTAGGGCCAGAGGTCCCAGGCGTCCTCATACACGAGGGGGCGCTCGGTGGTAAAGATGCGTGTGGAGTCGTTCTGTGCCGCCTGTGTCTGCCAAGTCCACAGACAGGCGACCGTCGCCACTATATACCTTATTTTATTAATTGTCGAATTTATCTTCATGTCTCACTCGTTATTTCGCATGGAATCCAGAACCAGAAGGTGCAGCCGTGGCCTGCGCCTTCGGAGTTCACGCCGATCTTGCCGTGAAGGGCTTCTACGATGGCTCTCGAGATGTTCAGGCCAAGGCCTGTGCCCTGTACGTAGTCATTCAGCTTCACGAAGCGCTCGAAGATCTTGGCCTGATCCTTCTTCTCGATGCCGGCACCGGTGTCCTCGCAGTAGAAGTACAGGCCGCCGTCCTGCTTCCTGTAGCCCACCTTGATATGGCCCTCCTGGGTGTATTTCACCGCGTTGGTCACGAAGTTGGTGATCACCTGCTGCAGGCGCTCTTTGTCGAGGGTGGCGATCAGGGAGGTGTAGGGGTTCTCTGTCACAAACTTCACCAGCGGACTCTCGACGCGCTGTGCCAGCGACTTGCAGATATCCTCGAAGTCCTTGGCAAAGTCGGTCTCTACGGCATGGATATAGAGGGTACCGCCTTCGTCGATGGCGGATACGGCGAGGATGTCGTTGATAAGGCGCAGCAGCATGTCGCAGTTGTTCATGATCACGCGCACGATCTCCAGTTTCTCCTCGGGTGTCTCCAGCATCGAGAGCACGTCGCTGAAGCCCACGATGGCATTCAGCGGGGTACGTATCTCGTGGGTCATGTTCGCCATGAACACACTCTTCATCTGACCTGAGTTCTGGGCGCGCTCCGTCTCACGCTTCAGCTGCTCCTGCTTGTTGATGAGCGGCGTCACGTTACGGATGATACCATAGGTGCCCAGCTGCTTGCCGTCCTCATTGTGGTAGGGCACACTGTCGATGTAGTTCCACTGCAACTCGTCGGTATCGGAGAAGAAAGAGTGACAGAGGGCGAGCTCCGACTTGGGGTTCTGTAGCTTGATCTCGGGTTCGAGCAGATCATCCTTGAAGGTGCTCTGCACGAAGTGCTCGCGCAGCTCGTCGAAGCCCATGGGCGTCATGGCATCCTTGAGCCCTTTGTAGAAGGTGACGGTCTTATTGGCAAAGGTGGTGCGCCAGAAGTGCATGTCACAGCTGTCCATCAGGTACTGGATCTCATTCTCCAGGTTCTGTATCTCCTCATTGGCCTGTCGCAGTTCCAGACGGTTCTTCTTGCTCTGCATATAGAGCTCGCGCTCCTGTGTCATGTCGCGGATGGATAAGGTGATATACACCAGCTCCCCTTCCTTGTCGTAGATGGGGTGCACGCGCAACTCGGTATGGCAGTTCACGTCGCGCTCCAGAATCACGCTCTTCGTACAGAGGTAGAGTTCTTCGATATGATGGTTCGACAGGATATCCCTGAAGGTGGGCATGTCGTAGATGGTCTTCTCGAAATAGAAGGGGTCGTCCTCCGACTGGAAATTCAGGATCTCGCGCATCCGCTGGTTGGCGGCGAGCAGATAACCGTCTTTGCCGTAGAACGCCAGACCCACCAGCGACTCCTCGAAGGTCTTGCGGTATTTATCCGACAGCTCCTTTTCTTCGCGCTCCTTCATGATATATTCTGTTTGGTCTGTCAGTGTGCAGAAGATATTCGTGGGCATCTTCTGGCCCTCTATATACTCTGCCACTCCCTGGTCGAGCAGGTAGTGCCAGTTTCCTAACCCTAACTCTCTGCTGAGATCCCAGCGGAAGATGCACTCTGCCGTCTTGGCAGTGCCGTCGATGAGTGATATCAGGAAGTTACGGTAGAGCTCGCGATCGTCAGGATGCACATAGTTCAAACTCCTCTCGTAGCTCAGACCTTCTTCTGGCAGCATGTCGCCATGCACGTTATACGACCAGCGCTCGCGCAGATCGAGTCTCACCACGAAGTTGCTGTTCTCGTCGAGGGTCTGCTGCATGATGTCTCTGATATCCTTGTTCTCTTGCACGGTTTTACGGATACGAAGGATACTGATGCGATTGACCACCCACGAAATGATAAAGGCGATGGCCGCGAGTGCGACGATCGTGATCGAGACTGCGTCGAGGTCTCCGATGAAGAGGGGTGTGGTATATAGAAGGATTGTATTCATGTCACTTCTTTAGTTAATCATGTCTGTTTTCTTTTCTCTGCTCACCATCTCACAAGGTAAGATCACATAGCAGGTGGTGCCCTTGCCTTGTTCTGACTGTATTTCTATCTGTCCGCCCATCTGCTCGATCATCTCCTTGATGATGGCCAGGTCGAGACCAGTGCCGCTGACCTTGTTCTGGTCTTCCCTGACGAAGCGGTCGAAGATATGCGGGAGCATGTCCTTGCTGATGCCGTTGCCGGTATCTTCCGTCACGATGATGAGCTCATCGTGGTGGTATTCGTATTTCGCGCGCATCACGCCTTCCTTGGTGTAGCAGGCAGAGTAGGCGCAGAGCTTCTGGATCACGTCGCCGAGGTGCTGCTGGTCGATCTTCAGCACCAGATGGTTATAGGGATTGCTCACGATCGACTTCGCGTTCGTCTCCTGTGTGCTCCATCCCATATAGCACCAGCTGTCGAAGAGGGTGGCGAAGTCGGTATCTTCCTTGGTAAACTCCACCATCTTCGCGTCGAGCCTTGAGATGAAGAGGATATCATTCACCAGGTTCAGCAGCTCGTCGGTGTTATGCTTGATCTGTTCTGCAAACACCGGCTCGTCTTCCACGTCGTGGGGACCGTTGAAGAGCTCTGCGAATCCTAACACGGCGTTCAGCGGTGTACGGATCTCGTAGCTCATGTTCAGCAGGAAGGTGTTCTTCAGCTCCTCTGTCTCCTGCGCCTTCTTCGTCTCTTCCCGCAGGCGCAACTCGGTATAGACCATCTCCGTCTCCTCGCGGAACATGCCGAAATAGTAGGTGACATTCCCTGCCTGGTCGGTCATGGGGATGAGACTGAAGTTCAGATACACGTCTCTGCCCTGTTTATCGCGGAGCACGGTGCGCAGCACCTCGGAGATGTTACCGGTCTTACCGCGGTCCATCCTCAGCATCAGTCCTTTGGCCCTGTCGCGGTCGGAAGGATGGATGAGTGTGATGCAGCGGATCTGCTGGAGCCTGTGCTGGGTCTTGTTCAGGTCGCTGTAGATGTACAGCTCATGGCGCCTGGGGTGATAGGTAATCATCCTGACACCACTGGTGCGGAGCGTGTAGTTGATATTGCGGATATAAGCCTGTATCTGCTTGTTGGTCCGCCGCAGCAGCTGAGCCTCCTCTTCCTGTTTGTGGTGCGACTCCACCATCTCCGTGATGTTACGGCCGGCTGCCATCACACCGAGCAGCTTGCCTTTCTCGTCGTGCAGCGGCGTGAGGATAGCCTCGTAGTAGCACTTGCCGCCTAGTTTCATGTCGGGGATGCGCTCATCCTTGCTCTTCACGTCGTCGATGTCGGTGATCGACGACAGGCGGATGCTGTCGTGCAGCTCGTTGATGTCGATATGGCGGTAGGAGGGGATGTCGTTGAAGTGTACATGACGCTTCAGGAACCGCTCACGGTCGGCGATCATAAAGGTCTCGCAGGCTTTCTCATTCAGGTCCATCAGTCTGCCGTCAGCCCCATAAAAGATCATATCCACGAGTGAGGAGTTGAAGACGGTCTGATACTGCAGCGACAGACTCCGTGTCTTCTCGTCCCTGCGCTTGCTCTCGGTGATGTCGCGCTGGATGCCGAGCAGCACCTCGGGATGGTAGTGCTGGTCGCGCTTCAGCACGGAGATGCTGACCTCGTAGATCCGTTTGCCGTCGTGACTTTTCACCTCCAGCTTCTCCGTGAGACTGTTCTTCTGCAGCACGTCATTCAGGCACTGGCGCAGCACCTCGAAGTCCTCATGGTCATAGAACTGCGAGAAGTCGATGGGTGCAAGGTCGGTTCTGGAGACGGTCTCGCTGGAGAGCAGCGTAAAGATATGCTTCTTGTTGTAGGTCCATATCTGCGTCCTGTTGGCGTTCAGCACCAGCGCCAGGTGTGTGTTCAGCTGCTTGGCGCGGTTGTTCACCTCCTGTTCCTTGAAGTAATAGAGGCGGTTGGAGAAGATCATCACGAACACGCCTATCTGGAGTGCTGCCACCAGGTAGGCTGCCATGTGATGGGCGTCGGTCACGGCTTTCCAGCTCTCTGTCTGGGCATCAGCCATCAGAGAGAAGCACACCAGCACCAGCGTTGTAGTTATTCTAAGTCTTATAGTTCTGGGCATAAATTGGCAGGTTTTGGTGGCGAAATTACTCATTTTTTGCGAAACAACAAAGAAAATTGGCAAAATATTTGGCGGATTGACAGAAAAACGCTACTTTTGTCATCAGAAAAAGCTAAAACTTAGGTAAGATTATGTTAGATGTAAAAGAAACTTTGAAGAAAAGCGAAGAGCGCATGGAGATGGCTGCGATGTTCCTTGAAGAGGAGCTGAACCGTGTCCGTGCCGGTCGTGCCAATGTGGCCATCCTCGATGGTGTCCGTGTTGAAGTGTATGGCAGTAAGGTGCCTCTGAACCAGGTGGCTAACGTCAGCGTGCCCGATCCCCGTACCATCGCCATCAAGCCTTGGGACCGTAAGGAGATCCGTAACATTGAGAAGGCCATCATGGACTCCGATGTAGGCATCACGCCCGAGAACAATGGTGAGGTGATCCGTCTGAACATCCCTGTGCCCACAGAGGAGCGTCGTAAGGATCTGGTGAAGCAGTGTAATAAGATTTGCGAGAAGGCCAAGGTGGAGGTGCGCAACGTGCGTGCCGATATCAAGGACAAGCTGAAGAAGGCGATCAAGGACGGTCTCTCAGAGGATAATGAGAAGGATGCAGAGCTGGAGCTTCAGAAACTTCATGATAAGTACATCAAGAAGCTCGACGACCTGATGGCAGCTAAGAACAAGGAGATCATGACGGTCTAAACAGATGGTGGCTCTTTGAAAGGACTGGTCATTAGGAATACAGGCAGCTGGTACACCGTTCTGACGGACGATGGCCAGCTGATTGATTGTAAAATCAAAGGTAACTTCCGCCTGAAGGGTATCCGTTCCACCAACCCCGTTGCCGTGGGCGACAGGGTCACCATAACTCCTCCCCCTAACTTGGGGGAAGGCCGGGAAGGGGTCTTTATCACCGAGATCGAAGACCGCCGTAACTACATCATCCGCAAGTCGCAGAACCTCTCCAAGCAGAGCCATATCCTCGCGGCGAATGTCGATCAGGCGTCCCTGGTGGTGACCGTCAACTATCCCCAGACCTCCACCACCTTCATCGACCGCTTCCTGGCGTCAGCGGAGGCTTACCGGGTGCCCGTGGTCCTCATCTTCAACAAGACCGACTTGCTCGATGCCGACGAGCTTCGCTACCAGCAGATGATGGTGCAGCTCTACGAGACCGTCGGTTACACCTGCCGTCAGATCTCTGCCGCTACGGGGGATGGCGTTGAGGCGCTGCGCCCCCTGCTCGAAGGCAGGATCACCCTGCTCAGCGGCAACAGTGGGGTGGGGAAGTCCACCCTCATCAATCAGCTGGTGCCCGATGCCAACCTGCGCACCGCCGAGATCTCCGATGCCCATAACCTCGGACAGCACACCACCACCTTCTCGGAGATGATTCCCATGGGTGGCGGCTGGATCATCGACACGCCGGGCATCAAGGGCTTCGGCACCTTCGACATCGAGCCCGAGGAGCTCACCGGCTACTTCCCCGAGATCTTCCGATTCTCGAAAGACTGCCGCTTCTCCAACTGCACCCACACCCACGAACCGGGCTGTGCGGTGCTCAAGGCACTCGAGGACCACTATATCGCCCAGAGCCGTTATCAGTCGTATCTCTCTATGATGGACGACAAGGAAGAAGGCAAATACAGAGAAAAATGAATAGGGTTGTGATCATATTCTTGATGGTGTTGCAGGCAGCTGTGCTGTCCGCACAGGAGCCGCTGCCCAAGCTGCAGACCACACTGAAGAAAGGGCTGGATAAGGTAGAGACCTATATCGACTCTTCTACGGTAAAGAATATGGACCTGGTGTATGTCGAACGACCGGAGCGCCCCTGGGCGGTGGAACTGCGCACCGATGCCAATGAGACAACAGTGAGGATGCACACCGACTTCGACTTCCTGGACGGCACGCATGCAGGGGTCAGCTCTTCGTCGAGCAACGGCTTCTCCATGTCGTTAGGTGCCTGGGTGGGCTATCGTGGCTATGGCTTCGGATGGTCAAAAGAGTTGACAGGCGGCGACGGAACCACCTTCTCCCTGAGTGCCTCTGGGCGCAGCTATGGTGCCAACTTCCGCATCCGTTCCTATCACAGCAGCATGCCGGAGTTCCTTTCCACGACAAAAGATCCCATCAAGGTGCGCTCGCTCTTCCTCGACGGTTACTACCTCTTCAACAGCAAGCGCTTCTCTTATTCCGCCGCCTACGATCAGTCGCTCATCCAGCGTCTCTCTGCGGGAACGCCGTTGGTGGGCGCCATGTATCATCACAGCAGTGTGAACTACAGTGCCGATCCCAACTGGGATTGGGCTTATTTCATGCGGGGCATCAGAAAGGTGAAGTTCACCCAGGCGAGTGTGGGAGCGGGCTATGCCTATAACTGGGTACCGGCGCACGGCTGGCTCTTCAGCATCCTCGCCATGCCCATGATCACCCTGTATAACCGCACCTCTCTCTATTATGACGATGTCACGACGGCGGCACTGGAAGACGAATACATCACCCCTAATAAGGTGACGTGGAACTTCAACGCCCGTCTGGCGGTGGTCTATAACTGGCAGCGCCTCTATCTGCGTGTCTATGGCCATTTCAACCGTTTCAACTTTGGCACCGACGAGGTGTGGGGCCATCTCTATGACTGGAAAGTGTATGCAGCGCTCGGATTTAGATTCTAAACGTATCGCCGTCCTGCTCTCAGGCGGTGTCGATAGCAGTGTGGTGGTGTACGAGTTCGCCCGACTCGGACTTCACCCCGATTGCTTCTATATCAAGATAGGTCCAGAGGACGATAAGGAGTGGGACTGTTCCTCGGAGGAGGATCTCGAGATGGCGACGGCTGTGGCGCATAAGTATGGCTGCCGACTGGAGGTCGTCGATTGTCACCGTGAGTACTGGGATCAGGTCACGCGCTACACCATGGAGAAGGTGCGTGCGGGCTTTACGCCCAACCCCGATGTGATGTGCAACCGTCTCATCAAGTTCGGTGCCTTCGATGAGAAGCGAGGTCATGACTACGACCTCATTGCCACAGGCCACTATGCCCAGACAGAGGTCGATGAGAACGGCTGGAAGTGGCTCGTCACCAGTCCTGACCCCGTGAAGGACCAGACCGACTTCCTCGCGCAGATCTACGACTGGCAGTTGCGCAAGGCCATCTTCCCCATTGGTCATTACGTCAAGGACGAGGTGCGAGAGATAGCCGAGCGGGAACATCTGGTGAATGCCAGGCGCAAGGACTCGCAGGGCATCTGTTTCTTGGGTAAGATCAACTACAACGACTATATTCGTCGTTACCTCGGTGAACAGCCGGGTGATGTCATCGAGCTGGAGACCGGTCGTCGCATCGGTGAGCATCGTGGACTCTGGTTCCATACCATCGGCCAGCGCAAAGGCATGGGCTTCTCCGGAGGTCCTTGGTTTGTTGTCAAAAAGGATGTCTCCAACAATGTGCTCTATGTCTCGCACGGCTACAATCCTGCATCTGCCTATAAGTCGGATTTTCCGATCCATGACATGCATTGGCTCACCCCCCAGCCCCCTCAAGGGGGTGCAGGCCTCCCGGATTCCTTGAATCCCAGGCTCCCAGGCTCTTTGTCACCCAGGCTCCCTGTCACCTTCAAGATACGCCATACCCCTGAGTACCTCCCCGGCACCCTGGAGCAGACCGCTCCCGACACCTTCGTCATCCACTCCGACACCCCCATCCACGGCGTCGCCCCCGGGCAGTTTTGTGTCATCTACGACTCCGATCATCACAAATGCCTCGGCTCCGCGGAGATTACAATCTAATGCCTTAAGATTGTAATCTCTTACATATCATGTAAGGTAATGTTTTTTTTACTATCGCCATCTTGTTCATTTTCTTTCTGTCGCCAGAAAGTTTAGAGTCCCCAAGAGGGGACGGCTATAATGCAGGGGTATTCTTTTTCTTTCGTCACCGAAAGAGAAAGAATCAAAAAGAAAGGTGCGAAAACGTCCTGAGCTCGGAGGCCGGAACACAAATCCTTCAAATCGCTCAATGAACTCGCTACGCTCAGACAGCATTTCGCATTTCGTTGCTCAGATTGCTATTCGCAATCAGAGACTCAATTATGATTCAAAGGATTTGCATTCCTCTAAAGACCTCCTCGTGCGGAATGTTTTCGAGGAGCTACCGCGACGACTAGCGTTTAGCGTAGTCGGCGTAAGAAAAAACATGGCGAACCCTGAGCGTAAGCGAAGGGCAAAGGCCCGAGAGCCATACCAAAACTTTGATGGAGAGAGCCAGCTCTCGGAATCAACTAAGCCCCTTGCCAAAGATTGGCGAGGGGTTTGGGGAGTGGTCTGAAGCCCCTTCTTATGAAGAAGGGGTTGGGGTTGATGGAGGTCTTGCAGCTCAGCTGCATAAAGAATGAAGAATGGGTTCTTTCTTGCGTCCCGTTGGTAGCAAGCGTCACCCTTCGGGATGCCGAGCGCAGTCGCTTCGCTTTGTGAAAGCGAGCAATATATCACATATTATATATCAAATTAATGATTTATCAAATAATAATTTGGTAAATTCAAAAAATTAATTTACCTTTGTACGCAAAAAATAACCGTTAAGGAAAAGGGAATTTTAGAAAATAGCTATTTAGTAATGAAAAAATATCTTTTTACGATGTTTTTATTGTGCTTGACACTTGCATCTCAAGCACAGATGAGCGATACCCAGGTGATGCAGGAACTTCAGCGCGAGCTGAAGACCGGTGCGTCGCAGTCTCAGATTGCCACACGCCTGATGCAGAAAGGTGTGACGATGGATCAGCTGCAGCGCGTGCGCTCACAGTATGAGACACTCAACGGCGGCAGATCCTCCCGCTCGTCAGGCGGCACCTCCGATGTGCTGGTGCAGGACAGTCGTCTGCGCGACAACAATGGCGCCATCCTGACCGATACAGCTGGTAACGCTCTTTTCAAGCAGCAGGTGAAAGCCTCCTCTGCCACGGAGATAGAACGTGAAAAGGTGAAGCGAAGCGGCGTGATTGACAATACCTATAATGGCAAACCCGTGTTTGGCCGTGACATCTTCAACAAGAAGTCACTCTCTTTCGAGCCGAACATGAACATCGCCACGCCCACGAGCTATGTCGTAGGCCCTGGCGACAGAGTGTTCGTCGATGTCTATGGCGCCTCTCAGAAGTCAGAGCAGCTGCAGGTGTCGCCAGACGGCACCATCCAGGTTACGGGCTATGGTCCCATTCATATTGGCGGACTGACGGTGGCGCAGGCCAACGCCCGCATCAAGGAGACCCTCGGTACCCGCTATAAGAGCTCTGATATCCGTCTTACCGTCGGTCAGACCCGCACCATCAGTGTCAACATCATGGGTGAGGTTGCCGCCCCTGGCACCTATACCCTCAGTGCCTTTGCCACCGTGTTCCATGCCCTCTATATGGCTGGCGGTGTCAACGGCATCGGTACGTTGCGTAACATCAAGGTGTTCCGTGGCGGTCGTCAGGTCACCTCCGTCGATCTCTATGACTATATCCTCAACGGCAAGCTCACGGGCAATGTGCGCCTGGCGGACAACGATGTCATCATGGTCGGTCCCTTCGACTGTATCGTCGATATCGCCGGTTATGTGAAGCGCCCGATGTCGTATGAGATGAAGAAGAACGAGAGTGTGGCTACCCTGATCAAATATGCGGGTGGCTTTATGGCAAATGCCTATAAGAAAGCCGTTCGTGTCAGCCGTGTGGCTGGCGAGCGATACTCAGCCCATAATGTCCCCGAGTTTGAGATGGCAAGCTTCAGGGTGTCTGACGGCGACTCAGTCACCGTCGATTCCATCCTGGACCGTTTCGAGAACACGGTGACCGTCTCTGGTGCGGTGTTCCATCCAGGTGACTATGACTTAGGCAGCAACCCCACCGTTCGTGCCCTGGTACAGAGCGCCGGTGGTGTCACGGAGATAGCCTTCACAGGCCGTGCCGTCTTGCACCGCATGCAGCCCAACCGCACGTGGCAGGTCATGTCTGTCGATCTGGCAGGTATCCTCGATGGCAGGGTGGCTGACATCCCGCTTGAGAATGAGGATGTCCTCACCATCGCCGTGCGTCAGGATAAGACCAACGCCCGTACGCTGGCCATCCTGGGTGAGGTGAAGGTGCCCGGTGTCTATGAATATGCCGAGAACGAGACCATCGAGGACCTGATCATTCAGGCCGGCGGTCTGACGGACGCCGCTTCTGTCGCCCGTGTCGATGTCTCTCGCCGTATCGTTGATCCGAAGGCCACCACCTATACCAAGGAGATAGCCAAGACCTTCACCTTCTCGCTGAAGGACGGCCTCCTGGTGGATGGCGACCGCAGCTTCACGCTGATGCCTTACGATGAGGTGATGGTGCGCCGCAGCCCAGGATATGTGCCCCAGCGTAACATCATGATTTCTGGTGAGGTGCTTTTTGAAGGCACCTATGCCCTCAATAAGAAGAACCTGCGCCTCACCGATGCCATCAAGATGGCAGGCGGTGTTACCGATCTGGCTTATGTCCGTGGTGCCCGTATCGAGCGCCCCCTGAACGAGGATGAGAAGTTCCGTCTGAATCGTCTGCTGAAGATGGCACAGGTACAGGGCGGCTCAGGTCTCGATGCCAACAAGATGGGACAGGATACCGTCTATTATGTCGGTATCGAACTCGACAAGGCGCTGGCTAACCCTGGCAGCGACTATGACGTGGTGCTGCGTGAAGGCGACCGTCTGGTGGTGCCCGAGTATTCCGGTACCGTCAAGATCAATGGCAACGTGATGCATCCCAACACCGTGGCTTATATGGACGGCAAACCCTATAAGTGGTATATCAACAAGGCTGGTGGCTATGGCAGTGGCGCCAAGCGCTCCAAGGCATATATCCTCTACCAGAACGGCCTCGTCTCAAAGGCCAGCAAGGGCAAGGTGGAACCCGGCTGTGAGATCATCGTGCCCAACAAGACGCGCTCGGCTAATCAGAACATAGCCATGATTGCATCCCTCGGTACCTCACTCGCTACGATGGTAACCATGATTGCAACGGTAACTAACCTTATCAAATCGTTCTAATATGGAAGAGAATCAGAAAGGAATACAGCAGCCCCAGGAAGCAGCGATCGACTTCGGTGCCATCTGGCAGGCGATCAAGAAATATAAGAAGCTCTATTTGAAGACGCTGGGCATCGCCTTTGTGCTGGCGCTCATCATCGGCTTTTCCATTCCGAAGACCTACAATTGTAAGATCCTGTTGGCACCGGAGACAGGAGGTGGCAGCAGCATGGGTGGTTTGGCCTCTCTGGCCTCTACCTTTGGCGTGAATCTCGGTGGTGGTTCGCAGGGTGGTGATGCCATCAAGCCGACCATCTATCCCGACCTGATGAAGAGCGTCGATTTCAAGACCTCTCTCTTCCCCATCAAGGTGAAGCGGAAGGACGACAAGAAGGCGATGACCTATTATGACTACCTGAAGTATGAGTGGCGTGTGCCCTGGTGGGAGGACTGGTTCGGTCTGAGAGCCCCGGCGCTCAAGCCCGACACCATCGTCAACACCTTCGAGCTCACCGGTGAGCAGGCACGCATCGCGGGCTTAGCCATCAAGCATGTGAAGTGTGAGATTGATAAGAAGACCAACCTGATCACCATCGATGTCACGATGCAGGATCCATATGTAGCCGCCCAGCTGGCTGACTCGGTAAGAAACCGCCTGCAGGACTTCCTGACCGGCTACCGCACCCAGAAGGCGCGCTACGACCTGGAGTATGCCCAGAAGCTGAACCGTCAGGCGAAGAAGGACTATGAGCGTGCCCGTGCCCTCTATGCGGAATATGTCGATGCCAACCAGGATATGATGTTGCAAACCGCTCGACAGAAGCAGAACGACTTGGAGAATGAGATGCAGTTGCATTACAACAACTTCACCGCTACCAGTGCTCAGGTGCTGGCAGCCAAGGCGCTGGTGCAGAAGGAGACACCCTCCTTCACCACCATCCAGTCAGCCACCGTCCCCTTAGGTCCCGCGGGTCCCAAGAAGCCGCTGATCACCCTGGTATGTCTCTTCCTGACCCTCCTCGGCACCACTATCTACGCCCTCTACAAAGAGAACCAACTCAAACCCCTCCTCGGCCTCTCATGAATGTTATAGAAACCAAAATAAAAGGTCTTTATTTAATAGAACCGCGAATATTCGAAGATAGTCGCGGCTATTTCTTCGAATCCTTCTCTCAACGTGATTTCGATTCAAAAATCGGAAACGTCGTCTTCGTCCAAGATAATGAAAGCAAATCCACTTACGGCGTGATGCGTGGTCTGCATTTCCAGCGCCCACCATTCACCCAGAGCAAACTCGTTCGCTGCGTCAAAGGCGCCGTCTTGGACGTAGCCGTTGACATCCGTAAAGGTTCCCCGACCTACGGACAGCATGTCGCCGTAGAACTCACCGAAGACAACCACCGCCAGTTCTTCATCTCGAAGGGCTTCGCCCACGGCTTCGCCGTACTCAGTGAGACCGCCGTCTTCCAATACAAGTGCGACGAGTTCTACCACCCTGAGGCCGACGGCGGCATCAGCATCCTCGACGACACCCTCGGCATCGACTGGCGCATCCCCACCGCCCAGGCCATCCTCAGTGACAAAGACACCCGCCACCCCCTCCTCAAAGACTTCACCACCCCCTTCACCTACTAGCTCCCATGTAGACTTCTGTGATGATATCAGATGCCCAGCACCACGGCAGGGGCGATATCGAGCTTTATAGCCAATTCACGGGCTACCTTAAGCGTGGGTTCCGACTTACCTGTGATGTAGTCGCTGATGCGCGAGGCGCTCAGGCCAAGGATCTCTGCCAGCTTCGTCTGGGTAATCCCCAGTTCTGCCATACGCATCCTGATGACATCCCCAAGGGCGGGCTTACCGATGGCGAAATGTTCCTCAGAGTAGTCGGCCACGAGGTTCGACAGCAGCTCCAACTCGATGCTGTTAGGGTCGGTCCTGGGCGTGTTGTCGTCCACCAGTGGCAGCAGCTGCTCCACTCTTGCCACTGCCCACTCATACTGTTCTTTGTTTTCAATCTTTGTCATAGCATATCCTCCTTGTTTATATATTCTTGCAGTCAATCTTGTCATACTCCTTATGCGTGCCGATGAAGCGGATATAGACGAATCCGATGGTGAACTTGATCACGGCCACGATACGGAAATGGTTGCCCATGATGTCGAATACATAGTGCTGGTTGCCGACGGCATCAACAGTGTTAAAGTCCTTCTTGACGTCAGAAAAGCACGTCCACTTGCCGCTCTTCACGACTGCCACCCATACCTGCAGAGCAATCTTTGATTCCGGATGCTCCTCTGCAAATTGCTTGATGGTCTGTTCTGTGAAAATCCTCATATAGTTATCTTTTGATGGTGCAAAGATACAAATAAAATCGGAATAACAAAATATTATTCTATTTAATCGAAAATTAGCACTAAGATTTAACATTTCAGGTAAGAAAAAGGGCTCCTCGCCCCCAGCCGCGCAACATCCCCCTCGGTGTTTTAGCATAGTATTAGATAATTATTTTGAATGATTTCTGCAAAAACTTGCTGAAATCTTTGCTAAATTCAATATTAAATCGTACATTTGCACACAAAAGAAGGGAACCGGTTCTGACAATTACCCCCTTTTTAGTTGAAAAGAAAAAATAAACAAGTTACTAACGTATTGGCTATTAGTGAATTATGCCTCTGTGTTAGGAAGGTTTTTAATGCTGAATAATATCATTAGCGACGATGAGTAAGTACTCAGAAGAAAACATTTCCCGTATTGGCAATGCTGCAATATACATTGCTGAGCACACAAGCGATTTGAGTAAGACCAAATTGCTTAAGTTGCTGTATCTGATGGAAGAACGTTCAGCTTTGAAATATCAACAGCCATTTTTGGCCCTGCCTTACGAGGTATGGCAGGCAGGTCCCGTTGCTAAGGATATCTATATTGACTTGAGTGATGGAGTTGTGCTGCTGTCTAAATACATCAGAACAGAGCTCGTGAAGTTGGATGATAACAAGGATGCCCAGTATATCCATCCCGTAGCAAAGTTCAATGATGAGGACTTTTCCGCTTATGAGATCCGTTTGATGGATGAAGTACTAAAGGAGTATGGAGATAAGAGTGCTACCGATCTCGTGGAGATAGTACATAAGGAAAACACATTGTGGTATCAGATAGCAAAGGAGAAAGGATTGCTTGAAGCTTTCCGCAAGCATGAGTGCAATAACTCCGACTATGTGATAGATTTTACCAAGGCCATGATGCCTTGTGCCGCTGAATACTATAAAGAGGCATTAGCTATTTAGCGATAACAGAACGAATGGTCAACGCCTACATTTTCATGGCTAATGACATCGTGACTGACAATGGCTTCTTTTTGAAAAGAATACGTTTATTTATGGTCAGAACATTAAGACGTATAATGCAACAGCATTCCTGCAGCAACAAATAAACGGTCAGATACAGATAAGTATAAAAGGCAAGTTGACAGATGATATTTTCTCAGCTCTTACAGACTGTCTCAAGAATTCTGACGCCGTCCGTAAACGCTATAAACAATATTTGTAATTTCATCTCTTACAAGCTGTCAGTCCTGTTATATTTTGTTGAATAATTTCAATTTATAATGTTAATGTATAACAAATGAGTTAAGCACGAAGAACCATGTGATGGGAGACTGTCAAGCACGGTTCCGTGAAAAGGAGGATGAAAGTCCCTCTCCTTACTTGACCAAATTTTTTCCTTAATGCGCAAGTGATATGACGCAAAGTGTCATTATGAGAGCATATCGAGATATACATAAGAATGATATTGATATTGATAGTTACAATATCCTTATCATTACTGCCACCGAAACGGAAACAAAGGCAATGCATGAGGAGATGGCAGGGATGATATCTCGTGTATCATGTGGAGACTATACTTATTACTTAGGGAAAGTAGGCCTATACAATATCATCCAAGTGCAATGTCTTCAAATGGGCAGCCTTAGTCCTGGAGGTTCAAGCCAGACCGCAAATGTGGCATTACTGGAGTGGCCGCAGATAAAGGCTGTAATAATGGTTGGTATATGCTTTGGTGTAGATAAGAAATCACAGCAAATAGGCGACGTGGTAATATCTTCGTCTATCAGAAATTACGAAACACGTCGAGTGGGAAGAAAACTAGAGATACCCCGTGGCGGGACTTACCAGTCAGATAAATGTCTGTATAATGCCTTCAATAATCTCAAGTTAACATGGGAATATATCGGTATAGATGAGCAAAAGAAAAATCTCACGTTGGGAGAATACATCTCAGGCGAACAACTGGTTGATAATAAGCAAAATCGCGATAAGTTGTTGTCGGAAAGTCCTGAGGCGAAGGCTGGCGAAATGGAAGGCAATGGAGTAATTGCAGCCTGCGTATCAGCTCGCAAACCATGGATATTGGTAAAAGCGATCTGTGATTTTGCCGACGGCAATAAAGGTAAAGGAAAAAAGAAGAAACAAACTATAGCAGCAGCATCAGCCGCGCGATGCTGCGCAGCAGCACTGGAACAGGTAACAGCCTTTGAAAGCATTGGAATCTATTCAGAAAGGTCGCAGACAATACCAAACAGTCAAGCTAATTTAGGTGTTCTGTTTGAATTGTATAAGAAAGAATATTCCCCCTACTTCCTGCGCAGAGATATTGACAATTTGGTAGAATCCTATTTGGAAGGACATAGTTTATGGATATATGGCATATCAGGAGCGGGTAAAAGTACATCCATATCGCATGCTTTACAGACAATGGGAAAGAACATACTCCTTGTCAATATGGCAGGTATTAACTCCGACAGTTTAGAGTCAATATTCGAGTGGATATATAACGAAATAGCAGATATGGTGGGCGAGACAACTATTGCACCACATTCATATCAGTTATGCATTAAAGCAATTGTTTCCTTGTTGGATAAGCATTATACAGGCCAACAGGTGTACGTTTTAGTAGAAGAAATACCTTTTGAGGGAGATGCATTTAAGACGTTTGTTACCTCCTTCTCTTCATTGGTTGTTTCCGATAGACTTACAGGCACTTCCGCGGATGTTCATTTTGTTCTTTCATCAATTGATAACCCGACATTCCATGTTTCTGGTTCTTTACAGAAAGTGAAAAGTATGGTTAAGTTTTTAGAATTTGGATATTGGTCTGATGAAGAATGTGAAAAGCTTATAGAGCTTATCAATAGTAATCTTCAAAAACTTTCCATAAAAGACAAGAGCAATATGATCCAGCAGTGTGGTAATTTGCCACGTCCTATCAAAGATGTTTTCAGAGAAGCATATCAGACAGGTCTTAACGACGAGTTAACCCCTGATAGTATTAGCAAGTTATTGAGACAATTATAATGGCAACAGAACTTAAGTCATATACTATTGTTCCAGATAGCCTCTATGTTGAGAGAAAGGCGGATAAGCAACTGCATAACATCGTTGAGGCTATGCAACGCCCAGGTTATGTGCTTGTTTCAAGGCAGATGGGTAAAACCAACTTGCTATTGAGAGCAAAGCGAAAGTGGGAGAATGCTGATGACTTGTATGTTTACATTGATATGTCAAATATCGATGAAACAGAAAAGGGATGTTTTGAGTCACTTGTTGATACAGCCATAGACACACATGAGGAGATTCTTGGCCACTTGAGAGAACAAATTTGTGATATACGAAGAAGGAATATCATAAAGAGTCCAGTTCAAGCGCACAACGAAGAGTTGCGGACTCTATTAAAATCAGTCAAGGGAAAGATGGTCTTTATTTTGGATGAGATAGATTCACTCACCCGAACCACTTTTTCCGATAACGTTTTTTCTCAAATTCGAAGCACCTATTTTAGCCGTGTTAATTATCCTGTATTAGAGAAATTGACATATGTGTTATCAGGCGTTGTTGAACCAACAGAGATTATCAAGAACCCCAAGATTTCGCCATTTAATATAGGTGAAAAGATTCATCTTGACGACTTTACGCATGATGAGTATCGTACATTTGTCGGCAAGGCAAATTTGGATTGGTTAGGAGAAGATGTCATTGAGCGTGTGTATTATTGGGCAGGAGGCAATCCAAGAATGACATGGGATATTTGTTATGAGCTACAGCATAGTAAGGAGCAGAATATAAGCAAAGTGGATAGGTTGGTAAAGGAAATGTATCTTACATCTTACGACAAAGTCCCCATTGATACTATCCGTACTTTAGTAAAGGAAGACCGCGATTTGCGTGATGCAATTTTCCAATTAGCATACGACAAGGGAAACTCTTTGTCCGACAAGATAAAGAGTAAGCTCTATCTTGCCGGAATAGTGAACTACAGTGACAATGATGTAAAGATTAAAAATCGAATCATTAGAGACTCCCTTTCTCTCAATTGGTTGCAGAAGGTTGAGGAAGATGAAAAGGGGTTGATTGCATACGCGATAGAACTACACAGTAAAGGCTACTTCCAGGAAAGTATTAATAAATTTGAGCTCTATCTTAGAAATAATGATTTCTCTGCCCCTGAGGCTCCATATTACTATTATTATTTAGGTTCATGCTATTATCATCTAAAGGCGTTTGAACAGTCTTTGCATTATCTTACGACAAAGATGATAGACCCTTCATCGTCCTTTACCGAATTTAGAAACGAGCATTTCCTATGTGGAGTAAGTTGTATTAATCTTGGTAAGTATTTGGATTCACTGGAATATTTTGAGAAGGCTATGAGTGGCGATACTCACGACCGCTTGTATTTTTCTTCAAAGTTCAATTCATTAGTAGCGAAACAAAAAGTTTACGCAGGGAATGAGGAAAAGATAAAAGAGGTAGAGCTTGATTATTTAGAACTGCTTTCGCAAGAATCTGAAATAGTAGATGATGAAATCAAACTATATGCAGCCTATCAACTTGCCGGCTTATATTCAAGCCGTAATAAAGTAGAAGCGGCTAAGTATTACGATGTGGCACTTGCGCTATCTAGTGATTTGGCAAGGCCAAAGATATTGATAGAAAAGTATTACGTAATACCAGATGAACAACGGGAGGGGGTACTGAATGAAATAATTGATTCGGTAGAAATAATAAACACAATAGAAGATACTTTAGATCCAGAGAAAAACCTTGTGATTGACGAGGCGGTTTTAATCAAGGTTCTTTATTTGGTTTATTTGAATGCTTATGACAGGTGGGGGAATATAAAAGACAAGATAGCACTATTACCATACTCATATGGTGATGTTTTATTCAGTATGTTCATCCAATCGCCAATGTCAATCGATCTATGGTCGGAAGGATCATTAAGATTAATAAGAGAACTACATGAACATTTAGATTCTGAGGAGTATAAAATATCAGAGGATTCTAAGCTCTATATTTACGAGTACTATGCCTTCCTTATCTATTCAAAGGAATCTGCAAAGGAGTATATAGAGCATTTTAAGAGATTGGAAGCCCCAATTGATTCAATCGGACTAACAGTTGTGCGTACATACGCTTGGTCGCTATTAGAGGAGAAAAAAGTAGCGGAAATATCAAAAGAGCTGGACTGGATAGTTGACAGGTATCCTGCTAATTTCGCACATCAGGATGCTGTTACAAGGGCATTGTTTGAGTATGCATTATTGTTGTCCTATTACTCGCTTCGTGATAAGAAGTCTTTAATAGAAACGGCAAATCTAATAATGTCATATATAGATGATGAAATTGAAATAGCAAACGAAAAAAACAAGTTGACCTTACAACAAGTAAGGGATAGTGCTCAGCAGACTCTTTCTGTTTTTACTTTTCGTGAACCTGTGAGGACAAGAACAAAATATGGTAGAAATGATAGAGTAAAAGTTCGTTATATCAATTCAAACAAAGTAGAAGTTAAGAAATATAAGTTAGTTGAGGCTGATCTTGCAGATGGTCGTTGCATTATTGTTAATGGGTAAAATATTGAAGTAAAGTGAATAAAACTTATATTCGGTTAATCCCGTGCTGATTAACCTATAGTGTGATTTTGAACTAGCCTATTGTTTAGAGCCAGAGCGGCAAAAAGTTAACATGATTTTCTAATTCTAATGAGCAACAATATATTTCACGATATAGAGGAACTTCACTCTCAATGGTCTCTTCTTGATAAGATGAGCAGGGTGGCATACTTGAAGCGAGAGTGGAATAGGTTGAATAATCAGGCCTATCAGTTGGGGATGTACTTACAAGGTAAGCTCTATATATCGCCAGAGGAGAGATTAGCTGCTCAGCACCTTATTGACATGATCAACTTTGTTGAAGCTGAAGGTTTGAAATTGCGAAAAGATTTATCGAAAGATATATTCAAGGAACTTGTAAATAACCAACGTGGTTAGTTTCTTTATAATAATAGAACAATTATAAGGAGAGATCAATGAATAGAATCTAGCGGCGGGAATGATCTGCTAAAGAAGAATAAAGTGACATATGACTACAAAGCGTTGGTTTCCCCAAAAAATATCACAAAGATAAATTTCATGAAAATAAAGGAGATTGATATTAAAGGAGTCGGAGGAATTCAGAATTTGCATCTGAATTTCAATGATAGCATGAATATCCTTTGTGGCCCAAATAGTATTGGCAAAACTACGGTTTTAGAGTCTATAGCAACAATGTTTATATTCTCAAAGCCGATAGTGAAGAGAAATGTTTTATGTGAATACGGTGAGATATCATCAGTGTTGGTGGTTGATAAAGAAGAAAAAAAGGGAAAAGTCGAGATTAAGGATTTCTCACCTTTAGGAGATAAAACAGTCTATGCATTATATGATTATGGCTCAAAGTTCCTGTCTTTGAAAGTAAACAGGATATTTTCATATTCACAGCTTGTTTCCATCCCTTCAGACCCTAAGAGAGAAAATCAAGCTATCTGGAAGGAAGCACTTAGTGGTATTGATTGTGATGGCTTTAAAGGATGGTTTGTTAACAGATATTTGTATTCTGCAAGAGAGGGAACTTTGTCAGAACAACAGTTGGCAAACTATCTTTTAGCAGAAAAATGTTTTTCTTTAGTTAACTCTGCATTTAGTTTCTCTAGAGTCATGGGATCTTCAAATGACATCATGGTGAATACTCCACAAGGAGAAATCTATTATGAGTATCTGTCTGCAGGTTTCAAGTCTATTCTTTCAATCCTCTTTAGTATTATAAAGGAGATAGAATTCCGCTTTAAGGAACACCAGATGACTGCAGAGGAGTTTGATGGAGTTATTCTTATTGATGAGGTGGAGGTGCACTTGCATCCGGAGTGGCAAGAGAAGATATTATTGGTGTTAAGAAAAACATTTCCTAATGCCCAATTTATTGTGACCACCCATAGTCCTCACGTCATACAGACGGCAGATCCCAATGAGATTATTGCCTTATATATGGACGAGAGCAACAATGTGGCTGTCAGAGAAGATATATCCACAAGCAAATATGGCTTCAAAGGCTGGACAATAGAAGAAATCCTTTATGATGTGATGGGTATGAAAACACTCAGAACAGAGCTATATCAGCAGATGATAGAGGATTTTGGTAAAGCCATAGATGAAGAAAATATAGAAAAGGCTAATATGATATATGTGGAGTTGGATCAGTTGTTGCATCCAGCTAGTCCTCAGAGAAAACTGCTGCAATTTCAGCTTGCTAAGATTGGAGAATCATGATCAAACTTTTTCGTTTATACACTCCTTTAGAGCTTACTCCAGCTTTTGTTAAAGAAAAAACTGAAGAGTACAAACTAACTAAAAAGAGTGTTTGGAATATTGATTGGCTGAAGGATAGTCTAAAAGGGCTGAGTCATGGTAAGTGCGCCTATTGTGAATGCGATCTGTCGAAAGGAAGCAATTACATGGAAGTTGAGCACTTTGAGGATAAGCATAACAACGTTGAAAAGGTGATGGAATGGGACAATCTGCTTCCATCGTGTAAACATTGTAATGGTCACAAGTCAACTCATGATGTAATAGCAGAACCAATTGTCAATCCTTTCATTGATGATCCTAGAGACCATTTATATTTTCAGCATTACCGATACAAGTCGAAGGATGACAAGGGGAGAACTACCATAGAAGTGCTCCAGTTGAATAGTGGAGAGCGAAAGATGGTAGATACACGTTTTGAAATAGGCAATGCATTGGAAGATCTTATCGAAGACATCTTAGATAAATACGGTGCTTTTAAAAAGAATCAAACTGTTAGGAATCGCAATAAATTGACGAATTCGGTTAATAAGATGTTGCTGCAATGCCAACCAGAGAGTGAATATGCAGCACTCTGTGCAACAGTTCTTCATACAAGTGATGATTATCGCCAAATAAAGGCAGACCTGAAGTCAGATGGATTATGGAGTCAGGAAATGGAGAAAATGGATTCTGCATCATATGACATATGCCTATTCAAATAATTATTAATGTATTCATTTGTAAGCAGAAATTTTAGACATAATCAATTAATCAAACAATGATGCCCCAACAACAATACATAGCCGACAGACGCGAAGATTTGCTCGATTTTGCTATTGATCACATGGCTTTAGCCCCTCTTGCTAATGAGTTCTTGAAGAAGTTTACCGATTGTCAGATCGAGAGAAATAAACATTATTCTGTGCAAAGGTTGTTAGAATTACAGATACCTATACAACATTAATAGTAAGAAATTACTTTTTCTCTGTGCTAGAGATAAGAAATGATAAATGCCTGCTGGTATTCAGCAGGCATTTTCATTTCTGGAGCTTCGCAAAATAGTCTCGATACTCCTGGTAGTCGAAGCAGGGGCTGTCTTTGGGGATTCCTAGATATTGGTGACTGCAGATGCTGACTATTGAATAGAAGAATATATAAAACTAATGGTATAATAGTTTTATTTTGAACTTTCATATATAGCTTGGAATGAATCATTTGATGCTGCAAAAAAAAGTTCTACAAGGAGTAAAATATGGATAAGATGACATTTAATTGTTAAAAATGAACCTTTAGGTTAAAAAATGGGTAATTTTATTTTGTAGTTACATGGATTATTCTTAATTTTGCACCGAAAATTAACGTATAAGTTAAATAATGGATATAGTAGAGATTATCCCAGATCGAATATATAGCATCAAATATGATGGAGAGGATACTGCAGAATATTATAGACTCTTTAATAAAGAGTGGACTGATGTGGATTCCCTTATGGACTTCTTTCAGTCACACCCAGAATTTACAGAGAATGATTTCTGGGGATTCCTTGGCAATGATCCTGAAATAGCTACTGCTAGAGTGCTGGAGGATGCAAATAAGTTGGAACCGCACCTGAAAGAACTGGCAGAAAACTCTGATAATGGTGAACAACCTGATTTGGAAGATTATTTTAAACCACTAAATGGCAAATATGGCTATGATATTGAACACATCCCAGTTAAAGGGTATGGCGTGTTAGAATCAACTTTTCTTAGACTGTATGCTATCAGATTTTCGCAAAATTGCTATCTGATTGTGTATGGAGGGGTTAAGTTGAACAGCTCTATTCAAAACTCGCCAGGACTGCAAGAAAACGTGTTTCGGAAAATAGATAAGGTGAAGCAATTTCTTGTGAATGAGGGTATCATAGACAAAGATGACATTTAAGAAAAGAGTAAATTATGGCATTTAATTTGAACCGACTTAAGGAAGTCGCAAAACAACCTTCAGAGAAGGAACGTGAGGAGGCAAGATTTAGGGATGAAAACAGGGATTGGCTGCTGAAATCGGCACTGATTGCTCTCGAGATTCATCGCTATCTAAGGTTGAATGGGATGACCCAAAGCCAGTTGGCAGAGAAATTGGGAATAAGCCCAGCTATGGTGACAAAGCTCTTGAGTGGAAAGGAGAACTTGAGCCTAAAGACCATATGTGGTATAGAGAGGGTAATTCAGTTTGAACTGCTGAAAGTTCCCTCTTACGAAAAAGGCGTATTTGTGAAATGTGATTTGACGAAGATGCCTGAAGAAGATTTGGAGTTTAAGGATGGAAATCAAATCTTCTGTAAGGTAATCAAAATGAATGAAGGAACAAAGTCTAATAAAAGGGCTATCGCCGTTTAATTATTTTAAAAATGAGCAATTTACAATATAAATTCATAAAGATGGATCTTACTCAGTTCTCGCCAGAGTGGGAAAAATTTGATTCATCGAATGATTCGGTTGGGATTGAAACGAATTTCAATTTCTCGTTCAATAAAGCTGAAGGAATTCTGAAATGTGCCACTAATCTCACTTTTATTCAGGAAAACCAACCCTTTTTGAAGAGTGAACTGCAGACCTTTTTTGAAATAGCGAAGAAATCAATTGAGGAACTTACCAGTGAGAATGTCATTACTATCCCAAAAGGATTGTTATGCCAGTTTGCTTCTTTGGCTTATGGATCTTTTAGGGGCGTAATACATATGAAGGCCATTAATACAGATTTGAGTAATCTAATATTGCCTCCATTGTATTTGGATGAGGTAATTAAGAGTGATATGAAGATTCAACTCTGAGAAACTATTACCTTTTAATGATGCTAATCCCGCCCAGCTGACCATAAAGGTGGCTGGGCGGGATTCTTTATTTCTGGAGCTTCGCGAAGTAGTCACGATACTCCTGGCAGTCGAAGCAGGGGCAGTCTTTGTGGACACCCTTCAGTTCTCGGTGGCCACGGATGTCTGCCTCGGGGTAGTCTTCCTTCAGACTGCGCAGGAGGGCGATGAGAGCAGCTCGCTGCTCCGTCGTCCGCGTGTCTGCCACCTTCCCTTTGGCATCATACCCGCCTTCGTAGCAGATGCCGATGGAGTGGGCGTTATATCCGCTGGCATGGATGCCAGGTACTTCCTCAGACCGCGTGGGGTGGATCTGTCCGTCACGGGTGATGTAGTAGTGGTAGCCGATGCCCTGGTTGTGGAACCGCTCGTTATGACAGTCTGCGAGCTTCTTGACAGTGAACGACTGGTTGCAGCGGGTGGCACTGCAGTGGATGACGATGAGATCGATGTGACGCATGGTTTCAATGGTTTATTGACGAGTTTGTTAAGTCCCATACAGCTCGACATGAAGAACGTGCTGATGAAGGCGGTGATGACCGTAATGATAAAATGACCGATTTTTTCTGTAGAGAACCGTTTCATAAATGATGTGTTTTAAAAGTTGTTGAAAAGAAGGGCTTGGCGAGAGGCGGTGCAGGCTGCGTTCATGGCCGTATGTTGGATGTTGTCTCAGCGCTCATGGCTGACGGGTTGGCCATCGCATCACCCCGGACACCTGCCTCATGCCAAGTCCTGGAGGTTAATCGCCGCTGGGCTGATCGTAGTCAGGCTCGTCTGACGGTACGACGGGGGTGTTGCCGCCAGTGTTGCCGCCGGTGTTGTCACCAGTCTCGCCGCCCTGGATGTCGTCATCCTCCTCAGCGTCGCCTTCCTTCTTCTTAGACTTGCTCTCAGTGAGATCCTTGACGTTCTTCAGCGAAGCCTTCATCTTGAGCATCTTCGAAGTCAGGTTGTTGAGCTCCATACGACTGGGAGCGAAGCAGAGGTACAGACCGTCGATGTTCTTACCGAGGTTGAACTCGGTCTCCGCCTCAGTGCCGCTGCTCTTGGCTTTGAGGAAGAACGTGCCGAGGGCACCGAACTGCACCTTCTTGCCTTCTAACAGCTGTTCGAGGATACAGGACTGGAGCTTGTTGGCGACGCCGAGGCAGACATCCTCGCCATACACGGAGTTGTGCTCCGAGATGTGTTGGCAGAGGGCTGCGTAGCTCATGGTCTTGGTGGCTACCACGCGACCGTACCATTTTCCCCTGGCAGGGGAACCCTTGATCTGGTTCTGATAAACTTTTACGAATACTGGCATAATCCTTTTTTAAGTTTGACAATTGTGATTCGGGCTGCGCGCCGGCCTTCGTCAGTCAAAGTATCTCTTTGACATTGCAAAGGTACGATATTTTGAAGCCTCGATGAAGGCTTCTGCGAGCTTTCGTTTGTTAAGTATCAATGCACAGCTTTTCGGTGAGGTACTTGACGATATGAGGGGGGAGGACCTTGGCGTTGGGCTGTAAGCCCATCGCCTTGAGGTCATTCTCAAATGGTTTGCACCAACGCATAAGTGTTCCAACACTTACCCCAGCTTTATCAGCTAACTCTGATTTTGACATTGCTTTCATTTCAAACTTTTCTTTTTTTATTTATGAATTCTGGAAGAATTCGAGGGGAATTGTGGCGGAATTCTCATTGAATTATGGCAGAATTCTTTGGTTCTTCGAACAAGAACTCAATCAGATCAATCTTCTGAGCCTTCTGCTCAATAGAAGCCTTTTCTTCCAAGATCTTTGAAACAAAGATCGGCCCCTCATCCTCCCAAAAGAGCTGCTTCTCAACCTCTCTGGCAATCTTATGCCAGCGTTGATACGCCAAGCCCTCCGGATCGGCATCCGGAAACAACACCACCTTGCGCCCGCACAACGGCCTGAACTTCTCCACCTGCAGCTCTGTCAGTCCTCCGGCTGCCAGCCAGATATACTGCGGATAATGCTGTGACAGGATAAAAGCCGTCTTCTCCGCCTCTACGATAGCCACCGTCTTCACGTCGCACCGCTCGGCGAGGAGATGCGCCCCAAACAGACAGTGCGTCGAGCCAGCCCCTGTCTTTGGCGTCTTCTGCCGCCTACTGAGCATATAGCTCACCCAGGAAGGATGCCTCGCCTTGTCACGATGACAGTCGGGCCGGTAGTACATCACCTTTCCGTCTTTTACGTAATCGTCCTTGCCGATCTGCCAGAAGATGACACCCCCCTGGCGGGTGGCACCTATCCGATAGGCCAGTGCCGCATCGATCATCTGCTCCCATGTCAGATAGCCACTGCTGACCACTGCTTTGCAGAACTCGTTATCGACAGACAGGCTTTTCTGCCAAAGATAAGCCGTCGGATTATGCGGCTCTTGCTTCATCAACTCTCCGAACGAGAGAAACTTCAAATTCTTGAACTTCATAGACACTCGGGTTTAGGCAACCCCTCTTACTATAGCCCACCCCTCTATAGAGAGGGGGTGGGGCTATATAAGGAGGGGGTTATGCCGGTAAGGGGATGACCACGACGCGCCCTCTGGTGTCGAGCGTGGTCTTCACCACGCGCCGGTCGAGCGCCATCTGGAATACTTTGTCGTAATATTTCTCAAACTTGATGCCGCTCAGTGCCATCACCTCCTTTTGCAGCTCCTCACGGTTCATCATGGCGCGGTCGCCCATCGCCTTGCCGAACAGCAGGCGCAGGTTCCACTCCCATGAGAGACGGGCATTGTCAGGATGGCGGATGATATACGCCTGACAGAACGAGTCCACCTTCTCTGCCGACACATGGTAGGCCTCTGGCTTGTTCGACATAAAGCGCCCCTGTGAGTCATGCTGCTGAAAGACGGGCTTCGAGGTTGCCACAGGCAGACCCTCCTCCGACATCTTGTAGTAGAGCGTCTCCGTGATGCGGTACTTCCTGGTCATCGTCTGCTCCACCAAGAACACATCCGTCGTCGGCGGCTGCTCACAGTTGTACACCTCGTATGCCTTGTGCAGGATCTCCGTACCGAGCCATCCCCTGAGGTTACGTTTCTCACCAGTGCGGTTTAGATGGATCACCACCGAGATGTTGCAATGATGCTTGGTGGCGAGCGCCATCAGTTGCTCGATCACCTTCTGCGAGGCATCCGGGTCGTTGATGCTCGACAGCAGGTCGCTCACGTTGTCGATGATCACGATGTCGGGCTTGTAGGTGGCGATGCCCTCGGCGAGCATCTCCAGACGCTCCTGAAAGCTGCAGCTGCGCACGTTGAACACGAAGAAGTTCTCCTCGGGGAAGTCTCCCTCCACCATCCTGGCGATACGGTCGGTGAGGATCCCCTTGGTAGAGGAGGTGCTCTGTTCCGTGTCATACCACATCGCCTTCAGCGGTGCCTCCTGGATGCGCTCCAGCTCCAGCACACTGCGCTGGGCACAGCAAGCCATGATCATCGAGATGAAGATGGTCTTACCACACTTCTCCACACCAGTGATGGCGGAGAGGTCGCCCCTGGGGAAGCACGGTCGCCCGTACATCCGCATCAGGAACTCCTCTTCCTGCACCTTGGTGTCGGTGGTGATTCTGAACTTGTCGAGATGCTGCAACGTCTCTGAGATGACTGTAGCCTTCTCGGCCTTCTCAAACTCTCTGGCGAGTAAAGTGTTCTGTTTTTCCATAGTGATTGTGAGAGAGCGTTTAGATTTTGAATTCTTCTACTTCTTCTTCTTGATAAATGTCGTAAATGGTTCCGAATAACTCTTCTCCGATTTTCACGAATTCCTCACGACGCAAACAGTCGGATGTTGCTGCAAGCAGTCTTACCAACTGATAGAAGTGCAACTCTTTGAATCTCTCCTCGTTCAGGAAAGAACGGTTAATACTACTCTCGTTGCTGACATAGGTCAGACGACCTTTTACTCTGATGACCCGCAGAATAATCTGGGTACATTCTCTAATCATGAAATCTGAAAATTTCATAGTCTTAAGAATTTAAGTTGTTAATAAATAGAAGACATCCCCCACACTTCAGGAAATGCGGGCCGAAGGTACTAAAAAATACAGATGTAACCGTTATTACATGTAATCACGAAATATAATTATTTTAGAATATTACACATTATTTAAGAGAATCCCGGTCGCAAAATGTCGCACCACTCGTGCTGCTCCCATCAGCTCGCTCCCGCCACCCTCGCTCTTAAGTGGCTTCTCGCCCCCAGTCGCGCGGCATCCCCCTCGGTGTTTTAGCATGGTATTAGATTACGAATAGCAACTCATCCGATCAAATTTCTAAAGAAATCTTTGGTAAATTCAAAATAAAAGTTGTATCTTTGCACCAGAATAATTATATAATCAATTTAGAATGGATACAGAGATCAAAATCGGTGATAGAATGAAGGTAAGCCCTCAGTTGACAGCTCAGTCAGATTGGGTAGAGGGAGAAGTGATCGATGTCGAACATAATCCTTTTCTTGGTTTAGTCATTTCTATTAAAGATAAATTGGGACGAATCTTTTTCGGACAAAGTCGTTATTTCTTAGCTTTGTAAGATGTTTGCAATAGCTTTCGATATGGATATCAAGGAACTCCGTAATACCTATGGAGAGCCGTATAACAATGCTTATTATGAGATAAAGATTGTTTTGCGTAAATACAGTTTCTTTAATACCCAAGGCAGTGTTTATCTTACTGACAGTGATGATATGGCCAACCTTTTCTCAGCGATATATGCTCTCAAAAGCATATCGTGGTTCAAGGCATCTGTCCGTGATATACGCGCATTTAAGGTTGAGAACTGGTCTGACTTTACTGCTATTGTCAAAGGAGATGATTAATTAGCTGTGAGAACCCCGCTCGCAACAGCTCGCTCCCACCCACCCTCGCTCTTAGGTGGCTTCTCGCCCCCTGCCGCGCTGCATACCCCCAGGTGTTTTAACATGGTATTAGATCATTAATAGCAAGCTCAACTAGCTGTTATTAAAACAAACCAAGCCGTGTCCCGGCTTACCAAAACCTGCTGAAAGTCGTCGGTTTCTGCGACTTTCAGGTTGCATCCTCCCCATATAGGGGGAGGCCTTGGAGAGGGTGGATGTCTCTTTGCTTCTTTCTCTACGCTAGAGACAGTAAGAAATAGAAGGTTTGGGGAGTGATCTGAAGCCCTCTTGGCTAAGAGGGTTCTTGGTTAAGCCAAGCGAGCATAGCTCGAGCGGGGTGATCGGTAAAAAGCTTCTTTTTAAACGAAGAAAGAAAAAATGGTTCTTTCTTGAAATAAAGAACATTTTTGAATGATTTCTGCAAATTCTTGCTGAAATCTTTGCTATATTAAAAAATTAATCTTACTTTTGCAACCAAAAGAAGGGAACCGGTTCTGACAAACAACCCCTTTTTATTTGAGATAAAGAATGAAATTTTAACTAACGTATTGGTAATTAATGTATTATGCCTATGCGTTAGGAAGATTGTTTTTGCCCATAAATAATTAATCGGAGCAAACTATAATGTCACAAGACTTTCTTCAAAAATCTCTCTATGAAGTTCTATATAACAACCTGTTGTTACCCCGAACTCACGAGATTGATCATGAGGAAGAGCTCGAAGCGTTCGATGGCTCAACTGAGTCTTTAGTGCAACTGCACAAAGACAACCAAATAAGCTACGCCCAGTTCCTTCGCCTTTCTGATGCCCAGCTTTCTGAAATCATAGCAAAATCGAAGAACCTCCCAATTGACAAAGAGCGCTTCTTTGCTCTTTGCGATATTTTATAAAATACAACAATATCTTGAGTTAACTCGCCTCTACCGCTGATTCAATTTTGGAGTTTTGAGAAGGCTGATGGTAAAAATGGGGTTGGATGCATATAATTGAAATGGATTATTCTAAAAGTCTATCTGTATCGATGAGAGAAACTCTTGATTATAGTAATCTGGAGATCCTAAATGATATAGGGGAATTAATAATTGATGCAGTGCTTAACGACAGTACAATAAAAGAGATACCAATTTTAGGTTCTATTGTAGGAGTTGGTAAATACATAAAGAATGTATCCGTTATTATTTTTCTAAAAAGCTTATTGCATTCTTAATTCCTATTAAAGATATATCGCCAGAAAAGAGAGCAAAAGCTATTAAAAAGTGGGAAGAAGATAAAAACTTTAGAGGAAAAGTTGGAGATACACTTTTAGGGATGATTCAAAGATGGTTTTATTATTTATCATGTGCTCAATAATATCCCAATAGCTAGGCAATGATTATAATTAATTTATCTCAGTGCCAATGCAAAAGACATTGCAATTCTTAGTTAAGAATAAACACAATACATAAATGAAAGCATTAATATTAAACAGTGGCCTTGGCCACAGAATGGGTACAATAACAAAGGAACACCCGAAATGCATGACGGAGATATCTGCTCATAATACCATATTAAGCAGACAACTTCGACAACTGGTGAGCTTCGGAATTGAAGAGGTTGTGATGACAACTGGTTATTATGACCAGGTGTTGGTTGATTATTGCAATGCTTTGCATTTGCCCTTAAGATATACCTTTGTTAATAACCCACTCTATGCAGAGACAAATTATATCTATTCCATCTACTGTGCTAAGGAGCAACTGAAAGATGATGATATTATCCTGATGCATGGTGATTTGGTATTTGAGAATCTGGTAATGGAGGCGGTTATTAACTCTGCTACTAGCTGTATGGCGGTGAGCAGTACACTTCCTTTGCCTGAAAAGGATTTCAAGGCAGTCATTCGCGATGATCAGATTGAAAAGGTTGGAATTGAGTTCTTCGACAATGCGATGGCCGCACAGCCCCTTTATAAGATAAAGAAAGAAGACTGGCTGATATGGTTGGCCAATATTGAAAAGTTCTGTGATGCAGATAACCGTAAATGCTATGCAGAAAACGCATTCAATGAAGTTTCAGACCAGTGCAAGATATACCCTTGTGACGTAAAGGATATGCTTTGCGCAGAGATTGACACGCCCGAGGATTTGGCTGTTGTCAGCAAGAAACTGGCTGAGGTTAATGAACGCACCGTCTATATGTGTTTCTCTACGGAGTACATCCATTCTGGACATGTGGCGATTATCAACAAGGCGCGTCGCTTGGGCCGATTGATTATCGGTATTCTAAGTGATGAAGCTGTTGCCTCCTTCAAGCGTTATCCATTGATTCCCTTTGAAGAACGTAAGGCTCTTTTCGAAAACTTGGCAGGTGTCGAGCGGGTAGTGGAGCAGAAATTTCTTTCTTATAAGGAGAATCTTGAAACTCTTAAACCAGATTATGTCGTCCATGGTGATGACTGGAGAGATGGATTCCAAAAACCTATCCGTCAGGAAGTATGCGATGTACTTGCCGAATATGGTGGTAAGTTGGTTGAATATCCTTATAGCGATAATCCAAAGTACAAAGAGTTAGATGCTAATCATCGCTCAGAAGTCTCTATGCCAGACATTCGTCGTGGTCGTCTTCGCAAGCTCATCAATATGAAGGGCTTGGTAACAGCTATGGAGGCGCATAGTGGTATTACAGGTCTGATCGTAGAGAATACCAAGGTACTTCAAGATGGCAAGACCTATCAGTTTGATGCCATGTGGGTTAGCTCGCTTTGCGATAGTACTGCCAAGGGTAAACCTGATATCGAACTGGTGGATATGACCTCTCGTTTCCGTACCATCGATGATATCATGGAAGTGACCACCAAGCCAATTATTTTTGATGGAGATACAGGTGGCCTGACGGAACATTTTGTCTATACCGTTCGTTCTTTGGAGCGCATGGGTGTTTCAATGGTTATTATCGAAGATAAGACTGGTCTGAAAAAGAACAGCCTCTTTGGTACAGAGGTAAAACAAACACAGGCATCAATCCCAGACTTCTGCGAGAAGATTCGTGCCGGTAAGAAAGCCCAAAAGACCAAGGAATTTATGATCTGTGCCCGTATTGAAAGCTTAATTCTTGAACAGGGTATGGAAGATGCTTTAGAGCGTGCATTCGCATTCAGTGATGCTGGTGCCGATGCCATTATGATTCACAGCCGTAAGAAAGATCCTACTGAAATCTTTGAGTTTGTTGAGAAGTTCCGCCAGAAGAATACAACAATCCCAATTGTAGTCGTTCCCACTTCTTTCAACGAAGTAACCGAGCAAGAATTCAAAGAGCGCGGAGTTAATGTGGTTATCTATGCTAACCAACTCACGCGTACAGGTTTCCCTGCTATGCAGGATGCCGCCCGTACTATTCTTGAGAATCACCGTGCTAAGGAGTGTGATGACAAGTGTATGTCAATTAAGGAAATAATCACCCTTATCCCCGAACAATAATGATAAATCCAAAGTTTTTCTACGATACTTTAGCCTCATATGGCATTGACTTCTATGCTGGCGTACCAGATTCTTTGCTGAAGAACCTTTGTGCCTATATTACCGATCATGCCGATGCTCAGCATAATATCATTGCTGCCAATGAAGGTGGTGCCATGGGACTGGCAGCAGGTCATTATCTGGCTACCGGTCAGATACCAGTGGTCTATATGCAGAACTCCGGTGAAGGTAATATAATCAACCCCTTGGCTTCCCTGACAGATCCAGATGTTTATAACATTCCAGTGCTATTGGTGATTGGCTGGCGTGGCAAGCCTGGTGTACATGATGAACCTCAACATGTGAAACAGGGTAAGGTAACAACAGGTTTGCTCAATGTGATGGGCATTGACTATACGGTGCTCTCTAAAGAAGAGGACAAGGCCGAGGCGCAGATCAAGAAAGCCGTAGCCTATATGCAGGCTACCAAGCAGTGCTATGCCTTGGTTATAGAGAAAGATACCTTTGATACTTATACTTTGCAGAATATAGAGAAAAATGATCTCACAATGACTCGCGAGGAGGCCATCCAAGCTGTGGCATTCGCTTTAGATGCGAAAGACTGTATCGTATCAACCACTGGTATGATTTCACGCGAGCTTTTTGAATATCGTACTGCGAAGAATGAAGGTCATGAGCGTGACTTCCTCACCGTAGGTTCTATGGGACATGCCTCTCAGATTGCTCTTGGTATAGCTCTGGCAAAACAAGATAGAAAGATTTGGTGTTTCGATGGTGATGGCGCAACAATTATGCACATGGGTGGTATGGCCATCGTTGCCCAAAAAGCCCCGAAGAACTATATTCATGTGGTATTCAATAATGGAGCTCACGACTCTGTAGGTGGCCAACCTACTGTTGGATTGAATATCGATCTTCCTCGCATTGCTCGTGCTGTTGGCTATAAACATACATTCAGTGTAAGCACTAAGGAAGACCTTGTGGATATCCTTAAAGACGTCAAAGTAAACGACGGACCAACACTCCTTGAAATCAAAGTCAAGAAAGGCAATCGCAAGGATCTCGGTCGCCCCACAACCACCCCAATAGAAAATAAGGAAGCCCTCATGGCTTTCCTTTCAGAAGAATGATGAAACAAATTATATATAATGGAATAGCACATCTTTCTGAGGCTTTAGAAGGCTCCAAGAAAGTTCTTCTAGTAACAGATAGCTCTTTTCCTTTTCTCAATATAAAGGATGAGATAGAAGGGATTGGAGTCCCTTATGTGAAGTTCTCCGACTTCACACCCAATCCCCTTTATGAAGACGTTTGTAAAGGCGTAGATATTTTCAATGCGGAAGGGTGTGATACAATCCTAGCAGTTGGTGGTGGAAGCTCTTTGGATGTAGCCAAATGCATTAAACTCTATTGCAAGATGTCAAAGGACACCTTGTACTTAGATCAGGAATATAAGGATACAGGTGTGAAGCTAATAGCCATTCCCACAACAGCAGGAACAGGTTCTGAATCAACTCGCTATGCAGTGATTTATTATGATGGCAAAAAACAGAGCGTTACACACGATAGCATCATTCCCAATGTAGCCATTCTGGAACCAAAAGTACTCAAGACACTACCTTTGTATCAGAAGAAATGTACAATGCTGGATGCATTATGTCAGGGTATAGAGTCTTGGTGGTCTGTTAACTCAACGGATGAGAGTAAAAAACTCTCAAAAGAAGCTGTTGAAACGATAAAGAAGTGGTGGCGGGAGTATATCTTTGAAAACACGGATGAATCTGCTAAACAGATTATGCATGCAGCTAATCTTGCAGGTCAAGCTATCTGTATCACCCAGACTACAGCACCCCACGCTTTCAGTTATAAAATTACCTCTATGTATGGTATTCCTCATGGTCATGCTGTAGCTATATGTCTTCCTGAGATTTGGGAATATATGTTGGCGCATATGGATAAATGTATTGATTCTCGTGGCTCGAATTACCTTGGTTCGATTTTTTCTGCAATAGCTCAAGCAATGGGGTGCCAAACTCCAGATAAAGCGATTATATTTTTCCGTAAGATGATGGAAGATATGACGCTGAATAACCCAGTTTCCCTAAATTATGCATCAGACATCTCCCTTTTGTCATCTTCTGTAAACCCAATTAGAATAAAAAATAATCCTATAAATTTAAACGAATTAGCAATTAGATCAATCTATAATCTAATATTATCTTAAAAATAACGATGTAGTATGAAGTGCTTTATAAGACATATGGCATGTTTTGCCTATAGATGTCTAAACATAATAAGTTTAGGATATTATTCAAAATGGTGTCAGAAAGAAGAGTTGAGAAGACAAGGAAGGTTAATGAAGTTATATGGAGAGGAAATCCTAATAATCATAAATGATATATGTACTTCTTGTAAGAAATCAATATGGTTGGAATTCGGAACACTTTTGGGCGCTTATAGAGAAAAGAACTTTATACGCCATGATTATGATATGGATTTGGGAATGTATCTTGATGAATATGATGAGACTCTTGAAGAATGTTTTAAAAATAGAGGTTTTAAGAAAAAACATCATTTTATTCAATATCGAGGTCAAGAACATTTCCTAACAGAGGTGACTTGGGAATATGAGGGATTCCATGTGGATATATTCCTTTGTATTAGGGACAATGATAATCGGCATATTTTCTGTTATGGAAAGAAGGATGATGTAACTTTCTCTCAAAATAAGTGGGAAGTACTTGACTATACTCTTCCTGATGCTTATCCTCTTGAAAAGGTTTATATAAACAAGGTAATATGTAATGCTCCCGCAAAAGTGCAGGAGTGCTTGAAAAAGTATTATGGTGAAGGATTTATGACACCCAACAAGGGAAGTTCTGCAACTGACAAAACAGACAGGGTGAAAATCTGGGATATTGATTGTGCTTATGCAAGAATTGTAATTGATAAATAAGATGTGGTTATATGAGGAAACTGTCAGAAAAAGAGCTAAAAGAAATAATGTTGGAGGGATTGGTTGAATTTAGGAATCAATGCCAAAAATATAATTTACGATATTATTTGGCATATGGTTCACTTTTAGGGGCTGTTAGACATAGGGGATTCATACCTTGGGATGACGATATAGATATTTGGATGCCACGCGAGGATTATGACAAGATGATTTCAATTTCAGATGATTTTTCAACAACTTCTTGGGAGGTTGTTAATAATCAAATTAATAATAAATATCTGTTTACATTTGCAAAGTTTTGTAACAAACACACTGTTACACCTCCGTCTCGATTTAGAAATGGTTTTCTATATGGAGTCTGTATTGATTTATTTCCATTGGAAAATAGTGTTGAAAGCCAGACAGAGTATGAAATTAAATGTATGATGGATTCTATTTCCAGAAAATATGGAGTTATGTTAGGTCGTTATTATGGTTTTTCTAACAATTCTTCATTTGTTGAGAAATGTAAACAGATGATGTGGCGATTATATGCAAAAATTCATTATCCAACTTATTCGGATATAATTAAAATGTTGGATGCAGAGTATAGAAAACAAGGTATGGCGAAGGGGGACTATTTTTATTGTTGTCAGACTCACCTAAGAAATATATGGAAAGTTGATGATTTTGGTACTGGTGTTGAATTGCTTTTTGAAAAAAATAATTTTGTAGCACCTTGCAATTATGATGTAGTTTTGAAATCATTGTATGGAGATTATTTGCAACTTCCTGACGAGAATGAACGAAAGGCTCCTCATGATTTTTCTGCATATTGGAAATGACGCGTAATAAAAAGGCTTTCTTTTGGACTGTATTTGATAAGATTGGAATTCAGTCTTTTACTTTTGTAATTGGTATTTTTTTGGCTCGCCTTCTTACTCCATTTGATTATGGGGTCGTTGGACTTTCTACCATTTTTATATCTTTAACTGATATCCTCATTGAAAGTGGGTTTTCTAATGCACTTGTTAGAAAACAAGACAGAAATCAGACTGATTTGTCTACAGCTTTTTATTTCAATATATCAATTAGTTTATTATTATATATATTACTTTTTTTTGCCTCACCTTATATAGCGTCTTTTTTTGATACACCTTTGCTGTCATCTGTATTACGAGTTGTTGGCATTAATTTGATTATTAATTCTTGGTGCGTGGTTCAAAATGCTTTATTTATAGCAGAATTTCGACTAAAGATTCTTGCTTATATTAATATAGCTTCGTTAATACCCTCAAGTCTTGTCGCTATTTCGTTGGCTTTTTATGGGTACGGGGTCTATGCGTTGGTTATACAGTCTGTTCTATCTAACTTTATAAGATTTATTCTGCTTTGGTTTTATGCAAATTGGCATCCCTCTTTGGTTTTCAGTAAAAAGTCTTTTGATTATCTATGGGGGTTCGGTTCAAAATTAATACTCACTAGATTTATTGGAGTTCTCTTTAATAAAATCAATACTTTTATTATTGGGAAATATATAGGAAAAAGTGATCTCGGTTTTTATTCAAAAGCAGAATCTCTTTCATCACAACCAGATTCTATAGTTTCAGGTGTAATAGCTAAGGCTGCGGTTCCAATAATGTCGGAATGTCAACACGATAAGCACTCACTTCTTAATTGTTTTAGGAAGTATTCAAAATTATTCACTTTTGTATTATGTTATTTTTGTGGTGTTCTTTTCTTAATAGCACAACCTTTAATTATCTTCTTATGGACTGCAAAATGGACAGAAACAATTGTTATATTTAGAATATTGTTGTTGGCATCTATATTATCACCACTATCTGCATTAAATCTTATTTTACTACAAGTGTTAAATAGGACAGACATGTCTTTAAAACTGGAGATTATTAAGAAAACATTATATATACCAATTATTCTGTTGGGAGCTTTTTATGGTCTTATAGGGTTGTCTTTAGCTCAGATAGCTATTTCTGTTGTTGCAACAATTGTTAATTCTTTTGCTTCAAAAAAGTATATTGAGTATTCGTATGTTAAGCAGTTTTGTGATGTTTTGTCCTATATGATCCCTATGTCAATATCAATTGCTGTACCATACATGTTGGTTAATGGGTGGATAGATAATAACATAATTTCGATTATTATAGGGATTGTTTCTTATACCTTGGTTTTCTTTTTGCTACTTTTTGTTGCCAGAGATCGTTTGTTTCTTGAATATTTTGAATCTATACAGTCGTTAGTATTAAATAGAATAAAGAAATGAGTTATGTGAAATTGATGATTTACTATTCTCTTGTATTGATAAGATTGCTTTGTTGTAATACTATTATAAGGCTTTTCTTAAAGAGACCGAAATACATTAAGAAGTATAAAATTTCTATTTGTGGTATTTTTAAGAATGAAGCGCTTTTCTTGAAGGAGTGGATTGAATATCATGAAATGATAGGCGTTGAACATTTCTATCTTTATAATAATAACTCAGAAGACAACTATCAAGAGGTGCTCCTTCCATATATAAATAGAGGTTTAGTAACATTGATAGATTGGCCTTATAATCAAGCGCAAATAAAGGCCTATCAGAATTTTTACGAAACTTATCGTCACGAAACGCAATGGGTTTCTTTTCTTGATATTGATGAGTTCTTTTGTCCAAGGTATGAGAAAACACTTACCGATTGGCTTCTTAAGAATGATAAATATCCAGTATTAGTTCTTTATTGGCGTATGTTCGGAACTTCAGGAAAACTATACCATGATAAAGAAAAACTTGTTATTGACCAATATACCGTTAGTTGGGATCATCTGTATCATTGTGGCAAATGTTTAATCAATACTGACTATGATATTAGTGTATTTGATACTTCCACACATCATCTTACCCGAGTAAAATATCCGCTTTGGGGGAATGTTCTGAAATTAACGGTTTTACCAGCAAATCAGTTTGGATGGTTTGTTATGGATCCTTTCCATTTTTCCAAATTGTATTGTGAGGAAAAGTATACAATTCAAATAAACCATTATTGGTCGAAAGCTTGGAAAATATATGAAGGGAAACGTATGATGACCGATGTGTATTTTAAAGAAAATCCCAAGATTAATATGTCATATTTTTATGAACATGAACATGAAAATCGAACCGTCGATTATACCATATATCGTTTTTTGATGCAATTGAAATTGAAAATGGGCTTATTTAAGGAGGAAGAAAATGGATAAAACTAAATGCCAGATTATTGAACTTCCTAAAATTGGTGATGAGAGGGGTAATTTGTCTATCATTGAACAAATCAAACAGATTCCTTTCGAGATAAAAAGGGTGCATTGGATTTATGATGTACCTGGTGGTGTTGATAGAGGTGGTCATGCCTTTAAAGAAACAGAGGAGTTTATTGTTGCATTATCAGGTAGCTTTAATGTGGAGATAGACAATGGAGAGGCTATTAGTACTTTCTCCCTCAATCGTTCATATTATGGCTTATATGTTCCTAAAGGCATGTGGCGTACCATGACGAATTTCTCTACCAATTCATTGGCGTTGGTCCTTTCGTCAACAGAATATGACGAACATGATTATGTGTCGGATTACCATGAATATAAAATATGGAGGAAGGACAACTCTAAGGTGCCCACAAAGACAGATGCCAAGACTTCTGTTATGGCAAATATACCTGATCATAAAACTTTGTCATCAGAAGTTCGGAGCGTGTTTGACTGTTCCCTTTGTGAATTAAATAAGATGCATGATAAGGAAGGCAATCTTACGTATATGTATGAAAATGTTCATGTCCCTTTTTCTATTAATCGTGTGTTTTATTCGTATGACATACCAGGTGGTGAAGATCGGGGCGCTCATGCTCATAAGCGATGCCATCAGTTCTTAATTGCTGCTAGTGGTAGCTTTGAGGTGGTGTTAGACGATGGAACTAATAAACGAACTGTACAGCTGAATAGACCTTTCTGGGGATTACATGTGCCACCAGGCATTTGGGCATCTGAGCAGGGTTTTAGTTCAGGAAGCATTTGTTTGGTATTAGCTTCAGAAGGATACTCAGAAGATGATTATATTCGTGATTATGATGATTATTTAGAATATATTAAGACGCAAGATAATGATTAAGTTGTTAGACTTACAGAAGATCACCATGATGCATGGTGATGAATATAAAGAAGCTGTTAATCGTGTTATTGAGTCGGGATGGTTCCTGCAAGGTAACGAAAATAGACAATTTGAGGAAGATTATGCCAAGTATATAGGTACAGAGCATTGTATTGCTGTTGCCAATGGACTAGATGCTTTATATCTGTTAATGCGAGGCTATAAAGAAATGGGCATTATGCAGGATGGAGATGAAATCATTGTGCCTGCAAATACATACATAGCTACCATTATTGCCGTCACCCGTAATAATCTGGTGCCTGTGCTTGTAGAACCTACGTGGGAACATTTGGAAATTGATATTGATCAGATAGAACAGCATATAACCCCCAAGACTAAGGGGGTGATGATAGTGCATCTATATGGTCGTATTGCTTACAATGATAAACTAGGCGATATATGCAAGAAACACGGTTTGATGTTGATGGAAGATTGCGCACAGAGCCATGGTTGTGCATGGAAAGGAGTTAGAACGGGTGCATTAGGTGATGCCGCTGCTCATTCTTTCTATCCTGGTAAGAACCTTGGTGCTTTTGGCGATGCTGGCGCTGTAACTACCAATGATCTAGAACTGTCAGAAGTGATTCGTGCTTTGGCTAACTATGGTAGTCAGAAAAAGTACGTGTTCAAATATGTTGGTATGAACAGCCGTATGTCAGAGACTGATGCAGCTGTTTTGGATGTGAAGTTGAAGTATTTGGATGAGGACAATCAGGCGCGTCAGAAACTTGCAGCATACTATTATGAGAACATCAAGAATCCTCTGATTACTTTGCCTATGCGCATCGCGGATGATAATAATGTGTATCATCAATTTCCCATCTTCTGTGAAAAAAGAGATGAGTTGCAGGAATTCTTGAAAGAGAATGGTATCCAGACCTTAATTCATTATCCTATTCCTCCTCATAAGCAGGAGTGTTATAAGACATGGAATAATCTTAGTTATCCAATTACAGAGAAAATACATGCCCAGGAATTGTCAATACCAATGAATCAGATAGTGACAGAATTGGAGGCAAAACAAGTTGTTGATGCAATAAATAAGTTTCAATGATTGATAAAATGGATAATCAAATTATTCTTTCACTATGTATTCCTACCAATGGTGCTGTAGAATGGATACTGCCTGTTATTGAAAGTATTTATGTTCAGGACTATGATACTTCAAAATTTGAAGTGGTAATAACAGATAATGGCAAGGATTCACAATTGCCAGCATATATTGAAAAGATGAATTTTTCTAACCTTCGATATAAACAAACCAATGATGAAGGATTTCTTAATCTCGTGACTTGTTTAAAAGAAGGTAAGGGGTTGTTTTGTAAGATGGTTAACCATCGAAGTCAGTTATTGCCAGGAACAATTGCTGCATTGGTGACTCTTGTCTTACAATATAAGGATACACAACCACTCATTTATTGCTCGGATGGTGTTCTAAAGAATCGTGGTGATATTATAGATTGTCCAACAAATGATGATTTTGTAAAAGAACTGTCATATTATTGTAGTTGGAGCGCGGGTATTGGGTTTTGGCAAAAGGAGATTAAAGAAATAGAATCTATCGCCTTAAATGAGATGTTTCCCAATACCTCAATGTTGTTTGGTGTTAATAATGCCTCCTCTTATGTGATATGGAATAAGAAATATCAACAGATGGGGGACGAGTCTGGTAAAGGTGGCTATGATCTATATGAGACTTTTGCTGTGGTCTTTCTTGACTTAATAAATAATCTTCGGATAGAGAAAAGAATTTCTGCGAGAACTTTTATTAAAGTGAAAAAGGATTTGTTTGAGTTTTTGAGAGATCTATACCTAAGCGAAGCGATTATGCCCACTAATAGGACATTTATACTAAAAAATATAGCTCAAAGCATGAATGTTTATTATGGTCCATCTTCGTATAGGAAAATGATTATTGGTGCTTGGATGAGAATCCCGATGGTTTTTGTCAGAATACTTTTAGCTAAAATTCATAAGATCATTAGATAATCTGATGAAAAATATAGTAAAAAAGACGATATGTCTCCTGATGTGGATATTAAGTAGAATATATCCATATTCTATTAATTTGCGCCTTCGTATAATAAGGGATTGCCTATATACAATGTGGATACGAAATTTTATGAAGCATGTGGGGTCTTCTACTGTTTTTGCAAAGAAATTTTGTATTGTTGGAGGCGATTTTGTTACTATAGGTGAAAAAAATTACTTTGCAGAAGGATGTATGGTATCAGCGTGGGAAGTTTATAATGGATATAAATATACTCCGCAAATAACCATAGGCGATGGTTGTCATTTTGGGAAAGGAAATCATATCACATGTTGTAATAAGGTTATCATAGGGAATGGTCTTTTGACAGGAATGTATGTCCTGATATCAGATAATAGTCATGGAGATATTTGTGCAGAGGAACTGTCTGTTCCTCCATCAGATCGCCAATTAATAAGTAAAGGAGAAGTAGTTATTGGTGATAATGTTTGGATTGGTGATAAGGTCGCTATTTTGGCTGGAGTCCATATCGGTGATGGCGCTATTATCGGTGTAAACTCTGTTGTAACTAAAGATGTGCCTGCAAATTGTGTTGTTGGCGGAATACCAGCTAAGTTATTGCGAAGACTCTAGTAAATAGAACAAATGGATGTATCGGTAATCATCGTCAATTATAATACAAAAGACCTGACCCAGCAATGTATTGATTCTGTCTTTGAGCACACTTCAGACGTAACATTTGAGGTGATCCTTGTGGATAATGCTTCTACGGACGGAAGTGTGGAGCTGTTTGAAAAGGATATAAGGATCCGTTTCCTTGAGAGCGGTTATAATCTGGGTTTCGGAAAGGCCAACAACCTTGGGGCTCAAAATGCGGAAGGGAAGTATCTGTTTTTGTTGAACTCGGATACGATTTTGTTGAATAATGCCATCAAGTTGTTTTTTGACAAGATGGAGACTGTGGACCAGGAAGTTGGATGTATGGGATGCCTTCTGCAAGATGCTCAAAGACAATATATGCATTCTTATGCAGAACTGCCCAATGTGGGAAATATGCTTGGGATCCTTGTTTGGGAACAATTATTTTCATTTCTTGGTTTTATAACATGGGAAATGGATGCCCTTGAGAATAGAAAGGCTGACTCATCCTTCTTTCAAGTAGGATATGTGACGGGTGCGGATCTTTTTATAAGACGTTGTGCTTTTGAGGCGTGCGGTTTGTTTGATCCGGACTTTTTTATGTATTACGAAGATTCTGAAATGCAATCTCGTTATGCGAAGCATGGCTTCTATAGTTATATCTATGACGGTCCTCAGATTGTGCATTTAGAGGGACATAGTTCAAAGAAAGGCTCTTCGAAAAGACAATTATTGATTTTCGATGGTATGCAGAGGTACCTGTCTAAAACACAAGATCGTTGGAAAGTTCTTCTCCTACGGTTGCTATTATTAATGAAGGCTCCATATACGATATGGAGTTTTGGCTTTAATCTACGGGAAAGTATGGACTATTTGCAGATTTTATTCCGCGGGCATCTGAATCTTAATTAGTTTATGAAAGTATTATATGATCATCAGGCCTTTGATATGCAACATTATGGAGGTGTCTCTAATTGTTTCGTTCAGCTGATTTCAAATTTCCCCCAGGGGGTAGCATACGATATTTCTTTGCTTGAATGTGATAATTTCCATCTCAGAGATAGTGGATTGATAGATCTGCCCCCCAAAAGTTTCCCCCCTGAGAAATTTCTTCTGAACAGGCATTTCCTGGGGCAAGGAATATTATATGGATGGTACAGTAATATTTTTCCATCGAAGACCTCGAATGGACGCAATAGACTTTATTCAGTTGAAAAATTGAAACAGGGTGATTTCGATGTCTTTCATCCGACTTTCTTTGATCCTTATTTTCTTCCATACTTGAATGGTAAACCATTCGTGTTAACCGTGCATGATATGATACCGGAATTATTTCCTTCTTCTTCAAATGATTCTCAGGTAAAAGTGAAACCCCTGCTTTGTCAGAAAGCAGCTCATATAGTAGCTGTGTCAGAAAGGACGAAGCAGGATCTGATAAGAATACTTCATGTGCCAGAAGAAAAGATAAGTGTGATCTATCATGGAGCACCAACCTATGATGATCGAACTTCGTTGAAGCCAATATTTGATGGACGGTATATCCTTTATGTAGGACAACGGCGTGATAGCTACAAGAACTTTCTGCCTATGCTAAAGTCGTTGGTTCCGGTTCTCCAACATCATCAAGCCATTAAAGTTGTTTGTACCGGTCCGGATTTTACCAAGGCGGAGAAGCAGTTTATAGAGAAAGTTGGTTTATGTAATAAGGTTATTCACTTGCATGTGAATGACCTGGAACTGCAGAATCTGTATGCCCATGCCTTGTGTTTTATTTATCCTTCAGCCTATGAAGGTTTCGGAATCCCTATTCTCGAAGCTTATCGTGCCAATTGCCCTGTGCTACTGAATGAAGCCAGTTGCTTTCCTGAAATAGCTCAAGAGGCTGCTGTCTATTTTCATTTAGATGACCAATCATCAGATTTGGATCAGGTCATGGAAGACTTCTTAAGAATGACAGATAGAGAAAGGGATTCATTATTGGAAAAACAACGTGAGCGTTTGTCTTGTTTTTCTTGGCAGAAGTCCGCTCAGAAACTTATTGATCTATACAATTCTTTAGTATAATCGACATGAACGCCCCCAAGGTTAGTGTGGTAACCGTCTGTTATCATGCAGTGGATACAATAGAGAAGACGATTCTGTCAGTCGTCCACCAGACCTATCAGAATATTGAGTATATCGTCATTGACGGTGGAAGTAAGGATGGAACGGTTGACATCGTCAGTAAATACAGGGATCGAATAGCCTATTTTGTATCAGAACGGGATAAGGGTATCTATGATGCAATGAATAAAGCCATTCAAGTGGCTACAGGCGACTGGATCAATTTTATGAATGCAGGTGATCTCTTTGCGACGGACCATACCATTGATGATATCTTTGGACAAGCGGCTGACTATACAGGACAGGATGTAATATATGGAGACACCTTATATAATTATAACGGCTCGCCAATCACCTACAAGGCTAAGCCTTTGTCAACTTTAGACTATAGGATGGCGTTTTGTCATCAGTCATCTTACGTAAGGACAGCTCTGATGAAGGCAAGTGGGTTTGAGCTTCGTTATAGATTTGTGGCAGATTATGCGTTTTTCCATCATTTGTATAGTACAGGTCATTCTTTCCATTATATCCCCATGGTTATGACGATTTATTCTCTTGAAGGAGGTTTCTCTCATTCTAATATCTTAAAGATGATGCGGGAGGAGCATCTCATTTCCCAGAAGAGAGATCTGAAATGGTTCGGACATCTGCTCTATACCTATCAATCATTCCTGCTGCATCGTTTCATAACGCCTGGGATGCTTAATAAACTACGTAAGCTGTTTACTTTTAGTTAGTTTGACGGAGTATGTATCAATTTATCCTGATAGTTCTAGTTTTCTTCAGTGGCATTGAAGTCTTTACGGGGAGGAAGAGTAGGTTGTGGTTTAACATCTCTTACTTCCTCATGACCTTTGTCGCTGTTTTCAGGTATGGACAGCTGTCGGACTATTTTAATTACTACAATGTATATTTATTCCCGGAACAGTATTTGGTCGTTGATCCCCTGTTTGGTTTGATCATTTTGTTGTTTAAGGCGTGTTCTATAGACTATATCGTCTTTTCTGCCTTATGGTCATTGGTATGTATGTTGTTGTCATATCGCTTTTTCAGTAAAGATTGTGAAAACAGTTGCTTGAGTCTATTGTGTTTCTATGGTTACACGTATCTGATGTGTCCGATGTCGGCAATTCGACAAGGTTTGTGTTTGGCATTGCTGATGTATCTGTATCATGATTTGAAGGAGAGACGATATAAACGGTTCTATATTTGTCTGATTGTAGGGTGTTTCGTTCATCTGTCGTTTATCATCTGTCTGATTCTTCCGTTCCTGATGCATCTGAAACTATATAACAAGTCGATCATATATTATATGGCAGGTGCATTTACCGTCTTGGCGATAGTCGGTATCAGTGTGATGCAGTTCTTGCCCTTTGAAAGTGAAAGATTAAGTTTCTATGAAGACAGTGAGGGTGTTAGTATTATTGTAAGAATGCTACTTCGAATACTCATCATCATCCCAGTCTTACTCTATAAGCCAGACGAAGGTACGGATGGCTATTATGCCAAAGCCATCTGTCTGATAGGCTATTTCATGTATTGCTTCTTCAGTTTCAACGACCTGATTGCTGCACGATTCGAATATTACTTCAGAACCTTTATATGCTTGTTTGTAGCTTATCAGATTACCAATTTCGAATGGAGATTCCGTGCAGCTGTGCAGTTGGTCCTGATATTGGTTGTCCATGCGTTCTTGTGGTATAAGAATATCGATGCAGAAATAGAAAGATGGGATTATCGTGAAGGTATTACCCCGGCGAACTTTCCTTATATCTCCGTGTTTAACAAGTCACAGTTAAAAGAGACTTGTGATATTGATGTCTTCGGGCTTGATAATGAATAAGAGATTACTTCAGGTCAATATTACTGCGAATTGGGGCTCCCACGGAAGAATAGCAGAAGAGATCGGTAAAATCGTTATCTCAAATGGTTGGGAGAGCTATATCGCTTATGGGAGGAATGCCAATCCGAGTATGTCTCATCTGATCAAGATTGGCCACATGTTTGACGAGATATGTCATGGAGCGCAAAGCCGACTGTTTGATCAGCATGGCCTTGCCTCAAGACATGTTACTCGGGCGTTCATTAGAGAGATTGAGCGTATTAAACCTGACATCATTCATCTTCATAATATACATGGGTATTACCTGAATTATCCGATTCTTTTTGATTTCTTGTCGTCTTTATCTATCCCTGTTGTATGGACTTTGCATGATTGTTGGCCAATGACAGGGCATTGTGCATATCCTTCAAGCTTTGCTTGTGATTTGTGGAAAGATGGCTGTCATGATTGCCCAGCAAGGACTGAATATCCTAAATCTTTGTTGATTGACAATAGCAGAAAGAACTATCGTCTTAAAAAGAAGTATTTTTGTGGTCTAGATTCACTTCATATCGTTACAGTATCCAAATGGTTGGAAAACGAGGTCAGAGCCTCTTTCCTTAAGGGTTATGATATCAAATGCATTTATAATGGAGTGGATGTTGATGTGTTCAGTCCTCAAAAGTCAACCAACAATCTCAGGGTAAAACACCATATCTGTTCGAATGAAAAGGTAGTTCTTGGTGTCGCAAGTGTATGGGAAAAACGGAAAGGCTTGGAAGATTTCTACCAGCTGAGGCAGATCTTGTCAAGTGATTATAGGATCATATTAATTGGCTTGAATAAAAGTCAGGCCAGACAGGTTCCAGAAGAGATTGAGGTTGTGATGCGTACGGACAATCAGGCTCAGTTGGCAGCCTATTATTCCATGGCAGATGTCTTTGTGAATCCTTCTCAGGCAGAAACCTTCGGGTTGACAACAGCTGAGGCTTTGGCATGTGGAACACCTTGTGTGGTCTATGATACATCTGCATGTCCGGAATTAATAAGTGAGGAGACGGGACGTGTGGTCCCGCTCAATGATATATCTGCCATGGCAGTGGCTATCAGACAAATTTGTGAAAAGACTGATCGTGAAAGTATACGAAATGCTTGTAGAGAGCGGGCGGTTAGATTGTTTAATCAATCTGAGAGCTATAAGGCGTATTGGGAACTTTATCAGTCAATCGTAGATTAATCAGATGAAATCATTCTTTTCAAAATATGGTGGTGGTATTTTACTGCTTTTGTTAGCTGTTTTGTTTTTGAGCTTGCCGGCAGGTTATGAAAATGAAGCATTTGCAAAGGGAGCTTTTCTTACAGCTTTTGTTTCTTCTTTGGCATGGACAATCCTGGCATTTTACCTAATGAGGGACCATCAGGTGATGAAAGTGTTGTTTTTTACAATTGTTTTCGTCCTTTTTGCGTTAGAGACTGCTGTCTATCTTAGATTCGGTTCTCGTGTAGATGCAAACATCATCACTTTATTGATGCAAACAGATTGGGCAGAGGCCCGTGAGTTTATATCAGCCTATTTGTTGGATTGGAAGATTCTTTGTTCGTTTCTGTGTGTTGTTGGTGTCTATTATCTGCTCATCTATGTCCTTAAACGGATTCATATCAAGTATCTTGTCCAATCGAAGTTGTTTCGTATTCTTTCCTTGCCAGTGATTGGGTTAGGTCTATCCTTACCATGTCTGTCTATTCCGACGACCATGGGTAAGAATCCAATTGTAGGAATCTATGATGCCATTCAATTCGTCAGGAATTCGCACGGAGATGTTGACCAATTCGTGTCAATGATAGATAAGATAGAGATTTATTCGGATTCATGTAAACATCTGTCTCCTACTATTGTACTTGTTGTCGGAGAGTCTTTCAATAAACATCGTTCTTCCTTATATGGATATGCTCTGCCAACTAATCCATTGTTTACTAAAGAAAAAAATCTTGTACTCTTTACTCATGCGAACACACCTGTTTGTTATACGAGTGGAGCCATGAGATATATCTTCTCACTGAAAAGCTGTGATCTGGGGGGGGCAGATTCTGCTCAATACGTACTTTTTCCCGCTGTATTTAAAAAGGCTTCCTTCAAAGTGGCTTACTTTGATAATCAATATACACGTTCACGAGGTGGTGAAGCCGATTATGGATGTAGTTATTTCTTTTCTCCCAAATATATTAATGATCATTGTTTCGACTTTAGGAATGAAACATTGGAAGAATATGATGGTGACTTTATTTCAGGCTATAAATCTAGGTTCCTAAAAAACGGGGCATCTTTAAATATTATACATCTTAAAGGACAGCATTTTCAGGCGATGAAACGTTATCCTCCAGATTTCGCATATTTCAAGATAAGTGATATCCAAAGGAATGATTTAGACGATTCCGAAAAACAAAAAATGGTAGAATATGATAATGCGACAAGGTATAATGACTATGTGATGCGTATGATATTGGATGAATTCCGAAATGATGATGCTGTAGTAATATATTTGTCAGACCATGGTGAAAATATTTATGATGGAGTAGGTCACAGATATGGACGAAATGTTGGAGAGTTATATGATGCTGAATCAAAATATAATGTGCGAGAAATTCCCTTTATGATTTGGTGTACTGATACTTTTATTAATAAACGTCCTGAGGTATATGACAAAATAAAACGTGCCCGAGAATTACCTGTTTGCCTTGATGATGTAGCTTATTTGTTATTTGATTTAGGTCATATCGATTTTAATTATCATAAGCCAGAAAGAAGTGTGATTAATCCACAATATCATCCACATAAGACGATTGTGGAATAAGATTTATTATGATCATTTCCATCATTACAGCGACTTTTAATAGCGGACGGACGGTTCGTGATACCATTGAGAGTGTGTTGCGGCAGACCTATACGGACTTTGAGTATATCATCAAGGATGGGGGCTCGAAGGATGATACCTTGGCGATCGTCAAGGAATATGCACCGCAGTTTGGGGATCGACTGAAGGTCGTGTCTGCTCCTGATAAGGGTATCTATGATGCGATGAATACCGGGCTGCAGATGGCAACAGGGGAGGTGATAGGTATCCTGAACTCGGATGATTTCTATACCTCGGATGATGCACTTCAGACGATTGCAGAGACGTTTGCCCAAAATGATATTGATGCGACGTATGGGGATATCCACTTCGTGAATGATGATGACCTGACAAAGTGCGTGAGGTATTACTCGTCTGCGGTATTCAAGCGGTGGATGATGCGGTTTGGGATGATGCCGGCGCATCCGTCGTTTTATTGTAAACGGTCAGTCTATGAGCAGTTCGGAGCTTTTGATACGTCGTATCGGATTGCGGCAGATTTTGAGAACTTGCTGAGAATCATCTTTGTTCACCGGATAAAGACGCTGTATGTCCCGAAGGATTTTGTGACTATGAGGACGGGCGGGGCATCAACAGCGAGCTTCGCCAGCAGAAAGCAGATTATGCGGGAACATTTGAAGGCGATGAAAAAGAATAAAGTTTATTCTAATGTGTTTTTCTTGAGCCTGCGCTATTTCTATAAGATATACGAGGTGCTGAGAGGGGGGAGATTTACTCCGAATCGTAAAGTACCACAATTTGAGATTAATTATGGTACAATTCGAGGTTAATAGTTCAACGACTAGCATTGTTATTTTTCGGTGAACCTTGTCATTGCCAAAAAATATACGTACCTTTATTGCTTGAAGTGCAATTTTGTTGTTACCCCCACTCGGATTCCTTGAAATGCCTTTGTACAAAGGGCTGGAGTTGAGTGGGGGAGGGCAATTTACCCTCACTCAGCCCTCACTTGCCCCTCATGCGGTGGCTTGGCATGAAGTGAGGGAAGAGTGGGGGAAAAGTGAGAGAGAAGTGAGAGAGCGAGATTTGCTGATAGCCTTACCAGAAAATGTTTTATGCCTATGAAAATTTTACTGCATAGTTACGTAGTAAGAATTCAATTAAATATTTCTTCAAATATTTGGAGCATATCGAAAAAAGCGCTATATTTGCAGGCGATAATATATTTGTAAATCTATGTTTAAATTAATTGAACTTCCTTATGAGATGGGGGCACTGGAGCCTGTGATCAGTGCAGAGACATTGTCGTTCCATCATGGTAAGCATCTGCAGGCGTATGTGGATAATCTTAACAAACTGCTTCCTAGCAGTGAGTATGAGGGGATGACACTGGAGGATATCGTGCGAAAGGCTCCTGCAGGGGCGGTATTCAACAATGCCGGACAGATACTGAACCATGAGTTGTATTTCACGCAGTTTAAACCTGCCAGTGAGGCTGCTCAGGAACCTCTGGGTGCACTCGCTGCTCAGATTGAGAAGCAGTGGGGAAGCTTTGAGGTCTTTAAGACTGAGTTTGAGGCCAAGGGCGTTGGGCTGTTTGGCTCTGGCTGGGTTTGGTTGTCGGCTGATGCTGATGGCTCATTGGTCATCACGCAGGAGCAAGGGGCTTCTAATCCCATCGTGAAGGGGCTGAAGCCGCTGCTGACTTTCGATGTGTGGGAGCATGCCTATTACTTGGATTACCAGAATCGCCGAGCTGCCCATCTGACTGCGATATGGTCAGTCATTGATTGGGAGGTTATCGATTCCCGATACATGAAGTAATGTTCTTTTTCTCGCTCACTCCGAGAAAAGAACCAAAAGAGGGGTGCTACCCCCAAGGCCCCCTAGATAGGGGGATGCAAACAGAAGATTGCAGAAACCGCCAATCTTCTGTGGGTTTTAGTAACGCGGGACGACGCGTTGAGTTATTTGATGGCTTAATTAAAGATGCCATGACGCAGGATGAGAGGTGGATGGTGAGATATGAGGAGGTGGCTAGTTTCATTGAGACAAACCATCGGAATCCTTCCAAGCATCGGGTGGAAGAACACCAGATGTTGAATTGGGTGAAGCAGCAGAGGAAGCTTATGAATGCTGGGGCTCTTAAGCCTGAAAGGGTAGAGGCTTTCAGAAAGCTATTGGAACTCATAGAAGAGTGCAAGAGAGTTAATCAGTATCAGTAACGGGAACCAGCCAAATGGCTGGTTTTCGTCGTTTATTAGAGTTAGGTTTGTTTTTAAAAATCTTCTCAAATATTTGGAGCATATCGATAAAATATATATCTTTGCAGGCGACAGTTTATGTTGTGATTGAATATGAAGAATCTATATCCATTGCTGTTTGAGGCGAATCTGCATACGGTGGTGTGGGGCGGAGAGCGGTTGAGGCCCTACAAGGGGATGACACCTTCTGACGAGCCTATTGGCGAGAGTTGGGAGGTGAGTGCCGTGCCCACCAGCACGAGCATCGTGAGTAACGGCGCCTGGAAGGGCAGGGACCTGATATCGGTGATCAACGAAGAACCGGAGGCTATCCTTGGCCAAAAGGTGAACGAGAAATATCATGGACAGCTGCCCTTGCTGGTGAAGTTTATCGATGCCAAGAAGGACTTGAGCATCCAGGTGCATCCCAATGATGAGATGGCGATGTGCCAGCATGGGAAGATGGGCAAGTCGGAGATGTGGTATGTGATCAAGGCTGATGAAGGGGCGCATCTCTATGCGGGCTTTAAAAAGGAGATTCACATCGGGGAGTACTATCAGCGTATCGCTGACGGTACAATCACGGAGGTGCTGGCTGACCATCAGGTGAAGGCGGGCGATGTGTTCTATCTGCCAGCAGGGCGTGTGCATGCCATCTGTGGCGGCATCCTACTGGCGGAGGTGCAGCAGTCGTCGGACGTGACGTATCGGATCTTTGACTATAACCGGCCTGGACTGGACGGTAAACCGCGTGAGCTGCATACTGCCCTGGCTGCCAAGGCGCTCGACTTCCATGTGGAGCGCAACTACCGGACGGAGTATCCGGCGACTGCCAACAGGGCGACTCAGATTATCGACACGCCTTATTTTGACGTGCGGGTGATGGAGGTGTCGAAACCGTTCCATCGGGATCTGCGGAAGTATGACAGTTTTATCATCACCATGTGTATCGAGGGGGACTGTGTGATCCATGTGCGGAGCACAGGGGATGAGATCCTGCTGAAGGAGGGGCACAGCACGCTGATCCCAGCGGCGATAGCCGACTTTGAGATATGGCCGCAACAGGGCAAGACGCGGATCCTGGATGCGTTTATCGATAATAAGAGAAGAGGTCACCATTTCTGGTGACCTCTTCAAGGTTAACAAAATTAGCTCACTTTTATCATGTAATTCATAGAATTTTCTTTGAACTAGCACGGGTGATGGTATATTCGCTCACTGTTGTCAGTCGTGAGAGCTGGCGGATGCTGGCACCAAAGTCCTTGGCTTCTTTCAGCATCTTATAACGTTGCTGCTTGGGATATAGCTTAATGTCCTTGGGCGACTTGATGTGATAGGTGGTTGTGAGAAAATCGATGACTGATGCATCGGGAACGAATCCGCGGTATCTGTCGAAGCTGTGTACCAGCAGCGCTTTGGGCAATGGGGTGTTGACCTGGTCGATCAGGTGCTGACGGGGGATGCGTTCGTACACCTTGTTGACGGCGCAGAAGTCTGACACACGGTTGGCGGCTTTGATATACTCGCGCCAACTGCTCCAGTCGTAGTCCTCGACATGGTGGCACAGCTTGGCTGCTACAGGCAGCTGATGGATATAGCTCAACAGTGTCAGGAGATGGGCCTCGTCGTTGACGGGCTCGCTTTTAAACCTGTGCTGAAACAGCTGGCCCGAATGGTTGTATTTGCCGTTGTAGTAGATCACATAGCGCAAAGCCACTTTCCTAACCACCTCGGAGATGCTATCGCCTTCCTCCTTGATGAGCAGATGAACACAATCGGGCATCAAGCAATAGGCGCCTATGCTGCAATGACTGGCAGAGGGGCGATTGGGGTTTTCTTGAGGGGATGCTATATTGTGAAGGATGCGGATGAACTTCCGATAGTCATCTTTCCTCTCAAAGATTTGCTGGCGTTTGATGCCTTTGAGCATCACGTGGTAGATGCTTGTCTGGCTAGGGTGTCTGGAGTGTCTTGACATATAGTTCTGTGCGATAATGGTTCTCGTTATTCTTTTTCGAGTGCAAAGTTAGCTCGAATTTTTTAATTGCTCCTCTTTTTTTTTCGAAATTTTTTGGGGTAATATCTTCATCGTATATATAAGTGTCTATAGACACTTCTTTTATAAAATTGCCTTTAAAAAAAATGTAAGATGTGTCCCTTGCGCTGCAAAAAAATAAAAAACTGAAGAAATGTTTGGTGTTGTGGGTAATTTGCAGTACCTTTGCAGCGAAATAAACAATTAACAATAGGATATAGCCTAATGATTGACAAGGAAATCATCATAAAAAACGAAAGGGAGAATGACGGACAGACCATATTCCTCTATTATGACGACATAGCAGGGATGTATATGGCTTTCGGTCAGTCGGCTTATTATGCGACGATGGTTACCGATCCCTATATGTCGTATTCCGAGGCCATGCAGATGCCTGTAGCCCTGTTGCGTCGTGAGCATGTGCTCAGTCTGCGTCAGAGCCTGAACAGGGTAGATCATGCTGTGCGCTCTTATTATCGTTTTTCTTTGCGAGAGAATGTAGGAAAGGCCGGCTATGAGCGCTGGGCTAATGGTATTATTACGCGTCATGGTCAGATTGCAAAATATACTTGATGACATGGATTTATCGCTCATTGCTTTAATAGTCACATTTGTAGCGATGCTTACCTCGGCATTGGTTTTCCCCTTTGCCCTGAAATTTGCATTGAAGCGTAATATCGTGGATCAGCCCAACGCCCGAAAGCTGCAGCGTAGTCCGGTGCCAGTTTTCGGCGGCGTGATCGTGTTCTCCGGCATCTTTGTTGGTACAATTGTGCTTCAGCTGTTTTTCGATAGCGAGATGTTGACGTGGATCCTGGTGTCGCTCATGGCGATGATGATCATTGGTACCTGGGATGACATCAAGGGCTTGTCGGCTGTCTTGCGACTGGTGGTGGAAATTGTTCTGGTGGGCTGTTTTATCGCTATCACAGGTGTCTATATCGATAATTTCCATGGTATGTGGGGATTATATCAGTTGGATCCATGGTTTGCCATACCATTCTCGATATTTGCGGGTGTAGGTACTATTAATGCCGTTAACATGATTGATGGTGTGGACGGCTACTCCTCGGGCTATGGTATGTTGGCCTTCCTGTGTTTCGCCATCGCCTTCCACAGTACCTGGGCGCCAACGATGGTTTGCCTGACCTTGATTGCGGGAGGTGCCTTGTTGCCCTTCTTCCTGCATAATGTGTTCGGCATGCGTTCGCGTATGTTTATTGGTGATGGTGGTACCTTGATGCTGGGTATGCTGTTGACGGTGCTCGCCTTTGGTGCGCTGTCGAGCAAGGTTGGCTTGTCGAAACTGGAAGCCAGTGGTGTCAGCATCCCTGCCTTTGCACTGGCTGTGGGATGTATTCCTATCTTTGACGCACTTCGCGTGATGACACTGCGTATGTCGCATGGTAAGTCGCCTATGAAGGCTGACAAGTCGCATCTGCATCATTTGTTTATCGATATGGGCTTCTCTCATCTGGGCGCTGCTCTGTTTATCCTTTTCCTGAATATACTGGTGATTCTTGCCTGGCTGTTGTCGTGGTACTTAGGTGCCTCCGTGGATCTGCAGCTCTATCTGGTCATTGCGATGGCACTGCTGGCTACTGTCGGTGTCTATAACGTGATGCGTGCCCAACAGAATGGCGGTCCTGTGGATGAGGAAGGTTATCCTGAAGGTACTGCCATCTGGCATCTGTTCTGTCGTCTCGGCGCATGGACGCATAAGGAGGATAAGCGTGGCTGGCGTGTGATGAGATACTTGATGGACTATCCGTTGCTGGGGCATAGCTTCAAGGTGAAGTGTGGGAAGTGTGAAAAGGTAAAAGGGTAAAAGGGTAAAAAGGTAAAAATGATAAAAAATCCCGGAATCATTTGGTGGTTTCGGGATTTTTGTTTAGTTTTGCAGCCAGTTGATGTTAAGTCTAACTATCAAAGACAACTTTATGAGAATTTTAAATGTGTTTTATGTGACCGCTCTATGCGGTGTGTTAACCCTCAGCGGCTGTTCTGAGGAAGTGATGAACCCGTCGATGCCTGAGCCCGACAAAGGGCAACTGCGTGTGAGGACACGTGGTGAAGGCGACGAAGCCCTGCAAAGCAGACTCTATGTGTTTGATGACACCGGGCAGTGCGTGGCGATGCTGTCGCCTGATGACAATGAGCAGTTTGTGACTGCCGACCTCTCGTCTGGCTCCTATGACCTCTATGGCATCGGCAGCGACGATCTATCAAACTTTGTATTGCCCAATGCTGACGATGCGACGCCTACCACGGCGATTGCAGTGGCAGCGGGAAAGCAGATGGGTGACTTGTTGATCGGACATGAGAAGATCAGTCTGGCAGATGGGGACCATGAAACCCTGAACATCCAACTGGAACGGAAGGTGACCTGCGTGACACGGGTGACCATCCACGAGGTGCCTGATGATGTGGAGCAGGTGAACGTGTCGGTGAGTCCGATGTACCGGCAACTGCTGCTTAACGGCAGCTATGCTGATGCGACTGGTACTTACACCATTAGTCTGACTGACCAGGGGGCTGGCGACTGGGAGGCGGAGCCTCATGAGATGATGCTGCCCAGTGATAAGCTACCGGAGATTACCATCAGCTTCATCAAGGGCGAAGACGTGAACAGTTATTCTTATACGGCTCCCCTGTCGTTCAAGGCGAATAACAATGTCTCTGTAGAGGGTACGTTCGTGGGTCTGCAGGGCGTTGAACTGACGGCCACGCTGACATCTCAATCCTGGGAGGCAACGCCTCGTGACATCTCGTTCGACTTCGACGAGCTGCCTCTTGTCGGACAGATGTATCAGGGCTACTTCGTGGTGGCGACGGATCCTGAAAAACGGATAGCTACCTTGTTGAGTGCCAAGGGTGTGGGCTTCACGGCACCTGCTAAGAGTGATCAGACGAGCTGGCTGACTACCCTCAATGCTGCGATGAACGGTTATGCTAAGCCTAGCTTTGCCGCGGCTGACGACCACTGGCGCCTGCCAACACTGGAGGAGTGTGGCGTCTTCTCGAAGAATACGGACTTTGTGATGTCGTTCTCGCCCGAAGGTCTTTCCAGCATCTATTTCTGTCTGGATGGCTCAACCCTGAAAGGGGCGCGGTCTAAACAAACGGCGCAGGGCATCATGCTCCTGTCGGACCAGGAACTCTCCAAGGATGTGAAGTTGAGGCCTGTGATTGATATCCGGTATTAAATAAGAAATCCCGCTCATCGGCGGGATTTCTTATTTGGTCATTTAAAGGATCTGATCCTGTTCGATGTCCTTGAAGTATTTGTAGGTGCTGACCTTCAGTTCGTCGGCAGCCTCTTCATCGCAGACGATGATGCCATGCTCGTGCATCTGGAGGGCTGAGATGGTCCACATGTGGTTGACTGCTCCCTCGATGGCAGCCTGCAGGGCACGTGCCTTGGCATGACCATTGGCAAGGATCATCACCTCACGGGCATCCATCACAGTGCCTACACCTACTGTCAGGGCATGAGCAGGCACGTTCTCGGGCTTGCCGCCAAAGAAACGGGAGTTGGCGATGCGGGTGTCGGTGGTCAGGGTCTTCATACGGGTTCTTGAACGCAGGGAAGAACCAGGCTCGTTGAAGGCGATATGACCATCAGGACCGATACCGCCGATGAACAGATCGATGCCGCCAGCCTCCTGGATCATCTCCTCATAGTGCCTGCACTCTGCTACGAGGTCGGGGGCATTACCATTCAGGATATGGATGTTCTCCTTCGGACAGTCGATATGGTCGAAGAGGTTACGCGCCATGAAGGCATGGTAGCTCTCAGGATGAGCCTCGGGCAGACCAACGTATTCGTCCATGTTGAAGGTCAACACATTTTTGAAGGATACCTTACCGGCACGGTTGGCCTCGACAAGGGCGTTGTACATTCCCACGGGAGAAGAACCGGTAGGCAGACCCAGCACGAACTTGCGATCAGGTGTAGGATTGAACCTATTGATGCACTCAATGACGTGGTTTGCGGCCCACTGTGACATTTTCTGGTAGTCACTCTGAATAATTACTCTCATAATGTAAATCTGTTTTTTGGTTATAATATCTGTGTGCAAAAATACAAATTTTCTCCAAAGATTCATGAAAATCATACTATTTTTTTTATTAATCTGTGTTAATACGTCTTATCTATGACAGATTTTCATTAATTTTGCAAGCGTATGAAGGAATTTGTAATTTCAGAGGCCAAGGCAGAGACCGCGGTGCTGGTCGGACTCATCACCAAGGAACAGGACGAGGCCAAGACTAAGGAATATCTCGATGAACTGGAGTTCCTGGCGGATACCGCCGGGGCTGTGACGGTGAAGCGGTTTACCCAGAAGGTGGGCGGACCGAGTCAGACCACCTATGTGGGGAGTGGAAAGCTCCAGGAAATCAAAGCGTATATCAAACAATGTCAGGATGCTTACGATGACTGGCTCGACCAGCAGGATGCCCAACTGTTTGCAGATGGTCTGCTCGACGAATCGAATGCGCCGCAACCAGTGGGTATGGTGATCTTCGACGATGAGCTCTCTGCCAAGCAGATGCGTAACATCGAGAAGGAGCTGCAGGTGAAGATCCTGGACCGTACCTCACTGATACTCGACATCTTTGCCATGCGTGCCCAGACGGCTGAGGCCAAGGCGCAGGTGGAACTGGCCCAGCACAGGTATATGCTGCCCCGACTGCAGCGCCTGTGGACACACCTGGAGCGACAGGGTGGTGGCTCGGGCTCTGGCGGTGGAAAAGGATCGGTGGGACTCCGCGGACCTGGTGAGACACAGCTGGAGATGGACCGTCGTATCATCCTGCAGCGTATCACCCTGTTGAAACAGCGACTGGCAGAGATCGACAAGCAGAAGACCACCCAGCGTAAGAACAGAGGCCGTCTGATCCGTGTGGCACTCGTGGGCTATACCAACGTGGGTAAGAGTACGATGATGAACCTGCTGGCTAAGAGTGAGGTGTTTGCCGAGAACAAGCTCTTCGCCACCCTCGACACGACGGTTCGTAAGATGACCATCGACAACCTGCCCTTCCTGTTGGCTGATACCGTCGGCTTTATCCGTAAGTTGCCTTCCGACCTGGTGGAGAGTTTCAAGAGTACCCTCGACGAGGTGCGTGAGGCTGACCTGCTGGTGCATGTGGTGGATATCTCGCATCCTGACTTTGAGGAGCAGATCCGTGTGGTGGAAGAGACACTGAAGGAACTGGGCTGCGCCGACAAACCAGCCATGCTGGTGTTTAACAAGATCGATGCCTATACATGGGTGGAGAAGGAGGAAGACGACCTGACACCGATGACGAAGGAGAACTATACCCTCGAGGATCTGAAGAAGACCTGGATGGCTAACCCCTCCCCCGACCCCTCCCCTGGATCAGGGGCAGGGAGGTATCTCGAGCGCCTGTTTATAAGTGCGAAGCAGAAAGAGAATATCGATGAGTTGCGCGACATCCTCTATAAGCGGGTGCGCGAGCTGCATGTACAGAAATATCCGTATAATGATTTTCTTTATACGATAGAAGAGTAAAAGGGTAAAAAGTAAAAAGGTAAAAAAGTAAAAATATGAGTGAATACAGAAACTTAACACAGGCGGAGATTGAAGTCCTGGAAAATAATGTCTGCTGGGCTGAGGACTGGCAGCGAGTGATGGTGGCTGAGGATTTCAGACCCTATAACTTCCATCGTGTGATGTTCTATGGAGATATCCGCCTGGGTTCTTTCGAGAAGATGGTGGAGGTGACCAAGGGCTTCACGAAGCACTCCGGCATCAACGACGCCACCTTGAGGAATGTGACAGTGGGCAACGACTGTCTGATAGAAAAGGTGGGTAACTATATCAACAACTATACGATCGGTAACGACTGTTATATCTCGAACATCTGTACGCTGGAGACGACTGACGATGCCACCTTTGGTGAGGGCAGTGTGATCTCTGTGCTCAACGAGATGGGTGATGGCAACGTGACTATCTTCCGTGAGCTGAACAGTCAGTTGGCAGCATTCATGGTAAAACACGACCGTGACAAGGTGCTGAAGAAGGCGCTGCAGCAGATGATTGAGGATGAGCTCCGTGTGTCGCGTCCTGAGCGTGGCTTTATCGGCAATAATGTGAAGATCATCAATGCCAAGGATATCACGAACACGATTATCAAGGGTGACTGTGAGATCAGTGGTGCTGCCCGACTCTCGGAGTGTACGGTGATGAGTTCAATGGATGCGCCTGTATTTATCGGTACGGGTGTGATCTGTGAGAACTCGATCATCTGTGACGGTTGCTCGATCAACAACTCGGTGAAGATGCAGGACTGCTTCGTGGGTGAGGCCTGTCAGGTGACCAACGGTTTTACGGCTGAGGCCAGCTTGTTCTTCGCCAACTCGTTTATGGCCAATGGTGAGGCGTGTGCCGCCTTCTGCGGTCCCTTTTGTGCCAGTCACCATAAGAGCTCACTGCTGATCGGTGGTGAGTTCTCGTTCTATAACGCAGGCTCTAACACCAACTTCTCTAACCATGCCTACAAGATGGGTCCCTTGCACTACGGTACCCTGGAGCGTGGTACGAAGACAGCCTCTGGTGCCTATATCCTGATGCCTGCTACGATCGGTGCATTCTCTGTCTGCTTCGGTAAGCTGATGCACCATCCTGACACACGTAACCTGCCTTTCTCCTATCTCGTGGCATATGGCGACGAGTGTTATCTGGTGCCTGGTCGTAACATCACGACGGTAGGTCTCTATCGTGATATCAAGAAATGGCCGAAGCGTGACAAGCGTTCGAAGCTGTCGCGGAAGAGTATCATCAACTTCGACTGGCTCTCGCCTTTCACCGTCGGTGAGATCATCCAGGGTATCCAAATCCTGAAGGATCTGCGCCATGCCTCGGGTGATAACGTATCGACCTATAACTTCCACGAGTATGTGATCAACGCCTCGTCGCTGAAGAAGGGCCTGAAGTATTATGATATCGCCCTGCGTATCTATATGGGTGCTGTGCTGAAACGTGCCCAGAAGGAAGGCTATGTGGGTAAGCCTGTCAGTACCATAGGTCAGGGTAAGTGGAATGACCTGAGCGGTCTGCTGTTGCCCGAGAGCGAGGAACAGGGTCTGATTGAGGATATCAAGAACGGTATCATCGACAATATCCAGCAGGTGCTCGACCGCTTCTCTGACATTCATAACAGTTATTCAGACTATCGTTGGGCGTGGAGCTACCAGATGATTCTGGACTACTACCATCTCGACGAGTTGGATGAGGCTGCCTGTGAGCGTATTCACCAGGATTACGTGAAGGCACGTCGTGCCTGGATCGCAGAGATCCGCAAGGATGCAGAGAAGGAGTATGCGATGGGTGATGTGGAGAAGGAGGTATTTGATGACTTCTTGGAGAAACTTGATCATGAGATAGATTATGAGAACTAGAGGAAAAAATTAAAAATGTAAAAATGTAAAAATTATAGAATGTAATAATTATAATGAAAAAACTATTTGTTATTTTGGGCCTGGCAATGCTTGGATTGAGTGCACAGGCAAAAGATTATAAGTATGAAAAGGTAGAGGGTGATTTGCTGAACACCCGGATCTATACCTTGGATAATGGGTTGAAGGTGTATTTCTCGGTGAATAATGAGAAGCCGAGGATTCAGACGTATATCGCCGTACGGACGGGTTCGAAGAACGATCCTGCCGAGACCACAGGTCTGGCTCATTATCTGGAGCACCTGATGTTTAAGGGTACCAAGCGCTTCGGTACGACTAATGCCGAGGCTGAGGCACCGCTGTTGAAGGATATCAAGGCGCGTTATGAGCGTTATCGTCTGCTGACGGATCCTGAACAGCGCAAGCAGGCCTACCATGAGATAGACTCCGTGAGTCAGGTGGCTGCGCAGTACTTCATCCCCAATGAGTACGACAAGCTGATGGCTGCCATCGGTGCTGAGGGCACCAATGCCTTTACTTCTAATGATGTGACCTGCTATACCGAGGATATCCCCTCGAATGAGATCGAGAACTGGGCGAAGATCCAGAGCGACCGTTTCCAGAACATGGTGATCCGTGGCTTCCATACCGAGCTGGAGGCTGTGTATGAGGAGTATAACATCTACCTGACGAACGACAACGACAAGGTGATAAGTGCACTGGGCAAGAAGCTGACACCGACGCATCCCTATGGCACACAGACCACCATCGGTACGCAGGAGCATCTGAAGAATCCTTCGATCGTGAACATCGAGAACTACTTCAACAAATGGTATGTGCCCAACAATATCGCCATCTGTATGGCTGGTGACTTTGATCCCGACAAGACCATTGCCATCATCGACCAGTATTTCGGTGGCTGGAAGCCGGCTGCCGACGTACAGCAGCCTGTGTTCCCGGAACAGAAGGCACTGACTGCCCCAACGGATACAACCGTGGTCGGACAGCAGGCAGAACAGGTGTGGATGGGATGGCTCGCCAAGAAAGCCTCCGACCTGCAGTGTGACACCCTCGACGTGATAGCTTATATGCTGAACAACGGTAAGGCTGGTCTTATCGACCTGAACCTGAACCAGGCCATGCGGGTACAGGGTGCCGGTTGCGGGCTCCAGGCCATGCAGGACTATTCTACCTTCCTGTTGATGGGCATGCCGAAGCCTAACCAGAGTCTGGAAGAGGTGCGTACGCTGCTGTTGGGTGAGATTGAGAACCTGAAGAAGGGTAACTTCTCCGACGACCTGTTGCCTGCAGTGATCAACAACATGAAGTTGAACTACCAGCGTGGACTGGAGAGTAACCGCTGGCGCGTGGGTGAGTTCCTGGATGCCTTTATCAATGGCGACAGCTGGGAGAAGCACGTGGGGGCGCTCAACCGTATATCGAAGCTCACCAAACAGCAGATCGTGGATTTCGCCAACCGTTTCTTTAAGGATGGCTATGCGACCGTCTTCAAGCGTCAGGGCACTGATTCCCTGCAGAAGAAAATCGACAAACCAGCTATCACCCCGATACCGACGAACCGTGACCTCGTGAGTCAGTTTGTGAAGGATATCCAGAACAGTCAGGTGGAGCCGATTCATCCGGAGTTCGTGGACTTCGACAAGCAGCTGACCATCGCCAAGACCAAAGGGAATCTGCCTCTGCTCTATGTGAAGAATACGAACGACGGACTTTTTAACCTGACCTTCCGTTATGAGTTCGGGCATGAGGATGACAACCGCTATGACATGGTGAGCGACTATCTGGAGGTGGTGGGCACCAAGGCGCTCTCTGCCACTGAGGTGAAACAGAAGTTCTATAACCTGGCCTGCAGCTATAGTGTGAATGCGAATAGCGACAACCTGAACATCTCGCTCTCAGGTCTGAGTGAGAACATGCCGGCTGCCCTCCATCTGCTGGAGGATCTGCTGCAGAACGCACAGGCCGACAAGGAGTCTTATAACAGCTTCGTGGGGATGATCCTGAAGAGTCGTGAGAACCGCAAGCAGGACCAGCGTACCTGTTTCGACTATCTGTACCACTACGCTGTGTATGGCCCTCATAACATGCGTCGTGACGATATGACCGAACAGCAGTTGCGTGAGGCTGATCCGCAGGCGCTGCTCAACCTGTTGAGCGACCTGCGTAACATGGCGCATTCCGTGCTCTACTACGGTCCGATGAGTACGCAGGAGCTCTCTGCACTTTTGGAGAAGGAGCATCCCACACCAGCGGTGCTGAAGCCCGTGCCACAGGGCAAGGCCTTCACCTATGAGCTGACACCGAAGAACGAGATATGGATCGCACCTTACGATGCGAAGAACATCTATATGCGTATGTACCATAATGAGGGTCGCACGTGGAACCCTGATGAGACAGGTGTGCAGACGCTGTTTAATGAGTATTATGGCGCAGGCATGAACGGTATCGTGTTCCAGGAGATGCGTGAGGCGCGTGGTCTGGCATATAATGCCGGTGCCAGCTATAACCGTCCCGGTCGTCAGGGTGAGAAGGAGATGTTCTTCACCCATATCATCTCACAGAACGATAAGATGATGGACTGCATCAACCAGTTCCACCAGATCCTGGATACCATCCCACAGAGTGAGGCTGCCTTCCAGATTGCCAAGGAGAGTGTGCTGAAGCAGATGGCTACCACCCGTGTGCGTAAGAGTGGCATCATCAGTCGCTACCTCATGACAAAGCGCCTGGGACTGGAGAAGGATCTCTCTGAGGCTACCTATCAGGCTATCCAGAAGCTCACACTGAAGGATATCGTGGCTTTCGAAGAGGCTAACATGGCGCACAAGGCGTTCCGTTACATCATCCTGGGTGATGAGAAGGAACTGGATATGGAGGCGTTAGGCAAGATCGGTCCGATCAAACGGCTGACACTGGAAGAGATATTTGGATATTAGGAAAATGTAAAAATGTAAAAATGAAAGAATGTAATAATTTATATGTTAAACATTAAATATTATGGCTAAGAATGTAGAATTTAAGTATGCCCCAATGTTTCAGGTGGGCGAAGACAAAACTGAGTATCGCCTTTTGACAAAAGACGGCGTAACTACCGCCGAGTTTGAAGGAAAACAAATCGTGAAGGTCTCTAAGGAGGCCCTGACCCTGTTGGCACAGCAGGCTTTCCACGATGTGGAGTTCATGCTGCGTCGTGAACACAACGAGCAGGTGGCTAAGATCCTGACCGATCCTGAGGCCTCTGAGAACGACAAGTACGTAGCCCTGCAGTTCCTGCGCAATGCAGAGGTGGCTTGCAAGGGCATCCTGCCTTTCTGTCAGGATACAGGTACCGCCATCATCCATGGTGAGAAGGGTCAGCAGATCTGGACTGGTTTCGAGGATGAGGAGGCCCTGAGTCTGGGTGTGTTCAACACCTTTACACAGGACAACCTGCGCTACTCGCAGAACGCGCCTCTGAACATGTACGACGAGGTGAATACCCGTTGCAACCTGCCTGCACAGATTGATATCGAGGCTACCGAAGGTGCTGAGTATAAGTTTGTGATGGTGGCAAAGGGTGGTGGCTCTGCCAACAAGACCTATTTCTATCCCATGACCAAGGCTACCATCCAGAACGAGGGTACACTCATCCCCTTCCTGGTAGAGAAGATGAAGAGTCTGGGTACAGCTGCCTGTCCGCCATATCATATCGCCTTTGTGATCGGTGGTACATCAGCTGAGAAGAACCTGCTCACCGTGAAGCTCGCTTCTATCAAGTTCTACGACGGTCTGCCCACAACGGGTGACGAGACTGGTCGTGCTTTCCGTGATATCGACCTGGAACAGAAGCTCATCAAGGAGGCTCAGAAGATTGGTCTGGGTGCTCAGTTTGGTGGTAAGTACCTGGCTCACGACATCCGCGTGATCCGTCTGCCTCGTCATGGTGCCTCTTGTCCGATCGGTATGGGCGTGTCTTGCTCTGCCGACAGAAACATCAAGGCCAAGA
>CAMJGE010000010.1 GCA_946405145.1 uncultured Prevotella sp.
GTGACCTCCTGCGTGACAGGCAGGCATTCTAACCTACTGAACTAACGCACCTTTTCATGCGTAATTAAAAAAGGTTGCGGTGCGTACGAGATTCGAACTCGTGACCTCCTGCGTGACAGGCAGGCATTCTAACCTACTGAACTAACGCACCTTTTCATGCGTAATTAAAAAAGGTTGCGGTGCGTACGAGATTCGAACTCGTGACCTCCTGCGTGACAGGCAGGCATTCTAACCTACTGAACTAACGCACCAGAAAGCACTCTTTCTTCTTAGCGGGTGCAAAGGTAGAAATAAAATCCGAAACTGCAAAACTTTTTCTGTGTTTTTTTCGCCTCAGCCGCAAAAAACTCTAAAATACGCGTTGCAACAGTACCGCATCACGATAATTCACGCCATCATATAGCCAGTCTTTGATGGTGGCAGAGGGTTCAAACCCCATCTTCCGGAACAGATGGATGGAGGCCTCGTTGGTCTTATCGATGAAAGCAAAGAGCTGATGGAGATGCAACACGCCAAGGGCATATTGCGTGACAGCCTGAAGGGTACTGCTGCCATAGCCCTGTCGGCGGAAGGCATCAAGGATAATCAGTCCCACCTCTGCCCTGCAGTTGCCGGGGTCGAAGTTTACCACATCCACGATACCCACCACGTCGTGCTGTTCGTTCTCGATCATCATCCTCACCTGACGATCCATATAGATATCGTCGGAGGCATGCGCCACATAGTCGTGAAGGGCATAACGGGAGTAAGGCACATTCGTGGTACCCACATTCCAGAGTTTCACATCATTCTCGATCCTGTAAAGCAGATCAAGATCCTCTGGCTCGATGGCACGCAGATGAACAGTAGGAAGACTTGAAATCATAGATGCAGTTTTTTACGTAAGATATCAATCAAGGCAATGGAAGCCCGGAAATAGATGGCCATCTTCACTGGTATCGTATAGACGAAGCTCAGATGACTGTAATGTTTCTGAAAGAATATCAGCATGGCCTGATAGAAGATGTGCACATAGCGATAATCCGACTTCAACGTTGACTTACCTTTATAATGGATGATGGAATACGGCAGATACCAGTTCTCCCACCCTCCTTTCAACAGACGATACGACAAATCGATATCCTCGCCATACATGAAGAAGTCTTCGTCGAGCAGTCCGACACTCTTCAATGCCTGATGGCGCAACAGGCAGAACGCCCCGCTCACCACCTCTATCCTGCAAGGCTGGTCCCACGGCAGATCACTCATATAGTAACGTCTGGTGAAACCCAGCATCTTCCGGGCAGCCACCCAAGGTGTGGGCACAGCCCGACGGGACTCTGGTGCCCTCGAACCATCCTCGTAACACATCATCACACCAGCGCCTCCTGCCTTCGGATGCTCATCCATAAAAGCAAGTACGCCACGAAAGGTATCCTGACACACTACCGTATCGGGATTCAGCAGCAACACATAGTCGCCTTGTGCCTTTCGGATAGCCTGATTATTAGCCTTGGCAAAACCAAGGTTCTCCAGATTCACGATCAGTTTTACCCACGGATATTCATTTCGGATGGTCTCCACGCTATCATCGTCGGAATGATTGTCAACCACAAACACCTCACCCTCGATTCCCTCAAGGGCTTTTTGCACGCTCTTAAGACATTCCTCCAGATAAGAACGCACGTTGTAGCTGACGATCACGACACTAAGCTTCATGCTTCCGTCTCGGCCTCACAACGGTTCATACTTGGATAGACAAACGGCAGGCATAATGCCAGGATGATACCCAGATAACCGAAGGTGGGGTTCATATATATATAATATAATAAGGTGTCAGCCCATAAAGGCACCAGGAGGATCAGCAGTCTAAGAACGCCCCATTTTCTAAGAGCAACAGCCTTACCTGTCGTCAGTTCCTGGTGTATCTTCTCAAACTTGAACAAGCGCAATGCCAGAAAAGCGCAGCCCAGCGTCATCAGTTCCATCAGAAATGTCAGCAGAAATTCTGACTGCTTATCTGTGGCCAAAAGACCAGCCTCCAATACGTTGGTCTCATATAGACACACGATGGCAAGAGCCAGCACAATGCCCGCCACATAAATGGTCATCAATAGTTTCTTCGTCTCTTTCATTTGTCTTTATCTTCAAACAATGTTCGGTTCATAATAGAGCGCCCAAGCGTCACCTCATCGGTATATTCCAGTTCATTACCTACGGCAATGCCTCGGGCAATCACGCTGATCTTCACGTCGTAGCCAGCCAGTTTACGATAGATATAGAAGTTGGTGGTGTCGCCCTCCATCGTCGGACTGAGCGCCAGAATCACCTCCTGGATATCTCCTTCCGCCACGCGTTTCACCAGCGAGTCGATCTCTATATCACCAGGACCGATACCATCCATCGGCGAGATAATACCTCCCAGCACATGATAGCGCCCATGATATTGCTGGGTGTTCTCAATCGCCATCACATCCTGCACACTCTCAACGACACAGACGGTCGTAGCATCCCTGCGCATATCAGAACAGATAGGACAAGTATCTGTATCGCTGATGTTATGACAGGTATGGCAGTATTTCACCTCACGCTTCAGCTGACTGACAGCCTCAGCAAACTGTTCCACATCCGACTCATCCTGACGGAGCATCCACAACACCAAGCGCAAGGCTGTCTTACGTCCGATGCCAGGTAACTTTGAAAATTCCGCCACCGCCTTTTCCAGCAGTTGTGAAGGGTATTGTTGTTGTATCATATTTCTGAAAGTTCAAGCCAGCGCATCGATTTCTCGTCAAGTTCCTCGTTCAGCAGAGGCAAGCGCTTACTCATGTTCGTGATTTCCTCTACCGATATCGTACCGCCACAAAGGGCATCTTCTATCTGTTTCTTCTCTGCCTCAAGCGCTTCAATATCTATCTCCAGTTGCTCCATCTCACGTTTCTCCTTAAACGAGAGTTTGCGTTTGGGGCTAGGTTGGCTAGGTTGGCTAGGCTGGCTAGGGTTATTAGCCCGGGCCGATTGGCCCGGCTGACTAGTCTGAGCGGGCTCTTTTGCCTTGTTGAGCTGGCTCCATTGGCGATATTGCGTGTAGTTGCCAGGGAAGTCCTTGATCTCTCCATCGCCATTGAACACCAGCAGATGATCCACCACCTTATCCATAAAGTAGCGATCGTGACTCACCACAATCACACATCCGGGGAAATCCTGCAGATATTCCTCCAAGATCTGCAGCGTCACGATATCCAGATCGTTTGTAGGCTCATCGAGCACCAGAAAGTTGGGGTTTCTCATCAATACCGTACAGAGGTACAGTTTCCTGCGCTCACCGCCACTCAGTTTATACACATAGTTATGCTGCTGCTCGGGAGTGAAAAGGAAATACTGCAAGAACTGCGAGGCAGAAAAGTGCTTGCCTCCACCCATATCGATATATTCCGCGATATCCTTCACCACGTCGATCACCTTCTGCTGCTCATCAAACTGCAGACCTTCTTGCGAGAAATAGCCGAAGCGCACGGTATCGCCGATATCGAAACGTCCGCTATCAGGCGCCACCATTCCTAGCAGGAGTTTAATGAAGGTTGATTTCCCTGTACCGTTATTACCCACGATACCCATCTTCTCGAAGCGCGAGAAGTTATAATAAAAGTCCTTGAGAATGACTTTATCATCGAAAGCCTTCGATACATACTGACACTCGAATATCTTCGAACCGATATAGACGTTACGCGACTTCAAGCGAATCTGGCGCTCCTCGATCCGTTGCTTGGCCACCTTCTCCAACTCGTAGAAAGCCTCCTCACGGTAACGGGCTTTATGACCTCGAGCCTGAGGCATACGGCGCATCCACTCCAACTCAGTACGATACAGGTTGTTGGCACGAGCTATCTCCGCCCGCTTGTTGTCAAGCCGTTCCTGCCGTTTCTCTAGATAATAGCTGTAGTTACCGCGATAGATATAGATGGTCTGATCATCGAGCTCAAGAATAACCGAACATACCCGATCAAGGAAGAATCGGTCGTGCGTCACCATGAGCAAAGTCTTGTTGCCACGATTCAGATATCCCTCCAGCCACTCAATCATCTCCAAATCCAGATGGTTCGTTGGCTCATCGAGAATCAACAGGTCAGGATCAGTAATCAGCACATTGGCGAGGGCTACACGCTTTTGCTGTCCACCGCTCAAATGTCCCATGGGCTGTTGCAGGTCGCGAATTTTCAACTGGGTGAGAATCTGTTTGGCCTTCAGTACTTTCTCCTCTTCACCTTGATGATTGAAGCAAGCATCAAGTACACTTTCCGCAGGATCAAACACGGGCGACTGCTCAAGCATTCCTACCCGCAGGTCACGACGGAAGATGATCTCGCCCGAATCGTAGCCCTCTTTGCCAGAGAGTACAGAAAGGAGCGTTGATTTGCCTGTGCCGTTCTTAGCGATCAGTCCCACCTTCTGCCCTTCGGCAATGGAGAAACTGATATTATCAAAAAGCACCAACGAACCGAACGACTTCGTCAGCTGCTGCACGTCTAAGTATGGAGTCTCCTTCGCCATTCTTTAATTTTTGCAACGGACTACACGACTTAAGGACTCTTGAAAGAGTCGTTTTAGTCCTGTTGTCCGTTGTTAAATCATTGATTTATTTATTTGTTCGATATAATCAAGAATCTCATCGCGCCCTTGTTTCTTTTCAGAAGAAGTAACGAAAATAGGTGGCAGTTCCTCCCAAGTCTCACTCAGCACCTTCTTATAAGCCTCAACATTCTGAATCACCTTGGCGGCACTCAACTTGTCGGCCTTGGTAAACACGATGGCAAAGGGCACACTACTGGCACCCAGCCATTGGATGAAATCAAGATCCACCTTCTGCGCCTCCAACCGCACATCTACCAGCAGAAACACGTTCACAAGCTGTTCTCTCTGAAGGATATAGCCATTGATCATCTGCTCCAGTTTCTGAACTTCCTTCTTCGAGCGCTTGGCGAAACCATAACCTGGCAGATCCACCAGATACCACTCATTATTAATGATAAAATGGTTGATGAGCAACGTCTTACCAGGCGTAGCAGAAGTCTTGGCAAGCTTCTTGTTGTTCGTCAGCATATTAATCAGACTCGACTTGCCCACATTCGAACGCCCAATAAAGGCATATTCAGGCTTCGTATCCTTTGGGCACATCGACTCCTGAGGCGCACTTAATGTAAATTCTGCTTTCTTTATTTCCATCACTTCCTTATTTTGGCTGCAAAATTACAAAAAAAATCCCAAATTATTTGGAAGTTCCCGAAATAATACGTACCTTTGCATCGTTTTTCAAAACATTGCTTCCGTTCGAGAAGCATTTCAATCACATTTTTTCAATTTCAAGGTAGAGTTTATATACTATCATTATGTATACAAAAGAAGAATTAGAATCTATGGAGATACCCCAACTGATGGGTATCGCTAATGAATTAGGCGTACAGGTCTCACAAGACAGTGCCCTTGAGGACGTTATCTATGCCATCATCGACAAGGCAGCAGAGAATAGTGCTGCCGGCGAAGAAGCGCCAAAGAGAAAACGTACTCGAATTGCGAAGAAAGACACGAGTAAAGTCTATACTGTAAAAGGTGCCGATGGCGAGAATCTTGATTCAAAGTCAAATCGCACCAAGAAGGTTGAGCAGCCCTCACTCTTCAGCGACATGCCTGTTGCGGCTCCTGCCGAGGAGGCATCAGAGGCTGCTGCTGAGGCTCCAGCCCCTAAGCGTCGTGGCAGAAAGTCAAAGGCACAGCTCGAGGCAGAGGCTGCCGAAGCAGCTGAGGCAGAAGCCAAGGCAGCAGAAGAGGAAGCCCCCGAAGCCCCTGCCGAAGAGCAGGAGATTATGGAAGTGCCTGAAGCACAGGACTTCACTCCTGCTGATGCAGAAGATACTGGTGTCGATGCAGACATCATGGAAAAGCTGCGTGAGAAGATGACCGCCCACAATAATCCAGAGCCGAAAGACGAGACGGATGAGGATGGTGTTTGGAGTGGTGACCCTGGTGATGGTACCGACTTCATCACGGTTGTCGATATCCCCATTGAGGACCAGAGTGCCATCCCTACCCTCGATATGTTCGATCGTCCCGTTGTTCAGCAGGAGGCAGAGCAGCCTGCCTTCGCCCGTAGTATAGAGACACCACGTTATGACTTCGCAGATATCATCACCGCCAATGGCGTCTTGGAGTGCCTGACCGACGGTTACGGATTCCTGCGCAGTTCTGACTACAACTATCTGTCGTCACCCGATGATGTGTATGTGTCACCACAGCAGATCAAGAAGTACGGTTTGAAGACTGGCGATGTCGTTGACTGCACCGTTCGTCCGCCGCATGACAATGAGAAATACTTCGCCCTCTCAACGGTAAAGACCATTAATGGCCGTGTACCTTCAGAGGTGCGTGACCGTGTTGCTTTCGAGCACCTCACCCCACTCTTCCCTGAAGAGAAGTTCACTCTCTGTGGCGACCGCGCCACCACGAACCCCAGCGTTCGCATCGTCGATCTGTTCTCACCCATCGGAAAAGGTCAGCGTGCACTCATCGTGGCTCAGCCCAAGACTGGTAAGACGGTTCTGATGAAGGATATCGCCAACGCCATTGCTGCCAACCATCCCGAGGCTTATATCATGATGCTGCTCATCGATGAGCGACCTGAGGAGGTTACAGATATGGCTCGTACCGTTAACGCAGAGGTGATTGCCTCTACCTTCGATGAGCCAGCCGACCGCCACGTGAAGATTGCAGGTATCGTACTTGAGAAGGCTAAGCGTATGGTGGAGTGCGGACATGATGTCGTGATCTTCCTCGACTCTATTACCCGTCTGGCTCGTGCCTATAACACCGTTGCTCCTGCCTCTGGTAAGGTGCTCACCGGTGGTGTCGATGCCAATGCCCTGCAGAAGCCCAAGCGCTTCTTCGGTGCAGCCCGTAACATTGAGGGCGGCGGTTCACTCACGATCATCGCTACGGCATTGGTAGATACCGGTTCTAAGATGGATGAGGTGATCTTCGAGGAGTTCAAGGGTACTGGTAACTCAGAAATCCAGCTCAACCGCTCGCTCTCCAACAAGCGTATCTTCCCAGCCATCGACCTGGTACTGTCATCTACTCGTCGCGACGATCTGCTGCTTGATGAGACCACGCTCAATCGCATGTGGATCATCCGCAAGTTCATTGCCGAGATGACACCTGTTGAGGCGATGAACACCATCCGCGACCGCCTTGTGAACACCCGCAGCAACGAGGAGTTCCTGATGTCGATGAACGGATAAACACAATAAAGAACAACAAAAACTCCGAGCGTTGGCTCGGAGTTTTTATTTTCATAGGAATGTCTTACCCTGAATATGATTGAACAGTGTCGACAAAGTTTACATTTTACATATTAACATTTTTGGAAAAATGAGGTGCAATTAACGTATTGGATATATTATTAAAGCTAACTTCTGTATATTTCTGACATAGTAAAAAAACAAAAACGTTAAATTGTTAAGTTGTTAACTTCGGTGTTTAAAAATGGGCCTTTTGTAAATTCTTTTCTTTCGTTTAAATAACAGTTTCGAAGGCACGTCAGGAGTCTGCCCTGGGCGGAGGGAGAAGGAGGCTTTGGCGGAGTATGAAAGACCCTCAGGCGGACGGCCTGAGGGAGATTTCTGACAAAGTGGCATGTAAAGGATTTTTATGGCATACCTAATACTGAGAAAATTGTGTCAACTTCCGACGAAAGAGATTCCCCAGCCATTTCAGAAGTGGCTGGGGAATTGCGTTTATTAGGGGTGTAATTGAAGATATCAATTATTCGCCTCGAAGATTTTCATGCGCTCTTCCAGGAGATCGTATTGGTGATCTTCGATGAAGGAGGTACATACACGCAAGCCTTCCTGCTCTGAACCACAGGTGATGAGGCAGATGGCTGACACACCGTAGTACATCAGCTCTAATGCCAGCTGACCTGAGGTCATGCCTGGATAGCCAATGGTAAAATAGAAACCATCGGCGATGGGCTCATCGAGATCTTTGTCATAGACCACATAGAATTTATGACGGCAGAAGATCTCCTTCAGTTTTCTGGCACGTTCACCATAAACGTTGACCTCCTTGCGGAAGTCGTACTTACCCTCGTAGGCGGCTTTCAGCATGGCTGCCAAGGCATACTGGGCACTGTGGCTCGTACCCGAACTCAAGGCGTAAAGCATACGAGTGGAGAACACAGGACCGAACGGCAGTCCCTGATAACGCTCTGACAGGGCATCGAAATGACGATGGAACAGGGCATCGGAGATACAGGTGACACCGATACGCTCACCGGCATAGCTGAAGGCCTTAGAGCCACTGATGAGCAGCATGTAGTTGTCGGTATAGCGGGCTACGGTAGCCTGGTAAGGTGCCTCAAACGGTGTTGAAAGATCCTTACGGAAGTCCATGGCGAAATAAGCCAGATCTTCCATCACGATGGTATCGTATTTCGTAGCGAGCTCACCAATCACCTTCAGTTCCTCCTCACGCAGACAGATCCACGAGGGGTTGTTGGGATTGGAATACACGATGGCGCAGATGTTGCCCTGAGAGAGATAGCTCTCGAGTTTCGGACCCAGCTTCGCACCACGATAGTCATATACATCGAAGGTCTGATACTTCACACCCATCACGTCGAGCTGCATCTTCTGAACAGGGAAGCCTGGGTCGATGAACAACACGGTATCCTTCTGCTTATCGCGCTGCGAACAGGTGAGGAACGATGCGAAGGTGCCCTGCATCGAACCAGTCACAGGGATGCAGCCCTCGGGCTTGATATCGATACCGATAAAGGCTTTTACAAACTGAGAGGCAGCCTCCTTTAATACCGGAATACCCTGAATATCGGGATAGCTATGGGCGATGCCATCCTGCAGCGCCTTGACCTGCGCATCAACACCCACCTGAGCCGCAGGCAGACCTGGGATGCCCATCTCCATCTTAATGAACTCTACCCCACTCGCCTTCTCGGCCTTGGCTGCCACCTGCTTTACTTCACGGATCGTTGCCTTGGCAAAATCGGTGATGCCAAGTTCAGCCACGAGGCGGTCAACGATTTCTTTCTTAATTGGTGTCTCCATTACTTCTGAGCTTGTTTACCGATGGCGAGTGCCTTGATGTTTGCCTCGACGATAGCTTCACCCTTGCGTCCGAAGACACGACGGATGGCATCCTCAAGTTTATCGTACTCAATACCTAATGCCTTCTGAGCCGCACCCAACAGAATCACGTTGGCAGAACGGGGCACGCCGTTATCCTTGGCAGCCTGCTCGATATCCAGCATGATCACATTGTTGATCTTCTGGAGATCGGCCTTGATGGTCTCGATATCGGGATAGTTCGGGATATTCACGAAGGGCGTGCTGGAAGTGATGATCCAACCGTTTTTAGCCAGGAACGGCAGATAGCGCAACGCCTCCATGGGTTCCATAGAGATAATCACGTCGGCACCACCCAGGGGAATCAGATCGCTGCTGATGGGGTTGCTGGAGATTCGCAGGTTTGACTGCACATCACCACCGCGCTGGCTCATGCCATGAACCTCTGCCTGCTTGATGTAGAGGTTCTCCTTCATGGCTGCCTCACCGATAATCGTGGCGATAGAGAGGATACCCTGTCCTCCTACACCGCAAAGAATTATATCTGTTTTCATTTTTTTACTTTTTTACCTTTTTACCCTTTTACTTTTTCTCTGCAGCCTTTTTCTGTTTGAGGTGGCGCTGCAGCGTCTGCATGCACTCACGACGCGGGATAATCACACTCACACCATGATAGTTGATCTCATCACGGATTGCCTGTGTGATCTCAGGCATATTCTTCGGAATGGGATTCACCACCTTCAGGTGATCCTCAGAGAGACCAAGACCTTTACAGATAGCCTCGAACTTATTTGTACCGGCTGAATCCTGTCCACCCGTCATGGCGGTTGTCAGGTTGTCGGAGATAATCACGGTGATATCCGCATTCTCGTTGATGGCATCGAGCAGACCCGTCATGCCTGAGTGGGTGAACGTAGAGTCGCCGATGATAGCTACTGCTGGCCACTGACCAGCATCGCTGGCACCCTTTGCCATCGTGATAGAGGCACCCATATCCACGCAGGAGTGGATGGCCTTATAAGGTGGCAAGAAACCGAGTGTATAGCAACCGATATCACCAAACACGCGGGCATTAGGAAACTCCTTCAGCACCTCGTTCAGAGCGGTATAGACATCACGGTGTCCACAACCCTGACACAATGCAGGTGGACGTGGGGTGACATCCTCACATGGTGCGTAGCTCTCTGAGCTCTCGATACCCAACGCCTTCTTCAGGAAGTCGGGATTGAGTTCGCCCGTACGAGGCAGCTCACCCGTGAGACGACCTTTGATCACGGCATTACCTGGCATCACACCACGCACCTGATCCTCAATGAACGGCTGACCCTCTTCGGCAATCAGCACATACTCACAATCATCGGTCATACGACGGATGAGTTTCTTAGGAATCGGATACTGCGAGATCTTCAGCACAGGGTAAGGACAACCATCAGGATAGCACTCCATCAGATAGTTATAGGCAATACCACTGGCAATGATACCCATCTTATGATCGGCGGCATCGATATACTTGTTATACTTGGAATCAACAGCCATCTGCTCAAGGATAGGCTGCTGACCAGTAACCACCACATTACGCTTACGGGCAAAAGCTGGCAGGAGCACCCAGTTGCTGGCCTGAGCATCGTAGTTCAATTCGTTCTGTTGACGGGGCTCGTCGGCTACCTCCACGACGGCACGGCTATGCGCCATACGGGTGGTGACGCGCATCAGGACCGGCAGATGCAGCTGCTCTGACAAATCGAAAGCCTCGCCCATCATGTCGTAAGCTTCCTGCTGAGAGCTGGGCTCAAAGGTGGGAATCATGGCAAACTTGGCATAGAAACGAGAGTCCTGCTCATCCTGCGAAGAGTGCATAGAGGGGTCATCGGCCACGAGCACAATCAGACCACCATTCGTACCTGTCATCGCAGAGTTCACAAACGGATCGGCACAGACATTCAGTCCCACATGTTTCATACACACCAGCGCACGCTTACCCATATACGACATGCCGAGGGCAGCTTCCATAGCAGTCTTCTCGTTAGTGGACCAGCGGCGATGGATATTTCTCTCTTTGGCAACGGGTGAATCCTGAATATACTCAGTAATCTCCGTTGAAGGGGTTCCAGGATAGGCATACACACCACTCAAGCCTGCATCGATAGCACCCTGAGCTATGGCCTCGTCACCCAATAAAAGCTTTTTCATTTGACTATTTAACTAATTTACAATTTAATTGAGCGCAAAGATACTACTTTTCGGTTGAATAAACAAAAAAATGCGGCCTTATTTGCATAAAGCCGCATATATATTCAGAATTGTTTCATTTAAAATGTATAACCGAGGGTCATCAACACCTGATGGCGGTTGAACTTCACGCCTGTCACACCCGAATTGCCTGCATAAGGCTGGAATGGATGGAAATCACCCTTCGTGGTGTTATACTGGTAAGCCAGATCGATATTCACGCCACCAACCTTATAACCGACACCTGCGGTGATGCGATGGGTGTCCTTCCAGTTCACATAATCGGTGGTTGAAGCGTATGACACACCAGGAGACTCCAGCGTCATGTCGCGCATGCCATTCTCCTCATAAGGTGATGACACATAGTTGTAACCGAGACGGATACCTACGTCGGGTACTGGCTTGAACTCGGCACCAACGCGGATGGTATGAACACCCTTCAGCGAACGATCGGTATTGTTCTTCATCGGCTCATCGGTATATGAGGGTGAATAGCCATAGTCACTACGCCAATAGTTATCGCCCTTGTTCACACGGTTGGATGACGTGCTATAGTCGGAGAACTCATAACCAAAGCCCAGAGCTACCTGAGAACCGATGGTGTGACCCAAACTCAAACCGAACTTCCAAGGGGTATAGAACTTGAAATCGTAGTCGTGGTTGCTGTTACCGTCGTCCCAATAGCCCGACTGACTGTTGTTAAGCATATGGGTGTCGTTGCTTGCGGTTAGATCGAACCATGTAGGTGAGCTTACAGACAAGCCGATACGGAAGGGCGATGCTTCTGAAGGACGGAAGATGATACCTGCCGTTATATCAACACCCGTACCCTTGATACGACGCACATCCTGATAACCGACAGAGCCACATTCCTCTTCGTAGCTAGGATCATCTGCCTTCGGGTGCCATACTAAGGTCTCTGCATACTCACTATAGCCACGATAGTTCACGCTCTTCACACCCACGGTGATACCCCAGTAGAAACGATCGTTTGAATTGCCACTGACATTGAAGTCGAAGTTGTTGATCCAGCCACGGTGTGCCCTATCGAAAGTATAGGCATTGGCATCATTATGATAATACCAGTCTGCAGTGGGGTCTGCCAGATGCTTTTCAACATCACAATTCAGCGTGTTAGCATTCAGATAGTCAGCCTCGCTAAAAGCCCAGGAGCGATCGTTAGGTGAGAAATAACCCATCGCCTCGCCTTGCAGGTTCACCCCAAAGTCGTAAATGCCTCTAATAGCTTTATCATAGGTCAGACCATTCTGAGAACAGCCATTCAATGAATTCGCAGCATTGAGTATCTGATTGAAGTTCTTGCTCTTATGGAAGTTGAACGCGAAGTTGATGAACGAGCTGCGACTGATTCTGGAAGAATAGACGAAACCAGCCTGATCGAAACTCATCGTGGTCTTGTTCTTATTGTCAAACTTCTCTGCATCCTGCTGAGACACAAAACCCAAACTGATGCTGGCATGAGAATGACGGAACAAGCCGATACCTGCAGGGTTGGTAGAGATGGTTGAGAGATCAGCTCCAAGGGCATCCATCGCACCACCCATACCCACATAACGGGCTGTACCATTCAGATCGCTACCCAACAAGCGGGCACTCTCATATGTATCCTGTGCAGCTGCGGGCAGGACTACTGCCAGCGCTAAGGCTACTGAATAAACTAATCTTTTCATTGTCTAAAAATATCTTGTTTTTAATTTATCTTCTACCACCGGCGCCACCACGACTTCCACCAAAGCTACCACCACCACGACTTCCACCAAAGCTACCACCGCCACGACTTCCACCGAAGCTTCCGCCACCACTGCGAGAACCGCTAAAGCTGCCTCCGCCACTATAACCACCTGACGAACCACGATAGCCACTGAAGTTGCCACTGCCACTGCGGATGCGGTTTCCACTACTATAACGTCTGCCACCACTCATGGCGTCAACACGCTGACGCAGACTTGTTGACCCACTACCGCGATAGCCGTAAAAACCGCCACGATGTCCATAGGTAGAGCCGTTCCGACGGATATTGCCTGTGCCAATCGTACTATAACGACGCCCACCAGCGCCAACCACTACGACAGGACGGTAATATGGATAGCGCCAGCCCCAATAGCCTCTGTAGTACCAGGGGTCGTACCAACCTGCATAGCCATAGTACCAGGGATCATACCACCCCCAGCGCCAGCTGCTGTAATACCAGGGATCGTACCAAGGGTCATACCAGCCCCAAGTGGTGTAATACCAAGGTGAGTGCCAACCCCAGCGCCAGTCGTCACGACCTGCTCGATAGCCTGCCCAGAAGGCTGCATTGTCAGCCAGCTGATAATCCTCGAAGCGGGTCATCTTCTTCGTCAGCGCAAAGTCTTCTTTGAGAGAATCAACGGAATCTGTAATCTCCTCCACCTGACTCTTCCACCTGCGATTATATTCATCCACACTACGATCACTGCCGGAGTAATAGGTATCCTTCGGCATGCCATATGAATCCTGCACCTCCTCTACTGTCGTCGCTTTTTTCTTCTTCGACACGAAATAGAGGTCATCGTCCTGAGCCTGCATCGATAAAGGCATGAAGGCGAAAAGGTAAAAAGGTAAGCACCATTTCACCATACCCATTGCCTTATTCATTCCATTCTTCTTCATATCAAAAACCCTCCTTATTTTACATTTTTACGTTTCACGTTGCAAAAATACAACGAATTTTAGTGCAAATTTAGGGAAAAACCCTAAGTTATGAGAGGATTTTCCCTATTTTTTGTAATTTTGCGCTAAAAATTAACATCCTTATGAGATATTTCGAAGTAAATTTTACCATTTTGCCATATTCTGTTGACGCAAGTGATATGTTAGCAGCGATGGCCGGAGAAGCTGGATTTGAGACATTTGAAGAAACAGAAACGGGACTGAAGGGATACGTTCAGCAACAGCTCTTCGATGTTGAAACGCTACAATCGGTCTTGGAGGACTTTCCCTTTGAGGGAACCACCATTGCGTATGACATACATGAAGCTGAGGACCGCGATTGGAATGAGCAGTGGGAACAGGAAGGGTTTGAACCAATCATTGTTTCCCCTACCCTGATCATTCACGACGGACGGCATCTGCCGGATGAGTCACGCCTCTCTTCACCCTCTACCACCCTCATCGAGATTGATGCGAAGCTGGCCTTCGGTACTGGCACCCACGAGACCACCCGAATGATCTGTGCCACCTTGGAGGAACTGTTTTCTGCCAACACTTCACTACATAACGTATTGGATTGTGGCACAGGTACAGGCATTCTGTCAATCTGCGCCCTCAAACTTGGTGCCCAAAAGGCTGTTGGCTATGATATTGATAAGTGGTCGGTAGATAATTCACGCCACAATGCTGTCATCAATCAAGTGGATGACAGGTTTACATCCTTGTTGGGCGATGCTTCTATATTAAATAAGGTAGAAGGCACCTTCGACCTGGTGATGGCAAATATCAACCGCAATATCTTGTTGAATGATATGCCGCAGTTTGTATCGAAGATGAATGCTGGTGCAACACTGATCCTCAGCGGTTTCTATACCGACGATACCCCCATCCTGACAGAAAAGGCGCAAAGCTTAGGACTCACCCTACAACAGCAGAAAGAGGATCAGCAGTGGGCTTGTCTGGTGTTGAAGCGTTAGCCAAACACAAAGTATAGACATCCCACCAGCTGCACCGCAAAGAGGTAAAGCACTATCAGCGGAGCACCTTTGGCGATTCCGAAGGAGAGTGCCTGCAGGATATCCGACAGATTCTTCATGACACCTGCCATCATGCCAAAGGCAACACTGAAGATACAGATACCAAAGGCAATAATAGGCACCAGACTGTGGCTGAAGGCAGAAGGAAACAGATGACCTGTGGCAGAAAGCAAGATGGCATGAGGCATCAGCGTCAGTAGGATGATGATAGCGACATAGATCAACAAGAAAACGATGGCTACATAGAGTGCCAGCCGATCGCGGAAGTTTACGGCTTTCGTTCCGCCGAAGATGGTTGTCACCTTACTCTTCTGCAAACATCCCAAAGCGCAAAACATCAACAAGAGCCACGCTAATAATGGAGAGGCTATCATGTCGTTAAACGAGCTGAAGAACCACCTGATACCTTCTGAGGAAAGCAACGAGCGTACACCTTCTACCCGTAAGGCAGACAACAGCCACGAGAGAATCACCAGCAATGTCTCGGCAATGACTGCCGCCATACATAGCCAGCCCAGTCGTTGATGATATTTACTCGTCATCAGGTTCCAGATTATCAATATCCAGGATACGCAACTCCAAGGCTCTTACCACCAGTCGCGTGGCATTCACACCAGTGGTTCCCTCAGGGAAGAGCTTCTGGATAAGTTCGTTCTGGCGTTTCTCCAGACTCTTCACACCAAAGGGCATCCCTCTCAGATTGGTGATCTGCTCTTTGGTATAGCCCAAGGCCAAATGGCGCAGGAAACGCTCATCATACTCATCGATCTCATAGTTCACGACAGCCTCCTGTTTCACCAGCTGTCCACTGACAGCTGCCTTAAAACGCTCCACAATCTTCTCGAGGATGGGTTCATTGAACACCAGTTGCTTGCCATCCATCACCGCAGATACGTCTCTTCTCGTCAGCAGTTCACCTGTTTTCAGGATGATACCGTCAGCCCCAGCATCGAGCACATCCACCCAGAGTTTCTCGTTCAGGATCTCACCAGTGAAGATCAGCACCTTCACTTCCGGATGCGACTCTTTGGTATGTCGGCAGAGTTCTACACCAACAGTCGTTGAGCCACCCAGTCCCAAGTCGAGGAGCACCAGATCAGGTACCTGCTGCTTCAGCAGTCGCCAGTAACTTTGTTCATTGTCGGCAGTGCCGATAACCTCAGCCTCAGGGATGTCATTACGGATAATACCCTGTGTCCCCTTCAGTTCCAGGGGCACGTCTTCCACTATGATTACTTTGAAATTTTCCATACGCTTGGTAATGTTATGTTCATAATTGTTGTTCCTTCTATCAATGTAGCATAGATACCACAGGCTCTTCTATTGGTGGCCTCACCATGATCCCTGATAATCTGCCTGCAAAGCAGATAAGGCAGATGATCCTTCGAGGGTGTGAAGAGATCTCGTGCCTCTGACTCTGACAATTTCAGCTGAGGCATAGGGATACGTATCTCCACATAAGGTCCCTCTTGTGGGAAATATTGTATGTCGGGATGCTTTTCACCCGACTGCTTTTTCAGAATCTCAAAGAGGTAGCGTATCAGGTTCTCATCGCCAAGGATACCATGCGCCAAAGGCTTCAGATGAAGCTTGACTGGTGCCACCTGATGCAGCGCCTGTGCACTGAGGATGCCGTAGATCTCACGATAATACGTAGCAACCTCTGAAAGCGAAGCCATATCACCAGCATCCAACAGCTGACAGATACGGCTAGGATAATACATCGTTTCGTGCTTCAGGGTTGAGAGACAGTTGTCGAGTACCGCATTAGTCACATGCAGGTTGTTATCTTCCAGTTCCAGACGCCTCATCTCATCTTCCAGCAACTCCAAATCGGTTTCACGCTGCTGATCCTTCATAAATCGGTCATAGAGGCGATGACGGTAGTAAAGCAGATACCAGGCAGGAACGATCGATACCAACAAAAGCATCAGAAGGATGACACCCACCGTCTTGTTGGTCTGCGACTCTTGCATCGTCCTACAATATTCTCCCAACGAGTTATCTGCCGACATCTCCTTAAAGAGTTGGGTATAGATGCGATTGTTGTAATTGTAGAGGTGCCACTGATGCAGTGCCAAAGCTGCAACAGCACTCTCATTGCGGATATCAAGAATCACATTGTAGTTGGTATTCAAACTATCGTGATACCATTTGATCTCTGGCGGAGTCAGCGAGACATCGCCCATAGGCAGCATCAGATGACGCCCCTTAGGATTCTGCGACTTGTAATGCTGATTCAGGTAATAGCGACAGGAGTCTGCAAACTGCATGGTTCGCTCATAGGTGCCATGAATATTCGAGAAATAAGCCGAGTCGGCAAAGGCGCTGGCTTTCTCCAAAGGATTCTTTCCTGTCTGGGCATTAGCGGTAAGGCTGCCAAAGGACAAGAGCAACAAGAGTAGCCTTACCACACCTTTAGGCAGATGGAAGAAAAGGCGTGTACCCTTCCCCAACTGACTGGTGGCTGCGATGCTACAAACGGAGAAGATCTGACTGATCTTACGATATTTCTCGATGATGCCTTTGCAGTTCAACAAGCCAAATCCATGTTCCTCTATGATCTTATGATCGAAAAGATGTGCCAGCTGTTCTTCTGTCATACCCTTACCAGTATCCTCAACAGCTATCTCCACATACTGATCCGTTTCTGTAGCCGACACCTTGACTTCTCCACCTTTCTCCGTAAACTTACGGGCATTGTCGGCAAGGGTATTCAACATAAACAGCGTCAGCACCTTATCTGCTTTCACCACTGACTCTGTAGGCTCAACCAATAGGTCAACCCCTTTCATCTGGAATCCTGTCTTACCGCGACTGATGATATCGAACAACTGCTGCAACGGGAAACTCTCAATCTTCAGACTCAGCTCACCCTGACGCAACTGAATCCAATAAGTCAGCACATCATTGTAGTCATTAATCTGATCTGTCAGTTCACGGATATAAGAGAGATTAGGGGTGCCGGCATTCTTGGCTTCATAGAGAATACGATCGATAAAAGGTGTGATGGAATTCACCAATGACACCTTAGCCCGTTGCTCCAGATTTTTCCGTTCACTGTTCTCCACACGCAACTGACACGCTGCCAATAGCTCTTTCTTCTGTTCCAGTTCTTCATCTGACACATCTTCCTGATTATGCTTGCGGTTCATGTGGTTGAATAACCAGAGAGAAAAGAGCAAAAGGACAATAGCACCAATCACAGCTGCCAATGTGATATTCAACTGCTTCTCTGTCTTCTCATACTGACTGGCACGAGCCTCTAACTGTCTGTCCTGACGAGTCGTCTCCTGCAAATCAAGGTAGATATTACGGTTAAAGTCGCTTTGCGGTTTATCATCAATAGCCGCATAAGCCACACTCAACTGTTCACGGATACTCGCCACCAGATCAGGTGCCTGATTGATGGTGGAGTCGGATAAAGCCTGTTCCAGATTGAAGAGGGCCGATTCGTAATCACCAATCTGACGGTAACAGGAAGCTAACGTACGATAGGCTCCTGCTATCTGATACACATCGCCATAGTCACGGAAGATTCTCAGAGAGGTCTCTGCCAACCATCCTGCCAGCATATCTTCCTCTACACCTTCGGGATTGATGAATTTCAAAGCAGGCAGATTATCAGTTAAGAGTTGTTGTCTGTCACCCTCATCCATCAAGTGTTCAGAAAGTGCTTCGAGGGCATTGGCGGCGAAATAAGGATAGCCGTTATTACGGGCCATCAGGAAGCAGCGCATCAGGTGATCAAACTCCAGTTGATTGATTTCCTGTGGCGTTCCTTCTGTCAGAATTCCACCTGCACCAATATTATAGAGATAGTTGAGGTACTGTGCCGTATCTCTCTGGATTTCAGCAGGATTAATATCCAATAATGCATCAATAGACTGACGCTCTAATCCCACATAATAATAATAGGTGGAGTTAACGATAGCATACTCTGTCTCAGCATACAATAGCTGTCGCGCTTCTGCTGGAGAGAGAAAGTGACGCTCTTCATTGATCCTTCGTTTAGCCAGATCTGCCAACTCGCGATATTCATGAAAAGCTCTGTTATTGGAGCGACGCTGACAGAGTCGCATCTGCAGAACATAGGCAATAAAACACTGCAATTGGTTGTCGGTAACTGCTGTCACCTCTTGCAACAAGCGCTCGGCTTCATCATACTCCATCTTCACAATATGCACAAACGCCATATTATTAAGAGCCTCAGCCTTACCTGCATCATAACCTTCTGCCATCTGGTATGCCTGTTGAGCCAGATGCAGGGTACTGTCTATATTCCGATAATGATAAGTATAAGATTTTAGATTCAGCTTGTCAACGGCCTGTTTGTCAGGACGTGTACAAGCTGAAATAAGAATTGTTGATACAATGAGAAGCCAATATTTCATGCACGTGCTTTAACCACGTAACCTAATGCTTCCTTACACTTATCTGTCACATATTGCCAATCGCCAGCCTTTACCTTATCACTGGGGAAGAGCTTAGAACCCATACCAACACAGTAAACGCCAGCTTTGAACCATGACTTCAGGTTCTCCTCCTCAGGAGCCACACCGCCAGTCACCATAATCTTTGACCAAGGCATAGGTGCCTTCAAACCTTTCACCATATTCGGACCAACAACATCACCTGGGAACACCTTTGTCAGATCGCATCCCAGCTCCTGAGCCTTACCAATCTCTGAGACAGTCATACAACCAGGACAATAAGGAATGAGACGACGGTTGCAAACAGGAGCGATGTCAGGATTGAGCAGCGGACCTACTACGAAGCAGGCACCCAACTGAATATACATAGCTGCTGTAGGTGCATCGACGATAGAGCCAATACCCAGTGCCAGCTCAGGACATTCCTTGTCGGCCCACTTCACCAACTCACCGAAGATCTCCTGAGCGAAGTCACCACGATTAGTAAACTCAAACGCACGCACACCTCCTTCATAACAAGCCTTCACGACGTTCTTACAGGTCTCAAGATCCTTATGATAGAAGACTGGCACCATACCGGTATCGCCAATCTTCTTCAATACTGCAATTTTATCAAACTTTGCCATCTTGTTATTTGACTTTTTTACCCTTTTACCTTTTAACCTTTTAACGCTGTACTCGTCCACTGGCATTACCACCTGCGAGAGACTCCACCTCATCAGCAGAAACCAGATTAAAGTCACCATTGATGGTATGCTTCAGAGCAGAAGCAGCAACAGCAAACTCAAGAGCCTCACCCTGCGTCTTCTTGGTAAGCAGACCATGAATCAGACCACCAGAGAAGGAGTCACCACCACCAACACGGTCGATAATCGGGTTGATCTCATAACGCTTACTCTGATAGAACTCCTTACCATCATAGATCAAAGCCTTCCAGCCATTGAATGAAGCGCTATAGCTTTCACGGAGTGTAGAAACAACATATTTGAAACCGAACTCTGCCATCATCTGCTTGAAGATACCCTCATAGCCAGCAGCATCGGTCTTACCACCCTCTACATCAGCATCGGGCTTGAAACCCAGACAGAGCTCCGCATCTTCCTCATTACCAATACATACATCCACATACTTCATCAGCGGACGCATGATAGATATAGCTTTCTCTGAAGTCCAAAGCTTCTTACGGAAGTTCAGATCCACAGATACTGTTACACCATGACGCTTGGCAGCTTCACAAGCGAGTTTTGTCAACTCAGCAGCCTTATCGCTGATGGCTGGTGTGATACCACTCCAGTGGAACCAGGCAGCACCTTCCATGATAGCATCAAAATCAAAATCCTTCGGTTCAGCCTCCGCAATAGCAGAATGAGCACGATCATAAATCACCTTTGACGGACGCATAGAAGCACCTGTCTCAGCATAATAGAGACCGATTCGGTCACCACCACGCGTAACAAACTGGGTATTCACACCATAACGACGCAATGCGTTAACGGCAATCTGTCCAATCTCATGCTTCGGGAGCTTAGAAACGAAATATGCCTCATGGCCATAGTTAGCTACTGAGATAGCGACGTTAGCTTCACCACCACCAGGGATGATGCGGAATGATTCACTCTGAATGAAACGATCGTTTCCCTGTGGGGAAAGGCGGAGCATAATCTCGCCTAATGTTACAATTTTAGCCATTGCTTTCTAATTGATTATTGATTAAACTCATTTTTTCATTTGCGACGACAAAGATAGGCATATTTTTCTATAACTCCAAATATTTGCAAGGAAATTGAGCAAAAACTTACGGAAACGATTTCGGATTCAATTATTTTGTGAAAGAAGTTGGTTTTTATAGAAAAACTTCGTACCTTTGCCGAAAAATCGAAAGATATGGCAAAAGAGAACATCACTATCAAGGACATTGCAGCCCGTGCTGGCGTATCAACAGGTACGGTGGATCGTGTCTTACACAAACGTCCCAATGTCAGCAAATCTGCTCTGGAGAAAGTGAACAAGGCGCTTGAGGAATTAGACTATCGTCCGAACATGTATGCCTCTGCCCTCGCATACAATAAGACTTATACCTTCTATGTCGTGCTGCCCAAGCACGAACAGGATGCTTATTGGGACGAGATTGAAGAAGGTGCTCAGGCCTGCTGTCAGTTCCGTCGCGATTTTGGAATCTCTTTGAAATTCATCTATTACGAACGTTTCAATGCCACATCCTTTACAAAGATGGTACGAGAGTTCCTGACAGCCAAGATTGATGGTGTCATCATCGTGCCTGCAACACTCGAACAGACAGCCCGTTTCACAGAAAAGCTCACCGAAAAGCAGATCCCCTACGTGCTGCTCGACTCTTATATGCCCGATTTGAAGCCTCTGTCGTTCTTCGGACAAGATTCTTTTGCCAGTGGATTTTTCGCTGCTAAGATGCTGATGCTGATTGCAGGTCATGAGAAAGAAATAGCCATCGTCAAGCAGACACGTGATGGTAAGGTAGGCTCCAAGCAGCAGGCTAACCGTGAGACTGGTTTCCGCCATTATATGGTTGACCACTTCCCTGACATCAAAATCTTGGAAGTAGATCTGCCCCTCGACGAGGAACACAAGGAATATGACTCCATCCTGGAGAAGTTCTTCAAGTCACATCCTATGGTGCATCACTGCATCACCTTCAACTCAAAAGCCCATCTCGTGGGATCGTTCCTACAGCGCACCAACCGTCGTAACATTCAGATTATGGGTTATGATATGGTGCCTAAGAATGAGGAATGTATCCGTAACGGCAGTATCTCCTTCCTCATTGCCCAGCATGCCTACCAACAGGGTTATGCGAGTGTGGATGCCCTCTTCAACGCTATCGTCATGAAGCGTGAGGTAAACCCCGTCAACTATATGCCTATAGAGATCCTGACCAAAGAGAATGTAGATTTCTATCGTCGTACAGCTATTTAGCTATAATATCGAACCATTTGTGGAGCAGGCAACATTCTTGAAGATCAATCCTGCCGACAGTGTTATTGTCTGTCTGCAGCCAAAACAGAAGGGAGACGTCATCGAGGTTGACGGTCAGAAGATAACCATCAATCAAGACACGCCTGCCGGACATAAAGTGCTCATCAAGGATGCTTCCAAAGGTACTGACATCATCAAATACGGTTATCCCATTGGTCATGCCACAACTGACTTGATAGCTGGCGATTGGGTGAATGAGAATAATTTGAAGACCAACCTCTCAGGCACCCTCGAATACACCTATCATCCCGTCAACGAAGAATTAAGCATCCCTCAAGAGAATCGTACTTTCAGAGGCTATATCCGCAGAAATGGTGATGTGGGTGTGCGCAATGAGATATGGATTGTTCCAACCGTTGGGTGTGTGAATGGTATTGCCGAGCGTTTGGTCAACGAGTTAAAGAAAGAGACTGGTGGAGAAGGTATCGATGCCATCTATGCCTGGCAACATAACTATGGATGTTCACAGCTCTCCGACGATCATGAGAACACCCGAAAGGTGCTGCGCGACATCTGTCTGCATCCCAATGCTGGCGCTGTGCTCGTATTGAGTCTGGGTTGTGAGAACAATCAGCCCGATGACTTCATGGCAATGCTGGGTGATTACGACAAAGATCGTATCAGACTGTTGATCACCCAACAAGTAGATGATGAGATGGAAGCTGGAATGACGCTCCTACGGGAGCTCTATGCAATAGCCAAGCAGGATAAGCGTGAGGATGTGCCCGTCTCAAAGCTTCGTGTGGGACTGAAGTGTGGTGGTTCCGATGGTTTCTCCGGCATCACTGCCAACCCGCTTGTTGGTGAGTTCTCCGACTGGCTCGTGGCTCAGGGCGGTACATCAGTACTGACTGAGGTGCCTGAGATGTTTGGGGCAGAAACGATTCTCATGAACCGTTGTCGCACCAGGCAGCTTTTCGACGAGACGGTCTCTATGATTAATAACTTCAAGAACTATTTCCTCTCGCATGGTGAACCCGTTGGTGAGAATCCCAGTCCTGGAAACAAGGCTGGCGGTATCTCCACACTTGAGGATAAGGCGTTAGGATGTACCCAGAAGTGCGGCAAGGCACCTGTCAGTGGTGTGATGGAGTATGGTGACCGTCTATCAAATACAGGGCTTAACCTCCTCTCTGCGCCAGGCAACGACCTAGTGGCATCTACTGCCCTCGCCTCTTGCGGTTGCCACCTCGTGCTCTTCACCACAGGTCGCGGTACACCTTTCGGCACCTTCGTTCCGACGATGAAGATTGCCACGAACCCTGATTTGGCTTCACGTAAGAAAAACTGGATCGATTTCTCCGCAGGTCAGCTCATCGAAGGTCGCACCATGCTGGAGCTTGTTCCCGAGTTTATAGATAAGGTACTTTCCGTAGCCAGCGGCGAGCCAGCAAAAAACGAGATTAACGATTATCGTGAGATTGCCATCTTCAAGAATGGCGTCACCTTATAATATTAAATAGGTATAAAGCATTGAAAAAAGGAATCATCGCATTATCACCACTCTTGGTGTTTATCCTGTTCTATCTGCTCACTAGCATCATCGCCGGTGATTTCTACAAGATACCCATTACCGTAGCCTTTATGGTGTCGAGTATTTATGCGATCATCATCTCAAGCAACCAGCCAGTGATGCTGCGCATCAATATCTTCAGTCGTGGAGCAGCTACCGAACAGATGATGCTGATGATCTGGATCTTCATCTTAGCTGGTGCCTTTGCTCACTCCGCAAAAACAATGGGCAGCATCGATGCCACAGTGAACCTCACCCTGTCTTTCCTGCCCTCTCAGATGCTTCTGGCAGGCATGTTCCTTGCTGCCTGTTTCATCTCACTCTCAATTGGAACCAGCGTTGGAACCATTGCCGCTCTGGTACCTATAGCAACTGGCGTGGCTACGCAAACCCATACAGATGTGGCGATGATGACAGCCATCATTGTGGGTGGCTCATTCTTTGGCGATAACCTCTCCTTTATCTCCGACACAACGATCATGGCTACCCAGACACAGGGATGCCGTCTCCATGATAAGTTTCGCGTTAATTCCTTTATCGTCATGCCAGTAGCCTTCATCATCCTGATTGTCTATCTGGTGATGGGACAAGGTATTCAGGCTCCGCAGACGCTGCCTGCCGTTGAGTGGGTAAAGGTGATACCCTATCTGGTGGTATTCACAACAGCCCTTCTCGGCTTGAACGTGATGGCGGTTCTTACATTAGGAATTGTCATGACAGGTATCATCGGGCTCATTACTGGTTCTTTTGACATTTATGGGTGGTTCAGTGCGATGGGAGAAGGCATTCTCTCGATGGGAGAGCTGATTATTGTCACTATGATGGCAGGTGGTATGTTAGGACTCATCAAGCAGCAGGGCGGCATCGACTTCATCATCCAGCTGATGACACGTCATATCAATAGCAAGCGAGGAGCCGAACTCAGTATTGCAGCCCTCGTTTCACTGGTGGATGTGTGTACTGCCAATAATACGGTAGCCATTCTGACGGTTGGCGACATTGCCAAACAGATCGGTGATCGCTATGGTGTCGATAACAAAAAGTGTGCCTCTATCCTCGACACCTTCTCCTGTACGATTCAGGGGCTCATACCCTATGGTGCCCAACTTCTTATCGCAGCAGGTCTGGCTTCCCTCAATCCCGTAAGCATCATACCTTGGCTCTACTATCCTTTTGTGTTAGGTCTTGCAGCCATCTTAGCCATCCTATTCCGTTATCCCCGTAGATACTCTTAAGTTATGGACATCATACAGCGCAACCTCTTCCGATTATTACGCAACGGTGCTTTTGGCGCCCAAGAACAGATAGAACCGATGTCGGCCTTTAAATGGGAACGACTTTACCAGATAGCGATACTTCACGATGTCATCCCCTATGCCTATAAAGGTATCAACAACTGCCGTTCCCAGTTCTTCATGCATCTCACAGAGAAGCAGGAAGCCACCTGGAAGCGGGCCAATGAAGAAGCTACCGCTCATATTGCAAGCAATGAGGAAGATACCTTTCTGCGTGCTGATACACTCACCAATCCCGTTCTTAACAGTCAACTGCAAATTATCCTCGACGACGAGCATTCCGACGTCATCACCCGCCAACTGCTCCTACAGATCATTCGTGTAGTGCGTCATATCCTGAATGAGGGCATGCCTATCCGTCAGCTACTTGAACTCGGGTTGATACTTCACCAACATGGCAAGCAGGTTGACTTCGGCTTGCTGCAACAATGGATCAAGCGCCTCCGACTGACACAGATGTGCCAGCTTGAAGGCGAATGTCTGATTCTGTTGTTTGGATTTCATGTGGAGGACCTGCCGTTTGTCTCAGCCAAACAAAGCAAGCATACCTCCCAGATAGCTCAGGAACTGCTGGAGTTTACCAACACCCGTTCCCACGACTGGTATTTCTCACAGGATGACGACAGTATCTTTGTTCACAACAGCAACTCGTCGGCCATGTTCAGTCACGTGCGCCGTTCAGGACGATACTTCCGTTATTATCCCAGCGAGGGACTTACCAATTTCTTCGCATCATTTGTGCACTCTCTTTCTCATATCGAGGAATAGCATCGGGGTCAGCCCCCTTGATATGGATGTGGCGGAACCTGATGTCCCTTAATCCGTGCTTACCCATAAAGCGGCTCTTATCCACATAGCCCTTGATACCCATAATCTGCCCCTTACTCGTATATTGCCACATGGTGATGTCCCTACCGTCGGCCAGTACAGGCTCCTCAGGCAGATACATCGCAATCATCAGCTTGTAGTCATCCACCTTTCCCACCAGATGCTTGTTGTAGAAATTACGGTAGGTATAAAGCAAGGGAGCCTGACGATATTCCTTCTCCATCATACCGAGAAAGGCAATCAGTGAATCGCAGAACTCATCTGTAGGCAGTCCGCCAGTAGTCTCCACATCAAGCATTGGAATCAGATCCTGCTCACCTGGGCGACACTGCACACGGAAGTTCTCCAGCTGCAGCTTTAACGGCGTCTTGGGACGGAAGAAGTGATACGAGCCCACCTTCAGTCCGTAGCGATGCGCCAGCTGGATGTTTCTCTCATACAGGTCATCCACCCGATCACCACCTTCGGTAGCTTTCAGATACACATAAGCCGTCTTGGTATTCTCGCCCACTGTCTCCCAGAACACATTTCCCTGATAGTGCGACAGATCGATGCCGTGCACGTGCGAACAAGTATCCTCACACTGCAGGAAGGGGTCATAGTCAGGATCATCCAGTCTGGGGTCGATGGGCACAATCTTCTTCACCATCACCTTTTTCTTCGATGATTTCTTCTTATGCTTGGATGTATGATGGGTCTTTGCGGCTCTCTTCCCGCGTTTTGGACGCTTTGAAGCGGTTTCGCCAACAGCCGCTAAGGCTATCAGCAGGGCAAATATAATAGTTATCTTTCTCATTGTTTCTGCATTTTAAGTTGCAAATTTACTAAAAAAAGACCAATTACTAGCATCCATTCACATTTTTTTCGTACCTTTGCCCAAAATTTTGGTGATTATGAAATTATATAAGATATTAATAAGCCTTCTAGTAATATGTTTTGCAGCATGTGGCAGTGACGACGTACCAAATCCCACGCCGCCAGGTCCAGAACCTCCTGTCGGTTCAGATGAGCGCACTGTACTGATCTATATGGCGGCTGAAAACAATCTCAATCAGTTTTCTATAGAAGATCTCAACGAAATGAAAAAGGGTTCGAAGGCACTCAACGACAACCAGAACCTCATCGTCTATGTGGATCAGAAAGGCAGTGGTAAGCCCTATTACGCACGTATCAAAGATGGTGAGTACATAGACTCTGTCGGTCTCGAAGAGACCTCCTCTTCTGATCCTGCCATTCTCGAAAAGGCTCTACAATATATGCGCGAAAATTATCAGGCCAAGAGTTATGGACTCGTGCTTTGGGGCCACGCCACAGGATGGCTGATCAAGAACGACTCTATCCCCTATGCCAAGACTCGTGCCTATGCCAGCGACGAAGACGAAAGCCCTACCACCTGGATGAACATCCCCTCTCTTGCCCGTGCCATCAAAAACGGCATGAATGGCGAGAAGCTGTCTTTCATTCATGGCGACTGCTGCAATTTCGGATGTATCGAGGTGGCCTATGAACTGCGTCAGGTCACTGACTATGTCATCGGTTCCCCTGCTGAGGTTCCTGATGCTGGTTCCAATTTCTCCGATCTCTCCGGACTATTTGATACCAGTTCCACCTTCTATAAGTTGATTATTGACAATTACTGGGATTATTATCTCACTCAGTTCAAGGAAAAAGGTACAATATATTATAATGTCAATTACGGCGACCTGGCAGGATATAGTGTCCCCCTCATAGCGGTAAAGACTTCTGAACTTGAGAATCTGGCTTCAGCCACCGCACAGCTGCTCAACAGCATTCAAGACAAGCTGAAGCCTACTGGCCAACTCAATTTCAACAACGTCATCTACTATGCAGTCAATAATGGTTTGAATAATAACTACGACATGTATAAGACCCTGAAGGAGAATACTTCAGAGGCTGATTTCAAGACATGGGAACCCGCCTTCGAGAAAGCGCTGGCTTACTATCGTCTGTCACCTCGATGGATGTCCATTGTCAGCAATCTTAGAAAGAAGATGCCATCCTTCGACGCCATAAGTGATAATTGTCGTGTGTTAAGTATGTTCTTTCCTGGCAGTCAGTATAAAAATGTCTATCCCAGTTGGAATACCACCATTCAGCAATTGCAATGGAATGGTCCCATCAGTTGGCAGCAGTACGGCTGGTAGCCATCCGTTCTACATACTTCATCTCCCTCAGGATACGCTTTTGTCTCTTAAGCATGTATGCTGAGGGATTTTTACTTGAGAACTTTCTCGGGTTAGGCAGTGTAGCGGCAATCAGGGCGCACTGAGCTTTCGTCAGTTCCTTGGCTGTGGTGTTGAAATGGGCATCAGCCACAGCCTCTGCGCCATAGATGCCATCGCCCATCTCGATGGAGTTCAGATACACCTCCATGATACGCTCCTTAGGCCACATCAACTCGATAAGTGCCGTGAAATACACCTCAAAGCCCTTTCTCACCCAAGAGCGTCCAGGCCACAGAAATACGTTCTTCGCCGTCTGCTGTGAGATGGTCGAAGCCCCTAGTTTCCGCTTCTCGGGATGCTTGTGGTTACGCTCTACAGCCTTTTCTATTGCCTTGTAGTCGAAACCGTGATGCTGCAGGAAGTTAGCATCCTCACTGGCCATCACGGCGATAGGCAGCTGATTGGAGATATTCTCCAACGGTTCCCAGTCGTGACTCCACTTCAGTTCTTGGCCTGCCTTTACCTGTTGATAACAACGGATCAACATCAAAGGTGTGACCACCACAGGGATGAATCGCAGTGCGACAACAGAAAGAATAGTGGAGGCAAAGAATGCCACCACTATCCATTTCAATGTTTTCTTAAGAATTTTCAATTTTCAGATTTTTAAATTACTTGCCAGCCTGTGCGTTAGCCTCGTTAATCATCTTCTGTGAAGCATACATATAAACCTCCACACGACGGTTCTGAGCCTGTCCTGCAGCAGTAGCGTTAGAAGCAACGGGATTCTGATCGCCGAAGCCCTCTACACTCTTAATCTGAGAAGAAGGCACACTCAGACTCTGCAGATATGAAGAAACGGCAGCTGCACGATCCAGCGACAGTGCCTTGTTCTTCTGTGCGCTCTGCTCAGCAGTAGAGTTCTTCCAGCCCTGATTGTCGGTGTAGCCCTGAATAGCCACATCGCAGTCGCTGTTGTTCTTCAGCACCTGAGCCAGCTCCGACAGTGATGTCTTAGAGGTATTTGTCAGCGCAGACTTACCTGTACTGAACAAGATACCAGAATCGAAGGTCACCTTCACGGCGTCAAGACCATTGGCATCCTTTACCTCTTCCACCTGGGCGTTCTGGATAGCCTCAGCCTCCTTTTTAGCCTTATCCATCTTCTTACCGATGATAGCACCAGTACCAGCACCTACGGCAGCACCGATTGCTGTACCAATAGCGGCATTACCTGCGATAGCACCAACGATAGCGCCGAGAGCAGCACCACCACCTGCACCAATCAGGGCACCCTGACCTGTCTTACTCATACCACAGCCCACAACAAGCGCAGCGCTGAGGGCAACACAAATTGCTTTTAAACTTTTCATAATTTTCCTTTTTTTGAGTTGTTAAACGTTCATTTGACTGCAAAGTTACAAATAAAATCACAAATCATCTGCTTAATTCGCAATTTTTTAGTAATTTTGCACGCAAAATTGATAAATTGATAAAAACAATGGCTAAAGAATTAAAGGAATTAACGAAAAGAGCCGATAACTACAGTCAGTGGTTCAACGACTTGGTAGTAAAGGCAGATATGGCAGAACAGTCTGCCGTTCGCGGATGTATGGTAATCAAGCCCTATGGCTATGCCATCTGGGAGAAAATGCAGCAGCAACTGGATAAGATGTTCAAGGAGACAGGCGCTCAGAATGCCTATTTCCCCCTGCTCATCCCGAAGTCCTTCCTCTCTCGTGAGGCAGAGCATGTAGAAGGTTTCGCCAAGGAATGCGCTGTTGTGACCCACTATCGCCTGCGTGCCAAGGAAGATAAGAGCGGTGTAGAGGTTGACCCCACAGCCAAGCTCGAAGAAGAGCTCATCGTTCGCCCCACCTCAGAGACCATCATCTGGAACACCTATAAGAACTGGATCCACTCTTGGCGCGACCTGCCCCTGATGTGCAACCAGTGGTGCAACGTGATGCGCTGGGAGATGCGTACGCGCCCCTTCCTCCGCACCTCAGAGTTTCTCTGGCAAGAAGGTCACACCGCTCACGCCACCCGCGAGGAGGCTGAAGAGGAAGCACAGAAGATGCTGAAGGTATATGCCAAGTTCGCTGAGGAGTGGATGGCAGTGCCCGTTGTTCAGGGTGTGAAGAGTGAGACGGAGCGTTTCGCCGGAGCCCTCGACACCTATACCATCGAGGCGATGATGCAGGACGGTAAAGCGCTGCAGAGCGGCACCTCCCACTTCCTGGGCCAGAACTTCGCCAAGGCCTTCGAGGTCACCTATCTTAATAAGGAGAACAAGCCCGAATACGTATGGGCCACCTCCTGGGGTGTCTCTACCCGCCTGATCGGTGCGCTCATCATGACCCACTCCGACGATAACGGACTGGTGCTACCTCCGAAGCTCGCTCCGATCCAGGTAGTCATCATCCCCATCGCCACCAAGCCCGAGCAGATGGAGCAGGTCAACAAGGAGGTAACGCCTATCATCGAGGCGCTGCGCCAGAAGGGCATCACCGTGAAGTTCGACGATGCCGACAACAAGCGTCCAGGCTTCAAGTTTGCCGACTACGAGCTGAAGGGCGTTCCCGTACGTCTTGTTCTGGGAGCCCGCGATCTGGAGAACGGCACCATCGAGGTGATGCGTCGTGACACACTCGAGAAGGAGACACGCTCTATCGAGGGTATCGCCGAATACGTAGAGCAGTTGTTGGAGGATATCCAGCAGAACATCTTCAAGAAGGCGAAGGACTATCGTGATGCCCACATCTTCGAGTGCGACAACTACGAGGAGTTTAAGGAGAAGGTGAAGGACGGCGGTTTCTTCCTCTGCCACTGGGACGGCACAGCCGAGACTGAGGCAAAGATCAAGGAAGAGACACAGGCCACCATCCGTTGCGTGCCTTTCGGTGTCGAGCAGACCCCAGGTGTCGATATGGTTAGCGGCAAGCCCAGCAAGGCCCGCGTCATCATCGCCCGCAGCTATTAATACATAAGATTATCCCTCGCAATAACTGCGAGGGATAATTGTTTTCTATTATATCTTCTCTATAACCTCCAAATCCGCTGGCAGCCACTTTACGCTGTCCAACTCCTCGTGCGTCAGCCATTTCGCAGCCTCATGCTCATTCAGATGCAGCGCATCAGTCAGTAGCGAGCAAAGATAGCAATGCATCGTCAGGTGAAATTTGGGATAGTCATACTCCACCGTACAAAGAAACTCATCCACACTGATCTCAGTCGATAACTCTTCACGAATCTCCCGTTTCAGCGCCTCCTCAGGCGTCTCTCCAGCTTCCATCTTACCCCCAGGAAACTCCCACCAGTCCTTAAAATCACCATATCCTCGCTGCGTGGCGAATATCTTACCCCCCTTGCGAATAATCGATGCTACTACTTCTATCTGCTTCATGATTATACGAGTAGATTATCAATCATACCACTTCTAATTCTAATGACTTTAGATACTCGTAAGTACGATTATACAATTCTGGAGCACGAGTGGGATCATCGTTACTACCGTCTGGTACAACAATTATCATCCCTCGCCTAGCTCTTGTCAACAGAACTCTATAAGCATTTAACTGGTAGTCTTGCTGAGAATTATTATTTTCCCATTTCATACCATCAAAACCTCTATAGAACTCCCAACCAGACAATCCATTGAGACTGTCATATTTTGCTCTAAAATCAGCATCCCATATTACTATCGCCCAATCAAGTTCTAATCCTTGGACAAAGAATTCACTAAGAGCCACTTCAAGGAAATCTGAAGATTCTGTATTATTAACATCATCTAGAAACCAATTAGCAACTTTTTTGTACTCGCCAACTTTTTTGATTTCGTAGCCAAGTGGACGTAATCTAAAAGCTTTCGAAGACATTAACACACCAGCACGCTGATATGGTTCATTTTCCATTCTTCTGTTTTGATGCTCTCGAATCCATTTCTTCGCTTTTGAAACATCACGCGTAATAGCTATTGGGTAGTTTGATAATTGTAACGACTTGTTAAGTTCAAAAGCCTTAGCACCATCGCCGTCAAGCAATAGTTTTACAAAATCCGAAACTTTATCATTTCTGATAGACCTACGCGAAACTGCTAAATGTAGTATTTGATTTTGTTCTTTATAATTTTCCAAATCCTCAAAAGTTCTGATCAACTCCTCGCCTCCATATTCCTTATCTTTAAGTTCTTTAGGCATATAAACTTTCCATTCTGGAAAATTTCTAAGAGAACGCATCCATTCAGTAATTCCTGCCTCGCCAGTATTTATTTCTTGACCTCCGCCAACCAAGCACACGATTACAGCCCACTCTTTATGCTGACTCATCGACCACAACAAGAAACCAGGCTCAGAATAAGGAAAATGCTCATGTTGGAGCATTGTCCATTTACCACTTCTTCCTGGGGATTGAAGTTTTTCGCGCGTCCATGCCCTTTGAGCTTCATCAAAAATTACCACATGTTCCACCTCAGGTTTTACATTTTCTTTCAATATTAGTTCACCGTTAGGCGAAATATCCTTAATTTTATCAACTGAAGCTTTACGGTATCCATGAATAAGTTGTACCATTGAGGTAGGCTTATACAATTCACCACTAAAACTATCGTGATCTATTTTTTTAGCACACTTCACTTGTAATTCAGTGTCTTTTGTTAATGCTACACTCAACACGTCAACAAGAGGGCCATTACCCGACAAAAACACTGAATTGTATTCTTTATGAGTTTTGGCAACTATCTCTAATCCCACTAATGTTTTACCAGCCCCAGGGACCCCAGTTACAAAAAAAATAGCCTTTTCATTCTTTCTTCTGGTTTCATCAATCTTATGCACGACATAATTAGCAGTCTCGCTGATTGTCTCGCTATCTGCCTCAGAAGCCCTTATATTCTGAACATTATGAGAATTATAATGTTTTAATGTCGATTCTATTATTGACGGATTGGGTGCATATTGACCATTAATCCACTTCTTTTCCCAGTTCTTATCGCAATGATATATAATATTATGATTTGTGCAATATTTAGATATGTTTGATATTTTCTCTATAATATTATCTCTATTGCAAACAACAAGCTCGAATATCTTGTTGTCATTTAATAATAAACTTGCTCTCGAAGGTTTTGATTCTGTCGCAACCAAAATTGGTGCTATCACCATATTCCAACTCATACTATGGAAATACTTTAAACCTTCAGCATAGCCAATAGCTTGATTTTTTTGACTTTTACTTGCAGACTTTTCACCAACTTTAAATTCAAGAACGAAAATAATACCATTGATAAGCAGAATAACATCAGGTCTTTTGCCTAATCTGGGTATAGTATATTCAAAGGCAATATACCCTTCTTTTATAAAAGGAGGACACAATTTGTCGTCAAAACAATCTTTTAGAATCTGAATCTCAGCATCCCACGCCCCTCTCTGAAATCCTTCTCTTGATGCATTATCAACACTATGGTCTATGGCGCTATAAATAGTTCCGAAATCAGATGTACAGAAATCTCTAATTATTTCAAAATACATTTGTCAAGTATTTTAGTAATTAAACAATTCACTTTTCGAAACGCCTAATGCATAAGCTATCTTTTCGATAGTATTAAGCGTAGGGCTTTTTTCTCCACGTTCTACTACGCCGACATAAGTTCTATCAACACCACATTTAAAGGCAAATTGTTCCTGAGAATAACCTGCCTGTTTCCTTAATTCGGCAACACGTTTACCGAAAGCTTTATTTACATTAGTTTCCATGGGTGCAAAAATACAAAAATGCTATCTTTAGTACAACCGTCTAAAGGTAGCATTTATCAAATTTCCCCATCAAAAAATGATCCTAATTAAAATAAGATACTCATTATAAACAATTTCACAGAACTTAGTTTGTTTATTGCCGCAAAAGTTAGGTAGAAATCAAAAGTTTAAAAAAACCGGTAAAATCTTAAAGAATGCCGGAATAATTGTGATTTCAAAAAGTTCGGAGTACCTTTGCAGAAAAAATGGAATACAAATTCAAACAAGTTGAAGCTGCTGACATGTGTCAGCGTATTATTTCTGCTATAGCAGGAAAATATATAGATCAAATATTGGAGATGAATGGCAGGTTGGATATTTCTATCATACAACCTCATGCAGAAATGTCGGGGAAAAAGATTGTAATAGAAGTAGAAAAGGATGCCGATGCGACTATCAAAGCGATGCCTCTTCCTGTTAAACACTTAAAAGAAGGAAATAACCTTTGGGATTTTATAAGTAATTATCTTCCAAACTATTACCATCGTGACGACATACTTCATTACGATATTTATTCACGTTATGTAGATAATGAAGAAGTGTGTGAAAGTGATCTTGAGTGGATTTACAGCGATTTCGGTTCTGATAAAAAGAAAGTGCAAGAAGTCATCCACCAGATGGAAATGGAATTTGCATTCGAAGCATTAAACAATTGGTTAGAAGAACACGGACCTGAAGATTGGTAAAAAACAATCCAATGGTTATGTCAAGATGTTAATCAATCCTGGAATATCCTGGATTCTGTAAAATTATTTGTTAAGCCAAAATAAAACTATTACCTTTGCGTAAAAAAAGATGGATAAGAAAGCTATTGAGGTAATTATGGAAAATGAATCGTTACTCGAACGATTTATGGAAGTATTGATGGAAGAAATCAACAACGATGATGAAGCTTACTACAAAAAAGGAAGGCAATTAATAGATTTATGCCTTACGGATGAGCATGCTGACGAATTTTTTATTGCAATATGTGGATGGAGTGTTGATAGCCTCATAGAGAAACTTTAAAGTGGCCTATCACGACAGGATCATACTCAATCAGTCCACTTTGTCGCAAATCAGTTATCCAGTCGCAACAAGTTGGAGAATATCTTCGCAAATTTCTTGGAATCGATCAAGAAACGCCCTATCTTTGCATCAGATTTAAGATTCATACAATAGTTAGGGTTTATAGTTATCTTTTTCATTTGAGTAATGCTTTTTGGTTTTTTGTTATTTTGATTAGTAATGTAGCATACAGGGTTCGCAGGGATGCGGGCCCCTTTGCTGTTTAGGTATTGGCGTTCTAGTGTAAACTATTTTGTATAACAAATCTCTGTCCATATGTGACCTTCCTTCAGTTTTGTCTTTCTTCAGTTTCTTCAGTTGACAGTTTTCTAGGGAGAGGATATAGGATTTATCTGTAAATTTATATATTATAATATTACTATATATATAATATATATATTATATATATAGTAAATTTCTTATTCAAGATAAAGTATGTGCTCATGAGAAAACTGTCAACTGTCAACTGAAGACAAAAACACCCCTGTTTTTCAAAACGTGCTTTTTTGCGTGTCTTTTTTGAAGAATAATTTGGAATACGCTTGAAAATTTCGTATCTTTGCAGTGTCAAAAGAGAGAAGTAGAGACTCCGCCCGTTAAGGATAAAAATTGCGAGAATTAAATCTAAAAATTGCGCGCATTAATGGTAGCAAGTTTTTCCTTTAATACGGTATCTTTGAAATATTGAACAACAGCCGACGAACATTATCTGACTTTTTTTAACGTTATATGACAATCTAAATTTGGCGGTTTCGGATTTTTACCATAACTTTGCACCGTCATTATTATATGTTGAATATGAAACCGCTAAACAAACAATTTGCGCCTAAGAGCGTGATGCCAGAAAAGGTAATTCAGTTCGGAGAAGGCAATTTCCTTCGGGCTTTCGTGGATTGGATCATCTGGAATATGGATCAGAAAACCGACTTCAACGGCTCTGTCGTTGTGGTGCAGCCGATAGAGAAAGGTATGGTGGACAGCCTCAACGCCCAGGACTGTCTGTACCACGTGAACCTGCAAGGACGTGAGAACGGCAAGCCCGTGAACACGCTGGAGCGTATCGACGTGATCAGTCGTGCCCTGAATCCCTATACTCAGCATGCAGCTTTCATGGCACTCGCCGACCAGCCAGAGATGCGCTTCGTGATCTCGAACACCACGGAAGCAGGTATCGCGTTCGACCCCAGCTGTAAACTGGAGGATGCGCCCGCAAGCAGCTATCCGGGCAAGCTGGTACAGTTGCTGTATCGTCGCTACCAGACCTTTAACGGTGATCCCACGAAGGGACTGATCATCTTCCCCTGTGAGCTGATTTTCCTGAACGGGCATGTGCTGAAGGAGTGTATCAACAAGTATATCGCCCTGTGGAACCTCGGTGCCGACTTCAAGAAATGGTTTGAAGAGGCCTGCGGCGTGTATGCCACCCTCGTGGACCGCATCGTGCCTGGATTCCCCCACAAGGACATTGCCGAGATTCAGGAGAAGATATGCTACCGCGATAATATGGTGGTGCAGGCTGAGAACTTCCACCTCTGGGTGATTGAGGCTCCGAGGGAGGTGGCAAAGGAGTTCCCCGCCGACAAGGCTGGACTGCACGTGCTGTTTGTGCCCTCTGAGGTGCCTTACCACAAGCGTAAGGTGACACTGCTGAACGGCCCGCATACCGTGCTGAGTCCTGTAGCGTTCCTGAGTGGTGTCGATATCGTGCGTGATGCCTGCAACCACGAGGTTATCTCGAAGTATATCCACAAGGTGCAGTTCGACGAGCTGATGCAGACACTCGACCTGCCGATAGAACAGCTGGAGAAGTTTGCGGGTGATGTGCTGGAGCGTTTCGACAATCCTTACGTGGATCATCAGGTGACCAGCATCATGCTCAACTCCTTCCCGAAGTTCCAGGCACGCGACCTGCCCGGACTGAAGACTTATCTGGAGCGCAAGGGCGAACTGCCTAAGGGCTTGGTGTTCGGACTGGCGGCCATTATCACCTACTACAAGGGCGGCAAGCGCAAGGATGGTGTGGAGATCGTGCCTAACGACGACCCGAAGATCACGACGTTGCTGAAGGAACTCTGGGCTACTGGTGACACCCAGAAGGTGGCTGACGGCGTGCTGGGCGCTGAGTTCATCTGGCAGGAGAACCTCAACAAGATACCAGGTCTGAATGCGATGCTGAAGCAGGACCTCGACCTCATCGAGAGCCTTGGCATGCTGGAGGCGGTGAAATCGATTCTTTGATTTATAGCAACGGACTAAAGGACTAAAACGACTCTTTCAAAAGTCCTTAAGTCGTGTAGTCCGTTGCAAAATACAACTTACTATCTTGGCAGAAGTAATTGAAATAAAGGGGGCGAGGGTTAACAACCTCAAGAACATCAATGTGAAGATCCCCCGCAATACATTTACAGTAGTTGCCGGAGTCAGTGGCTCCGGCAAATCATCTTTGGCTTTTGATACACTGTATGCCGAAGGTCAGAGGCGTTATGTAGAGAGCTTGTCGAGCTATGCACGTCAGTTCCTGGGTAGGATGAACAAGCCGGAGTGCGACTATATCAGAGGGATTCCGCCCGCCATCGCCATTGAGCAGAAGGTGATATCCAGAAACCCACGCTCTACGGTGGGCACCACGACTGAGATTTACGAATACCTGCGACTGCTCTTTGCCCGAATCGGACACACCTACTCTCCCATCAGCGGCTGCGAGGTGAAGAAGCACTCGACAGAGGATGTGGTGAAACAGGTGATGGCGTACTCGAAGGGCACAAAGTTTGTGGTGCTGGCGCCTGTCCATGTGGCTGAAGGCCGCACGATGGAGCAGCAGCTGAAGGCGTATCTGCTGGAGGGATTCGTGAGGATATTCGTAAAGGGGGAGTTTCTGAGGATTGATGATTACCTCGAGACGGACGTTTGTTCTGACGAGATATACCTCGTGATCGACCGCATGAGTGTGGATGACAGCAAGGATGTGATAGCGCGACTGGTGGACTCGGCTGAGACAGCCTTCTATGAGGGTGGCGGAGAGATGCGCCTGATGTTTCTGCCCTCCAACATCACCTACGACTTCTCGATGCGTTTCGAGGCCGACGGGATGACCTTCGAGGAGCCCAGCGATCAGATGTTCTCATTTAACTCGCCAGCGGGGGCCTGCCCGACGTGTCAGGGTTTCGGGCGCATCATCGGCATCGACGAGAAGCTGGTGATTCCCAACACGACGCTATCGGTGTATGACGGTTGCGTGGTGTGCTGGCACGGCGAGAAGATGAAAGAGTGGCAGCAGTGGTTTATCCGTCATGCCGCCATCGACAACTTCCCCATCTTCGAGCCCTACATGAACCTGACGCAGCAGCAGAAAGACTGGCTGTGGCACGGACTGCCCTCTGATAAGGGCGCTAAGGAGAAACCCTGTATCGACGAGTTCTTCAAGATGGTGGAAGCCAGTCAGTATAAGATACAATACCGCGTGATGCTGGCACGCTATCGCGGCAGAACCACCTGTCCGACCTGTCACGGTACGCGTCTGAAGCCTGAGGCTGACTACGTGAAGATTGGGGGCAGAAGCATCACCGACCTCGTGCAGATGCCTGTGGTGAGGCTGAAGGAGTGGTTCGACCGTCTGGAACTCGACGAGCACGATGCTGAGGTGGGAAAGCGCCTTCTGACGGAGGTAAAAAACCGACTGCAGTTCTTGCTCAACGTGGGACTTGGCTACCTGACACTCAACCGTCTGTCGAACTCACTCTCGGGTGGTGAGAGTCAGCGCATCAACCTTTGTACCAGTCTCGGAAGCTCGCTCGTGGGCTCGCTCTATATCCTCGATGAGCCCAGTATCGGACTGCATGCCAGAGATACCAATCGTCTGATCAATGTACTGAAGGATCTGCAGGATCTGGGAAATACCGTTGTGGTGGTGGAGCACGATGAGGAGATCATGCGTGCTGCCGACTATCTGATAGATATCGGCCCCGATGCAGGGCGCCTGGGCGGAGAGGTTGTGTTTCATGGCAACGCCAAGGATATCATTTCCTCGAAAGGTTCCAAGAGCTACACCGTGAGGTATCTCTTAGGCGAGGAGACCATCGACGTGCCGAAGAGTCGCCGCCCCTGGAACCTGCACATCGATATTAAGGGTGCCAGGATGAACAACCTGAGAGGCATCGACGTTCAGTTCCCACTCAATGTGATGACGGTTGTAACAGGTGTCTCGGGTTCGGGCAAGTCGAGTCTGGTAAAAGGTATCCTCTACCCTTCCCTCAAGCGTCATCTGGGAGATGCGTGCGATGCGCCAGGCGAGTATCTCGGCATCGCTGGCGACATCAATGCCATCAAGCATGTGGAGTTTGTGGATCAGAACCCCATCGGCAAATCCACCCGCTCGAATCCCGCGACGTATGTGAAAGCCTATGACGCCATCCGCGACCTCTTTGCCGAACAGCCCTTGTCGCAGCAGATGGGATTCACCGCCCAGCACTTCTCATTCAATACCGACGGCGGACGCTGTGAAGAGTGTAAAGGTGCTGGTGTGATCACGGTAGAGATGCAGTTTATGGCCGATCTCGTATTAGAGTGCGAGGCCTGTCACGGACATCGTTTCAAGCACGAGATTCTCGACGTGAAGTTTGAGGGAAAGAATATCGACGACGTGCTGAACATGACGATATCGGAAGCCATTGAGTTCTTCAACACTTATAAGAAAGATACCATCGTGAAGCGGCTGAAGAGTCTGGAGGATGTGGGACTGGGCTATATCAAACTGGGACAGAACTCATCGACCCTCTCCGGCGGTGAAAACCAGCGCGTAAAACTGGCTTACTTCATCGGGCAGGAGAAGCAGGAGCCGACACTCTTTATCTTCGACGAGCCGACGACGGGACTACACTTCCACGATATCCACAAACTGCTGGAGGCCTTCAACGCACTGATAGCACGAGGACACACCATCCTCATCATCGAGCATAACATGGAGATCATCAAATGTGCCGACTATGTGATAGACTTAGGGCCTGACGGCGGCGACAAGGGTGGCGCACTGGTGGCTAAAGGCACACCCGAAGAGATTGCCAAATGCCAGGAGAGTATCACAGGACAGTTCCTGAAACCGAAATTAAACCTTTAAGACATTGAGTCAGCGTCAACTATACATCAGAGCCATACTCATCTGCCTACTGACACTCAGTATGCCGACGGCTATGTCTGGTGCTAAGAAAGACTCGCTGATACTGGGTAAAATATACGAATACCGGCATCTGAACATCAGTGATGTGAAAAACCTTGAGGATAACGTATATGCCAAGTTCCGTTTCAATGTTGAGAAGCGTAACGCCATCCTCTGGCTCATCCCCTCAATGTATGTGCTCGCCAAAGACCCCAGGGAATACATCCGCGAATCATACAGCAATATCGTTTACAAGGATGAGCACAACTTCGACATCAAGAAACAGTTGGTGACGGGAACCATTCGCAGAAACCGCAAGGCGATGCCTCACCTGATTGAATACAACACACCCGACCTGTATGGCATCACCCTCTACGAAAACTACATGCTGTCGCCCTTCCACCCTCACAACAGGCTTTATTATCGCTATAAGCAATACCTGCAGGGAGACGGAAGCACCCGACTGGAGTTCAAGCCGAAGCTCTATAACACCCAGCTGGTGAACGGCTTTGCCATCGTGGAGACCAATACGGGGCGTATTATCCGTACGGTGCTGAATGGTGAGTTTGATATGGTATCGTTCTGTTCCGACGTGAAACAAGGTACAGATGGTGCCTTCGGACTGATGCCAGCGCAATGCACCACAGCCGCCACCTTCAAGTTTATGGGTAACAGGGTATCAACCGTGTTCAACTCTTTCTACCATCAGCCTACCATCCTGCCCGACAGCATCAACGAGAGCAGAACCGATGAGATGATCGACTCCTTACGTCCAGAACCCTTGGCAGAGAGTGACAAGCGTGTCTATGAGGCGCAGGAGATGCAACGCAAAGCGGCAGAAGCTGACACCACCGAACATAAGGAGAATAAGCTGAGAGACTTTCTCTGGCACTCTGTGGGCGACAACCTCGTGACACCTCTGGCAGCAGAGTCGAAGGATGCGGAGTTCCGCTTGTCACCCATCATCAATCCCCTATATGTGCGCTATAGCGGCAGCAAAGGTCTGTCATATAAGATAAGGTTCTGGTTGCGCTACAGATTCAATGACCACCGATATCTGACACTGGAGCCTACGTTCGGTTATAACTTCAAGCAGAAGCAGTTCTACTTCACTGCACCCTTGAGAATGACTTACAACCCGAAGCGTAACGGATATGCTGAGATCGTATGGGGTAATGGTAACCGCATCAGTAACTCCACCGTGCTGGATCAGATCAACCATGAGCACGGAGACTCCCTCAAGTTCGACGAAAAAGATGCCGACAAGTTTACCGATAACTTTGTAGAAGTGAAGAACAACATCATGCTGTTCGACTGGTTTGATCTCGAGACAGGTCTCGTGTACCACCAGCGTAAGGCTGTCAACAAAGGGCTGATGGAGAAATACGATAAGCCAACGGAATACCGAAGCTTTGCACCGAAGATCGTATTTAAGTTCTACCCCTGGCTGGACAAAGGACCTACGCTCACTGCCACCTACGAGCGAAGCATCAAGAATGTGTTTAAATCGAACCTGCAATATGAGCGCTGGGAGCTTGACGGACAATGGAAGATGAGAATCCGCGGTCTGCGCATACTGAACATCAGACACGGCTACGGTTTCTATACCAACAGGAGCGACAACTACTTCATGGACTACTCGAACTTCAGGGAAAACAACCTTCCTGAAGGCTGGAACGACAAGTGGAGTGGCGACTTCCAGTTGCTCGACGGCAAAATCTACAACGAATCGAACTTCTATTTCCGCAACAATGTGTCGTATGAATCACCACTGCTCTTCGCCACGTGGTTGCCTTACGTAGGTAAATATATCGAGAAGGAGCGCCTCTACTTCAGCAATGTAGTTGTGCAGCACACACGCCCCTACTTCGAGTTCGGTTACGGTTTCACCAACCGTTATGTATCCTTGGGCTTTTTCGTCAGCTTCCTGAATACGCAATTCCAGAAAGCAGGTATCACTTTTGACTTTGAACTCTTTAAACGATGGTAACACCCCTGACTGTTTATAAGGCAAGTGCCGGAAGCGGTAAGACATTTACGCTTGCCACCGAATATATCCGACTGATCGTGGAGAATCCCATGAGCTATCGCAACATCCTGGCAGTGACTTTCACCAACAAGGCTACTGAGGAGATGAAGATGCGAATACTGAGTCAGCTCTACGGCATCTGGAAGGCGCTGCCTGAGTCGGACAACTATCTGAAAGCGATAGCAGAGAAGACTGGCTTCAAGGAGCCACTCATCAGAGAGCAAGCCGGACATGGACTCGCCAACCTGCTGCATAACTACAACTATTTCCGCGTGGAGACCATCGACACCTTCTTCCAGAGTGTACTGAGGAATATGGCACGCGAACTCGACCTGACGACCAATCTGAAAATCGGTCTCAATGACGTACAGGTGGAAGAAATGGCGGTAGATCAGTTGATTGCCGACCTGAGCACCACCGACGTGATACTGCAGTGGATCCTGAAATACATCATGGAGAGTATCTCGGATGATAAGTCTTGGAACGTTATCACACAGATCAAACGTTTCGGGCGTACCATCTTCAATGACGAATACAAGGCGGTGAGTCAGCAGTTGAAACTGAAGATGGAAGAGAAAGGGTTCTTTGAGCAATACACCACCCACCTGCGAGAGATCAGAAAAGCCGCAGAGGAAAGGATGAAGCTGATTGGAGAGAGCTTCTTCGAAACACTTGAAGGTGAAGGCCTCAGCACGGATGATCTGTCGAACAAGAACCGAGGTATAGCCAGTTTCTTCCGGAAACTGCAGAATGGCGTGTTTGATGCTTCTATCGAAAATACTACTGTTGCCAATTGTTTAGATAATCCTGAGAAATGGTGCGCTAAGACGCACCCTCAGCGCGACTACATCATCTCGTTGGCAGAAGGGGTGTTAGGCGATATCCTGCGCTATGCGGTAGAGGAACGTCCGCGCCAATGGAAACTCTTCAAGTCGGCAGACCTCACCCTGAGGCACTTGAACCAGCTCAGACTATTGGGCAGTATCGAGCAGAAGGTAAGAGAACTGAATGAGAACAACAACCGCTTTTTGTTGAGCGACACCCAGCAGTTGCTGCACGCCCTGATAGAAGGCAGTGACTCGCCCTTTATCTTTGAGAAGATCGGCACCCAGCTGGAGCATGTGATGATTGACGAGTTTCAGGATACGAGTACCGTTCAGTGGCAGAACTTCCGCGTGCTGCTCGACGAATCGATGAGTCATGAAGGTGGCTCAAACCTCATTGTGGGCGACGTGAAGCAGAGCATCTATCGCTGGCGCTCAGGCGACTGGCGACTGCTGAATGACATCGAACAGCAGTTCCGTCAACAGCAGATTGTCACACTGCCCTTGAAAACCAATTACCGTTCCGAACGTGAGGTCATCAACTTCAACAACTACTTCTTCACCCATGCGGCAGACCTAGAATATCTGGCACAGAAAGAACTGAGTGGTGAAGCTGCAGAGCAGTTGAAGAAAGCTTATGCTGATGTGGTGCAGAATATACCAGAGGATCGTGAGGAAGCTGGCGAGGTGAGCGTTATGCTTCTGCCTGCAGAAGATTATCAGGAACAGACACTCCAACAGGTGGCAGACGCCATCAGCATGCTAATTTCACGCGGCGTCCCCCAGCAGTCAATCGCCATCTTGGTGCGTACCAATTCCCTTATCCCCACAATCGCCAATTATTTCCTGGAGCAGATGCCAGGAATCAACATCGTGTCTGACGAGGCCTTCAGACTGGATGCTTCAGCAGCAGTCAACCTCCTGGTATCAGCCCTCAGACTTCTCACCCACCCTGACGACCAGCTGACAAAAGCCGCCATTGTGAAACTCTACCATATCGACGTGTTGCAGGAAGCAGAAGACAACAGTCTGTTTCTGAGTACAAACGATCTGGATCAGTTGTTGCCAGAGGCATTCCTCACCCAACGGGAGGTGCTGCTCACGATGCCGCTCTATGAGTTGGCAGAACGCCTGCACGCCATCTTTGAACTGGAGCGACTGAACGAGCAGAGTGCCTATGTGTTCACTTTCTATGACCAGCTGGCAAGTTATGTGAGTGAGAACACCGCCGACATCGACTTGTTCCTTGCAGCGTGGGATGAGAGCATCTGTAGCAAGACGATTCAGAGCAAAGAGACCAATGGTGTGAGGATTCTCTCTATCCACAAGTCGAAGGGACTGGAATATGACTATGTGATCTGTCCGTTCTGCGACTGGCAGCTGGAGAAGACCAGTGGAAACATCCTGTGGTGCCAGCCTCAGGAACAGCCCTTCAGCGATCTGCCCATCGCACCTGTCGATTATATCCAGAAACAGATGCTGGGCACCATCTACGAACAGGACTATCTGCATGAACATCTGCAGAACACAGTAGATAATCTGAATCTGTTGTATGTGGCTTTCACCCGTGCTAAGAAAGGGCTCTACGTGATAGGTAAGCGTGGGTTCAAGAATTCACGCTCCGGACTGATTGAGCAATGTCTGCCTTTAGTGGCAAAGGATATGCCCCATGCCACCCTCAAAGGCCTAGAGGATGAGAAAGAAAAGCTGATCTTTACTAGCAGCCCTAAGATGCCTAGTAAGCCTAGTAGTCCTAGCAGCCCTAGTAAGCCTAGCTCTTCTAGCAACCCCTTCCTTCAGCCAGCAGAGCCCATCGATGTTGACTTCCGCTATATGGAGAGTCAGGTAAACTTCCGCCAGAGTAACCGCAGTCAGGCGTTTATCGAGGCTGATGAGAGTGATGAGATAGAGCGCCTGAACTACATCCAGACAGGTAGTGTACTGCACCAGATATTCTCTACCATCCGCACCACCGATGATATAGAGGATGCCCTGAAGCAGTTGCAGTTTGAGGGGGTGCTCTACGATGAGCAGATCACCCCAGAACGCATCACCAAGATGCTGAGAAAACGACTGCAGGATCAGCGGGTGACTGACTGGTTCTCACCCCACTGGACACTCTTCAACGAATGTACCATCCTCACAACAGAGAACGGCGAGGTGAAGGAACGACGGCCAGACCGCGTGATGAACGACGGCGACAAATGGGTGGTGGTAGATTTCAAGTTCGGTAGTCAGAAACCGGAATACATCGATCAGGTGCGTGAATATATGCAGCTGATCAGAACCATGCAGCCCGATGCCAAGGTGAGCGGTTATCTCTGGTTTGTGTATAGTAATAAGATTGAGGAGATTAAAGACGAATAATGATATGTTGTTTCTTGAGCATGTAGCAACCGATCTGCTGAAAAGATATGGAACCGACCTGTCGAGAGTAGCGGTAGTGTTCCCCAACAAACGCGCTTCGCTCTTCCTGAATGAGCATCTGGCACGACTGGCGGGAAAACCCTTATGGAGCCCTGCCTATATCACCATTAGCGACCTCTTCCGCAGTCACTCTTCGTGGAAGGTGGCCGACCCTATCCTACTGGTCTGCGAACTCCACAAATGTTTTGTTGAGACAACAGGGATTGACGAGACGCTGGATCACTTCTATGGATGGGGACAACTGCTCTTAGCCGACTTCGACGACCTGGATAAGAACATGGGTCCTGCCGACCAAGTGTTTAAGAACCTGCGCGATATCCATGAGCTCGATGACATCTCCTACCTCACGGATGAACAGCGGGAGATGATCAAGCGATTCTTCAGCAACTTCTCTGAGGACCATAACAGTGAACTGAAACAGCGGTTCCTGAGACTTTGGAGTCGTATCGGCACCATCTATCATCGCTTCAACGAACAGCTCGCCAGTCAACAGCTCTGCTATGAGGGAGCCCTCTACCGCCAGGTAGCAGAGAATCCAGCTATCGACTTCCGTTACGACACCTATGCCTTTGTAGGCTTTAACCATCTGCAGGAGGTGGAGAAGATACTCTTCAAGCGGCTGGAGCGAGAAGGCAAGGCCATCTTCTATCAAGATACCGAAGAGCTGCCGCCAGAGGAACTGACCTATATCTCAGCACCTACGGAGAATATCCAGGCACGCTACGTGAGTCAGTGGCTCACACCAGAACGGATTGCTGCAGGCAGGAAAACCGCCATCGTACTCTGCGACGAGAAGTTGTTGCAGACGGTGATACACTGTCTGCCGAAGGAAGTGGAGAAAGTAAACGTCACCACAGGCTATCCCTTGAGTCAGACAGCTGCCTCCACACTGGTGAGTCAGTTCTTCAATCTGCAGATCAACGGCTATTCGCTGAAGACCCATTCGTTCAGACGCCACTGGCTCGAACTGATGAAGCGCCATCCCTTTGCGAAGATGATGCCCGAGGATTATGCCGACACCCACTATACCGACAATGGCGAACTGCTACATGCCCTATTGGGTATCGTGCGCCATGTGGCAAAAGACCCCAGCCCGAAGGATCAGTTGGCTACAGAAAGTCTCTTCAGAGTCTATACAGTGCTGAATCGTCTGACGGATCTGGTGGACAGCAGCATCCTGAAAGTCGATATTATCACCCTTCAGCGTCTGGTGACACAAGTGATACAGTCAACCTCTATTCCCTTTCACGGCGAACCAGCAGAAGGTATTCAGATCATGGGCGTGCTCGAAACCCGTAACCTCGACTTCGATCACGTGCTGATGCTCTCCTGCAACGAAGGCAACATGCCTCGCGGCGTAAGCGACACCTCGTTTATTCCCTATAGCATCAGAAAGGCTTACGGACTTACTACCGTAGATCATAAGGTGGCTATCTATGAACACTATTTCCATCGTCTCCTGCAGCGTGCTAAAGATGTCACACTGGTCTATAACAACGCAACCAACGACGGACAGGCGGGAGAGATGTCACGCTTCATGCTGCAACAGATGGTGGAGCGCGAAAAGCCCATCCTATATCGTACCCTTCAGGCAGGACAAAAGACCAGTCTCCGTCGCCCCAAGGCTATCGCAAAAACCGATGAGGTAATGGCGATTATGAAGAATCAATTCTCGAAGGAGAAGGAGAAAGGAGGTATCAGTCCCACTGCCATCAGCACCTATCTGCGCTGTCAGCTGCGCTTCTTCTACCACTATGTAGCAAACCTGATAGAGCCAGACGAAAATGACGAGGAACTCATTGACAACCGCATCTTCGGTAACATCTTCCACAAGGCAGCCCAGACACTCTATGAGAAACTGAAGGTGCTGACAGGCAACCATATCACTGCCTTAGTCATCGACGACTACCTGATGAGTAAGATAGAGATTGAGCAGGCAGTAGATGCTGCCTTCAGAACCGAACTATTCCAGATCAAGGATCAGAACCGCAAGACACCAGACTACGATGGGCTGCAGCTTATCAACAGAGAGGTGATCATCAAGTATCTCCGTCTGCTATTGGAAGCCGACAGGAAACTGACGCCCTTCAGTATCTTAGGTTTGGAGAAACCTATCAGAATGCCTTTCGGAGATACGGTTCTCAAAGGAATCATAGATCGCTTAGACCAGATTACCGATCCCGAGACTGGTGAAGAGCTGGTGCGTGTCATCGACTATAAGACTGGTGCCAAGAAACAGAAAGACCTGCCCGATGTGGCTGCCATCTTCGATCCCGCGAATGTGAAAGAGCATAGCGACTATTACCTACAGGCTTTCCTTTATAGTCATATCGTGCGACAGGAGAAGAACATCCCGGTATCCCCGCTCCTCCTGTTCATTCAACATACGGGAGCCGAGAACTATGATCCCACCCTGAAACTAGGTAAGGAGCCCGTCAAGGATATCGCCAACGTATCGAATGAGTTTATGCAGCTGCTGACAGAAAAGATGAGCGAGATCTTTTCCCAAGACCTCGCTTTCTCGCCGACAGAGGATGCCGATCGCTGTAAGACATGCCCCTATCAGATGCTTTGTCGGTAATCCCTTACTCCTCCATGAGTTTACGATAACGTGTACGCTTGGGTTCTTCAAGACCTAAGCGCTGTGCTTTGTTGGCCTCATATTCAGAGTAGTTGCCTTCGAAGTAGAACACGTTCCCTTCACCCTCGAAAGCTAAGATATGGGTACATATACGATCCAGGAACCAGCGGTCGTGACTGATGATTACCGCACAACCAGCGAAGGCTTCAAGACCTTCTTCAAGGGCTCGTAACGTATTAACATCGATATCGTTAGTGGGCTCATCCAAAAGTAAGACATTACCCTCTTGTTTCAGTGCGATAGCCAGATGCAGACGGTTGCGCTCACCACCAGAGAGTACCCCGCATTTCTTCTCCTGATCAGCCCCACTGAAGTTGAATCGTGAGAGATAAGCACGCACATTCACATCCTTACCCCCCATGCGGATCGTCTCATTGCCGCCACTCACCACCTGATAGACACTCTTCTCCGGATCGATGTCCTTGTGCTGTTGATCCACATACGATAGTTTCACCGTCTCACCCACATCAAAGGTTCCTGCATCAGGGGTATCAAGTCCCATGATCAGTCGGAATAGTGTTGTCTTACCCGCACCGTTAGGACCAATCACACCCACAATGCCGTTTGGCGGCAGGATGAAGTTGAGGTCACTGAAGAGCTGCTTCTCCGGGAACGACTTGGCGACATGCTCTGCCACGATGACCTTATTACCCAGACGCGGACCGTTGGGGATGAAGATCTCCAGTTTCTCCTCGCGCTCTTTCTGCTCCTCATTCAGCATCTTGTCGTAAGAGTTCAGACGGGCTTTTCCTTTTGCGTGACGAGCCTTGGGTGCCATACGAACCCACTCCAACTCACGCTCTAAGGTCTTACGGCGCTTAGAGGCTGATTTCTCCTCCTGAGCCAGACGCTGCGACTTCTGTTCGAGCCAGGAAGAGTAGTTACCCTTCCAGGGGATGCCCTCACCGCGATCCAGCTCAAGAATCCACTCAGCCACATCGTCGAGGAAATAGCGGTCATGGGTCACAGCAATCACCGTTCCCTCATACTGCTGCAAATGCTGCTCCAACCAGTCTATCGACTCTGCGTCGAGGTGGTTGGTGGGCTCATCGAGCAACAGCACATCAGGCTTCTGCAGCAACAGGCGGCACAAAGCCACACGACGGCGCTCACCACCCGAAAGCGTCTGTACGTTCCAATCGCCAGGAGGACAGTTCAGGGCTGCCATCGCACGATCCAGTTTCGAGTCCATATTCCAGGCGTCTGTCGCATCGATGATATCCTGCAACTCTGCCTGGCGCTGCATCAGTTTGTCCATCTTGTCGGCATCCTCATAATATTCTGGCAGTCCGAACTTCACGTTAATCTCATCGTATTCGGCGAGTGCATCATATACATGCTGCACACCTTCCATCACATTCTCCTTTACAGTCTTGGTCTCGTCGAGTGGCGGATCCTGCGGCAGATAACCCACCGAGTAGCCAGGACTCCACACCACGTTGCCCTGATACTGCTGGTCGAGTCCCGCAATAATCTTCATCAACGTAGATTTACCGGCACCATTCAGACCGATGATACCGATCTTCGCCCCATAGAAGAAACTGAGGTAGATGTTCTTGAGCACTTGTTTCTGGTTCTGCTGAATGGTCTTGCTCACTCCGACCATCGAGAAAATCACTTTCTTGTCGTCAACTGTTGCCATACTTTTGAGTAAATTTCAGATTTTGTGCAAAAATACAAAAAAAAGCCGAAATCTAATACATATCTCATATTTTATTTGTAATTTCGCAGCCAAATTGAGCAAACAGACGATAAATCGCATGAATAGAGTTGTAATTACAGGCATGGGTATCTGGTCGTGCATCGGTACCAGCCTCGACGAAGTCAGAGACGCCCTTTATGCAGGAAAGAGTGGTATCATCCTCGATCCTGTGCGTAAGGAGGCGGGCTTCCGTTCTGGACTGGTGGGAAATGTACCGAAGGCCGATCTGAAAGCCCTGCTACCCCGCAATACAAGAAGTTATATGCACGAAGAGAGCCAGTATGCCTATCTGGCTACGCTGCAGGCTTTGCAACAGGCTGGTATCGATATGGACTATCTGGAGCGCCACGATGTGGGCATCATCTATGGCAACGACTCTGTCGTAGAAGCCAGCAGCAAGGCGGTAGATAAGTTCCACCAGATGCACACCAGTCTGGCTTGTGGCAGCGGTTCACTCTTCCAGAGCCTCAACTCCACCATCTCCATGAATCTGGCTTGTATCTTCAAGTTGAAGGGTATCAACCAGACGATTTCCGCCGCCTGCTCTTCTGGTTCCCAGAGTATCGGTATGGCAGCTACACTGATAGCCAACGGCTTACAGGACTGCATCATCTGTGGTGGAGCCGAAGAGGTGAATCACCTTGGTGTGGTGTCTTTCGACGGACTGCAGTCGTTCTCTATCCGTGAGGATGTCCCCGAGAAAGCCAGTCGTCCCTTTGATAAGGATCGTGACGGACTCGTGCCCAGTGGTGGCGGTGCCTCTCTGATATTAGAGAGTTTTGAGCACGCCATCCAGCGAGGAGCGCCAATTCTGGCAGAAGTGTTAAGCTGGGGCTTCTCCGGCAACGGCGACCATATCTCTACACCTAATATCGAAGGTCCGGCAAAGAGTATGACGAACGCCCTGAAGAATGCAGGTGTTACGCCCCACGATATCGGTTATGTAAATGCCCACGCCACCAGTTCGCTGATAGGCGACCAGCGCGAGGCACAGGTGATAGCCCAGGTATTTGGCGACTACAAAGTACCCGTCAGCTCCACCAAGAGTCTCACAGGTCATGAGATGTGGATGGCAGGTGCCAGCGAGGTGATCTACTCCATCCTGATGATGAAGAACGACTTCATGGCAGGCAACCTGAACTTCGAGAACCCTGATGAGGAGACTGCCGTTGTCAACGTACTGCCAGAGCGTAAGGACCAGCATTTCGACCTGTTCCTCAGCAACTCTTTCGGCTTTGGCGGCACCAACTCCACACTCATCATCAAAAATAGCTGAAGAGAGCAGATTTTGTGGTGCGAGAGCGTACAAAAAACCAAATAGAGCAACTATTTTTGCCTTTTTTTGAAAAAAAATCGGGAAATATTTCGGTAATCCACTGAAAATTAGTAACTTTGCAGTCCGAAATCGAGAAAATACAAATTCTCACATTATTAATATATAAGAAAAAGAAATGACCAAGGCAGACATCATCAACAAAATTGCTGATCAGACTGGTGTAGCCAAGAAAGATGTGGCAACCACTGTCGAAGCTTTTATGGAGGAGATCCGCGTGAGCCTCGCTGAGAACAAGGAGAATGTTTATCTCCGCGGTTTTGGTACCTTCCTCGTGAAGCGCCGCGCTCAGAAGACAGCTCGTAACATCTCGAAGAATACGACGATCGTTATCGACGCCCACGATTTCCCCACCTTCAAGCCCTCAAAGAGCTTTATTGAGAAGATGAAGTAATTAACAACTTAAATAAATTCTAGAATTATGCCAAACGGAAAGAAAAAGAAGGGCCACAAGATGGCTACACACAAGCGTAAGAAGAGACTGCGCAAGAATCGTCATAAGAGCAAGTAAGCTTTAAGTGACAAAAGAGAGAAAATGAAAGGAGTGTGCCTGCTAATCCTGAAAAGGATAGCGGCACACCCTTTTGAATTAAAAGAAACCCTACAAGAATAGCAAGAAGCTAATGACAAGTGAAGTAATCATTGATGTTCAGCCGAAAGACATCTCGATAGCCCTGCTCGAAGACAAGCAGCTGGTAGAGTACCAGCAGGAGCAGCGCACCGTGTCGTTCTCGGTAGGTAACATCTACGTGGCAAAGGTCAAGAAGATCATGCCTGGCCTCAATGCCTGCTTCGTCGATGTCGGTGCCGAGCGCGTGGCTTTCCTGCATTATCTTGATCTGGGAAATCAATTCCACTCCTACGAGAAGTATCTGAAACAGGTGACGAGCGACCGCAAGAAGCTCTACCCTATTCAGAAAGCTAGCATCCAGCCCGCCCTGAAGAAGGACGGCAGCATCGCCAACACACTGACTGTTGGACAGGAGATTCTGGTTCAGATCACCAAAGAGCCTATCAACACCAAAGGGCCGCGACTGACATGCGAACTCAGTTTCGCAGGGCGCTATCTGGTGCTGATCCCCTTTGAGAACGGCATCTCTGTCTCAACAAAGATTAAGCGTGGCGAGGAGCGTAGCCGATTGAAACAGCTCATCCAAAGCATCAAGCCTAAGAACTTCGGTGTCATCGTGCGTACGGTGGCTGAAGGCAAAAAGGCTGCCGAACTCGATGCAGAGTTGAAAATCCTGTTGAAACGCTGGGAAGACACCATCACGAAAGTTCAGAAAACCACCGAACGCCCGCAGATTTGTTTTGAGGAGGAAAGCCGGGCTGTGGCACTGCTTCGCGATCTGTTCAATCCCTCTTACGACGGCATTTACGTCAACGACAGCGGTATTCACGACGAAATCAAGAACTACCTGGGGCTCATTGCTCCAGAGAAGAAGGAGATAGTCAAGTTGTATCAAGGAACACTGCCTATCTTCGACAACTTCGACGTTACCAAACAGTTGAAGTCAGGCTTTGGAAAGACTGTCAATTACAAGCACGGCGCCTACCTCATCATTGAGCACACTGAAGCGATGCATGTAGTGGATGTGAACAGCGGTACGCGTATCAAGAAAGAGAATAGTCAGGAGACCAATGCCCTCGAGACCAACTTGGGAGCTGCCGACGAGCTGGCACGCCAGTTGCGACTCAGGGATATGGGTGGCATCATCATCGTTGACTTTATCGACATGAAACTGCCCGAGGATCGTCAGTTGCTCTACGAACGCATGTGCAAGAACATGCAGAAGGACAGAGCCCGACACAACATCCTGCCGCTCTCCAAGTTCGGACTGATGCAGATCACCCGTCAGCGCGTGCGCCCAGCCATGAGCGTGAATGTAGAAGAGGTATGCCCCACCTGCTTCGGAAAGGGCACCATCAAATCGAGCCTCCTCTTCACAGATACTTTGGAGAATAAAATTGACAACCTGGTCAATAAGATCGGAATCCGCAAGTTCTTCCTCCACGTACACCCCTATGTGGCGGCCTACATCAACAAGGGCGTTTTCAGCCTGAAGCTACAATGGCAGATGAAATATGGACTTGGCGTCCATGTGATACCCTCTCAGAAACTCGCCTTCCTGCAGTATGAATTCTATGATACCAATAAGCAGTTCATCGACATGCAGGAAGAGATTGAAACGAAATAAGCACCTTTTACACCCCCTAAAAACTTTTACACTATGTTAACATTAAAAATCCTGTTTTGGGTCTGCTTGTTGATCGTTTTCTATACCTATGTAGGTTATGGGATATTACTCTATATCATCATCCGAGTGAAACGGCTCTTCTGCGGGGAACCGCAGGAGGCTGTTCTGCCGGCTGACGATGAGCTGCCCACGATGACCCTCATGATCTGTGCCTATAATGAGGAGGATGTTGTGGCAGAGAAGATGGAAAATACGTTGGCACTCGACTATCCGAAAGACAAGTTCCGCATCATGTGGGTTACCGACGGCAGCAACGACCGCACCAACGAGTTGCTGGCAGCCTATCCCGAGGTGGATATCGTGTTCAGCCCTGAGCGTCGCGGTAAGACCGCAGCCCTGAAACACGGACTCCAGGAGCTGAAAACCCGCTATGTAGCCTTCACCGATGCCAATACGATGATCAATCCCACAGCCATGCGTGAGATAGCCCGTCTGTTTATGGACCCCACCGTGGGCTGTGTCTCAGGTGAGAAGCGCGTAGCAGCGAAAACATCCGGAGAGATGGCAGCTGAGGGCGAAGGCATCTACTGGCGTTATGAGAGTACGCTGAAGCGCTGGGACAGTGAGCTTTACTCGGCGATGGGCGCTGCAGGCGAACTCTACGCCATCGACCCCACTTTGGTTCAAGAAGTGCCCAACGAAGCACTCCTTGACGACTTTATGATGTCGATGCTGATTGTCAAAGACGGCAAACGCATTGCCTATACCCCCGATGCCTATGCTTTGGAATATGGCTCAGCCGATCTCAAGGAAGAGTCAAAGCGCAAGCGCCGTATAGCGGCAGGCGGTCTGCAGAGCATCTGGTGGCTTCGCGCCATGCTCAACCCCTTCCATCAGCCGCTGGTGGCCTTCCAGTACATCAGTCACCGTGTGCTCCGCTGGAGCATCACCCCAGTAGCCATGCTGCTCCTCCTGCTTGTAAACATCATCCTGGTGATGCGGGGTGCAGGTACCCTCTACACCATCATACTGGTTTTGCAGGCACTCTTCTATCTGATGGCTGTTGCCGGATGGATATTGGGCCGTTCTGGTCGTAGCAACAAGCTGCTCTATATCGCTTATTACTTCGTGTTTATGAACCTCAATGTGTTCCGCGGAATGGCCTATTTGAAAAGCCATAGCAACAGCGGCGCCTGGGAAAAAGCACGAAGAAGTTAAAATTTACTCAAAAATATTTGTTTATCTCAGATAATATATGTACCTTTGCCCCAAATTTGTGCATACAACACACTCATGGAAAAGAATGAGAAAGACATATTGCTGCAAAAGTACGCTGATCTGAATCGTAGGTTAATCCTTGCGAAAGAGCAGTTGTCGATTGCCAACCAAAAGCTAAAGGAATACGAGGAAAAGGCTCAGAAGGCTGAAAAGGCCAGTAAGATGAAGTCGCTTTTCCTCGCAAACATGAGCCATGAGATCCGTACCCCGCTGAATGCCATCGAAGGTTTCTCGCGCGTGCTTGTTGAGACCGACTCTCAGGAAGATCGCATGAAATTCTATGAGATTATCGAGAGCAACAACAACCGTCTGCAGAGTCTCGTCAACGAGATTCTCGACCTCTCGCGTGTGGAGTCCGGAGAGATTGTTATCAAGAAGACCTCGATCGACCTGAACGAGTTCTGCACAAGTATCAAGAACCTCTTCAAGTTCCGCTGCCCCGACTCCGTGAAACTGGAGTGGAACAAGCCCTTAATGAACGTTACGTTCAAGACCGACCCCAACCGTCTGACACAAGTATTCTCCAATCTTATCAGCAATGCCCTGAAGCACACGCCTAAAGGCAGCATCACATACGGCTATCAGATTCTCGAAGAGGCTGCCAAGATTGAGTTTTTTGTGAAAGATACCGGTTCTGGTATCGCCAAAGAAGACCAGCAGCGCATCTTCCAGACTTATGTATCAGGCGACGCAGAGAACAACCTGAACGGCTTCGGCCTCGGTTTGGCACTCTGTAAGATTATCGTAGAGAAGATGGGCGGCACCATCTCTGTAGAGTCAGAAGTGGGCAAGGGAGCCTCCTTCCGCTTTAACATGCCGTTCGAGGGTACGATTGGCGGCAAGAACCAGCAGCGAATCACTACCACCCAGAATATACGCACCATCCGCGTCAGTGCCCATGCCAACGAGCGTAACATGAAGAAGATTCTCGTTGCCGAAGATGAGGATAGCAACTACGAGTTGGTGAAGATTGTGCTTCAGAAGCGCTACAAGCTGCTTCGCGCCCATAATGGCATCGAGGCAGTGATGATGAACGAAGACGAGCATCCCGACATGATCCTGATGGATATCCGCATGCCGGAGATGAACGGTCTGGATGCCACGCGTATCATCAAAGAGGTGAACAGCGATACGCCCGTCGTTGCCCTGAGTGCATACGCCTTCGAGGAGAATATCCGTGAGGCAAAGGCAGCAGGCTGCGATGAGTTCATGGCAAAGCCCTTCAAGGTAGAGAACCTGATTGAGATGGTCAGAAAGTATCTCGACGAATAACGATACTCCCCCTTTTACATACTAAATACTTTATTTATCATGGGAAAACTTGCTGTACAGAAATATTTTTCATTCATGATGCTCATCGTCACCTTCCTACTGATGGTGTTCACACTCATAGGACTGTTTGGTGGTGATGTGCAACCTGCAGGAAACACGGCACGCGCCATGCTGGTATATGCCTTGCCCCTTATGATCACGGGCAATGCCTTCTTCCTTCTCTATTGGCTCATCTTGCGCCGCTTCCACTGGATGCTCATGCCCCTCATCACCCTGCTCTGCTGCCTCCCCTACATAGGCACGATGTATCAGTTTGGTGAACTCGATGAAGCAGCCGAGAAGACACCAGGCTTCAAGATTGCCACCTACAACGTGGCCATGTTCTCACGTGAGACCACAGGTTTCATGGCGCAGGACATCCTCGCCGAAATGAAGCGACAGAAGGTCGATATCGCCTGTTTTCAGGAGTATAACGACTTCGCTGGAGATAAGAAAAATTCTGACTCTTACAAGAAATATTTCCCCTATAGCGAACGTGGTAAGGAGGATATGATCATCTACAGCCGCTACCCCATCAAGGCTACGAAGAACTTCCCCTTTGAGATGACCAACAACAGTGCCATGTGGGCAGAGATCGACATCAAAGGTAAAGTCTATCGCGTCTATAATGCCCACCTTGAGACCACCAGTATCAACGGTACCCTTCACAGAGCCGCTAAGAGCAAGTTGCGCGGCAGCGATGTGCAGAGTAACGCTGTACTCCAAGCCATGTACGGCAACTATGCAGTAGGTATGATAGCCCGCTCTGGTCAGGCCAACATGCTGGCAATGGACATGCGTGAATCAGAAGTGCCCATCATCGTCTGCGGCGACTTCAACGATGTACCCTACTCCTATGTCTATAACACGATGCTGGGCGACCTGGTGGACGGCTTCAAGGAGTGTGGCAGCGGCTTCATGAACACCTTCCGCGGTACCAAGCAGGTGCGTATCGACTACATCTTCCACGCCAAGGAACTGAAGGGCCTCACCTACTATAAAAAGGAACTGACCTACTCCGACCACTATCCGGTCTTCCTGAAAGTAACCCCAAAAACAGAAGAAGATTAATACAAATAAATGGTAAGAGAATCACCTCTTACCATTTATTATTTATTCTTACATTTTCCTCGCCTCCTCCCACCCTCGCAGCATCACGAAATATCTTTGACGTACTGAACACAAGTGTACAAAAAAAAGCTTTCCGATTGGGGAAAGCCTTCTAATTTTGCCTTGATGGCTGTGGTTACTTTACGGCGCGGATGCAGCGGCCACTGAAGCGATTGCTGGAGAGATTGCCGAAATGCAGCTCTACATTTGAGAAATCAAACTCCAGGCACCAGGCCTTGTTGGGCGCGACGGTGTAGAGGTCGGAAGTCCAGTAAACACCCTTGATGGCGCGGAACTGAACACCCTCATAGTAACGGAAACCAGTGATAGGCATGAAGATGGACTTGCCATTCTTCTTACTGATCACCTTATAGCCGTTGATACCATCCTTCGTGGTCCACTCCCATCGGCAGTTGTTGAGCAGTTCCTCGTACTCGTCAGCTGTGGGCATGCGCCAGTCTCCGCCCCAATTGGCACGTGCCGCATCGTCGGAGGGAGATAGACGAGAGGCTCTGTCGGTGACGTTATATTTGAGCAGGAACTGGGTGTCGCCCCTACTCCACACATAGGTACCCCAGGAATAGACCTGCTTTGGCTTGATCTCACCCCATGCGAAGTAAGTGCCGAAACCAGTGTCTTTCTTAGCGCCCACATTCATGTTGGCCCACTTCACACTCAGTCCTAAATCGACAGCCTCAACACCATCGGGTGTCTTATCGTCGTTGCTGGCTTGATTCACTTTCGCATTGCCAACCGTCCCCATGAACATGAGAGACAGTGTTAGTAGAAAAATCTTCTTCATATCTAATTAGTTTTTTAATTATTGCACAATCTTGAACCGCACGCGGAAGGAGCGCTCGTGCTCATCCCAGTTGGTGCCCAGCAGCTCGAAACGGCCTATCTGAGAGGTGCTCCGCACATGACGCCCGATACAGGGACACACGTCGTAGTCGCCGATACGCACCAGACGGATGGTGTCGGAGGCATCATCGGGCAGTCGGGCGAGGTCGATCTCCTCGGGCAGCTCGCTGCGGGAACAGAACTCGAAGGTGACAGGCAGGTCGTCGGCTATCAGCTCGTTCATGCGACGCTCTATCTCCTTTTCGTCCTGACGACTGGGCTTCTGGTCGAGGTGGAAGCTCATCTTGCTCTTCTTGCGCTCGATGTGGGCATTATAGGAGCGCTCACAGCCGAAGAGGCGCTGCATTGTCTGGTTCAGCAGGTGCTCGGCGGTGTGCGCTGGAGGAAACTCCTCCTTGTTGTGCTCGTTAAGGATATACTCGTCCATCGGTTCAGAATTTTAGGATGACGGCACTCAGAGGATCGACATCTACGGTGACTGCCTCATCGCGCTTCAGCTGGCGCTTGAGGGTGCGACCGCTGAGCAGATCGACGCCCTTGGCGGCTTTCTTCTCGCGTATCTTCAGGAAGTCGAAGGCATGCGACGGGATGGTGACATCCATCGTGGCAGGCTGTTCGTCGAAGTTGACCACCACGAGCAACAGCTCTGAGCCTGCCTTGCGCAGGAAGGCATACTGGCGGTGATAGTCTTTGTTGACGTACATCAGATCGAAGCTGACGCCCTCGATGACAGCCTTTTCGGTGGTGGCGATATGAATCACCTTATTATATATATCCTTCAGGGCTATCTCCTCATCGGTAAGCTTGTGCTTGGCGGCACGCACCAGGGTATCAACGCTCCAATAGTCGAAGATGGTGGTTCGTCCGTCGTTGCCACTGAAGCCTTCCTTGTCCATGCCTCGCTCGCCATACTCTTGACCTGCATAGATCATCAGGGGGTTCTGCTGCAGCAGGGCTGAGACCACGAGACCAGGCACACCCTTGCGCCCATTGGCGGCAAAGAAATCACTCGCCACGCGCTGCTCGTCGTGGTTCTCGAGGAAGTAGAGCATATGGTCGCGGATATCATCGGTCTGCTGCCAGGCGCCTGTGATGGCGTGGGTTGACTGGTGACCGCAGATCACGTCGCGCACGGTGTCATACATGCCTACCTTGTCGTAGAGGTAGTCGAAGCCCGCAGCCAGGTAGTTGCGATACTCAGCGGGATTATACACCTCGCCGATAAAGAGCATGTCGGGATACTGGTACTTCACCTTGTCGGTGGCCCACTGCCAAAAGGCGGCAGGCACCATCTCTGCCATATCGCAGCGGAAGCCGTCGATACCCTTGGATGCCCAGAAGAGCAGGATGTCGGTCATCTTCGTCCAGGTGTTGGGAATAGGACTGAAGTGGCCCACGCGTCCGGCATAATAGTCGAGACCGTAGTTGAGCTTCACCGTCTCATACCAGTCGTTCATGCCTGGGGCATTGTGGAAGCAGTCGTTACCCGTAGCCTTGGCGGGCTCTTCGAGATAAGGCTCATTCTCGCCGTGATAGAGGTCGAAATAGGGCGTGAAGCGCTGCCCCGGGCAGTAGTAGAAGTTGTTCTGGGGGTCGAAGCCGTTCTGGGGGTTGTCTTCCTCACCGAGGTCCTTCACCCATTCGGGTTTGCAGATAGAGTGATACTGGCGCGCCACATGATTGGGGACAAAGTCGATGATGACCTTCATGCCTGCCTTATGGGTGCGCTCCACCAGTGCCTCAAACTCCTGCATGCGCTGGTTGACATCGGTAGCCAGGTCGGGGTCGATGTCGTAGTAGTCGGTGATGGCGTAAGGCGAGCCTGCCCTACCCTTCACAACGGCTGGATGCTGGCGGGGGATGCCATAGGCGGAGTAGTCGGTCTGAGTGGCATGACGGATCACACCTGTGTACCAGATATGGCTCACGCCCATCTCCCTGATATGTTTCAGGGCGGTGGGCGTGAAATCGTTCAGTTTTCCGCAGCCGTTCTCTTCAATCGTACCGTTCTCCTTACGGGTGGCGCAACGATTGCCGTACAGCCTTGTGAAGACCTGATAGACGATAAGCTTATTCTGCGATGCCATGAGCTGAGACTTCTTTGTTAATCTTTACGATCATGCCCTGCAGCGCCTTGCCAGGACCACACTCCGTGAAGTCATCGGCACCGTCGGCAATCATATTCTGAACACTCTGTGTCCAGCGAACAGAAGAAGTGAGCTGTGCAATCAGGTTGGCCTTGATCTCAGCAGGATCGGTATGAGGCTTGGCATCCACATTCTGATAGACGGGGCACTTCGGGGTATTGATCTCCGTAGCCTCGATAGCTGCCTGAAGCTCATCCTTGGCGGGCTGCATCAGCGGAGAGTGGAAAGCGCCACCCACCTTCAGCACGAGGGCACGCTTGGCACCTGCAGCCTTGAGCTGCTCACAAGCCTCCTCGATAGCCTCTACGTTACCTGAGATAACGAGCTGACCAGGACAGTTGTAGTTTGCGGCAACTACCACACCCTTGCCCTGCTTGCTCACCTCGGCGCATACCTCCTCTACCTTCTCATCAGGCAGGGCGATGATGGCAGCCATCGTTGAGGGCTGAGCCTCGCAAGCCTTCTGCATAGCCATCGCACGGGCATAGACCAGTTTCAGACCATCCTCGAAGCTGAGGGCTCCGGCAGCAGTCAGGGCAGAGAACTCACCCAGAGAGTGACCGGCTACCATTGCGGGCTGGAAAGCCTCACCCATGCAGAGGGCTGAGATAACGCTGTGAAGGAAGACGGCGGGCTGTGTCACCTTCGTCTGCTTCAGGTCATCGTCGGTACCGGCAAACATGATGTCGGTGATGCGATAGCCGAGAATATCGTTGGCCTTCTCAAAAAGTTCCTTTGCCAATGGGTTGTTATCATACAGATCCTTACCCATTCCTACAAACTGTGCTCCCTGTCCGGGAAAAACAAATGCTTTCATCTTTCTAATTTCTTTTATATAATTAAACTTTTATTCCGATTTTTCCTATTTCAGTGTGCAAAAGTACGACATTTTTCTGAAAAATGTACCTCAGAAGACATTTTTTTGCCGAAAGTAATACCAATATCGAAAAAAATGTGTAAGTTTGCACATCAGAAAGAGAAGAGATACTTAAAAATGAAGCTCATCGTAATGACCAAACCCACCTTCTTCGTTGAAGAAGACAAGATACTGGCCGACCTCTTTGAGGAAGGGCTGGAGAATCTGCATCTCTACAAACCTGGTGCCGCCCCGATGTTCTCTGAGAGACTGCTGACGCTGCTGGGTGACGACTATCGTAACAAGATCACTGTTCACGGGCACTTCTACCTGAAAGAGGAATACCGCCTGAGAGGTATCCATATCGATGATGCCCACACGGAACCACCCGTAGGCTACAAGGGAAACATCTCGAGAACCTGTCACGCCATCAGTGAACTGAAGGATGCCAAGAAGCACTGCAACTACGTGTTCCTGCACGCTATCTACGACAGTCAGACCAACAAGGACGAGAAATCATCGTTTACCCGTGAGGAACTGGAGACTGCTTCGAGCCAGGGGTTGATCGACAAGAAGGTGTATGCCTTAGGGGGCATGAACATCGACAATGTGAAGGAGATGAAAGCTTTAGGTTTCGGCGGTGTGGTGATCTGCGGCGATCTGTGGAACCGCTTTAACATCCACAACGAGATCGACTACAAGGCACTGCTGAACCATTTCGAACGACTACTGAAAATGATTGATTAATTTAAAGCATATAATAATGTCTGATAACAACTCTTACATGGTATTCTCGGGTACTGCGACGAAATACCTGGCAGAGAAAATCTGTCAAAGTCTGGGCTGCCCGTTAGGACAGTTACTAATTACTAAATTCTCTGATGGTGAATTTGCCGTAAGCTATGAGGAGAGCATTCGAGGAAGAGACGTCTTCCTGGTGCAGAGCACCTTCCCCAACAGCGACAATCTGATGGAGCTGCTGTTGATGATCGATGCTGCCAAGCGTGCTTCGGCTCGCACTATCAATGCCGTGATTCCCTACTTCGGATGGGCTCGACAGGACCGTAAGGACAAGCCCCGCGTGAGCATCGGTGCCAAGCTGGTGGCTGATCTGCTAAGCGTGGCTGGTGTGAACCGTGTGATCACGATGGATCTGCATGCTGACCAGATTCAGGGATTCTTCGATGTGCCCGTGGATCATCTCTACGCTTCGGGTGTGATCCTGCCTTATCTGCAGAGCCTGAACCTTGACAATCTGGTGATTGCCTCTCCCGACGTAGGCGGCTCTAAGCGTGCCAACACCTATGCCAAGTTCTTAGGTTGTCCGCTCGTGCTCTGCAACAAGACACGTGCCCGTGCCAACGTGGTGGCATCGATGCAGATCATCGGTGATGTAGCAGGAAAGAACGTGGTGATCATCGACGATATGGTGGATACAGCAGGTACCATCACCAAGGCTGCAGACATCATGAAGGAGAATGGCGCCACCACCGTTCGCGCCTGTGCTAGTCACTGCGTGATGAGCGGTCCTGCCAGCGATCGCGTAACGGCTTCAGCTCTCGAGGAGATTATCTTTACTGACTCTATCCCCTTCTCGATGAACTGTCCAAAGGTGAAACAGCTCTCTGTAGCCGATATGTTTGCGGAGGCTATCCGTCGCGTCATCGACAATAAGAGCATCAGCGACCTCTATATCGCCTAAGTTTCAAGTGATGAACATCAGATCTATTTATGGACTGGCAGCTGCAGGGATATTACTCTGTGCCTGCCAGTCCAATACGTATCAGATTGACGGCTACGCCAATGCCTACGCAGAGGGCGACACGATCTGCCTGATGAAGGAAGGCGGCCTGCAGCCGATAGCTATCACCACCGTTAAGGAGGGAAAGTTTGCTTTCTATGGTGAGGTCAAGGAGATAGAGCTCTACAGTGTGATGGCGAAACAGACACCTGACTGTCAGGTAAGTTTCTTCACGGAACCAGGTATCACCACCATCGAACTGAAAACTGAGCCAGGCACCTCACGTGTATCAGGCACAAAGCTTAACAATGAGTGGCAGCAGCTCACTGACTCGGTAGCGATACTAGGCAATCAGGTGGCCTTGTTGCTACGCCATCCAGAAGCTGACACAACTGCCCAAAAGGCGTTAGTAACAAATGTGGACAGTCTGCACCGCAAGATGTCTGCCTGTATCCTGAATACCGCTCAACGCAACAAGGACAATCCGTTAGGCAAATACATCAACGAGAATTATAAAGCGCCCGAGTTCAAATGAACCCGGGCGCTTCGCTTATAATGACTGTCTCACCGGCTTAGCCGTTGAATGCAGGCAGCTCCAGCCACTTCACGTAGCAGAAGTCCTGACGGTGAGGCAGGTTCTTGTGCTTTGGATACATACGAATGGCACTCTTGTACTGACCGAACTGACGTGGAGCCAGCTTAGCCTCGAAGGTGTAGTTGTTGCCCTCATGACCCGTCATTGTCAGAGGCTCTACAGAGAATACCTTCTCATTGCCCTCGGCGTCAACGAGTACGTTCACCTTCTCCAGACCGACAGCATCGTCGAGCCCCTGCTCGTTGATGACATACTTCAAAGTGTACTTAGTACCAGCCTCTGCGCCTGCTGACGGGAAGTCCCACTCACAGCTGACAACATCAACGGCATCCCAGCGCTCTGCAACGGTCTCCTTCCACTGGGCAATCTCCTTAGCCAGACGGTTGTCGTTCTTAGAGAGCTCCTTGAAGCGCTTAGCCTCCTTCTCGTAGAACTTAGAATAGTAATCGTCGAGCTGACGCTTCATGGTGTAGTGAGGTGCAATCTGAGCGATAGAGTTCTTCACTACCTTGATCCAACCCTTTGAGATACCCTTCTTGTCCTTATCGTAGTAGAGAGGCACAATCTCGTTCTCAAGCAGAGAGTAGATAGTTGCTGCATCGAGCTGATCCTGATAGCCCTGGTTCTGATAGGTGCGCTTCTCGGTAAGTGCCCAGCCGGCACCCTCGCGATAGCCCTCCAGCCACCAACCGTCTTTTACTGACAGATTTACAACACCATTCATTTCAGCCTTCTCACCAGAGGTACCAGAAGCCTCAAGCGGACGTGTAGGTGTGTTCATCCAGATATCAACACCTGAAACGAGGCGGCGAGCCAGCAGGAAGTCATAGTCCTCAAGGAAGATAACCTTACCCTGGAACTGAGGCATCTGAGAAATCTCGAAGATACGCTTGATGAGCCCCTGACCTGCACCATCTGCGGGGTGTGCCTTACCAGCAAAGAGGAAGATAACAGGACGATCTGGATTGTTGACAATCTTGTCGAGACGCTCCAAATCGGTAAACAGCAAGTGTGCACGCTTGTAGGTAGCAAAGCGACGGCAGAAACCAATCACCAGTGCATTGGGGTTGAAACGCTCCACGAGTTTCACCACGCGGGCAGGATCACCCTGGTTCTTCAGCCAAGTCTCCTTGAACTGAACAGCAATATAATCGAACAGCTTAGCCTTCAGAGCCTGACGGGTAGCCCAGATCTCCTCATCGGGACAGTTGTAGATACCATGCCAGATCTCTTCGTTTGACTGATCGCCCATGAACTTCTCATCGAAGTACTTGGCATAGACAGCGCGCCACTCAGCAGCAGCCCATGTGGGGAAGTGAACACCATTGGTGACATAGCCCACGTGGTTCTCCTCAGGATAGTAGCCATTCCAGATAGGAGCGAACATCTTCTGAGATACCCAGCCGTGAAGCATAGATACACCGTTAACCTCCTGACAGGTGTTGCAAGCGAAGGTTGACATACAGAACTTTTCACTGTGATCATCGGGGTTGGTACGACCCATGCCGACGAACTCATCCCAAGTGATGCCTAACTTCTGGGGATAGCCACCCATGTACTTGCCGAAGAGACCCTCGTCGAAGTAGTCGTGTCCTGCAGGTACAGGTGTGTGAACAGTATAAAGACCGCTGGCACGAACCAGCTCCATAGCCTGATTGAATGTCAGACCCTCGTCGATATAGTCACACAGACGCTGCAGGTTGCAGAGAGCGGCGTGACCTTCGTTACAGTGATAGATATCCTTCTTGATACCCAGCTTCTTCAGCAGCAGCATACCACCGATACCGAGCAGGATCTCCTGCTTCAGACGGTTCTCCCAGTCGCCACCGTAAAGGGCGTGGGTGATAGGCTTGTCAAAGTCTGAGTTCATCTCATTATCGGTGTCGAGCAGATAGAGCTTTACACGACCAACGTTCACACGCCATACGTAAGCGTGAACCTGATAGTTGGTGTAAGGCACGTCGATCACCAGAGGGTTACCGTCCTTGTCGAGCTGACGCTCAATGGGCAGTGAACCGAAGTTCTGTGTCTCGTAGTTGGCAATCTGCTGTCCGTCCATAGAAAGGCTCTGTGTGAAGTAACCGAAACGATACAGGAAACCAACAGCACACATATCAACGTTTGAGTCGGAAGCCTCTTTCACATAGTCACCAGCGAGCATACCCAGACCACCGGAATAGATCTTCAGGGCTGAGTGGATACCATACTCCATGCAGAAGTAAGCCACAGATGGACGACTGGCATCGGGCTTTACGTCCATATACTTGCGGAACATGTCATAGACATTCTTAATACGCTTCATGAGAGCCTTATCCTTCATGATCTCTTCCTTACGCTGGAAACTCAGACGCTCAAGGAGCATCACAGGATTATGCTTTACATCATGGTAAAGCTCAGGGTCTAGGTCACGGAAAAGGTCACGTGCCTCAAAGTTCCACACCCACCACATGTTGTGGGCAATCTCGTCCAAACACTTCAATTCCTCATGAAGAGTAGCCTTTACGGTCAGGATCTTCCACGAAGGTGAATTTGTGCAATCTGCTTTAATTTTCATATTCTCTCTGTTTATGATTTGTTTCAATTTTCAATTTTTAATTCTTTTTCGACTTCATACGCTCCTCTGCTTTCGTCAGAGCTATATCATAAGCCTGATAATAGTATTTGATGAACTCACTCCAAAGGGCTTTCTTCGACAGTTCGCCAGCATGCTTGCGGCAAGCGTCGGTCTGCTTCTTGCCCATTGCTGAGTAATCAGCTACTGTATCCTTAATGATATCAGCCACCTCGGAGTAGTTATAGTCGGTACGATGAATCACCTTCACACCATCCTCAATCTCACCATATTTGCCAAACACCGTGTTAGCCCAAAGACCAAATCCTGCCAGATCCGTGGTGATGCAAGGCACCTTGAAGGCTACTGCCTCTAACGGAGTATACCCCCAGGGCTCATAGTACGAGGGATAGATACACAGATCATTACCCAGCACAATATCGTAATAGGTGAGATCTACGACACCATCCTTACCATCGAGATAGCAAGGCAGGAAGATAACCTTTACCTTGTCTTCTTTACGGTTGTGCATATCGTAGTATTTCATCATACTCAGCACATTATCGTGACTCATGTTATGGAGCCAGTGTGTAATCTGGGGAACATCCAATGGTGTATCGAATTTCTTTCCACTCTTCAAGCGTTCCTGAAGATCCTTTCTGGGCTCTCCTACCCAACCAGGTACCTCGATGAAGGCTACAACCTTCTTCTTCAGGTCACGATCGCGCAGTAGGCGGTTCATCGCCTCTACAAACACATCAATACCCTTATTGCGGAACTCATAGCGTCCTGAGGTGGAAATCAGTAAGGTGTCATCATCGAGATCTTCACCCAACAGGGCATTGGCAACATCGAGCATCTTCTTACGGGCTGCCTTACGCTTGCTGGCAAACTTCTGTGTGCTTGGCACAAAACTGTCGTCGAAGCCATTGGGCAATACCACATCTACAGGCTTATCCAGCAGTTCAACGCACTCTTTGGCAGTGATGTCGCTGACTGTAGTGAAGCAATCCACATGGTGAGCTGTCTGCTTCTCGATAGAGTGCTTGGATTGCATATTCAGCTCGCCTGCCATCTGGTCACCATTATAGGCAAACAGATAGTCGTAGAGGGGTTTCATATTACCGGCAATAGAACGGCCGATACTTGTTGCGTGGGTAGTAAAGATTGTACCTATCTGGGGCAGCTTGTTGTTGATATACAGGGCACCCAGTCCACACATCCATTCGTTAGCGTGATAGATAACCTTCTTTGAGCTGTCGAGATAATGGTTGTAATAGCTCTCTACCACCAGTGCAGCTGCATACGAGAACATAGAAGCCTCGTCATAATCACCATAGGCATGCAGTGAATCTACTTGATAGTTCTCCCACAACCAACCATATATCTCATTCTTCTTTTCAAAGAACGGATTGAAATCAACTAAGATCGCAATGGGTTCGCCAGGTACAGTCCAACGACCTACCCTGACATGAAGGCCTTGTCCACTTGCCTCACTTTGCCAATCGGCAAAGAGGGCTTTATCCTCCTTGAAATAAGGACTCTCTTGCTCTTTCCAGAAATCAGGACCGATGAAAACAATCTTATCCTGAATTACCTCCTGTAGGGTCTTGGCACGTGTCGAAAGGACTGTATAGATTCCCCCTACTTTATTGCAGACTTCCCAACTTGACTCGAAGATGTAGTCTGGCATTAATTGTTTTTTCGCCATATTATATATGTTCTTGGCTGCAAAGATACTTAAATTATTCTAAAAAACACCATATTAACCATAATATTTTTATTCCATTTAGTGAAAAAATGATTTAGATTAGTATCTTTGTCACAAATTTAGAAATAAACTGAGTATGAAGAAATTAATTTTGTTTTTGATAGTGTTTCAAGTTACATGGCTGTCGGCTTCAGCCCAAAAGACAGAAAAGCCATTTCGCGCGCACATATATAATAAGGAATATGAGGTGTTTATGCGGCTCGACCTTTACTCCGAGAGCATCACAGTTCCCGGACAGGATCTGTATGGAGAACTGCCTGGCTATCTGGGCAAGAAGAACAACTCTTTCTGTTGGTTGGTCACTTCATCAAAAATCGATGGTAAAACTGCCGAATTGAAGATGATTAACGACTATGGCAGCGAGGATCTGACGGCTACACTGACGGTAGAAAACGATTCCCTCTACGTGCTAAGGCAAGTAGAGGGAAGTACGTTGAAGGTTCCCAAAGAGGGTAAATGGCAGAAACTACCTAAAAAAATGGAATTCAAGCGTCGCTAAGTCATTTTACCACAACCTTGCGCCCTTGATGGATATAGACACCTTTGGCTGTAGGCTTGATATCAAAACGAACACCAGAAAGTGAATACCAGGCATTATCCATATTCGCGGGAGTCTCAGCCGTCACTTTGTGAATGGCTGTAGAACCACCATTATACTTAAAGCTGCACTTGTTACCAGACACTGTCATCTTCACGGTCAAATCATCTGCACCTTGCATTGACTCCCAGTTTTCGGTATTGGGCTCAGCACAAATAAGCTTCAGAGTATAAACACCATCGCTGAGTCCTTTGCCTATAGGAAAAGTATTGTCTGCTTTTGTTTCACTAGGCTCTACGTATGAATAGTACATAAATTCAATTTTCATGCCATCTTTGTCAGACATATTCGTTCTGGCTACCATCTTATTGGAAGCATCATATATACCAACAGCACATTGTAAAGTTTGTTCAACTACATGAATATTACCAAACTCAACATAATATTCCGTAATCTGGAATGGTTCTGACTCGCTACTACGACTATATTGCTTACCATCCTCACCAAGTTCAAATTCATAAGCATAAAACAAGTTATTTGGAACCTTAGTAAAGCCCTTACCATCAAATCCAAGTCCACAAACCATATCCTGAATCTCAGTAAAGCCCTCTGATTCTCCTTCATCATTGATAATCCAGCCTGGTTCCATCACACTGAGCAGCATATAGCCGTTGTCTTCACCATCCCAGCCCCAATTCACCCAGAAGTAATCCTTGCCTTCCTTAGACTGATAACCATCTAAAACAAACTGATGACCTGATTGCGTTGGTGTTTGTCCTCCAAACATAACAGGACCCGCCTGCGACATCTCAGTATAGATTGCATCAACCCACCCCTGATCGTCGTATTCAAAGTCGTTCAACATATACACATCATGATAGCCAAAGGCCTCTTTCAGTCCTTTCATCATACCGGCGTTATCGGCTCTTGACTCAAAACCATATTGCATACCAACAGCCGACCCACAATACATCATCAGCTTTGAAACTGCCTCAATCCCAGCATCTTCACTCCTTTTATTATACTTATCCTTTATATTATTCCAGTCGATAGGAGTATTGGCGGCAATATCTTCTGTTTTCCACTTCACATTCTTTACAGTGTCTTGCTCATCCGTATCTTTATCAACAACAGGAACATCACACGTGCCTTCAAAACTGGGGAGAGCTTTCAATACTTTGGAAGGATATCGATAGTAGTTCATAATCATACTCATCGCCGTTGCCACACATCCTGTGGCAGCATTGATAGTCGTATCTCTTTTGTGCCACTTAATTTCCAACTTTGGTGTATGGAGATTATAGGGATAATCCTGCCCCCACTCTGTCTTCAGTTTCGTAGCGATAGGCTCCTTGGTGCTTCCGCCTCTCGTAGAAGCCTTACGACGAGGCATCGCGGAAACTGGGATACTCTCTATCTTTCTAACATAACTTTGAAGCCATGATTTCATATTTGCAGGCAATCGATCAGCATCAAGAGCTCCTTTCTCACTAAAACCCAGAATATCTGCCGTGCGATCATCACCCGATACAATCACATAGCCACCTCCTTCAAGATTGTAAACATAAATCGGTGCATCCACAACCGACCAAGCGGCACTCTTTGTCTGCAAAGGCAGATAAACTCTCGTCAAAGAAGTAGCACCACGCGTTGTCGCTTTACCTGTCATAAAAGCTGCTGCTTTCTGACGAGCCTGTTGTTCTCCAACATTCCCCGCTTTGGCACTATTCACAGCCGATAGCACCAAAGCAATTATCAACATTCTCTTTTTCATATCTCTTTTTGTTTTTATCCTTTCACCTTATTCCAATAAATCACTCCTCCGATAATTACCAGAATCACAACTGCAGTAATATCCAGCCATCCCATAACTCAAAACAATTAATGATTAACTATTTATTCTTTTTTTCCTCCAATAGTTGATTGATATGCGCCTCTAGAATATGAAAGCTGGGCTCAACCATAGCGCCATGATCATGTCCGTCAAGCTCATAGAGATATGTCTTCTTGTGCCCTACCAACTTCATCATCCGTGCCAGATACTGGTTTTCGTCATAACGACCGAATAGTTCTTGTTCCCGATCTCCGCAAATCAGAACAAATGTTGGGCAGTCTGGACGCACCCAATAAATGGGCGCATATTCATCAATCACCACCTGTAAAGGGTTTATACCACGCATCTTACGCACATTATAATGCGTTACAGCCTGGCCACTAAAAGGTGCATACATCCACACATCGTCAGCATCCACTTCATAAGCCTTCAACCACGACTTATTCAAACAGAGTAGCATTCCCAGATAACCGCCAGCAGAATGACCAGTAACTACAATCTTTTTCGGGTCACCACCATAATCTGCTGCATGACGAAACGCCCAAGCCACTGCTTCAGCTGCATCATCGAGTGTCTTATCAATCGTTACCTTAGGCAATAGACGGTAATTGGCACCAATCACGACATAGCCCTTATTCTTCAATTTTTCAGGAATCTCTTTCTGGCCAGCCTCAATGCCGCCTCCATGGAACCACATAATCACCGGACAGTCTTTAACACCTTCAGGATAATACACGTCTAACTTCAGACGCTCCTGTGCATAAGCGTCACTTTTGGCCGTAAAACAGATATCCTTAACTGTTTTGTACTCCTGTGCACTAGCCTTTAGCCCCACTAAAAGCATCAATAAAATAAAAAAATGCTTCTTCATATCGCTTATTTATCAAATATCACTTCTCCTGAATAACTGATTGGATCTCGCTGACGAGATTGTACTTCAATTGACGAACTGCCATTTTCAAACACTGAAATATGGTAAATATATTCATCCTCTTCGTTTTTTAGCTCTATATCAATCTGCCTCGATCCGTTTTTGGCCTTTGCTTCTTGATAATGGCCTATTGGAGCATCAAAAGTCAAGCCTTTTCCACCGCCATATGGTACTTGGTATGCTCTTCCAAAGTAAGGCAAGTAGGAAAACAACGAGTCGTTTCTTATTTCCACAGAATAACCATAGGATACACTTTTACTGGCACCATTCATCGGCAGCATCCTATTGATACTGATTTTATAAGCCCTCTTGTCTAGAGCAACCTTCACCTTTCTTGCAAAATCCGCTTTTTGTGCTGCACGCTCCTCTGAAGAGGCACAGCTACCCAACATCACTAATAGCAGAAGTAAAGTCAGGATTGAAACAATTCTATTTCTATTCATAGATTGCAAAGATACAAAATAAATATAAAATCTCAACATCTTAGACTGTAAAACTTCAGTTAACATATTCAGAATCATCAGAATCATACTCATCAGAATCCCAAAGCTCTGATAATCGCTCTGCAATATCTCTTGATATTAGCTCACCTGAATGACCAGTTTCCCATTCTATTTCAGGGATAGCAGCCTGTATCTTATTTAGAGAGATACGAGGTTTTGCACAAGATTCTGCTGGGTTCATACATAACATATTCACATACATTTTGCGCTTGGGTGTTCCTGCCCAGTCGTCACCAGGATAAGGATCAGAAATAAGCTGTCCACTAAACATAATTCCAGCTTTGTCATCTCCTACGCGCATCATATAAAAGAAATCTCCTCTCCGCGCCTCATGCCAATCATAAATAGTCCAGTCTAATAGAAACACACCACGTTTCATATTAGATACACATGTCTCATAATCCTTTTCTGTAAAAGAACTTATAGAAGGATTCCAACGCATCAAATAATAATGAGGCTCTTCTAATACGGGAACTAGCTCAAAATGCAATTCCCATACACAGCTATCTCCATTAGGATCTTCTATTATTGGTTGATCTGAACCCTGATAATTAAAACGAACACCTGATACCGGCTCAATATTTATGATTTTAGTAAAGCAACAATCATCGCCACCGTTTAGTCCAACAAAATTGAGTGTTTTCTTTATGATATATGGAAAAATACCATGATTATATAAAAAACAACTATGATAAGTATCAGGAAGCTTATCGATATCTAACATCAAATTACCATCAACATTTTCCAGAACAAAGGTTTGGTTACTTTCATTAATATCAAGGACAACACATGTTAGCCGCCCATTTCGAATCTTCTCAATCACCTTGCAATCTACTTCTAAGAAGATAGTTTGTTCGTTAAGATCTTCCTCCTTTTTCATTTTTTCTATATTTAGTTTATGCCGAAATAACAATTAATGAAACAACATGAAAGAGTATTTGTTAGTAGCCACTCTAACATTTCTATCTGCAAAGATAGATTAAAAATTTCACTCTTCCAAATATCATTCGAAAAAAGATAAAAAAAGAGCCTCAAATCATTGCTGACTCGAGGCTCACACTTAAAAAGACGGCGGCTTCCTACTCTCCCGCATTGCATTGCAGTACCATCGGCGCAGGCGGGCTTAACTTCTCTGTTCGGAATGGGAAGAGGTGGGACCCCGCTGCAATAACCACCTGATATTTCTTTTCTAGATCGACTAGGCATCCTAGGTATCCTAGGCAACCTAGGTATCCTAGCCTAGCACCGCTAGTATGGGTGACTATCTCCACACAAGACTTTAGCAATGGCCCCTGCCTAGAAACTCATTACATCTGATAATATCAGCATGGCGAAAGTATTCGGGCAATTAG